>JALHNZ010000009.1 GCA_022843265.1 Gemmatimonadaceae bacterium
GTGCGCCGCGGTGTACGGGCGCTTTTACGAGCCGCTGCGGCACAACATCAAGGCGTTGCATCCGGCACTTGATGCGTGGATGATTGTTGAGGGGTACGGAAAAGTGCTCGGTCGGCCACAACTGGACCTGGCACGACGGGAGCTTTGTGTAGTGGCCGCTTGTGCCATTGCTCGGCAGGACCGACAGCTGCATTCGCATCTGCACGGTGCACTTCACGCCGGTGCATCACCAGCTCAGGTAGACGCGGCGTTGCTCGCGATTGCCGATTTGCTGGACTCGGATGATGTCAAACGATACGTGGGCCTCTGGGCTCGCGTGCAAGGGAAATAGCGCATGTTTATCGATCGCGTCATCGTGAAGGTTGAAGCGGGCACCGGAGGGTCGGGCGCCTGCTCGTTCCGTCGCGAGAAGTACTATCCGATGGGTGGTCCGGATGGTGGCGATGGCGGTCGAGGCGGCGACATCATCGTGCGCGGCGACAGCAACCTTGCCACGCTCCTCGACTTCACCTACCGGGATTCCTGGATTGCCGAACGCGGTGAACACGGCATGGGCTCCAACATGACGGGGCGTTCCGGAAAAGACGTGATTCTTCCCGTGCCGCCTGGCACCATCGTGCGCGAGAAGGACACGGGTGAGTTTATCTGCGAAGTGATGGGCGACGGCGAGGAGCATATCATTGCCAAGGGCGGTCGCGGCGGCAAGGGAAATGCGTTCTTTGTGACCGCAACCCAGCAGGCACCCCGCAAGTGGCAGCCGGGCGAAGAAGGCGAAGCGCGCGTTCTTGAACTTGAGCTCAAGCTCATCGCCGACATTGGTCTCGTGGGGCAGCCGAACGCCGGCAAAAGCACGCTGCTCTCAGTGATTTCCGCGGCGCGTCCGAAAATCGCGAACTATCCGTTCACCACCTTGTCGCCCAATCTTGGCGTGGTGCCGCTGAGCGATCACCGGACGTTCGTGGTGGCCGATATTCCCGGCATTATTGAAGGCGCGCACGAAGGCAAGGGGCTCGGACTGCAGTTCCTGCGGCACATTGAGCGCACCCGCGTGTTGGCGTTCCTGCTGTCCATTGAATCAGAAGACTGGCAGGCCGAGCTGGATCAGCTGCGGCATGAAGTACGTGAGTACTCCGAGGAGCTGGCGCAAAAGCCGTATTGCGTCGTGTTCACCAAGTGCGATTTGCTCGGCGAGTTGTTTGTGCCCGAAATCAGCGCCCCTGGTGCATTCGGGATGTACGCCGTGAGCGCACCTGGTCGCCTTGGTCTTGATGTGTTGCTCGATGCGTGGTGGAAGCGTTTGCTGTCGCTCCGCAAGGAAGAAGCGGCCGCGGCGCCACCGGCACGCGTTGATATCATGCTGCCCTGACGCATTGCTCATGGCACCCGACGCTCTGCATAGCGCGACGTGCGACGCGCTCGCGCTATCACTGATGTCGGGCGTAGGTCCCTCGGAGCACAAGCGTCGTCTGCTCATGCATGGCTCAGCGGCGCGAGCGCTCGGTGAGTTCAGTTCGCACGAGGTGCAACAGGCGCGCTCGCGCGCGGCAGCCTATCTGGAGCTCACCGAGCGCGTTGGTGCCCAGTGCGTGTTGCCGTCGCATGCATCGTACCCGCCCTCGTTTCACGCCCTTCACGCGCGGCCGCCTGTGCTGTGGCTTCGTGGCACCCCCGCGTACGCCGCGCAGCGCAGCGTCGCAATCGTGGGCACGCGCACTGCGTCGCCGGCGGGACTGCGGTTCGCCCGCGAGTTGGCGGAGGCCTGCGCCGGCGCGAATATCGCCGTGGTTTCCGGACTGGCGCGCGGCGTGGATGGTGCGGCGCATCTTGGGGCGCTGAACGCTCGCGGCACAACGGTCGCTGTGCTCGGCACCGGTGTCGACGTGCCGTATCCACCAAGACATCGTGCGCTGCAGGAGCGGGTCGCTGAAGAAGGGCTGCTTGTTTCTGAGGTGCCGCCCGGAGAGCGTGGACATGCAGGCACCTTTCCGCAGCGTAATCGGCTCATTGCCGCGTTGGCGGAGATCACGGTCGTGGTCGAAGCCGGACGCGAGAGCGGGGCACTCATCACCGCACGCGTCGCGCACGAGCTCGACCGCACGGTGTGCGCGGTGCCGGGATCGGTCTATGCGCCTGAATGCGTTGGATCGAACGCGTTGTTGCAAGCCGGTGCGCAGGTGCTGTGCTCGCCCGACGATCTGCTCGATGAGCTCAAGTTGCCACGCCGCGCTGCGCAGTCCCCACAACTGGACGGCGATGCCGCTTCGTGTTGGGACGCGTTGCAGCAAGGAGTGGCGGACGTGAGCATCATTGCCCGGCGTGCTGAGCTCGACGTGCGTCGCGCAAACGTGGCGCTTGCCGTCCTTGAGTTGTACGGCCTGGTTGAGGTGGACTTGAGCGGCACCGTGCGGCCTCTCGTCTCGGTTGCCAGCGGGTGAGCACCGAGCGATTCGTATATGTGCACGTGCCATTTTGTGCGCGCCGGTGCAGCTACTGTGATTTTGCCATTGCCGTTCGAAAGACGGTTCCGGTTGCAGAGTATGTGGCCGGCATTGCGCGAGAGCTCCATGTGCGGGGCGTGTTGCCGGGCCCTGTAGATGCGATCTATCTCGGTGGAGGAACACCTTCGCGACTTGGCGGCGACGGTGTTCGCGCGTTACTCGACACGATCCGCACGGTGCGGTCGCCGGAGCCAACGGCGGAGTGCACGATCGAGGTTAATCCAGAAGACGTGACCGCGGCCGATGTGCGTGCCTGGATGTCGGCCGGCATCAATCGCGTGTCGCTTGGCGTGCAGTCGTTCAGTGATCGCGTACTGACATGGATGCATCGCGTGCATGATGCGTCAGCCGCAGTGCGTGCCATGGACACGCTTCAAAACGCGGGACTCACTGACATTTCAGTCGACCTGATATTCGCGGTACCCAGCGAGCTGGAACGCGATTGGGAACGTGATGTGGCGCTGGCGTTGGAACTGCAGCCCACACACGTCTCGCTCTATGGCCTGACCGTGGAATCGGGCACGCCACTTGGCCGGTGGACATCCCGCGGCGCCGTGCTGGAAGCTCCTGAAGAGGCGTATGAACGGGAGTTTCTGCATGCGCACACGTCGCTCTCTGCGGCGGGCTTTGAACACTACGAAGTGTCGAACTACGGGCTGCCGAACCATCGCGCCCGACACAACAGTGCCTACTGGCAAGGCGTGCCGTATCTGGGACTTGGTCCCTCGGCGCATGGCTTTGACGGCACCCAACGCCGCTGGAACACCGAGGCCTATGCGTTGTGGGAGCGACAGCTCGCACAGGGCGTGGATCCGGTTGGCGGGTCGGAAACGCTGTCTAATGAGAACCGCGTGGCGGAAACCGTGTATCTCGGGTTGCGCACGACCGATGGCCTGTTGATCACCGATGCGGAAGGTGATCTGGTGCGTCCGTGGGAGGAGGCCGGCTGGGTTTTTCGTGATCCATCGAGGCGCCTTCGGTGCACGGCGCTGGGCTGGCTCCGGCTTGACTCGATGGCCAGCGCGTTGACAGCACACCGAAGTCCTTAGTACACTTAGGGTTATGGCATTTTCAGAGCTCAGCGAGCGGGAACGACACGTCCTTGAGGCCGTGATTCAGGCGTACGTTGCAACGGCCGAGCCCGCCGGATCGCGTGTGTTGTCACGGCGCTTTGCGCTCGGCGTCTCACCGGCCACGATTCGCAATACGATGAGCGACCTGGAAGAGAAGGGGTTTCTCTACCATCCGCATACGTCGGCGGGTCGCATTCCGACGGACAAAGCGTATCGTGTCTATGTCGATTCGCTGATGCGCGTGGAATCCATCTCCGCCATGGAGCGAGATCAGCTTGCCGCGCAGATCTCGGCCGGCGGTTCGGCCATCGAAGCGATTCTGCGCTGTGCCGCTCAGTCGCTTGGTGTGCTCACGCAGGAACTCGGTGTGGCGATGGGTCCGCGTTTCGATCGCGCCATTTTGCAGCGCATCGAGCTCGTGCGCGTCACGTCCGAGCGCATTCTCATGGTGCTGACGCTCGGTGGTGGTTCGGTGCGCACCATTTTCGTCGAGGTGCCGGGCACCATCGCCGATGAAGCGTTGGTCGAAGTCACGATTGTGCTGAATGAACGATTGTCGGGGCTCACGCTCGACGAAGTACGCGCTTCACTCAGCAGCCGGTTGCGGGACGTGCCGGGCTCACTGAATGCCACGGCGCTGCTGAACATTTTTGTGCAGGAAGGCGAGCAAGTGTTCGCGCGCGCCGCCGAACCCACGGAGAATGTGGTGTTGGGCCAGGCATCGCTCCTCGCTGAACAACCGGAGTTTGCAACCGGCGAACGGATGCGGCAGTTAATTGAGTTGACGGAACGTCGTCAGGAGTTGGCGACGCTGCTGCAGTCGCGGGCGGGCTCGTCGGGGCTCAATATCACAATCGGGAACGAGCACGGCGCCCCGGGCATGGATGCGTTCACGGTGGTGACGGCCGAGTATCAGGCGGGTTCGTTGTCGGGCGTGATCGGTGTGATTGGCCCGACGCGCATGCCGTACCACAAAGTGGTGGCGCTCGTATCGCACACGTCGCAGCTCGTTTCTGATTTGCTCAGTTAAGACTTTCCAGACATCACATGGCTGATTTTTATACAACGTTGGGCGTCGCGCGCGATGCGTCCGATGAGGACATCAAGAAGTCGTATCGCAAGCTTGCGATGCAGTGGCATCCCGACAAAAACGGTGGCTCAAAAGACGCCGAAGAAAAGTTCAAGTCGATTACCGAAGCATACGATGTGCTGCGGGATCCGCAGAAGCGCGCCGCCTACGATCGGTACGGCGAGGCCGGGCTGCGCGGTGGCGGCGGTGGCGGATTCGAGCATGTTGATCTGTCGGAAGCGCTCAACATTTTCATGCGCGACTTCGGTGGATTCGGCGATATGTTCAGCGCCGGCGGCGGTCGTCGTGGCGGCGGACCACGCGCAGGCACGGATCTTAAGTTGCCGCTGTCGCTCACGCTCGAGGAAGTGGCAACGGGTGTCGAGAAAACGGTGATGGTGAAGGTGCTCGACCCCTGCGACAAGTGCGAGGGCAGTGGTGCTGAGCCAGGGTCCAAGCCGACCACGTGCAACACGTGCGCTGGCGCGGGCGAAGTGCGTCGGGCGCAGCGCTCGTTCTTCGGACAGTTCGTCAGTGTTGCGCCGTGCCCCACCTGTGCGGGTGAAGGCGTTGTGGTCGCCAGCCCGTGCCGCAGTTGTCGCGGCGAAGGGCGTGTGCGTGGCGAAAAAACGGTGCGTATTCAAGTGCCGGCTGGTGTGGCCACAGGTCAGTACATGACGCTGCGTGGAGCCGGCAACGTGGGGCCGCGCAGTGGTCCGCGTGGCGACATTCTTGTGGTGTTCGATGTCAAGGAAGACGATCGTTTCGAGCGCGACGGCGAAGATCTTTTCTGCGAAGCGTTGGTCACCTATCCCCAGTTGGTATTCGGTGCCGACATCACCGTACCTGGTGTCACCAGTGAAATTTCGCTGCGCGTTCCGGAAGGCACGCAAAGCGGCACGGTATTTCACCTGCGTGGACGCGGCTTGCCGCGCGTGAATGCCACCGGTACAGGCGACTTGCATGTGCGCGTACAGCTGTGGACGCCGCAGGAACCGTCAGATGAAGAGACCACGCTGTTAAAGCAGCTTGCCGCCATGCAGGGCACCACGCCGCCGCAGCGCGAAAAGAGCATCTGGTCCAAGATGAAGGAAGCGTTGGGTGCCTGAGACTCCGTGGACCGCGGTGCGAGTGCGCCCAAGCAGTCAGGCTGTTTCCGTACGGAGTGCGCTCATGCAGGCGTTCTTTGACGCGGGCGCGCAAGGTGTGCATGAAGACGGTGAACAACTCGTCACACACTTCCCGCCTGATACCGATCTGCAGCACGTGCGTACCGTGTTGAACGCGGCAGATGCCGGTGTGCAGATCGATGTGGCGGACGTCCCGCCGATTGACTGGACGGAGTCGTGGAAGACCAGCATTGATGCGCATCAGGTCGGCACGCTCGTCGTCACACCGCCCTGGCTGGCCGACCAGTACGACGCAGCGACCACCATTGTCATTGATCCGGGAATGGCCTTTGGCACCGGTGAGCACGCCACCACGCGCGGTGTGATGCGTTTGCTTGGCGCCGTGTTGCATCGCGGCGATACGGTGGCAGATCTTGGCGCCGGGAGTGCGGTGCTTGCGATCGCGGCGGCAAAGCTTGGCGCTTCGCGTGTGTACGCCATCGAGTTGGATGAAGAGGCCATTCCGAATGCGCACGAGAATGTACAGCGCAACAACGTCGCGGATGTCGTCCACGTCTTTCAAGGTGGCGCTGAGGCCTTGCTTCCGCTTGTGGCTCCCGTCCGCATTGTACTGGCCAACATTATTTCGTCGGTGTTGCAGGAGTTGTTGCCGGTGATCGACGCCTCGATCGAGCGTGGTGGTGCCGCTGTTCTCAGTGGCATCCTGCAGGAAGAACGCGCGCACATGGTTGAGGTCCTCACGGCGGCTGGCTGGCGCATCACCGCTGAAGACGCGGAGGACATCTGGTGGAGCGTGGCGATAGCGCGGGCCTAGCGGTGTTCTTCACCTCCGAGCCGCTCGTTGCAGGTACCATCTGTACGCTCGGCGAGGACGAAGCGCGCCACATGAAGGTGCGTCGCATCGATGTGGGTGCCACGATTGGTCTCTGCGACGGCGCCGGCGCCGTTGCGGAAGGGCGCCTGGTGCGACTGGCCAAACAGGGAGCGCAGGTGGAAGTGTCGCAGGTGCGTCACATCGCACCGGCGCGCCCGGTGCATCTGCTGGTACCCGTGGCGGATCGCGATCGGCTGTTGTGGCTGGCGGAAAAAGCGGCCGAGCTGGCGTGCACCAGTTGGCGGCCGGTGCTGTGGCGTCGCTCGCGGAGTGTGTCGCCACGCGGCGAAGGGGTCACGTTCCAGGCGAAAGTTCGCGCACGTATGCAGGGAGCACTCGCGCAATCGCACGGCGCATGGTTGCCGCAACTGTTTCCGGAAGCGCCGATTGAACGCGCGATTCAGGCCGCACCAGAAGGTGTTCGCCTGGTGCTCGACGCCGGCGGACTGCCGCTCGCTCGGTCGCCGATTGCCGCGGGCGATGTGATGATCGCCGTTGGACCTGAGGGTGGCTTCGAGTCCGACGAAATCGACGCGCTGCACGCCGCCGGGTTCGTGTCCGCCGGCCTGGGGGACACGATTTTGCGTTTCGAAACGGCGGCTGTCGTTGCGCTGGGGATCATTCGCGCGGGGTAACGTTTCGAGTGCACCCGCGCTGCAGTGTCAGGACCAGCGCGGGTTCAGGGCAACAGGAACATCACGGCCAGCAGCCCGGTGACGGAGAGCGTCATCGCGTACGGCATCGCCATGAGCACCATGCGACCGTACGACAGGCGAATGAGTGGTGCCAGTGTCGACGTGAGCAGAAACAGAAACGCCGCTTGTCCGTTTGGCGTGGTGACGCTGGCGAGATTTGTTCCGGCGTTGATGGCGATGGCCAGTCTGTCGAACTGCGCGCGTGAGATGTCACCGGCGAGAAACGCGTTGTGTACTTCCGTGATGTAGATCGTGGCCACAAACACATTGTCGCTGATAGCCGACAAGCCGCCGTTCACCAGATACAAGGCGCCGGTCTGTGTGGTTCCTTCCAATGTGAGGACCGATCGCACCAGCGGTTGGAACAAATGCTGATCGTGAATCACGGCCACGATCGCAAAGAATACGACCAGTAGCGACGTGAAGGGTAGGGCTTCAGTAAAAGCCTTGCCGAGCCGGTGCTCTTCTGTCACGCCGTTGAGCGCGGTGGCAAGCACAATGACTGCCAAACCGATCAGCCCCACTTCGGCCACGTGAAATGCGAGGCTGAACACGAGCCCGACCGCGATCAGCCCTTGCACCCAGAGCATGACTACTTCCTGAGAGGAACGATGGGCCTCGGTGTGCTCTTCGTACGCATTGAGAATCGTTCGCACTTTTTCAGGCAGTTGGTCGCCAAAGGAAAAAATGCGAAAGTGTTCAACGGTGACACACGTAATGAACCCCACGATGAGCGCGGGAATTGACACCGGCATCATCTGCACGAAGAACTCCTGAAAGTCCCAGCCGGCAACTTTGGCAATCAGGAGATTCTGCGGCTCACCGACCATGGTCGAGACACCGCCAAGCGCAGTGCC
Organism: Gemmatimonadaceae bacterium; assembly: GCA_022843265.1. Lineage (GTDB taxonomy): Bacteria > Gemmatimonadota > Gemmatimonadetes > Gemmatimonadales > Gemmatimonadaceae > JAABRT01. The sequence continues at coordinate 8,197 of JALHNZ010000009.1, forward strand.
CACCGCCGCATGCATCATCAGGCTGCGCAAAAAACCACGGAACACATCCAGGTCGGACCGGTCGAGCTCTCCGATCTCGTCGTCGCCGGTGACATCATGCTCCTGATGGTACTGCTTGCCCGAGGACACTTTGTGATAGATCAGAAAAAATCCGTGCGCCACGGTGATGACCACAGCCGTGACGGTCAGTGCGTCGAGAAACGCCGAAAGCACAGCGGCGACTGCGCAGAACAGCAGCGACAGCACCGCTTTGTGCTTCACCCGCAGCAGCAGTTTCGTGAAGGAGTACAACAACAACTCCTTCAGGAAATAGATGCCGGCCACCATGAACATCAGCAGCAGAATCACCGGGAAGTTCTGCACCACTTCGTCGTACACCGTCTCGGTGCTGGTCAGGCCCATCACCAGTGCTTCGAGCGCGAGCAATCCGCCGGGTTGCAGCGGATAACACTTGAGCGCCATCGCGAGGCAGAAGATGAACTCAAGGATCAGGATCCAGCCCGTGATAAACGGACCGGCGGTCACAAGAAGCAGTGGGTTGACGATCAGGAAGCCGACAATGGTGAGCTTGTACCAATCGGGGGAGTTGCCAAGGAAATTATCTGCGAGCGAAGCCGCGAGCGTTGGCCTTGGCATTCAGGCCAGTCCGCGCATCAAGAAACGATCCGGCGTGTGCATGCGGTCGGGTCAGAAGAGGTGGGGGGCGGCGCAGTTTTGGCACAGGAGGGACTGCCTGGGGAGGCGTGCCCACAACGCTAACCCGTGGTACGCCTCACCGTGAGGGGGACCGCCGGGGTGGCAACAAGACGCCAAAGCTGATGCCGCCAGTGCGATGCGCGGCGCCTCCTCGAAAGGCGGGCGACGTGTAGATGTGCGTGAGCTCCACGTAGCGCGTCGCCGACCGGTACACGAGGCCAATCTGCTGTCGATACACCGTACGCGATACATCGCCACTGGCGATGGTGTACGGGCTGCTCCGATTGAAGAGACCGCCTTGCAAGGTGGCGTCGTAGCCAACGACCTGGAGCTGTGGCTTCACATACGCGAAGATTGCGCGGGCGGTGCGAGCCGCCGGTGGCGTGACCGAGGGAGCCGCCGGTATCGAAGAGGACGCGTCGGAGCGCAGTCTTCCGGCGCGCAGCGTTGTGCCGATGATTGCGGCGGTGTGAAAGGTCCCCGCGCGCACGCTCGCTGCGGCCGACACATCTGCACGTCGCCCGACACGCTGCAACACGCGCTCTGTCGCTATTTCATAATTGAGGATGACATCGTTGTGAATCTGATGCGTCCAGCCCATCGGGATGGTGTTGCCCGTCTTGCGGTGCAGGTAGGTCTGAATCTCGCGCCCACCGGCCGCCGGACCGATCACACCAAGCGTCAGCGACGACGTGGTCAGACCACCCGTGGTTGTGTCGTTCGCAATCACGAACGCGCGAAGCTGTTTCGTGCCGGCGTACGGTCGATCGCCGACCGGGATCGTCGCTTGTTTGAGATCGCGCGACGTGTACCCGTTGTCTTCGAACGCCACGCCGAAACGCCGACGCGAATGGGACGGAGCAAAGAGCAGTTGCTCGAAGAGGCGAGCCTGCAATCGCGGGTGCACCACTTCAATGAGGATGCCCTGCGTGTAGAAACGATCAGTCGCCGTAAAGAAGTCGTTCTCGTAGGTGACGCGCCAGAACGCGTCGGCAGACACGGCGCGTTCTGTTCCGGTACTCTGAATCGCCTGCGACAGCACTGCGCGTGGCAGCATGGAGATCGTCAGTATCAGCGCAGTGCAGGAAATGGCCTGCAGGTAACGCGCGGTGTTGGCGAGATTTTTCATGTTCTCCGTACGCCGGTCACGTGCTTTCCGGATCGCTTGGTGACGCACTGTCGTGATTATGCGCAACGGAGCGCATCACGCGCGCGCGCATGTGTGACGCGCTTGTGACCTGCGGGATATTGATCCGTGATGGGCGGATGGAGTTTTGACGTGTCATAGTCTTTCTCCGTCAGAAACCTCCTTCCGACTCCACACACCTCCATGAACAGCCGTTTGAATTGCCTCGTGCGCTGCACGTCGGCTTTGGTTTTGTTCGCCAGCGTCGCACTCAGTGCGCCGATCGGCACGCTTCGCGCTCAGGCCACCGAAGGCTACATCAGTGGGTTTGCGCGTGACTCCGCCGGTGCGCCGATTACCGACGCCACATTGATTGCGCGTAATGCGTCCACTGGCTTTCAGGAGACGCGTCGTACCGACAACACCGGTCGTTTCGTGTTTGCGCAGCTTCCCATTGGTGGTCCGTACACAATTACTGCGCGCAAGCTTGGCTTGCAGGCGGAGTCCCGCACCGGCATCACGCTGAATCTCGGCGACCGCGTCACGCTCGACTTTGTGTTGCGCAGCGCGGCGCAGGAACTCGCGACGGTAGAAGTGCGCGGCGATCGCGAGGCCAAGCGCAACGAACGCGTGGGCGCCAGCTTCGTCGTCGATCAGGCAAAAATCCGGGAGCTGCCAATCGCTGACCGTAGCTTTGCCGATCTGTCGATCATTGCGCCCACCACGTCGCGGTCGGGCACGGGCGGCATTATTACGTCATCATCGTCCATTTCCGGCAGTCGAGTATCGAGCACGGACATTCGCGTTGACGGCGTGCAGCAGAAAAACACGCTGTGGGGCACAGGTTCCGGACGTGGCCCGTACTCCCTCTCCGTTGAAGCCATCCAGGAGTTTGAGGTCGTGACGAACGTGTACGACGTCACGCAGGGGCGGCAGGGAGCAGGCGCGGTGAACGTGGCCACTCGCAGCGGTACCAACACGCGCACCGGATCGTTCTTTCTGTACAACCGGAATCAGGCGCTGACCACGAATACCAACTTCCTCGGACAGGCGGTTACGGATTTCAGCAACTACCAGTGGGGCGGAACGCTCTCCGGTCCGATCATCAAGGACAAGCTGCACTTCACCGTGGCCTTTGATCGCCAGGATGTAACAGAGCCGTTCGTCGCGCTGAGCGTTGAAAATCAGGCCGACTGGACGCGCTTGCAGGTGAGCCCGGATTCCGTCACGCGCTTTCTCAACATCCTGCGCAATCAGTATGGCTTGCCGGAAGGGCAGCAGACGGGTGTGTTCAATCGCGGCAACGCGTTGAACACTGTGTTCGCGCGTGCCGACTGGTCGATCAACGATCGTCACCGCCTCACGATGCGCCACAACTTCAGCAACTTCTCCTACGCCAACTCGATTCCCGATCGCGAACTGTCGGTGCTGGAGAGCCGCGGCAATCAGGCGTCGCGCGAAAATCAGTTCATGACGTCGCTGAAGTCGAGCATCGGAACGTCTGGCACCAACGACCTTCGTATCGCCTTCACCGATCGTATCCTGGAGAATCAGGCCAACACGCGTTTGCCGCGTGCCTGGGTGACCGTGGCGTCCACGCTGCCAGATGGCCGCACCGGCAACCCGCAGATCCTGCAGTTTGGTGGACAGCGCACAAGCCCCGAGTTGCAGACTGAACGCTCGCTGCAGTTGGTGAACGTCACGCGATTCGAGCGCGGCAATACGGCCTGGACATTCGGTACTGACAACTCGTTCAATGACCTGTCGATGTTCGTCTCCATCGAAACCGACGGCCTTTTTCAGTTCCCGAATCTCGCCGCGTTGGAAGCGCGTCGCCCGTCATCGTACGCGCGCCTCGTGCCGTTGCAGGATCTTGAGCCAATCATGTCGCAGAAGGTGTTTGACGGCGGACTGTTTGCGCAGGGAGAGTTTCGCCCGACATCATCGTTGGTCATTGCGGGCGGATTGCGCTACGACGTGACGGCGTTTCTGACCGGCGCCAACTTCAATCAGGCGGCGTTCGATGCCTTTGGCGTGCGGAGCGACAAGAAGCCCGTCAGCGGGCAGTTCCAGCCGCGTGGCCAGGTCACATGGAACATCGGATCGCGCGGAACCGACGTGCTTCGCGTTGGTGGCGGCCTGTTCACCGCACAGCCGCACTACATGTCGCACATCAACCACCTGCTCAATGATGGTTCGCAGCTTGGTGATCTGCTGCTGACGGGCGCGGCGGTGCCGACGCCCGATTTCGTCAGCTATCGCCAGAACTTCGCGAACGTACCGGGCATTCCGGCGGGCAGTGCGGCGCGTCCGCAGTACCTGAACGTGTTCGCGGATGATTTCCGTGTGCCACAAACATGGAAGGCTGACCTTTCGTATCAGAAGCGCATGTTCGAAGGCCGCCTCACCATGGGCGTGACCGGTCAGTACGGCGATACGCGCAACAACTACCGCTACGTCGACCTGAACTTGCCGGAACCGGCCTTCCGGTTGTCGAACGAAAACAATCGTCCGGTATTCGCACCGGTCGCCGTGATCACGAATCCAGCACAGGCCGGTGCAGCAGGCCGCGCGGCCATCCGCCCGTTCAAGCAGTTCCAGCGCGTGCTGGAGTTCCGCTCGGATGCGGCCTTGGTGCAGCGTGCACTGATTTTCGATGGAACGCTGGTGCTGCCGCGCGGGGGTAACCTCGGTGGCTCCTTCACGTTCAACGAAACGCGTGACAATCATTCGTACAACTGCTGCATTGCGATCTCGTCCGTCTTCAATCCGGTCCCGGGTGATACCCGAGACCTCGCCTGGGGACCGAGTGCCACGGACTTCCGCCATAAGCTCGTGCTGTTCGGTTCCACGCCGGAAGTGCTCGGCGGCCGTTTCAGTGTGCGCGTAATCGGTCAGTCGGGTGGCAACTGGTCGCCGACGGTAGCACAGGACATCAACTACGACGACGTCGGACAGGGTGGATCGTTCGCGAATGCCAATGACCTCGCGTTCATCTTCGACCCGAGTCGTCCAGGTCTCGATCCGGCGTTTGCCGCCGCCATGCAAACGGTGCTTGATAACCCGAACAATCTCGCGGCGGACTACCTGCGTGAGAACCTCGGCTCAATCGCCGGTCGCAGTGCCGTACGCAATCCGTTCGTCACGCAGATCGATCTGCGATATGCGCAGAAGCTGCCGTCCGTGCGCGGACAGAGCGCGGAGTTGACGGTTGACGTGTTCAACTTTGCGAGCATGATCAATCACGGCTGGGGTGGACAGCGCGTGGTGCCCGGCGCGAATCAGACGCTGCTGCGCACCGCAGGATTTGATGCGGCCTCACAGAACTATCGCTACACCGTGAACCAAAACTTCGGCCAGAGTGTGCTGGCTGGAAACCGGTATCAGGTGCAGGCCGGCGTGCGCTACAACTTCTGACCACAGAACGGGTGAGATGCGAACGACCGCAGTCTGCAACAGACTGCGGTCGTTCGTGCTTCGCTGCGTGTGCTTCCTTGGCGACTAGCGGGAACCACTTGGCGTACCGTCTGAGTCGTCGGCGGCGGCATGTACGCAATAGGTTTCGGGTTGGAGTCGAACCGCCACCCCATCCGCCGATCCATGTCAAATTCCAGCTGCATCTTCTGCCGTATCGTCGCCGGTGAGATACCGGCCACGATCGTGGCGCAATCCGACTACGGCATCGCATTCCGGGATCTGTCGCCGCAGGCGCCGGTCCACGTGTTGGTGATCCCTCGGCGCCACGTGGTGTCGCTGGCTGAGGCGAGCGGTGCCGACGCTGATCTCGCCGAGCTCGGAGACCTTCTGCGCCTGACCGGAGAAGTGGCTCGAGTGTCGGGCGTGGCGGACGCCGGCTACCGGGTCGTGGTCAATACGGGTCGTGAGGGCGGGCAAACGGTGGGTCATTTGCATTTCCACGTGCTGGGCGGCCGCCCAATGGCGTGGCCTCCGGGCTAAGGGCTGAAAAGCCCCGTATTTCGCCTGAAACGCGCCTTGACCCACGTGTCTGGGAGTGGTAAGCTACATGGCTGTCGGTACATCACTTACGCGGCGAATTTCGTCGCTCAACGGCCCCACGGGAGAGTTTGGTTTGTCGGAGATTATCATCCACGAGGACGAGAACTTCGAACGCGCCCTCAAGCGGTTCAAGAAGAAAGTCGAAAAGGCCGGAATTCTGTCCGACCTCCGCAAGCATCGGCATTATGAAAAGCCGAGCGAGCGTCGTAAGCGCAAGCTGAACGCTGCGATTCGCAAGAACCGTCGCACGCGCGTCTGAGCGCGGCCTCCATGGCCGAGCTCGCTCCATTGTTTGCGCAAATTCAGGACGACCTCACGGTCGCCCGCCGCGCGCAGAACAAGGATGCGTTGCTGTTACTCGGAACCGTGCTCGCTGACCTTCGCAATCGCGAGCTCGAGCAGCCAGAGCCGCTCACGAACGATCAGGTGATCGACGTGATCCGCAAAGGCATCAAGCGGCGTCGTGAGTCGCAGGCCATGTACGAAACGGGCGCGCGTCCCGAACTCGCCGCCCGAGAAGCAGCCGAGGCTGCGAGCCTCGAAGCGTATCTCCCGCCGGCCGTCTCAAGCGATGAACTGCGTTCCGCTGTCCGGGCCGCCATCGCGGGTGGTGCCGCCAACATGGGTGCCGTAATGGGGCGCGTTGTGTCACAGTTCAAGGGTCGCGCCGACGGCAGCCAGATCAGTGCCATCGTCAAGGAAGAGCTGGCGTCGAAGTAGTAGGTACGCACCATTCAGGGCAGGACTGCCGCGCCGATGAACGCCCACGCGCTTTCAATACTTGAACTGTCCCGGATTCTTGTGCACGTGAGTCACCGTGCGCATTCGAGTCCCGGTGCAGCTGCTGTACGCGCGCTGTCGCCAAGTAGCGACCAAAGCTGGCTTGAAAACGAGCACCAGCGCGTGTCGGCCATGCGCACGCTCATCACCGGCGAACCAGCGTGGAGTGCCGAGCAGATCCCCGAGCTTGCAGCGCCGCTCATGCGCCTGCGTGTGGAAGGTGTCAGCTGGACCGCGCCTGAACTGCTGCAGGGTAGCACCTTCCTGCGCTCTAGCCGGCGTACTCGTGAAGCGTTGCGTGACGTGCGTCGCAATGCGGTTGCACGTGCAGTGTTGCAGTCGTTTGCCGACCAGCTCATTGAAGCACGCACGGTTGAAGACGCGATCGCCCGCGCCATCAACGATGACGGTTCGGTGCGCGACGATGCGACACCGGCGCTCCGAAAAATCCGCCAGGAGCTGCGTCGCGCCGAAGGTGAACTGGTGCGGCTGCTTGAACGGGAAATGGGCAAGCTCGAATCACATCATCAGGTGAGCGATGCCTCGGTCACCATGCGCAATGGTCGCTGGGTGATGCCTGTGCGGCGCGAGGCACGCGTGGTTGTGGGTGGTCTCGTGCACGATACGTCGGGCACCGGAGCGACAATCTTTGTCGAACCTCCGGCTGCGGTTGAGTTTGGCAATCGATTGCGCGAACTCGAGCTCGATGAGCAGCGCGAGATCGAACGCATCCTTCGTGAGATCACGGCGTTGTTGCATCCGCTGTATCAGCCGCTCAGGGATGCATTCGCCGCAATGGTCGCGCTTGATTCGCTGTTGGCGCGCGCGCGTTACGCCGAAGATGTGCACGCCGGCCACGCCGAGTTCGGTGCGGCGTCGAGTGGCTGCGAGTTTGTGCACGCGCGCCACCCGCTGCTGCTTGCGCAGGGCATCAACGTGGTGCCGTTCACGCTCGCGCTCGATGCCGGCGAACGCACGCTCCTTGTGTCTGGCCCGAATACGGGCGGCAAGACGGCGCTGCTCAAGGCGATCGGCTTGCTGGCCGTGATGGCACAGTGTGGCGTGCCCGTGCCCGTGGCGGGCGGAAGTCGTTTGCCGGTGTTCGATGACGTCTTCGCCGATGTCGGCGACGAGCAAAGTCTCGAAGCCAGCCTCTCAACATTCAGTGCGCACCTCAAGCATCAAGGCGAGATCCTCCGTCTGGCCACGCACAACTCACTTGTGCTGATGGACGAGGTGGGATCGGGCACTGATCCGTCGGAGGGCGCTGCGCTTGGCGGCGCAATTCTTGAAACACTCACGCGACGCGGCGCGATGACGGTTGCGACCACGCATCTTGGCGCGCTCAAGCTGCTCGCCACGGAAGTGCCGGGTGTTGTGAATGCGTCATTGCAGTTTGATGCCGCGTTGCTCGCTCCGACGTATCGGTTGATCAAGGGCGTGCCGGGTCGTTCGTACGGCATCTCCATTGCTCGTCGCTTGCAGCTACCCGAGCCTGTGCTCACGCTCGCCGAATCACGATTGCCCGCTGGCGAGCGCGATCTCGCCTTGCTGCTGGCGGATGTTGAGGCGCGTGAAGCCACACTCGCCGAACGCGAGCTTGAGGCGGATCGTGAGGCGCGTCGCATCACGTCGCGCATTGCCACGGTGAGCGACCGCGAGAAAAAGGCCCGCGAAAAAGAAAAGGAACTCGAGCGATCCTCGCGTCAGGAAGCGCGTAAGTATTTGCTGGAAGCGCGCGCCGAAGTGGAGCGTGCGATTGGTGCGGTCAAGGCCGCGGCGGCGGACGCACAGATCAGTGCCGAGATGATCGACGCGAAAGCGCGCGAAGCGCGACGCGCGATCGAAGAAGCCGCGTCGGGACAGCAGCAGGCGGTGGCCGCCATGGACGCGCGCGCGTCCAAAACGCGTCCCGTAGACAGTGCGCGCGTGACTACGGCGCGCAAGCATACCAGCACTGAGAACAAGCCGTTGGTGCCTGGTGACGCGGTGCTCGTTGGTACACTCGCAGACAAGGCGGGCACGGTGGTGGATGTGCGGGGTGCGAGTGCGCGCGTACTTGTGGGTTCGCTCACCCTCGCGGTGCCCATCAGCACGCTCACACGCACCGCTGCGCCGCCTCCACCAGCCGTTCGCGTGCCGGTCATGGGAGACGTGCCTGAGGTTGATCCCGTGCGCGAGGTCGATTTGCGTGGCATGCGCGTGGATGAACTTGAGATTGCTCTCATGCAGGCGCTCGATGCGGCCGTGCGCAATGACTTGCGCGAGCTGCGCATCATTCACGGCAAGGGCACCGGTGCGTTGCGCGAACGCGTGGGTGAAATGCTGCGTGGTGACTCGCGCGTTGCCACGCACCGGCTCGGCGGGTGGAACGAAGGGGGCGCCGGCGTCACAATGGCCGAGCTGCGCTAAGGTGAGCGCCGCATGATTGGCGACGAGGTGGTCGAACGCGTTCGTGAAGCGGCTGATATCGCGCAGATCATTGGCGAGTATGTGAAGCTCAAGCGCGTGGGCACCGATTTTCGCGGCCCGTGTCCGTTTCATCAGGGCAAGAATGCAAATTTTTCCGTGTCGCCCAAGCGAGGCCAGTATCACTGTTTCGTGTGCAACGAAAGCGGTGATGTCATCACGTTTCTTCGCAAACGACTCGGGCTCGACTTCACGTCGGCGGTAAAGCTGCTTGGTGAGAAAGTTGGTATTGAAGTGATCGATACGCCCACACGCGCGCACGCACCTGATCCGAATGAACCGAACTGGTCAGTGCTGGCGAGCGCGGCGGCGTTTTTCACCGGGCAGCTGCGCGATGAAACAATGGGCGCCGAAGCACGCGCCTATCTGGCTGGACGGGGTCTTGATGACAAGGCCGTTGAGCACTTTGGTATTGGCTTCGCGCCGCGCGACGGTCAGCTGCTGCTCAAGCATCTCTTTACGCTCGGATTTGATCATGACCGGCTGAAAGACGCCGGCTTGCTCGTGGTGCGCGAAGAGGACACGACGACCCGCCCGCGTTTTCGCGGCCGTCTCATGTTTCCGATTCTCGACGAACTCGGACGGCATGTGGCATTTGGTGGACGTGCCCTTGGTGACGAGCCGCCCAAGTATCTGAACTCTGCCGAAAGCGGCGTGTTTCAGAAGCGCCGCGTGTTGTACGGCATGCAGCTCGCGCGTCAGGCGGCTCGGCGCGCGCAGCGCTTGCTTGTGGTGGAAGGGTACCTCGATGTGATTCGTGTGTCGCTCGGAGGCATCGAGGAAGTGGTGGCACCGCTCGGCACCGCGCTGACGGAAGAGCAAGCCGCACTCATTGTGCGCTACGCGCCGGAAGTGTTCCTGCTGTACGACAGCGATGAAGCCGGACTGAAGGCGACGTTCCGCTCGGGGCTTGAACTGCTGCGCCACGGTGCGGCCGTACGCGTGGTCTCACTGCCGCAGGGCGAAGACCCTGATACGTTCGTGCGTGCGAAGGGCGCGCCCGCGCTTGAGACAGCGCTGCGCGATGCGATGGATTTTTTTGATGTGCAAGTGGAGTTGCTCGCGCGGCGCGGCTGGTTCGCAGATTTGCATCATCGTCGTCGCGCGGTTGATAAGCTGCTGCCAACTATTCGTGCCACGAAGGATCCGATCACGCGTGACTTGTACATCGCGCGCCTGGCCGAAGCGTCGTCGCTTGATCGCACGCTGATTCTGCGCGAAGCCGACGAACCCACCCTTCCGGTATCGCGCAGCCGTGCGCTCGCGGTACGTAGCGACGCAGCGGCTCCGCCGGACGCCCAGCAGCCGCCACCGCCCATGGATGACGCGCCAAGCGTTCCGAAGCGCGAATGGGTCGCCAAGGGTCAGTGGAAGGGGCGTGGCCGCCCGCAGGGCCCTGAGTGGCTATCGACCGCGTCTCCGCCGCGAGCGCGGGCTGATGAAGATCCGATTGAACGCGAACTGGTGCGCGTTATGCTGCGCGAGCGCGCCTGGGTCGAGCGTATCGCCGAGCGCTACGGTCCCGAGGGATTCCGTGATGCACGCCTCGCGACGCTCTTCCGGGCGCTGTTGGCGCACCAGCCTGACGCGGAGCTGTCGGATGTACTGGCCGGCGTGGATCAGGAAGTGATCGAGCTTGCCGAATCACTGCTGTCGCAAGTTGAGGCGCCATCCGATATTGAGTTCGCCCTCCGAAAGCTTGAACTGCGTGCACTCAGCCAACAGATCTCTGACATACAAGAGCTGATCAAGCAGGCATCTCCGGAAGAGCGTCCGGCGCTCATGGCGCGACAGACTCGACTGGCGCGCGATCGGCAGGCGTTGCTGCATCCAGGATCCCGCGGCCCTTGATGAATCCAGATCTCGTCGGACAGGCGCTCCCTGCGCTATGTTCTACGTAGGAGTCATTGACAGTCCCCGTTCAGATTGGAGGGTAGGCGTGCAGCCGGAACTCGTAGCGTTGCTGGCAGTGCAAGAGGACGACGGCGCGATTCGCCTGATTGAGCGTGACCTGGCGGCGCTTGCACCGCGCATCGCCTCGCTGGACAAGGCGCGGCAGCGTGTCCACGACGAGGTCGAGCGCTCACGCGTCGCGATTGAGCGGGAAACAGAGCGGTATCGCACGCTCAGCCAGCGCATCACGGATCACCGTGAGAAGCACGAGAAGAATCTGGCCACGCTTGATCAGGCGCGAAAACTTCGCGAGGCCACGGCGGCCATGGCGCAGGTTGAAATGGCGCGTCGCGTTCTGGCCGAAGAAGAGAGTGAGCTGGCAGGAATGGCGCGCCGCCTCGGCGAAATGACGTCCGCGCAGGAAGCGCATCGCTCGGCGGCGGCGGCACTTGAGGCCGAGCAGGCGACGGCCCGCGCTGAAATTGCGTCCGAACAGGAGCGCTTGCAGGCGTCGCTGAAAGCCGCCTTGACCGTTCGCAATCAAAAGGCAGCCGGCGTAAATCCCGGGTTGCTGTCGCGCTACGATCGCCTCGCGATTCGCCGTAAGAGCAACGCGCTGTTTGCCATCCGCGGACTCACCTGCGGCGCGTGCGATACGGCCATCCCGCTGCAGCGTCGCAATGCCCTCATGGTGGCTGGCCTCATCGATGTATGCGAGGCGTGCGGCGTGTTGCTCTTCGCCAGCGTTGAGCCGCCGGCGGCTGAGGCATCGGCTGAGGCATCGGCCTGAGGCGCATCGCGCACGCTCAGGATTGAGTGTGCGCGATGAGGATGCTGCTTCTGCCTGCTACTGCACCGTAGATTGGCTGCCGTGACGACTTCTGCTCGGATGCCCGCCGCCGTCAGATCGCGCCCGACTCCGCGTTGGGTGCCTGGCGCTGTGCCCTGTCCGGAGCAGGTGGCGAAGTTGCATGCGGAACTGCATTTGCCATCCGTGGTGTGTGAACTGCTGGTGCGTCGTGGTTACGCCGAAGCGGAAGCGGCACGTCGTTACTTGCGTCCGCGTCTTGAACATCTCTCCTCGCCGAGCACACTAAAAGACTGCGATCGCGTGGTGGACCGGCTGGTGTCCGCGATTCAGCGTCAGGAAGTGATTTTCGTGCACGGTGACTACGACGTGGATGGCATGTCATCCACCGCACTGCTCACGCGTGTATTGCGCGGTCTCGGCGCGCAACGTGTCGTGCCGTGGGTGCCCAATCGTCTTACCGATGGGTATGATCTCGGCCCAGCGGGAGTCGCCGCTGCGCGCGCGGCGGGTGCAACGGTGGTGGTCACGTGCGACTGTGGCACATCAGCCGTTGAAGCGGTCGAAGAGCTTTCGCGCGCTGGTGTCGATGTGATCATCACGGATCATCACTTGCCGAGCCAGGCGCTGCCTCCCGCCTACGCGGTGGTCAATCCGCGTCGACCGGATTGCGAATCGAGCGACAAGGATCTCGCCGCTGTGGGCGTCGTGTACAAAATCGCGCTCGCGTTGTGTGACGCGATGGGCGTGTCGCAGGGGCTCGCGCATCAGCAGTTGGACCTTGTGGCGCTGGCCACCATTGCCGACGTGGCGCCACTCCGCGGCGAGAACCGCGTGCTCGTGCGGTACGGGCTCAAGTTGCTGGCCGAGACCACGCATCCCGGTTTGCGTGCACTCATTCGTGCGGCCGCCATGGAGGGCAAGGCGCTCACAGCAGGGCGGGTGGGGTTTGTGCTCGCGCCGCGCCTCAACGCGGCGGGTCGCATTGGTGACGCCAAGCTGGGTTTGTCATTGCTGCTCGCCGAGCATGATGCCGACGCGAACGTTATTGCGCGCCAGCTTGAAGAGATGAATCGTGATCGACAGACGTTGGATCAGGCCGTATTGAGCGATGCCATGCGGCAGGTGGATGCGTACGATCTCGATACAACGTTTGGACTCGTACTCGCGAACAAAGGCTGGCACGCCGGAGTGATCGGGATTGTGGCGTCGCGCATTGTGGAGCAAACGTGTCGACCCGCCGTGTTGATCGCGATTGATGACGGGATCGGCAAGGGTTCCGGACGATCAATTCCCGCGTTTGATCTTCACGCGGCATTGGGCGCGTGCTCCGCGCATTTCAGTCGGTATGGCGGTCATCGTGCGGCCGCTGGACTCACGATGCCGGCCGACAGGATTGACGCCTTTCGCGAACATTTTGCGTGGCACGCGCGGACTGTTTTGCAGGCCGAAGATCTTGTGCCAGAGTTGCGGATTGACCTGCGCGTAGCGGCGGACCACGTGGGCGACGAACTCGAAAAACTGCTGCGTCACTTTGAACCGTTTGGCGTGGGCAATGCGGCGCCAACGTTTGCGCTCAACGCGGTGCGTCTGTCCGGCGCACCACGAAAGATCGGCAAGGACGGACTGCGGCTTTCGTTCAGCCTGCCGCAGCGTACGCTCGATGGTATCGCGTGGGGCATGCCGGTTGACCACGTGCGCATGGATGCATCGCTCCCGGTTGACGTCGCGTTCCGGCTTGAGCGTGATGACTATCGTGGTGCCAATACGTTGCAGCTGCGCGTGCACGCACTGCGTCAGACCGTTGATCCACACACCGACTGAATCGTGATGCGAATCGTCGCGGGCAGTTGGCGGGGACGGCGTATTGAAGCGCCCAAGGGCACGCTGGTTCGCCCCACGGCGGATCGCGTGCGTGAGGCGTGGATGAGCATCATGCACGGGGAGTTGGCCGACGCGCTGGTGATTGACCTGTGCGCTGGCTCCGGCGCGCTTGGGCTGGAAGCGCTGTCGCGCGGTGCGGCACAGGCAGATTTCGTTGAGCAGTCTGCGCTGTCCATTCGCGTGCTGGAGCGTAACATCGAAACGCTTGGCGCGGGCGATCGCAGCACCATCGTGCGAGCGGATGCCGTGAAACATGTAGCGGGACTCGCGTCTGGAGCGTACGATGTGGCATTCGCTGACCCGCCGTACGCGGATCAAACAGCCATCCTGTTGGCGGAGCAATGGCTCAAAGTACCGTTTGCACACGTGCTGGGAATTGAACACGCGGCTGCAGTGATTTTGCCCGGAGGCGGCGACACGCGCCGCTATGGGGACACCGCTCTGACCTTCTATCGATGACGTCGCACGCTGGCTCGTCCAATCGCCGTATCGCGCTGTACGCCGGCTCTTTTGATCCGTTCACGCACGGACACGCGGACATTATGCGTCGTGCGCTTGGCTTTGTTGATGAACTGGTGGTGGCCGTGGCGCTCAACGTGAATAAAAAGCCGCTCTTCACCGCGGAAGAACGTGTGGAGTTTATTCGGGCGTCTGCGGGAAGTGAACCGCGCATCACGGTGCGCGCCTTTAACGGCCTCCTCGTGGATCTTGCGCGCGAGATGAACGCCACGATGCTCGTGCGCGGACTTCGTGCGGTAAGCGACTTTGAATACGAGTATCAGATGGCGCTCATGAACCGACACTTGCACGCCGGTCTCGAAACGGTGTTCATGGTGCCGTCGAACGAAACCACCTACATCAGCTCAAGCATGGTGCGTGAAGTGGCACGATTCGGTGGCGACATCTCGGCGCTGGTGCACCCGGTGGTCGTTTCGGCGCTGCAACACAAGTTTGCGTCGCGAGAGTCGTGAGTAATCAGGATTTTCTGGCGCAGGTGGCAACACGTGCGGCGGCCACGCCGCGCACGATTCTTTTTCCGGAAGCGAACGACCCACGCGTTCGAGAGGCGGTCGTGCGCCTTGAGGCGGCCGGCACGGTGCGTGCCGTGTTGATCAACGATGTTGGCGATGATCCGCGGCTGCCGGCGGTCGCTGATCACTTGTATCAGCGCCGTGCGGCCCGCGGTCTCACGCACGCCGACGCGCTGTCGCTCTCGCGCGATCCCCTGGTGTTCGCCGACGGATTGGTCGCACTCGGCGAAGCAGACGGCTGCGTTGCCGGCTGCGTGTACACCACGGGCGACGTGATTCGCGCCGCCTTGTGGATGATTGGCACCTCCGAGGGTGTGCGCACCGTGTCGAGTTCGTTTTATATGGTCGTGCCGCCATTTCGCGGCCGTGGCGATGAGGTGCTCACGTTCACGGATTGTGCGGTGCTTCCCGAGCCAACGGCTGAGCAACTCGCCGATATCGCGCTCGCCGCCGCCGCAGATCGGGTGCGCATCGTGGGAGACACACCAAAGGTGGCGTTTCTGTCATTCAGCACCCGCGGCAGTGCGGAAGCGGCAAGCGCAGACCGGGCACGAGCTGCCATCGAGCGGGTCCGTGCCCAGCGTCCTGACCTCGACGTAGACGGCGAACTGCAGGCAGACGCCGCGCTGATCGAGAGCATCGGGGCCCGCAAGGCGCCGGGCTCACCAGTTGCCGGACATGCCAATGTACTGGTGTTCCCATCGCTCGATGCTGGCAACATCGGGTACAAGCTGGTGGAGCGATTGGCTGGAGCGAAGGCTGTCGGGCCTATCCTTCAGGGGCTGGCGCGACCGGCCAGCGACCTTTCGCGGGGCGCCTCAGCGGACGACATTGTTCATGTGGCGGCGATTACCGCGTTGCAGTCCGCCGGTGCTCGCAGCGCGTAGTCGCGCCAGGCAAGCGACGGCCACTTCATCTTTGGTGTGGAGATTGACATGGGTTTTGCGATCGAGCGAGATGGAGATCTGCTTGCAGTGTCCGTGGACGGCCAGCTGGTGGTAGGGAATCGTCAGGAGTTCAAGCAGCTCGTGCTCGAC
Source organism: Gemmatimonadaceae bacterium (assembly GCA_022843265.1). Classification (GTDB taxonomy): domain Bacteria; phylum Gemmatimonadota; class Gemmatimonadetes; order Gemmatimonadales; family Gemmatimonadaceae; genus JAABRT01. The sequence continues at coordinate 23,938 of JALHNZ010000009.1, forward strand.
GAAGTGGAGCAAGGTGCACGTCGGGTTCTGATCGACTTTTCGAACACCGGCTACATCGATAGTTCGGGGCTCGGTGCACTCGTTTCGCTCGGCAAGCGCATTCGTGAGCGCGGTGGTGAGTTGCGGCTGGCTGGCTTGAACGAAGATCTGCGCACGCTCTTTGAACTCACGCGTCTTGATACGCTCTTCAAGCTCTATGATGCCCGCGACACCGCGCTCGTCGGCTTCTGAGATGAGCGGGGATGCGAGCGCTTCTCGCATGGAGTGGATCATCGCGTCTGACGTGAGTGAAATCGCGGCGGTCGTGGAGGCCGTCGCCGGCGCGTGTGTTGCCGCTGGCTTTGCCGACAAGGCCTGTCGTCTGAATGTGCCGGTCGCGCTCACGGAAGCCATGGCCAATGCGATTGTGCGCGGGAACGGCAGCGATGCGTCGCGCCGCGTGCGTGTCAGCGCGTGTATTACCGATGACACGTTGCGCGTGGAGGTGACGGACGAAGGCAACGGCTTCGATCTGGCGGCGGCCCGCGCTCTGTGTGAGGACCCGGAGTGGGTAGAGCGGGAAGATGGTCGCGGCGTGTTTCTGATGCACGCGTTGATGGATAAAGTGGAAACGTGGTGCGATGCGGGGCACACCGTGCGACTGGTGCTGCGGCGCACATGAACACGCTCGGTGCCGTTCTTGGCGCCTATGGTGCGGCGTCGGGACGCGACGCCGCACTGTTCGAGTGGCGCGCCGCGGATCAGTCGCCGCGTCTGCTCGCGGCCACCGATGTTTCGCGCGCCGCGGACATGCTTCCGCCCGCGGCGACGTCGGAGGAGGTGTTGCCCTGGGCGCGTGCGAATGGCTACCGGGCTGTTTCGGTGGGGAGCAACATGTTGCCCACATGGCTTGTGATGGCGCCGCCGCTCGTCGACAACCTGACGGCGCTCGATGCGCACGAGGCCGATGCGATCGATGCGTTTGTCAGTGACGTCCTGCCGCATGTGCGTCGACTTGTCCGGGAACGCGACGGTGCAACACATGAGCTGGCAGAACGATATGAAGAGATCAGTTTGTTGTATGCTATCGGTGAACTGCTCGGTAGTGGAGCGTCGGTCGAGTCGGTTGCGTTCACGGTGCTTCGCGAACTCGCGCAAACGGTCGGCGCACCGCGTGGCGCATTGATGCTGCACGATCCGCTGCGTGATGTATTGGTGCCGGCGGCGTTGCTGGGGATTGCGTCCTCAGAGACAACGATTGTCAGTGCGAACGACGAGCACTTGCTTGCCGTGCGCGCCTTCCGCAGTGGTGAAACGTTTGTTGAAGAGGGCGGGGCGCTTTCGCGCCTGGGCGCACCGCTCCTCGCGTCTGATGGTGGACCCGTGCTCGCAGTTCCGATTCGACGCACCTCGGCCAGCGGCACTATGTCGCTTGGCTCGGTGCTACTCGCCGGCCGCGTGGGCGATCCGCCGTTCAGCGCGGGAGATCGCAAGCTCGTCACGACAATCGCCTCGCAGGTTGGCACCGCACTCCACAACGCGCGACTGGTACGGGCCGCGTTGGAGCAGGAGCAGCTGGCGCGTGAAATGCGACTGGCGCATGATCTGCAGCTCAAGCTGTTGCCCAATCCGAGCGTCGTCGGACCCGAAGCGCGAGCAGCGGCGCGTGTTGTACCAGCGGAGAGTGTTGGCGGTGATTTCTACTTGCTGGCCCGACTGGCGTCGGATCGCACGGGCGTGGTCATTGGTGACGTCTCGGGCCATGGCTATCAAGCCGCGCTGGTGATGGCGCTCGCAATCAGTGCGGCGGCCATTCACGTACAAGCCGTCATTGATCCCGGTGTTGCCCTCGATGCCGTGCGTCGATCACTCGTTGACGAATTGGAAAGTACCGAAATGTCGATCACGCTCTTCTATGGCGTGATTGATGACGAGAGTTGTGTGCTGCGATTTGCTAACGCGGGACATCCGCACGCATTTGTGCTGCGCACCAACGGGATGACAGAACGACTTGCCGCACTCGTGCCGCCCCTTGGCTTTTGTGGCGATATTCCCGCGAGTCAGGAAGTCTCGTGGAATACTGGCGATCGACTGCTGCTCTTCACGGATGGTGTTGCCGACGCACGCAATGCCCAGGGCGAACGATTTGGTGAAGCCGCCGTGCTGCGTGCGGCGCTACAATCAGACCCGAATCCGGAGAGCGTGCTCGCGTCGGTATTTGACGCGGTGCATGCGTTTGTCGGCGTGACGCCACTCATTGACGATCTGGCAGTGGTCGTGCTCGATCGCGCTGGCGTACACGCCGAGTCCATGTCGATGCCTTCACACGAACTGCGATCCATGCGACGTGCGCCCGCGTGAGTGATCGTCCGCCTCCACCGCGCAAGCGCTTCGGACAACATTTCCTGCATGATTCGCGCGCGCTCGATGCCATTGTCGACGCGCTGGGACCACTTGCCGGAAAAACGGTTGTCGAGATCGGGCCCGGCCGCGGCGCGTTAACTGATCGACTGGTTGAACGCGCCGGCCACGTGGTCGCAATCGAGCTCGATCGTCAACTCGCCGAACGGTTGCGCACACAGCACGCGGCGCGACCACATGTTCGCATTATTGAGGCCGACGTACTCAACGTGCCCCTGGGCGAAGTCGCAGGCGGTCCGTATGTGCTCGTGGGCAACGTGCCGTATTACATCACCACACCAATTCTCTTCCACGCGCTCCAACAACCGCGGCCCGACATCGCGGTGTATCTGGTGCAACGCGAAGTGGCCGATCGCATGGCGGCGGCGCCGGCGAGCAAAATCTATGGAGCGTTGAGCGTGAATCTGCAGGCGCTCGCCAGCGTGCAATTCATTCGTGCGGTTGGTGCGAAGAGTTTTACGCCACCGCCCACCGTAGAGTCAGCCATTGTACGTGTGATACCGCATGCCACGCCGGTCATTGATCCACCGCTTGAGTCCGTATTCCGCACGTTTGTCATCGGCGCATTTGGCTTGCGACGCAAGCAGTTGGTACGCGTGCTGCGCACCTTGACGCCACTTGATGCCGAGGCGAGTACGGAAGCACTCGTCGCGTGTGACATTGATCCGATGGCGCGAGCAGAAACCCTGTCCCCAGCGCAGTTCGCCCAGTTAGTTCGCGCACTGGTGGCGCGCGGCGTCAGTCTCCGCGGTTCGTAAGCGCGTACGAGAGGCCTTCGAGCTCCATCGCCATATTCACCGTTTTCACAGCAATGTGCGGCGGCACGTGAAGGCTGGTCGGCGCGAAGCTGAGAATCGCGCGCACGCCGGCGGCCACGATCAGGTCCACGACGTCCTGCGCATCGTCGGCCGGAATCGCGAGCACCGCAATATCGACGCGATGCGTCAGCACATCGCTGGCGAGATCCGAGATGTTTTGCACGGTGGCCTCACCCCACGGACGACCGATCTTGTCCGGGTTCTTGTCGTACACGCCCACCACCTTGAATCCACGCTGCCGGAATCCGCGGTACTCCGCGAGAGCCGAACCAATTTTGCCGGCGCCTACGATCACCACCTGCCACGCCTGGCTCAGCCCCATGATGTCGCGCAGTCGCGTCGAGAGCTCATGCACCGGGTAACCCAGACCACGCTTGCCGAACGAGCCGAAAAAGGACAGATCCTTTCGGACCTGGGCCGGCGTGGTGCCGCAGAGTTGGGCAAGCTCGTCACTGGACGCCGTTTTCTGGCCAGATTCGTCCAGGCCCTCCAGATAGCGGAGGTACATGGAGAGTCGCCGGACGGTCGATTCCGCGATTCGCTTCGAGGAGAGGGCCATGTCGGGGGTGTTTGTGAAATACTTCACAAACTTATGTCGCCGCGGCACCGGATTCCAGCGCGGGACGCCTATTCTGGCGCTACTTTGACACAATGCGACGTTTTTCACGCCCCACCCGCTCAGCAGTTCGTGGCCACCAGCCGCTCGATGCGGCGATTGAGGCGATGCGCGAGCCACTGACCCGCGCGGCGCCTGAGCCCACGTCGCTCTCGGAACGGGCCGCGCAGGTGCTGTCCGCCGGACCGCGGGACGCGCGATCGCTGATGCGAGAGGTGTGCCGGGTGGACCGGCTCACGGAGGAGGCAGCACAGCGCATGGCCGACGTGTTGCTGGGGGCCCGTGACAATTTTGTGCAGCTGGATGACGATCGATGGGCGCTGGTGCTGGAGGGGGTGCTGTGCCTCGAGGGGGGTGCGCATCATCTCGGGGTCACTCAGCAAGCCCCGCGGTCGGGAGGTACAACAGCCAACGCCGAGCGCGCTGAGCCGGTCACGACCAGCGTGGGCAACGTGTTGAGTCCGCGTTACGGCAAGCGTGTGCAGCACGAACACGCGACTCGGCTTGTCGACATTCGGTTCGCGGTGGTTGACGTGGAAACAACGGGCTCACACGCCGGATCAGTGGACCGCATTACCGAAATCGCGATTGTCACCGTGGCGAACGGCGTTGTTGCCGAACCATGGCAACAACTCGTGAATCCCGGTCGATTGATTCCGCCATTTATCACTGGGTTGACCGGCATCTCCAATGCCATGGTGGCGAACGCGCCGCGATTCGACGAGGTCGCTGATGAAGTTGTCGCGCGATTGCAGGGGCATGTCTTCACGGCGCACAACTCGGCGTTCGATTGGCGCTTCGTGGACAACGAGCTGTCGCGTTCGCTGCGCACACGATTGACGGGCGCGTCGCTCTGCACGGTGCGCTTGTCACGCAAGTTGCTGCCGTCGTTGCCCAAGCGCTCGCTTGATCGTGTCTGCGCGCATTTCGGCATTCGCATTGACGGTCGCCATCGCGCCGGCGGTGACGCGCACGCGACGGCGCATGTGCTCGTGCGACTGCTCGAGATTGCGCATGAGGCGGGCATCGATACGTGGCCGCAGTTGCTTAAACATCTCAACGGATCGCCGAAGCGCACCGTGCGTCCGTCGGCGCTCCCAACCCCCGTTCGTGAGGATACGACCGCGTGACCGCCCCACAACCGCTCGTTCAATCGCGTCAGCTCGGACGCTGGCGCATTCACGCCATTCAAGCCGGTGGCCAGCAGCTCGACGGCGGCGCCATGTTCGGTGTGGTGCCCAAAACGTTGTGGGAGCGCCGCATTCCGGCCGACGAACGCAACCGCATTCCCATGGGCATGCGCTGTTTGCTCGTGGAGCATGATGATGGACTCGTGCTCATTGATACCGGATCCGGCAACAAGGAGAACGAGAAATTTCATCAGATCTACGGCATTGAAAACGCTGGTGCAGACGGTCGCACGAATCTCGAAGACGGTTTACGCGAGTTGGGTTTTGCGCCGGGTGATGTGTCACTGGTGATCAACACGCACCTGCATTTTGATCACGCGGGCGGCAACACGTGGCGCACGCCGTCTGGAAATGTGGAAGCCTCATTTCCGAACGCGCGCTACGTCGTGCAGCGCGGGGAAATGCACTGGGCAACGCACACGAACGAGCGCACAGCCGCCAGCTACTTTGGCGCAAACTGGGATGCGATTGTTGCAACCGATCGCTTTGATCTGGTGGAGGGCGAGCCCGAAGTGCGGCCCGGCATTCAGCTGCTGCGCACACCGGGGCACACGCCGCATCACCAGAGTGTGAAGCTCACATCGGGTGGGGAGACGGCGGTGTTTCTCGCGGACGTCACGCCCACGGCGTCGCACTTGCCACTGCCGTGGATCATGGGCTATGACGTGGAGCCGCTGGTGACACTCGAATCCAAGCGCCATTTACATGCACAAGCCGCGGCGGGAGATTGGCTCATGATTTTTGAGCACGATGCCACGCACGCGTGGGGACGCATTGAACACGATGGCAAGGCATACGCGCTGATTGCGGGGAGCTGACGCTGAGCGCGAGCGAATACGCACGGCGGTGATACGTGTCGTCTCATGCGTGAACCTTTGAGAGGCGAGGCGTGTCAACTGTACCGACGCGAAGTTTCCCCGAACGTGCGGAGCGTGCGATGAAGTGCAGGGCGTTCGTTGCTGCAGTGTTGATGCTCGGCGCCTGTGACTCGCCGCAGATCGAGCAGTCGACCGCGTTGACCGTCACCGTTGACACCAGCGGTCCGGTACCGGTTGTGAAGGTGTCGGGCGAGGCAAAGGAGTGGTCGCTCGATTCGCTGGCGGTGATTCGCCCCGAACCAACGGTTGGATTCTCGCGCGTGCGCTCGATTGCGCTGGATCCACGCGGCGGCATCTGGGTGGCAGACGTTGGCGAAAATCGATTGTCGTATTTTGGTGATGACGGGAAGTGGATCGAGGATCGCGGTCGTGTTGGCAGCGGGCCGGGTGAGTTTCGCACACCATATGGCATTGCGGTGCATAACGGCGCCTTGCTCGTACACGATATGGAGAACTCACGCATGGTGCGGTTCGCACTTGGCGGCGGCTCTGATACATCGTGGGTGATTGGTAGGCGATTGTCTGGCGACGCCATGAGCGTGCGCATCTATCCCAACGCTGACGGTCCACTGCTCTTTGATCTCGTCGGCGACACAAGTCCGCCCCGTCGAGTGTACTCGCGTGTTGGCGGCAATGAACGCATTCAGGCGCCACCGCGCGGTACGCCGTTTGTTGACAGCCAGGAGTGCATGAATGGCGACGCGATTCATTTCTTCGGCTCTCCGTTCTCGCCCATTCAAGTGTCGACTGCGTACGGCAGCGGCTCTGTCGCCACTGAGGGCGGCGAGTACCGATTGGATTTCTACGATCGCAGTGGAGCGATTGTGCGCACCATCACGCGCAACGTGGCGCGTGATTCGGTAACGCAGGCGGAGTTCGATGCCGCGAATGCCGACTGGCTGAAATACTCGGCGGAGCACGGCACGGCCAGTTGTCGCGGCACGATCAAACAATACGAGTTCAAGCCGGCAATCCGCGCGCTGCTGCCTGACGCCGAGGGCCGCCTCTGGGTCGAACGCCGGAAAAAGGGTGGCTTTGTGTATGAAGTCTGGAGGAACGACGCGCTCATCGCTCAAGTGCCTGCACCACAACGCGAATCAAACATTCCGCCAGTCATGCTCGGGGATCGCCTCGCGGTGGTCGCAGAATCACCAGACGAGGGACACGAGGTGCGACTCTATCGCGTGCGGCAGACTACACCGTAGCTACCGACTCGCCCGCAGCGAACGCGGCCTCATCTTCATCTCCGGTCGACGCACAATGCGCACCGCGACGTTGGTCTCAGCCGCGCTCGATTGTTCCGGCATGCGCACCATCACGGTCGCCGCACGTTCCACCACGCAATGCATGGTGAGCTCCGGCGAGCGATACAACGCGCAGTTGGCGCCGTCGGCGGCGAGTATCGGTGGTGTATTCCAGGCGTCGCGCGCAGACGTGAGCGTGATCTGAAATCGTCCCGCCGGCAGCGGCCAGGTTCGATACTCACCGCGCGCGAGCGCGACGGTGTCGTTGGCCACAAGTTCAATCACCGTCGCACTTACAATCTCTGTGAGACCGCCAAAATCCACCTCGATCCACGTTTGACCGAAGGCCTGCGGATAGATCCATTCGCGTCACCGGCGGTCCGGCACCTCGCGGCGCCGTTTGCGACCATCACAGCGGAGTCAGACGATACCACGATCTGCATGGTGGAACGCTCGATCGTCCGTCCCTCGCGCTGCTGCACCGCAACAGGCAGCGCAATCGGTGCGGGACCGTTGATGAGGAGCGTGTCCAGTCCAACCACGAGTCGGCTGGGGGTCGCGTCGCGGCAAGCGAGGCCGGTGGACAGCAGAAGCACCAGCAGAAAAGATCGCATCGCGCTAGAGTAACTCCACGGACGAATTGCTGCTCCGCTTCGCAAGCGCTCAGGCTCGGAACGATGGTGGAAGACGCCAACGGCAATCAGGCCGCGTGAGACCCCTTGACCTGCGCTCTCAAATCGGCCAGCTTTCGGTGTTGGTGGTAGTACGACAACTCGGCAAGCAGGGCAGCTCAGCGGCCGCCCTCACCCTTTGGCCACGATCTCGCGCTGCGAGTCGACGCGCTGATGGAGTTCTCAATGCGCACACGGCGCGCCTCTGTAATCAGGGGCGAACCGTGCTTGTTACGCAACGCGGACTCCGGACATGGGGCCCGCGTTTTTTGTTTTTCTCTCAAAGGAGCTCGGCGTATCCAGGATTCAACGAAGCGTCCGCCACGGGTGAACCGGCAGATCCGGATCAGTCCCGTTCGCGTGATTGGTGCAGACGGCAGTCAGTTGGGCATCATGGAAGTCGATGCCGCGCTGGCCAGTGCGGTCGAGTTGGGCCTCGACCTGGTCGAAGTCGCTGCGACCGCGCGTCCGCCCGTGGTTCGGATCATGGATTACGGCAAGTTCAAGTTCGAAACAGCCAAGCAGGCCCGGCTGGCCAAAAAGAAGCAACACGTCATTCATCTCAAGGAAGTGAAGTATCGCCCTGGGATCGACGAGCATGATTTTCTGACCAAGACGCGCAACGCCAAGCGCTTCATTGAAGAAGGCAACAAAGTCAAAGTCACCCTGATGTTTCGTGGGCGACAGATTACCCACCCCGAGCTTGGACGGGCGGTGGTGGACCGGGTGGCTCAGGAACTGGCCGAAGTGGCCAAGGTCGAGAGCTCGCCGTTGTTCGAAGGTCGTTCCCTGACGATGATTCTCGCGCCCAAATAACGGCGTTCTCATCGATTCTTCGCCAACCGGTTCGCCGGATGGATACCCGTAGCATATAAGCGAGCTGTTATGCCGAAAATGAAAACCCATAGCGGCGCCAAGAAGCGCTTCTCCGTGACTGGCACGGGAAAGGTGCGGCGTCTGAAGGCCTACAAGAGCCACATCCTCACCAAGAAGAGCTCCAAGCGGAAGCGCAATCTCCGTCGTCCTGCAATCATGACGACCAACGGAGAAGTCAAGCGTATCAAGCGACTCATTCAGGCCTGAGGACACCACACTATGCCACGCGTTAAATCCAACGTTGTTCGCTTAAAGCGTAAGAAGCAGATCATGAAGGCGGCTCGCGGCGCCTTCGGCGGCCGCAGCAAGCTCTGGAAGGCCGCCAAGGAAACCGTCGAGCGCGGCTGGCGCTATGCGTATCGCGATCGTAAGAATCGCAAGCGCGAGTTCCGTCGCCTGTGGATCGTGCGTATCAACGCGGCGGCCCACTTGAACGGCATGAACTACAGCAACTTCATGAACGGTTTGCAGTCTGCCGGCATCGAAGTGGATCGCAAGATCCTCGCCGATATCGCCGTGCGTGATCCGCAGGCGTTTACGGCGCTCGCTGAGCAGGCCCGCGCGGCGCTGCAGAAGCAGGCCGCCTGAGTTCTTTGCACGATGAACGGGCGGCCCGCGCGACCTTCGCGTAGGCCGCCCGTTTGCGTTTCATCAAGCGCCTGCACGCGCTTCGCTCGCCATTCGCTCCCTCTCCACTTCCTCCCGGATCCCACGTGACCCTGGACGAGTTTCTCAGCGCCTGTCGCCAACTCGCTGCCGACGCACCAGCCGCAATCGCGGTGGCGCAGTCGCCCGCCGAGTTCGCGGACGTTCGCACGCAACTGGTCGGACGCAAACACGGCCGACTCGCCGATCTCATGGCGCAGCTCACCACGCTCGACGCCGAACATCGCCGCGATGCCGGACGTGCGGTCAACGATGTCAAAGCTGCGATTGAACAGCTGCTCGCTGAGCGTGAAGCCGCCGTTGCTGCGGCCTCGCGTACAACTGATGCGCTTGACCTCACGATGCCATCGCGTGCACGCTGGCAGGGTTCGTTACATCCGGTCACGTTGGTGATTGACGAGATCTGCGAAATTTTTCGCGAACTTGGCTTCACCATTGCACTGGGGCCCGAAGCAGAAACCGAGTTCTACAACTTTGGTGCGCTCAACTTTCCGCCCGATCATCCGGCCATGGAGTTGCACGACACGTTGTATCTCGGAAAAGACACGTTGCTGCGCACACACACATCACCGGTGCAAGTGCGCACGCTGCAACAGTACGCGCCGCCGGTGCGCGTGCTCGCGCCTGGCAACGTGTATCGTCGCGACTTTTTCGACGCGACACACGCGCCGAGCTTCATGCAACTCGAAGGCCTCGCAGTCGACGAAGGCATCAGCTTTGCAGACTTGAAGGCCACGCTCGGCGAGTTCGCACGCCGCTTCTACGGTGGCGCACGCCGTGTGCGTTTTGGTCCGTCGTATTTTCCGTTCGTCGAGCCCGGTGCACAGATGGACGTGGAAGTGGATCTCGGCGACGGCAAAGGCACGCGCTGGGTCGAGATTCTGGGGTGCGGTATGGTGCATCCGAATGTGCTCGAAGCCGCTGGCCTTGATAGCGAGCGATACACCGGCTGGGCGTTTGGCATGGGCCCGGCACGTATCGCCATGTCACGTCACGACATTCCCGATATCCGTTTGTTGTACGATTCAGACGTTCGTTTCCTGGAGCAGTTCGCCCGATGATAGTTTCGCATGAATGGCTACGGGAGTTTGTCCCCCACTCGCAGACCGCGAGCGAGGTCGGCGCGCAGCTCAGTCGACACGTGGTGACGCTCGACGGTCTCGAATCACTACGCTCGGATCTCGCGTCGTTTGTGGTGGCCACGGTGGTCGAGGCGGCAAAACATCCGGACTCTGAGCGCTTGTCGGTCACTAAAGTAGACGATGGTTCGGGCGAACTGCTCGACGTCGTGTGCGGTGCACCGAATGTCACGGCCGGCCACAAGTATCCGTTTGCGCGCACTGGCACAGTGATGCCGGACGGACTTGTGATCGCGCGTCGAAAAATTCGTGGCGCCACGTCCAACGGCATGTTGTGTTCGGCACGTGAGCTCGGACTTGGACAGGAGCACGACGGCATCTACACGCTCGACACGGATGCGGCACCTGGTACGCCGCTGCTGAGCGTACTGCCGGTCGGCGACGTGCGACTCGACCTCGATGTGTTGCCCAATCGCCCAGACCTGCTGTCGCATCTGGGTGTGGCGCGCGAGCTGAGTGCGCTGAATAGTGTCACGCTTCGTATGCCACCAGAGATTCCCGCGTTGCCGGCGCACGATTCGGTCGGTGCATCGGTGTTTGGTGAAACAGAAGCCACGGCTGATGGCGTCAGCGTGAAGCTTGAAGACATCACCTCATGCCCTCGTTACATCGCGGTGATCATTCGCGGCGTCACCGTAGGCCCGAGTCCGGAATGGTTGGTGGCGCGCCTGAAATCGGTTGGGGTACGCAGCATTAACAATGTGGTCGACGCGACCAACTATGTATTGCACGGCTTCGGACAGCCCGTGCACGCGTTTGATCTGTCCATGCTCGCGGGGCAGCAGATTGTAGTGCGCGAATCGCGTGAGGGCGAGTCGTTGGTCACACTCGACGGTGTGCAACGCACGTTGCACACGGGCACCACAGTGATCTGCGACGGCGAACGCCCCACCGCGCTTGCCGGCATCATGGGCGGTGAAGCCAGTCAGGTGAACGAGCACACCACGGATGTGCTGCTCGAAGTCGCGTGGTTTGACGCGGCGTTTGTGCGTCGCGTGCGCCGTAGTGTGCAACTATCTACCGACGCGAGTTACCGCTTTGAGCGCGGCGTTGACGCCGGGTTCACCGGCAAGGCTGCGGGTTACGCCGCGTCGCTGATCGTTGCGGTCGCGGGTGGCACGATCGGTGGTGTGATCGATGTTGGTAGTGCACCGACTGCACCCAAACCGGTTCGCTTGCGTGGATCACGTGTGGCCCTCTTGCTGGGCGCCCCGATTGCCGCCGCCGAGATCGAGCGCACACTCGCGTCGATCGGATGCGTCATGACCGCCGACGGTGATGCGGCGTGGAACGTGCAGCCACCAACGTGGCGACACGATCTCGGGCTCGAAGCCGATCTGATCGAAGAAGTCGCGCGCCTTATCGGTTTCGATGCGTTGCCTGATGTGGTGCAGCCGTTCCGTCCGGGCACCGTGCCGGATCATGCCCTGCATGTCATGTCGCGGCGCGTACGCGACGCAGCGGTTGCCGCGGGGCTCGCGGAAACGCGTCCTATGCCGTTTGTGGCGAGCGCGGCGGACGAGTCGCTGCGCGTTCGCAACCCGCTCGCGGAAGACGAACCGTATTTGCGTGGCTCGGTGTTGACCACGCTGGCCACGCGCGCCGAGTACAACTTGTCGCGCATGCAGGGTCATGTGCGTTTGTTTGAAATTGGATCCGCATTTGTCGCGAGCCTTGATCGTCTGCCGCGTGAAGAAGTGCGCGTGGCCGCGCTGGTCATGGGTGCGGTGCGTCCGCCGCATTTCACCGAACCTCAGCCGCCGTCGTACGACGCGTGGGATGCGAAGGCGCTGGCCGAAGAGTTGGTGCGTGCCGCATTTCCCGGCGAGCGCGTGATATTCGAGCCGGCTGCGGACGATGTGCTGTGGCAGATTCGTCTCGCTGGTGCGAACGAAGTGCTCGGCGCAGTGCAGCGGTTGACCATCGATCGCCCCGTGTGGGCGAGCGAAGCCTTCGGCGTGGAACTCACGCTCGGTCACATGCCGTCCGCTGACGTGGCGCCTCACGGACAACATGCGCACGGTCAGGGCGCGCCCCGCGCGGGTTCCTCGTGGGCGAGCGTGCGGTACACTCCTTTGCCCACGTCTCCGGCGGCGTCGTTTGACCTGGCGTTGCTGGTACCGAGCGATGTGTCGGCTGGTCGAGTGGACACGTTACTTCGCGAGACCGCGGGCGAGCTGCTGGAGTCGCTCGAATTGTTTGACGAGTTCCGTGGCCCGGGACTGCCGGACGGTGTACGTTCCCTCGCCTGGCGCTTGACGTTCCGGCATCCGGAGCGCACGCTGCGAGACAAGGAAATTGATGGACGGCGTGCCCGCCTGCTTCAGACCCTCGAACGAGAACTTGGTGTCCGACCCCGTACGTCCTGAAAGCGCTGGTCGCGCGGCGTTTCTCGATCTGGAGACCGTCGTGCGCAACGTGACCGACCAGCTGGCCGGCTTCCGGAGGCGCGCGCTCGCCGCGGAAGCACAGCTGCGCGATCTGGAGCGTGCGACCGCGCGCGTGGCGGAGCTGGAGCGAGCCGCGCAGGAGGCGCGCGTGCGCGCGCAGGCGCTGGAGCGAGCGTTGACCGAGGCAGAGCAGGCGACCGCGCGAGCCGTGGCGGAGGCCGCGGCCGCAGCCGTCGCCGTCGCGTCGGCCCCCGTTGCCAGCGTAACGGGGCCCGGAACTGATGCGAGGGAAGACGCCGCACTCTCAGCGGAAAATGCCGAACTCCGTGAGCGCTTGCACGAGGCAGCCGAACGCACGCGGTTAATTAGCGAGCGCGTACGATTTCTGCGTCAGCAGCTCGGCAATGGAGGCGACAAATGAGCGACCGGCGAAACGTCGTGCGGGTCCGCATCGTGGGCGAAGAGTACACGCTGCGCACTGAAGCCAGCGAACGGCATACCCGGGCCGTGGCTGAGCACGTGGACAAAGTCACGCGTGCGATCCTCGATAGCGGCTCGGTCGTGGAGACGCATAAGGCCGCCATTCTGGCAGCGCTTCAGATCACTGACGAGCTCTTCAATGAGCGAATCGCGGCAGACGCGTTGGCCGAAGATCTGAAATCGTTGGCTGGCGACCTGCGGCCGCTGCTGCCCCCCGCCAAGCGTGGCGACGAAGTCGGCCCTGCTTAGGGCCGAGTCGCGCGGGCTGACCGGCCCGCGCATGCCGGCCGGAATCGCATTCGAAGTTCTACGGTAGTCGGCGGTTGCGGCGACCGAATTTCGCCCGTACGTTCCGGTGTGCTTTATAGGTTGCGCGCCGCTCGGTGTGCAGCGCGACCTCGACTTCGAATCCGCGAGTGATCGTGGTGGAGTGATAGATCAATGGAAGGACTTCCGATCACCGCGCTCGTAAGCGCGCTCGGTGTGCTTGCGGCGGCTGTGGCGTTTATTTTCGGCCGCCGGGCGGGTGCCGCAGCGGAGCGTGAACAGCAGGTGCGCTCGAAGACTACGGCCGAAGACACCGCCAATCGATTGCTCGATGAGGCCAAGCGCGAAGCGGAGACAATCCGCAAAGGCGCGGTGGTGGCAGGCAAGGAAGAGCTTATTCAACTCCGAGAAGAGTTTGAAGTTGAAGTGCGCCGGCGACGCGGCGAAGTGGAACGCGACGAGCGACGGATTCAGGATCGTGAAGATCAGCTTGAACGTCGCGTCGAGGGACTCGACGGTCGTGATCGCGAACTGAAAACGCGCGTCACCGTGCTCGACACGCGTGACGCTGGAATCGCCGAGCGTGAACAAGAGGCCAATCGGTTAGTCGGCGAACAACAGCGTCGCCTCGAACAGCTGGCGGGATTGTCAGCGGCCGACGCCAAGGCCGAGATTGTTCGTCGTCTTGAAGATCAGGCATTGGCCGATGCGGCGAGCCGCCTTCGTGAGATTCGTGATTCCGCGAAACGGAATGCGGACCGTGAAGCGCGCAAGATCGTGGCGCTCGCCGTGCAGCGTGTGGCGGCCGAAACCACGGCCGAGACGACGGTAAGCGCCGTCGCGCTCCCGAATGATGAAATGAAAGGTCGGATCATTGGACGTGAGGGGCGCAACATTCGAGCGTTCGAACTTGCCACGGGTGTGGACGTGATCATTGATGACACGCCTGATACCGTAGTGGTATCGTGCTTTGATCCCGTGCGCCGCGAGACGGCGCGACTCGCGCTCGAGAAGCTGGTGAGCGACGGTCGTATCCATCCGGGTCGCATTGAAGAGGTTGTTGCCAAAGCGCGTCTCGAAGTGGACGCCGCGATTGTGGAGACCGGTGAGCAGGCGGCCTATGAAGTTGGCGTCGCCGGACTGCATCCCGAGTTGGTGCGCCTGATTGGTCGCATGCGGTGGCGCACGAGCTACGGCCAGAATATTCTCGCCCACAGCAAGGAAGTGGCGTGGCTGGCGGGCATGATGGCCGCTGAGCTCGGACTCGACGTCGCCACGGCCAAGCGTGGCGCGTTGCTGCATGATGTGGGCAAAGTGCTCACGCACGAGCACGAAGGCACCCATGTGCAGCTTGGCGTCGAAGTCGCCACCAAGTACGGTGAAAACCCGATTGTCGTGAACTGCATTGCCGCGCATCACGATGATGTGCCGCACGAGAGCGAGGTGTCCGTGCTGGTGCAGGCCGCTGACTCGATCAGCGGTTCACGCCCTGGTGCGCGTCGCGAAGCATTTGAAACGTATGTGAAGCGTCTTGAAGGACTGGAAAAAATTGCGTCGAGTTATCGCGGTGTGGAACGCGTGTTTGCCATTCAGGCGGGCCGCGAAATACGCGTCGTTGTGACGCCCGATCAGGTGGACGATGTGCGCGCCTCGGCGCTGTCTGAAGAAATCGCGCGTCGTATTGAATCCGAGTTGCAGTACCCAGGCCAGATCAAGGTGGTGGTCATCCGCGAAACACGGTCGGTGGATTTTGCCCGCTGAACGCATCGATGGGGTCGCGCTGGCGGCTCAGATTCGCGAAGAGGTTGCGCGCGATGTCGCAGCGCTGAGCGCACGTGGTGTGGTGCCGGGTCTGAGCGTCGTGCTTGTTGGCGACGACGCCGCGAGCGCCGTGTACGTGTCCAACAAGGAGAAGGCCTCTAAAGCCTGCGGCATGCGCGGAGAAACAATTCGACTGCCAGCCAGCACTTCACAGGCCGAGCTGCTCGCGCTGGTGGAGCGACTCAATGCAGATAACGCTGTGCACGGTATCCTTGTGCAGATGCCGCTGCCGTCGGGCATTGATCCCGATGTGGTGATCCGCCATATCGCGCCGCACAAAGACGTGGATGGGTTTCATCCGGTGAATGTGGGAAAGATGCTGATTGGGCACACCGACGGCTTCATGCCATGCACTCCTGCGGGCGTGATTGAAATGTTGTTGCGCTCAGGTGTCGAAACGCGTGGGGCGGAAGCGGTGATTGTGGGTCGCAGCAACATTGTTGGCAAACCAATGGCGGCCATGCTCGTGCAGGCACGTGCTGGCGGTGATGCAACGGTCACGGTCTGCCATAGTCGTTCGCGCGATCTCCACGCCCACACAAAACGCGCCGACATCCTGATTGTTGCGGCTGGTCGCGCTGAGATGATTCGCGGCGAACATATCAAGCCAGGCGCAACCGTGATTGATGTGGGCATGAATCGCGTGGCGGACGCATCGCGTGCGAGCGGATCACGCTTGTGTGGTGATGTGCACTTTGAAAGTGCCGAAGCCGTGGCCGGGAAAATCACGCCGGTACCGGGTGGTGTAGGGCCGATGACGATCGCCATGCTGCTGCGGAACACGGTGCGTGCCGCGGAACGCGTGGCTGATTCCCGCGTCGGCACCGCGTAGTGGCACGCTCGTCCGCGCGTGATGAGCTCGGCGGCGCGTTCGATGACGACGTGCTGTTTGACGCGTCGTCGAACACCGCGTTCGTTGACATGACGCCTGGCGCCTCTCCGGAATCCCCACTCGCCGTGCACGATCTCACGTCGGCGGCAAAAGACCTCGTCGAGGGCGCATTTCCGCCGCTGTGGGTGCGCGGTGAAGTGAGTGATTTCAAGGCGCATCGCAACGGTCATTGGTACTTCGCCTTGCGTGACGCACAGGCGCAGGTACGCTGCGTGGTCTGGTCGTCGCAAGCAAAGCGTTTGCCTGCGCCGCCAGATGACGGCATGCAAGTGGTTGCACTGGGACAGATGACGGTGTGGCCCGTGCGTGGTGATCTGCAGTTCTCCGTGCGCTTGCTCGAGGCGGATGGTGAAGGTCTGTGGCGCAAGGCGCTTGAGCGTACCCGTCTTCGTCTCGAAGCCGACGGCCTGCTCGACCCGTCGCGCAAGCGTGCACTGCCTGCGGCACCGCGTACTATCGCCGTCATCACCAGCGCCGATGGTGCGGCGCTCCATGACATCATCACGGTGGCGCGCCGTCGGTCACCAGCGGTGAACATCGTGGTGGTCCCGGCGAAGGTGCAGGGTGAAGGCGCGCCGGAATCATTGGTGGCCGCACTTGATCGCGTCGCGCGGTGGGCGGATTGTGACGTGCTGATCATCGGGCGCGGCGGCGGTTCGCGTGAAGATCTGTGGGCCTTCAACGACGAGCGTGTGGCGCGCGCACTCGCACAGTGTCCGGTACCAACGATTTCGGCGGTGGGCCACGAAACCGATATCTCGATCTGCGATCTGGTGGCGGATCTTCGCGCCGCGACGCCGAGTGCGGCCGCCGAAGCCGCTGTCCCGTCGATTACCGAGCAGCGGGCCCGCCTGCGCGCGCTGGGACGACAGCTCGCGGCCACGGCGCAGCGTCGGCAGCAGCGCGTGACAGCCCGACTGGAGACTACCCAGCGGCGGATGGTGACTGCAGCCCAACGCGTGACGGAGCGCCGTCAGTCGCGGTTATCCAACGGCGCGGCTCGGCTGGAGTCGCTGAGCCCGTTGGCCACCCTGGCACGCGGATTTGCGGTAGCGCGCACGGCTGAGGGCGCTACCTTGTCGGAGGTAGGCGCGTTTGCGGCAGGGCAGCGCTTCGAACTGTGGATGCGCGACGGCGTGGTTGACGCTGAAGCCATCGGCACTCGTGCGCGTCCGGGCGCATCCGGGAATGGGTCGGCATCTGGGGAGGATAGCGCGTGAGTTACGAAGAAGATGTTGGACGGTTAGAGGCGATTGTGCGCGATCTTGAGCGCGATGATCTCGATCTTGATCGCGCGCTGCGACTCTTCGAGGAAGGGATTGCGCGGCTGCGGACCGCGTCCGCTGCGCTTGCCGAAGCCAATGGTCGCGTGCAGGAGCTGGTCATGGCCGCAGACGGGACTTTTGCGCTTGAACCACGTGACAACTGACGCCCCCGCGCGGCCGCCTGTGCGGCCCAGTATGCCCACGCCAATGCCGTCCGCGAACCGATTCATTGGCGACCGTCTGGCTGTGCAGCGTTCACTCGACGCATTCTGTGCTCGCTGGCTGACAAGCGTCGCGCCACTCACGGCGGAAGCGATCCGATACGCGCTCCTCGGCGAGGGCAAACGCCTGCGGGCGATCCTGTTGCTTGAAGCCAGCCGCGCGTGTGGCGGACCGAGCAATGCGTTCGACCTCGCCGCCGCCGTTGAAGTGGTGCATGCCTACTCGCTGGTGCACGATGATCTGCCGTGCATGGACGACGATGACGTGCGACGTGGTCGCCCGACCGTGCACCGGGTGTATGGTGTGTCGGTAGCCACAGCGGCTGGGCTGGCAATGGTGCCGTTGGCCGCCAAGTGCGCGTACCGTTCTGCGCGTGAGCTTGGACTGAGCGAAAGCGAGTCCGGAGAAGTGGTGCGTACGCTCATGGTGGCGTCTGGCGGCGGCGGCATGATTGGCGGCCAGCTGCTCGATCTGGAAGCTGAGGGTGTCGCGCTGTCGCTCGACGCGATGGAGCGCGTGCATCGACTCAAGACGGGTGCGCTCATTGCCGCCTCTGTTACGCTCGGCGCGCAGGCCGCACGGGCCAGTGCGCAGCGACGGCAGGCGTTGGCGCACTACGGCGCGGCGATCGGACTGGCGTTTCAGATTGCGGATGATGTGCTCGATGTCACCGCCACGACCGACGAACTCGGCAAAACCGCCGGCCGCGATCTCGCACTTGCCAAGAGCACCTACCCGGCGCTGCTGGGTGTGGAGGGAGCTATTGAGCGGGCCACCGCGTTGATAGATGAAGCTTGTTCGACACTCGCGGCGGAGGGGCTCCTGACGCCCACGCTCGAGCAGTTGGCCCGATATATCGTCGAGCGACGCAACTGACGGTCCTGTCCGACCATCACGCGTCTCGACCACCCTTTTCCGAATGACCATGGCTCTCCTCGATCGCATCAAGTCACCAGCCGATCTGCGCTCACTCTCACGAGACGAGCTGCGTACTGTGGCGTCCGAAATGCGCGCCCGGCTGATTGATGTCTGCTCACACACGGGCGGTCACATTGGCGCGGGTTTGGGTGTTGTTGAACTCACCATCGCGCTGCACACGGTGCTCGACACACCGACCGATCAGCTCGTCTGGGATGTCGGGCATCAGGGGTATCCGCACAAACTGCTCACGGGTCGCAACGATCAACTCGAAACGCTGCGACAGGAAAATGGTTTGAGCGGTTTTCTCAAGCGCACGGAAAGTGAGTACGACACGTTTGGCGCCGGTCACGCGGCCACCGCGATTTCGGCGGCCGTCGGTATGGCGGCCGGTCGTGACATCAACGGCGAAACGTTCAAGGTTGCCGCCGTTGTGGGCGATGGGTCGCTGGGATGCGGCTTGTCGTACGAGGGACTGAACAACGCGGGCCATTCCGAGCGTGATCTGATCGTCGTGCTGAATGACAACGAAATGTCGATCGCGCCCAATGTCGGTGCGATGCACAAATATTTGTTGTCGGTGCAGCGCAATCCGCTCTACAATCGCGTGCGCTCAAAGATTGGCGACATTGTGGATTCAGCGCCCGGCCCGCTGTCTGGCTTGAGCACACTCGTGCGCAAGTGGGAAGAGAGCATGAAGTCATTCCTCACGCCGGGCGTGTTGTTTGAAGAACTCGGCTTCCGCTATTTCGGTCCGGTCGATGGACACGATATGGACGCGCTGATCGAAACACTGAGCGCGGTGCGTGACTTCAAGGGACCGCGTCTCGTACATGTGATCACGCAAAAGGGCAAGGGATTTCCCGCTGGAGAGAATGGCGAAAAGTGGCATGCGCTGCCGCCCGGTCATGATCCAAGCACGGGCAAACAGCGCGCCGTTGCAGTGGCCGGCAATCCGAACTGGACCACGGTGTTTGGCAAAGGTCTCGTCGAGCTCGGCGAAGAAAAGCAACGCCTGGCGGTCATCACCGCAGCGATGCCGAGCGGTACCGGCACCGGTGCGTTTGGGAAAACGTTTCCGTCGCGGTTCTTTGATGTAGGCATCGCCGAAGGGCACGCCGTGACCTTTGCCGCCGGCCTCGCCACGCAGAACATCAAGCCGGTCGTGGCGATTTACTCCACGTTTTTGCAGCGTGGCTACGACAACATCGTGCACGACGTCGCAATTCAGAACTTGCCCGTGACGTTCTGCATGGATCGCGCTGGCCTTGTTGGCGAAGACGGCGAAACGCACGCGGGCTTGTACGACATTGCGTACATGCTGGCCGTGCCAGGCATGACGGTCACCGCGCCGTCAAACGGTACGGAAATGCTGGGATTGCTGCGCGCCGGCGTTGAGCATGATGGTCCGTTCTGCTTGCGGTATCCGCGTGACACGTCACCCGATGTACCGGTGGCCATGCGCGACATTGCGGCCGTGCCGTACGCGACCTGGGAAGTGCCGCGCAGGGGGCGTGAGTTTGCGATTCTTGCCGTGGGCACCATGGTGAATCAGGCCCTCGCCGCCGCCGAACGGCTGGCCGCCGACGGTCTCGACATCACGGTCGTGAACTGCCGCTACCTCAAGCCGTACGACGAAGTCACGCTCAATGCGATTCTATCCGATCATACGCAGGTACTGACGCTCGAAGAAGGCACGGTCGTGAACGGATTCGGTTCGTTCATGAGCGCCACGATTGGCCGGCTTGCGCCGAACGTCCGTGTGTCGGTGCACGGCGTCCCCGATCGCATCGTGTACGCGGCGTCACGCGCCCGGCAGCTGGCGCAGTGCGGACTCGATGTGCAGGGCATCATGGATCGCGTGCGCGCGCTCCACGAATCCGAAGCGATCGCCGGCTGATGCGCGTCGGCGTCATTGGTCATCGTGGATACGCCGGACTTCCCGGCGTACTCGGCGCGCTACTCGATCTGGCGCCCGCGCTCGGCGTAACGCTCGCCTTTGAGGAGGAGTTGTACGAGATCGCGGAGCAGGGCGAGGCACTGGAAGGGCCAGAGACGCTTGATCTGTTGCTCACCTTAGGTGGTGACGGCACGTTGCTTCGCGGTGCGCGGTATCTCGCGGGCCGTGACATTCCGATTCTCGGCGTGAATCTCGGTCGCCTCGGCTTTCTGACATCGTGCGGCGGCGATGAGTTCGACGACGCGCTGCGTCGTTGGGCGCGTGGCGATTACATGGCCGAGCAGCGCATGACACTCGACGCGAAAGCGTTTGGCCTGAATGGTGAACCGCGCGGTCACTGGCGTTGCCTGAACGACGTGGTGCTGCACAAGGGCGGCTTCGCGCGCGTTGTGCGATTTGGAGTGCACGTGGACGGTGAGCCGATTGGTGCGCTCGGAGCCGACGGTGTGGTGATTTCTACGCCTACCGGCTCAACCGGCTACAGTCTGTCTGCGGGCGGCCCGGTAGTCGTTCCTACGGTCGAATCCATCATCGTGACTCCTGTTTCGCCGCACACCCTCGCCATGCGTCCGCTCGTCTTGCCGCCGGATGTTGAAGTCAAGTTGCAAGCGGAAGATGGGCCGGAAGGACTTTTGGTCACGGTCGACGGACAGGTCGGTACTACATTCACGGCTGGTGAGACGTTGATCATTCGCCGAGCCTCCACTCCGGTCCGCATTGTCCGCTTCCCAGGCACCTCGTTCTTTGTCCGCCTCCGTCACAAGCTCGGCTGGGGTGGGCTCAGCGAGCGCGACGGCGTTATCGCACCGGTCTGACGGCTCGGGCGGCGTGCTGCTCGAGCTTCGCCTTCGCAATGTGGCCGTTATTGAATCGGTCACGTTGCCGCTCACTGCGGGGCTCAACGTGCTCACCGGTGAGACGGGCGCCGGCAAGTCGCTGATCGTTGGTGCGCTGGGGTTGCTGCTGGGCGAACGCGCCGCGCCCGATCGTATTCGCGCTGGTGCCGATCGTGCGGTGGTAGAGGCCACGTTTGATGCGGGCACGCGCGCTGATCTGCGCGAGTGGCTCGACGCTCGCGGTGTTGAATCGGAAGACGACGTCTTGATTCTCAAACGCGAAGTGTCGGCAACCGGACGTTCACGTGCGTGGGTCAACGGTTCGCCTGTCACGATTGCCGTGCTACGCGAACTTGGCGCACAGCTTGTTGCGGTGCACGGTCAGCATGAGGCGCAGCAGTTGCTCGATACTGCGGCGCAGCGCGCATTGCTCGATGCCTACGCCGGCGCCGCAGGCGAAGCAGAATGTGTGGCGCAAACGCATGCACGCGTGTTGCAGGCAAAAACAGCGCTGAGCGAACTGCACAGCAAGCGCGCCAACGCGGCGCAGCGCGCTGATTACCTGCGTTTTCTTGTGCACGAAATCGATGCCGCGAATCTTCGAGACGGCGACGACGAGCGCGTAGAAGCCGAGCATCGCCGCCTGGCAAACGCCGAGGAGCTGCGTGCGCTCGCGGCTGGGGCATCGCAGCGACTACAAGATTCCGAAGACTCGGTCACTGAACATCTCGGCGCAGTACGGCGGCAACTCGCCGCACTGCAGCGGATCGATCCTTCGCTTGAGCGACTGTCGTCCATCTTCGATGCGGCGTTCTTCGCGGCCGAAGAGTTGGCGCGCGAGTTGGTAGAATACGCCGACGGTATTGACGCTGATCCGGCCCGCCTGCGTGAACTCGATGCGCGACGAGCGGTCATTCACCAGCTGTTGCGCAAATATGGCCCTTCGCTGCAGGACGTGTTGCTGGCGGCCAACACGGCACGCGAAGAACTCGCCCTCGTAGACGACGCAGACGCCGCGCACAACGCGCTGCAGGCTGAGCTCGCGCGGGCAGTTGCGGAACGCGCAGAAGCAGCGGCCGCGCTGTCTGACAAACGCAGCGCGGGTTCCGCTCTACTTGCCGCGTCCGTTACGGCGTTGCTCCCGGAGCTTGGCATGACCAGTGGCACGTTCGCGGTACGCCTGACGCCACTGCCAGAGCCCGGTGCAAACGGTATGGAATCCGTGTCGTTTGTTGCGTCATTGAATGCGGGTCTACCCGCTGGCCCACTCGACCGTGTCGCGTCTGGTGGTGAGCTGGCGCGCGTGATGCTGGCGCTCAGTACGGTGCTCGCACGTTTGCAACGCGTGCCAACCCTCGTGTTCGATGAGGTGGACGCCGGTGTTGGTGGGGCGGTGGCCTGGCAGGTCGGCGCACTCATGCGCGGGGTGGCGGCGCATCATCAGGTGCTCGCGATTTCGCACCTCGCGCAAATCGCCGCCTGTGCACACCATCACGTGGTCGTCCGCAAGGACACGAGCACGGCTGGAGCGGCGGGGCTGACGACCGCGGATACTCAGGTCGTGGACAACGACGAGCGTGTGTTGGAACTCGCACGCATGCTCAGCGGCGATGCGGATCGCGAGATCAGTCGCGCCCACGCGCGAGAACTGCTCGCACGTGGACAGTCGGTAGTCAGCGTTTCGGAAAGCCGCGGAAAATCCGCAACTCGAGGCGGTCGCGCGCGAGCGAAGGGATAGGCGAGTCGCTCGCCGACAACGCGACCTCGTGCGCGAACAGCACCTCGAGGGCAAACTTGGACTTGCCGCGCGCAAAGGCGGCGAGTGTTGAGTAGGTCAATCCAATCGCACCGAACTGTGCGGAGCCGGATCCCGTCTCGAACACGTCGCCCTCTGCCGGTTCGTATCGATCCGCGCCGAACGAACGGTAGAGCCACGTGGCCGACACGCCGAACTTGTCACTCAGATTCAGACGCGGTGCCACTTCAAGATCCAGCCGCTGTCCGAGTGTGCGCGAGACCGCCTGCGGCGCACTGAGAAAGAACAGCTCTGGCAGTCCAGCACCGGGCACGCGTACGACCGCGTTGTCTGCCAGCGGCGTAGTGCTACGAACCGTGGCTGATACCCATGCACGGTTCTTCCACACCAGATCGGTCGTTGCACGCAGCAGCAGCGCATTGACACCGTCGCCCGTGGCCAGTGCAAACGCCTCGTTCGCCTGCGCGCTGCTGGCGGTACCAAAGCGCCAGCCTGCGGACCCCAATACGCGCACGCCCGAACGCTGGGTTGCCAGTCGCGCCGACTGGTCACCATTCCACGTGTCGTAGAGCAGCACGCGTGCTTCGACATCAACGTCGCCCATGCCGGCGCGAAACGCGGAGGCCAGCGTGTCGGCGCCAACACCAAATACCGAGTCCTGCGCAATTCGCTGCAAACCATTTGTGCCGTACACAAGCACCGCGCCGTTCGGACCGATTGGTGGTAGCGTGGTGGTGGACAGGAACCTCGTGAAGCCTTCGCGAATGTCTTCAAGTGATTCCGTCACGGCATTGTGCACAGCGCCGCCTTGCACCGGCACAAGCGGCGACCCCACATTCTGATCATTGCCGTACACCGCGCCCCACGCTTCGCGAAACGAAGCGACACGTGCAGCCAGCGCCTGTGCGGCGGCAGGATCGGCGCGGATCGCGTCACACTCGGAGCCGGCAGTGGAGGCTCCACAGCTGGCAATCAAGTTGACCAGCCGCGTACGCTCGTTGCCGAGCTGCACAAAAATGCTGCTGTTCGCCGTGTAACTCGCGGGCGACAGAATGCCAGGATTTTCACCCACATTCGCGCCAGATCCGTTTCGGTTCAGCACCAGGTTGGCGTTGTGCGTGACTTCGACGTACGGCACGCGCACACCCACACTGATGCGCCGCGTAACTCCAAAATCGGCTTGCAGCGTGGTGGTGGTACGACGCACCGCGCCGCTCGCTTCGAGCGCGCCGAGCGTCAGGTCGAACGTTGGCAGGCCGGCAAGCGCGCGAATGCCGCTTTGCGCGTTCGCCAGCGCCGGCAACTGGGTCACGCCAAGCGACGGCGTAGCGAGGGCATCGAGGAGTGGAGACCGTGTGCCGTCGGCGAGCAGTCTTCGATCCCATTGATCCCAGGCGACGCCGATATTCACGCGCAGGCCGCGGGCCGGAATTGGGATCGCGTCCTCACCCAGACCGGCCACGGGCTGCGCCGACAGGCGAGGCGCCGCACTCGTCAGGAGAAGGCCTGCCAACAGGACGGTTGGTACTACCGCGAGCAAAGCCCGGGCGGAGCGAACTTCAGGGCGTCGGGTCAGAAGAATTCGGGTTGATCGCACAGGGGCAAAACGGGCCGTGCGCCAAGTGTCCGGCATCACGGGGGCAATCGGCTAGATTAGCCCGATCGTCCAAGCCCGTCAACGCGACGGGTACGCGTGCTGATAGCGTCCTGCGTCCTCAAGGGTTCCGTGTCCGACTCTCCTCGCTCCATTCCGTCCGTGCCGTGGCAGACCACGGGCAATCACTGGCTGTCGCTACCGTGCATTCACCCGGCCAACGGTGCGATCTACGCGCTTGGCGTGTTGCATCGCGGGGCGCGTGCGGCCGTCGAGTTCGCGGGCGCCCGCGGCTTCGTCGAGGGCGAGGGCACCCCGCTCTTGAAGCCAGTGATTCGCGTGGATGGCGAGGTGCGCGAACTGGCGAGTGAGGGCATCGCCTGGGAACGCGCCGTTGGCTGGCTGCCCACCTTTACGTGCACGCTCGGCTCACTGCTGCTCCGCGGGACTGTATTCGCGCCGTATGGGCGCGATGCCGATATGGCCGGTGCTGTGTACGCGATCACCATCGAGAATCGAGGCACAAACGCGCACCGTGTGGAGCTTGCACTCGAAGGAGTGCTGGGGCACCGCCAGCAGCGCGTGCGCACGCCGCGCGACTTCGACGATGCGCATCGTGTTGTGCTCGGCCACAACGAGACGATCATCCTTGAAGGGGCGGCGGTGCCTGGTATGGTGGCGGTTGCGATTGGCGCCGACGGCGAGGCCACGCGTGAAATCGGCGATGACGTGAACGGCGCTATAGCGTTCGCCGTGCGTCGGACGCTCACTGTAGAAGCTGGGCAGTCCGTGCCGTGCGCGTTCTACCTCGCTGTCGGACCGGAACGCGACGGTGCGTGTGCCACGGTTGGTGTGTTGCGTCGGCGTGGCTGGCGCACGCTGCTCGCGGCCACGCGCGAGGCATTGCAGCAGCTGGAGCAGACGACTGGGCAGGATGCCATCGACCGACTCGTCAATCGCAACTTGCTCTTCTGCTACTTCTACGGTGTCGGACGTGGTCTCGATGACGCGCACTATTATCTCGTACGCACTCGAGCGCCCTGGCATAGTCTCGGCGCGACCGTGCGTGACTGGGAAGCGCTCATGTGGACGTTGAGCGCCGTGCAGCTGGCCGATAACGCACTCGCGCGTGAGTTGCTTGTGCGAACGTGTGAACTGCACGGGTACGCGCCGGGCCAGGGCGTGCATTATCTCGATGGTACCTTGTTTGAGCCGGGCTTCGCGATTGAAGGAGCGGCCGCGTATCCGATTGCCGTGGATCGCTACATTCGCGCGTCTGACGATGACCAGATCGTGGAAGAGCCTGTGGTTGCCGATACGCTCTACGTGGCAAACGATGATCTGGTCGCGCGTCGTGACGAGCGGTTGCCGTTGTATTCGACCGAGGTGAGTCCGAGCGGACAGCCGGTACGGTTTCCGTTTACGCTGCACGGCAATGCTGTCGTTGCTGCAGCACTTGACGTACTGCGTCGCACGCTCGATGAAGAGGCGGCGCGCGATGTCGAGGACCCGGCCGCAGTGCGCGCCGCCATGCAGCGCCATTTTGCACAGGATCGTGGTGGCAAAGCGCATCTTGCCGCCGCGATCGATCTGGCCGGTGGGGCGGATCAGGTTGACGATCCCGCGGCTTCTGTGTTGTGGCTTCCGCTGTACGACGCGCTCGATCGCGATGATTCGCTGTTCCGGCGCTCCGTTCGTGCCGTGGCGCCGGACGATGGCGGACTCTTGCGTCAGATTGCGCGCTTGCTCGGGCCCGATGGCAATACGGTGTTGCAGTGGCTGCGTCGTGCACCGTTGGATCAGGGGATCGCCGCGTCCGTGGTGGATACTGACGGGCGTGGCGTCGCCGATGGTGGCGATGCGGCGCTCGCCGGATTGCTCGCGTCGACGGTCTGGTATGCGTCGCACGCACTCGGTTTGCACGAATGATCACCAGGTCATGACAGATGCGGTGTCGGCGCTTGTAACGCGGCGCCGGCCGGGATATGTTGGGAGCACGCGGGAATAGCTCAGTTGGTAGAGCACAACCTTGCCAAGGTTGGGGTCGCGGGTTCGAGTCCCGTTTCCCGCTCTGTGCTGTAGGTTCGTTGGTAGTTACGGGAAGGGGAGCGGTGCATGACCGCTCCTTTCGCGTTTTCGGTGGCCCGGATGGCGAAACCGGTAGACGCGGGGGCCTTAAAAGCCCCTGTCCGCAAGGACATGCGGGTTCGAGTCCCGCTTCGGGCACTCATCACCACGTAGGAGACCGGCTTGCGTACCGTTCGTGACTCTCAGGGCATCAACTGGATTTGTCTCGAGCTGCCGGAGGTCCCCGCTGATTTTGCGGCGGCTGCGACCACCATACAACCCCCTCCTGTTGCCGTTGAATGCAACTCTGGCGCCGATCGAGCCATTGTGTTGCTGGCAGAGGATTGGGCGGACGCGTTGTCCGATGACGGACTTGTCGAACACATCGCACGCGCATTGCGCTAATCCAGCGTTGTTACTGCACTGATCTTGCGCTGATCCTCACTGGGCCGCAAAGTGGCTCAGGTGCGCGTTCACGTCATGGCAAGGGGATGGGGTGGCTACTGGGGAGACGATTGGGCTCGCGGCGGTAGCTCCGCCTGAGCCTCAGCGCAACGCGTTGCGCTCACGAGACGACTGGAACGCCGCGCGCGCAGCGTGCGAGGCCGATCCGGGACGCTATCACGGCGACATCGCGGCGCACACGCTGCATTGGTTTGATGCGTCCCTCGGGGATCATGGTGCGTGGATCACACATGATGAGATCACCGGTGCCTGGGCCGGGTGGGACGCGCAGACACTGCAGCCTCTCGCTCCCACGCGAGACGCAGCATGGCGTCCGTGGAAGCGCGCGTTCAACGATGATCACGCGCCGTGGTATCGCTGGTTTGAAGGAGCGCTCACCAACGCCGGCTTTAACGAGGTCGATCGCCACGTGCTCGCTGGGCACGGTGCCGAGCCCGCGTTTCTCGTGGAAGGCGATCGGTGGGATCAATCGCGAGATAACGGCCGCGGCGCGCCGGTTGTCTCGTATCCGATCTCGCGGAAAGGATTGCTTGTCGATGTCGCCAAAGCCGCGCTCGCTTTGCGCACACTCGGGTTGAAGACGGGTGATCGCATTGCGCTCAATCTTCCCAACATTCCGCAACAGATCGCGTGGACGGAAGCGGCCAAGCGCCTTGGCATCTTGTACACGCCGGTCTTTGGTGGCTTCTCCGACAAGACGCTGGCCGATCGCATTCATGATGCCGGCGCACGCGTTGTGATTACGGCGGACGGCGGCTGGCGCAACGCGCAGATCATTCCATTCAAGGCGGCGTACACGGATCCCGCGCTTGACCAGTACATCGCCGCGGATCGTGCGGTGCACGTGGTGCGTGAGGCGCTCGGCGCACTTTCGCTGGACAGCGCGCAGGTTGAGCTCATTACACGCAGCGCTGCCGAGGCGGTCTCGGGTGAAATCACGGTGGAGCGGCGTGATGCGATGCGTGGCGTTGGTCGCGCGTTGCTTTCGCTGACCGAGTCCGGCGCGCTCGACGCGTCGGACGCGAGCCGCGTGCGAACGGCGGTGGCGCGTGCGCTTGTTGACGCGGGTTCATCGGTTGAACGCGTGGTCGTGGTGAAATACACGGCCCAGGCCGATGTACCATGGCGCGCGGGACGTGATGTGTGGGAAGATGAACTGCTCGGACCCGCGAGTACTGCATTGATCGAGGCCGCACGAGCTTTCGGGCATGACGTGTCGACAGAAGCCGAGTTGCGTGAGCTGCCAGACATCGAGCTGGTGCGCGTGGTGTGGTCTCTGGTTCCACCAGTTCCGGTCGACAGCGAGTTTCCGCTCTTTTTCATCTACACGTCTGGCTCCACCGGCAAACCAAAGGGCGTGGTGCATGTGCATGGCGGTTGGACCGCCGGCGTTGCGCACACCATGCGCATCGCGTTTGATGCACAGCCTGGTGATGTGATGTATGTGGTCGCGGACCCCGGTTGGATTACGGGGCAGAGTTACATGATCTCAGCGGCGCTCACGACGCGCACCACCAGTGTGCTTGCCGAAGGCGCACCCGTGTTTCCGTCAGCGGGACGTTTTGCATCGATCATTGAGCGGTACAACGTGCGCATTTTCAAGGCGGGCGTCACGTTCCTCAAGGCAGTGATGCAGGATCCGCAGAACGCCGAAGATGTGCGGCGATACAATGTGTCGTCACTGCGTGTAGCAACGTTTTGCGCCGAGCCCACATCGCCAACAGTGCAGGAGTTTGGCATGTCGCTCCTCACGCCCTGGTACATCAACTCGTACTGGGCCACGGAGCACGGCGGCATTGTCTGGACGCACTTTTTTGGCAACGGCGATTTTCCGCTGCGTGCCGATGCGCACACGTATCCGCTGCCGTGGGTCATGGGCGATGTGTGGCTGGCCGATGGTGCGCCTGATGCAGACGGTCGCTTTGCGCCACGTGTTGCCGACGAGGGTGAAAAGGGTGAGGTGGTCATCACGGCCCCGTATCCGTACCTCGCGCGTACGATCTGGGGTGATGTTTCGTCGTTCAAGGTGGAGGGCTACGGCGTGTCGTCGCAGTGGCGCGGCGACATTGATCGTTACCGCTCCACGTACTGGAGCCGCTGGCAGGGGCGCTGGGCGTACACGCAGGGAGATTTTGCGGTGCGTTATCCCGATGGCGGATTCTCATTGCATGGACGAAGCGATGATGTGATCAACGTGTCCGGGCATCGCATGGGCACGGAAGAAATCGAAGGCGCGATTCTGCGAGACAAACAGCTCAATGCCGATTCACCGATTGGCAACGTGATCGTGGTTGGTGCACCGCATCGTGAAAAAGGACTCACGCCGCTCGCGTTCGTGACGATTGCACCGGGCCGTCGCCTGACGGCGGATGACCGTCGTCGACTCATTGAGCTCGTGCGCCAGGAGAAGGGCGCGGTTGCGGTGCCTGAAGATTTTCTCGAGGTCCCGGCGTTCCCCGAAACACGCAGCGGCAAGTACGTGCGACGTCTCCTCCGCGCACTGGTGGAGGATCAGCCGCAGGGTGATCTCAGCACGCTTCGCAATCCGGAGTGTGTACCGGCGCTTCAGCGTGTGATTGGCGAATGGAAGGCGCGGCAGCGCATACGTGAGTCGCAGCGCATCCTGGAGCATGGTCGCTACTTCCGCGTGCAGTACCATACGGTGGCGCAAGCCAACGGCGAAGCTGTTCGCATGGCGCTGGTCACGGTCACGAACGCGCCGGTGAACGCACTCAACGAGCGCGCGCTCGATGAACTCGTCACAGTTGTTGAACATCTGTCGCGCCGGAGCGATGTCGCGGCCGTCATCTTCACGGGTGAAGGAACGTCATCATTTGTGGCCGGCGCTGACATTCGTCAGTTGCTGGAAGATGTGCACACCGTTGAAGAAGCCGTCACACTTCCAAACGTGGCGCACCTGGCGTTCCGCACGATTGAACGCATGAACAAGCCGTGCATTGCGGCGATCAATGGTGTGGCCCTCGGCGGCGGTATGGAGTTTGCCCTGGCCTGTCACGTTCGCATCGCGGAGCAGAAGGCGCTGTTCGGACAGCCAGAGATTCGATTGAACCTGCTCCCCGGGTACGGCGGCACGCAGCGGCTCACGCGCCTGCTGGCTGATCGCGATGGCATGGAGGGCGTGGTGCAGGCCGTGGAAATGCTCGTCGGCGGGCGCACCATTACCGCGGGTGAGGCACTAGGTATTGGTGTGGTAGATGAAGTGGTGAGCGATGCGCAGGACGTTGTGGCGCATGCCTCAGCCCTCGTGCGCGACTACATCGCCGACCGTGAACACAGCAAGCTCGGCAAGACATTCCGACATGTGCGCGATCGTCGCGACGCGTGGGAAAAGCCCGGTGCGCTCGATCTGCAACAGGCATTTGCCTTGCCTCCAGTGGTGCGCTTGTTGGAGCAAGCCGAGCGTGTCGGTCGTGCGACCCACGCGGCGCGCGTGCTTGATGCGGTTGAAACGGGATGGCGAGAAGGTTTGCTCGCCGGTCTCGCGCATGAAGCACAGCTCTTTGCATCCGCGGTCGTAGACCCCGAGGCGGGCAAGGCAGGTATTCGCGCCTTCTTCGATCGCGCCAGTGCGCCGCTGCCCGTTCGGCGCGGCGCGATCGTTGATGCGGACCGCGAAGCCGATCTTGCAGCGCGTGGCGAGCTGCTTCCCGTGGGTGCACCGTTCTTCCCGGGACTCACCGCCATTCCGTCGTGGCAGTATGGCCTTGGTGTCATCAAGGATCCGGATACCGGTGCATCGCGTCACGGTGAACCCGCACAGGTCGAGCAGCAGGTTGTGGTGCCGGTGGAAACACCGGGCCCCAACGACGTACTGCTTTATGTGCTCGCGTCTGAAGTGAACTTTAATGACATCTGGGCGATCACGGGCATCCCCGTTTCGCCGTTTGATTCGCACGATCGCGATGTGCAGGTCACCGGGTCCGGTGGTGTTGGTCTGGTGGTGTCCATCGGCGATGCGGTCAAGTCTGATGGTCGTGTGCGTGTTGGCGATCTCGTCACGATCTACTCGGGGCAGAGCAGCTTGCTGTCGCCGCTCGCGGGCCGCGATCCCATGTCGGCTGATTTTCGAATTCAGGGCTACGAAACCTTTGAGGGCAGTCATCAGCAATTCTTGCTGGTGCAAGCGCCACAGTGTCATCCGCTCCCACCAGACGTTACACTCGAAGCGGCGGGCTCGTACATTCTGAATCTCGGCACGATTGTACGCGCACTCTTTACCACGCTGCAGATTACGGGCGGCCGCACCATGTTCGTGGAGGGTGCAGCGACGGGCACGGGTCTCGAAGCGCTCAAGACGGCGGTTGCGCACGGTGTGAAGGTTACCGGTCTTGTGTCGAGCGACGAGCGCGCGCAAACGGTCAGGTCGTTCGGCGCAACAGGCGCCATCAATCGTCGTAGCGCGGGGATTGCGGACTGCTTCACGATGGTGCCGGGTGACGCCGCCGCCATCGCGACGTGGGAAGCCGAGGGACAGCCACTGCTCGATGCGTTTCGCGCTCAGCACGAGGGCAAACTCGCGGACTACGTGGTGTCACACGCAGGTGAACAGTCGTTCCCCCGAAGCGTACAGCTGCTCGCCGAGGGTGGATCACTCGCGTTCTACGGTGCGTCCACCGGCTACCACTTCACGTTCGCCGGAAAGCCAGGTGCGGTGAATGTGAACACGATGTACGAACGAGCTGGCCTGGTTGCCGGTGAAGCCGTGCTTGTGTACTACGGTCCTGGCCTCGCGGCCGACGCCCTCGTTGATGCTGTCGGCATTGAAGCCATTGAGGCGGCTGCCGCACGACGCGCGCGTATCGCGGTGGTGTGTTACACAGACGCGCAGCGCGAGTTCGTACGCTCGCTCGGCTTTGGCGATCAACTCGCGGGCGTTGTCGCGCTCGATGAGCTGCGTCGACGCGCGAGTATGGAGTTCGATTGGCCCAGCACCATGCCGCCGCTACCCGACGTACGCCGTGATCCCATGGCTTTCAAGGAGGCCGTGCGCGCATTTCAGGAGCGCACGATCAAGCCGCTCGGACAGGCGGTGGGCAAGTTGCTGCGTTCCTCCGACAATCCACGCGGTGCGCCCGACCTGATCTTTGAGCGCGCCGCGCACGACGCGCTCGCCGCGTCGACCGCACTGGTGCAGCCGTTCAGCGGACGCATCGTGTATGCGGAAGACATGCAGCACAAGCGCTACAGCTTCTACGCCCCGCAAGTCTGGATGCGTCAACGACGCATTCTTCTTCCCACGTGCAGCATTCTCGGCACTCATCTCTGCAACGCCTACGAGGTTGTCCGCATGAATCAGATGCTCGCCGCTGGTCAGTTGGATGTCACGGCCCCAACCGTGGTCCCGTGGAACGACTTGCCGGAAGCGCATCAGGCCATGTGGGAGAATCGCCACGCTGGTGCCACCTACGTGGTGAATCACGCGCTGCCCGCAACGGGATTGCGTTCACGCGATGAACTGTACGAAGCGTGGGCTTCGGGGAGCAGCAACGTATGAGCGAGACAACACCAGGCACCGCGGATCGCCGTCGCGCCCCTCGCGGCAGACTCGCAGGCAAGGTCGTGCTGCTCACCGGTGCGGCCGGCAACATTGGCACGCAAATCTCCAGACAGCTGCTGCGCGAAGGCGCAACTTTGGTGATGAGCGGGCGGGATCAGGCGCGACTCGACACTGCCAAAGCGGCTCTGCGTGAAGAGCTGCACGTACCGGCGTCACGCATACTCACCGTGGTGATGGATGGCGCGGAGCCGGGTCAGGTGCGTGTCGGAGTGGAGCAGGTGATGGCGAAGGCCGGTCGTATTGACGTGCTGGTGAACAATGCCGGATCTGCGGGCCCGAAGTGCCGTTTGCATGATGTGCCATTCACCGCTGGCGAATTGGAAGCGCTCGCGGAAGTGGGTGTGCATGAAAAGGAGACAGTGAGCGCGGCCGCACGAAATTTGTTCGGCATTGCGTGGAATCTTGTGCGCGCCTGCGTACCGCACATGAAGGCCGGCAGTACCATCATTAACGTCTCCACCATTTTCTCCCGCACGCAGTACTACGGTCGCTCCGCGTACGTAGTGCCGAAGGCAGCGCTGAATAGCTTCTCCAAGCAGCTCGCTGCGGAAATCGGGCCGCTCGGCATTCGTGTAAACACAGTGTTTCCCGGCCCGATTCGTTCGGAGCGTATTCGGACGGTGTTTTCGGCCATGGACAAGCTGCGTCATGTCGATGACGGTACAACCGCGAAAGAAAACTTTGACCTGATGACGCTTGCGCGCTCAGTAGACGGCGCGCCTCCGGAGCGCACGTTCCCGAGTGTCGAAGACGTGGCCAACACCATTGTATTCCTGTCGACCGATGAATCGGCGGCGTACAACGGTCACAACTTTGAGGTCACACATGGAATGCGCGTCCGTCAGGAATCGCGCAGTACATGGGTATCGCGTCCTGAACTGCGCACCGTCGACGGTACGGGAGTGCGCGTATTGCTGGCCGCAGGTGATCAGGTCAAGGACGCGTTGACCGTGGCCCGTGTACACGCCGGCTGTGGCGCGGAAGTCGTACTGGGTCTCGGCTCCGAAGAAGGTGTGCAGGCGGCGCAGGAAGCGCTCGGCGCCAGTCCCGGTGACGAACGCATTCGCCCCGTGTTGCTCGATCGGATGCGTCCGGACACCGTGGACAGCCTGTTCGAGTCCTTGCGACATGAAGATGCGATCGTGCACGGTGCGATCATCATGCCGGCGTTCGGCGCGTGGCGTTTCCGTGGTCGATTCACCGATGCATCAGACAGCGACGTGTCAACATTCATCGATGGCGAAATCGCGGGTACCATGTTGCTGGCGCGAGCGCTCACCGTGTTCTGGAAAGATGTGGAGCACGAACTGAGCATGCCGCCGAGCATTGCGTTTGTCACCAATGGTGATGACGGTGCCGGCAACAACTACGCCGATGTCTTGCGAGCCGCCACTGAAGAGTTGTGCCGCGTGTGGCGCGATGAGACCGAGGTACAGCAGGCCTCCGGAGAGCGTCGATTCGAAGAATGGTCCAACCAGATCATTCGCTGGGGAAATCGCGAGCCGGAAGAGGTGCCGTTTGCGGCCGGGCAATCTGCGCGTTTGCTGTACACGCGTCGTCGTATTCGACAGGTAAACCTGTACCTGCCGCTTTCCATCGTGCGCGCGACCGGCTCACGTCGCTCCTCGTTTGGCTGGATGGAGAACGTGATGGGCTTGCACCTGGGTAAGGTTGCGCTCATCACCGGCGGTTCTGCAGGTATCGGCGGACAGCTGGCGCGACTGCTCGCCATCGGCGGCGCGCGTGTCATGCTCGTCGCGCGTCGAGCTGACCAGCTGAAAGAAATGCGCGACAGCATTGTCACGGAGCTGGAAGACATCGGGTACTACGACGCGCCAGATCGTGTGCAATGTGTGGCTGATGTGGATGTCGCTGATGAAGCGAGTCTCCGCCGAGCGGTAGACGAAACGCTCGCTGCCTATGGTCGCGTTGACTACTTGATAAACAACGCGGGCGTTGCCGGCGCGGAGCAGATGGTCGTGGACATGGATGTCGAGACATGGCGCAATACGCTCAACGCCAACCTTGTCTCGAACTATTCATTGATCGAAAAAATCGTCCCGATCATGAAGAAGCAGGGTAGTGGATACATCCTGAATGTGTCGTCGTACTTTGGCGGTGAAAAGTACATTGCTGTGCCGTATCCCAATCGTGCCGACTACGCGGTGTCCAAGGCCGGTCAGCGTGCACTCACGGAAAACCTCGCCCGTTTTGTTGGGCCGGAGATTCAGGTCAACGCAATTGCCCCCGGTCCTGTTGACGGTGATCGACTGCGCGGTGTTGGAGGTAAACCCGGCCTGTTCGAGCGCCGCGGCAAGCTGATTCTTGAGAATCGCCGACTGAACTCGGTGTACAAAGCCGTCATCGACGCGCTGCGCGCCGGTGCGCAGGTCGCAGACCTGCTGGCGCTGTTGCAGGGCAATGATGTCGACGCCATCGCAACCGACGAGAAGGCACCGGCGGCGTTGCGAAAGCTCGCAGACAGTATCCGCGCGGAATCGCTCGCGGCCGATACAGAAGCCAGCTCGGGTCGTTTCCTGATGACGAGAAGTATCGCCCAGCGCCTCGTGGCGCGCCTGCGCCTTGGTGGACGTTTTCTCTCACTGCCTCAGGACGCGCCGCAGTACGACGACGCCTGGTTGCTCGCCATTCCGGATGCAGTCGAACCCTTTATTGATCGTGATCAGATCAAGCGTGAAGCGAGCAAGATCGGCAAGGGTGTGCTGAGCATGTTGCACCTGCGCAATATGCCGGGCGAGCTCGAAGTGGCACTGGCCACGGTGTATTTCCTCGCGGACCGTGCCGTGTCGGGCGAAACGTTCCAGCCATCAGGCGGCCTGCATCAGGAGCGCACCATCACGGAGCGCGAGCTGTTCGGTCGTGCGAAGCCGGAGCGCATTGCGCGTATGGCGCAGCAGACGATCTGGCTTGTTGGCGACTATCTGTATCCCCACCTTGCGCGTGCCGCGCGACTCGCGCTCGAGTACAGTCACGTGGGACGCATCATGTTGCTGACGCGCACGGCCGAGGCTGCGGCGCAAACGCAGGACTTGCTGCGCATTGTGCTTGGTAACGAGCGTGTGCACAGCATCGTGGTTGGTGACGATCTCGACGCGGGAATGGACGAGGCACTGCGTGTTGGTGGGCAACCGGCCGCGGTGGTGTCCACACCGTTCGAGCCGCTACCGCGCGAGCTCTTCAACGCGGATGGTTCGGCTGCGCTCGATGCGGCGGGCTTCGCATCACTTGTGGAAGAACACCTCACCCATCACTTCCGTGTCGCGCGCAAGGTGTCACTGTTTGACGACGTGCGACTGGTTCTGGTGTCTCCGGACGTACCAGTACACCCCACGCACGCCGAGTTCGCGCTCGCAAACTTTGTCAAGACCACGTTGCACGCCCTCACCGCCACGCTCGGCGTGGAGAATGAGCGTCTCGTGCATAACGTGCCCGTCAATCAGATCAACCTCACGCGTCGCGTGCGCTCGGAAGAGCCGCGTGACGCCCGTGAGCAGGCGGAAGAACAGGAGCGTTTTGCCCACGCGGTGCTGCTCGCCAGCGCCCCGTTGCCGGATCAGGAAGACAGCCGGTACAGATCGCGTATTTACCGAGGCTTGGCCATCACCGTCTGATGGGACAGACCACGTAGTTTTCGGGGCGTTGCAATGCGAGCGGAGTCATTACTTTTCGCCACATGACAGACGTCGTTGCACTCGCCACTGAATTGCTCTCCATTGACTCGTCCACCGGCCGCGAACGCGAGGCGGTGGACGTCGTTGGCCGCTGGCTCGTTGCCCGGGGGTGGAACGTCACCCTGCAGGAAGTCGAGCCCGGCCGCAGTAATGTCTGGGCCACGCGTGCTGGAGGCGGGGTCACGCTCTCCACGCATCTTGATACGGTGCCACCGTACATCGCGCCGCGTCTCGACGATGGCCGACTGTACGGGCGCGGTGCATGCGACGCCAAGGGGATCGCGGCCGCGATGCTGGTGGCTGCGCAGCAGCTCGTGGACTCGGGAGAGGAACGCGTGGACCTGCTGTTTGTGGTCGGTGAAGAGAAGGGCTCGCCGGGCGCTCGTGCGGCGAACCGCCTGCCAGCTACCAGCCGGTGGTTGGTGAATGGTGAGCCCACGGAAAGCAAACTCGCATCAGGTGCGAAAGGCGCGCAGCGCGTGATTGTGCGTGTGCGCGGACGTGAAGCGCACTCGGCGTATCCAGAGTTTGGTAGCAGTGCGCTTGATCCGTTGCTCGCGCTGCTCCCGCAGGTGCGCGATCTCCCGCTGCCGAGCGACGCCGTGCTTGGTATGACGACCAGCAACATCGGTGTGCTGCGCGCGGGGACCGAAGCGAATGTGATTCCGGGACTCGCCGAAGCGGAAATCATGATTCGCCTGGTTGGTGACGTGGCACCAGTCAAGAAAGTGTTTGAAGAGTGGGCCAAAGGCCGCGCCGAGTTGGAGTGGGGCTCGTTCATTCCCGCGCAGCGCTTTCACACGATCGATGGCTTTGACGTCGCACCGGTCGCGTTTACCACGGACATTCCACTGCTCAGCCGCTGGGGCACACCGCTGCTGTTTGGTCCGGGTTCGATTCACGTTGCGCACACGCCCGACGAGCACATTGCCGTTACCGAACTGCGAGACGCGGTGTCGGCGTACGTGCGCATCGTGGAGGCATTGCTCGCGACATGAACACGCCTCACAAAATTCCGGTAGCAATCCTCGGTGCTACGGGCGCCGTCGGACAGGCGTTCATTCGTCATCTTGCGGGACATCCGTGGTTTGAGATCGCAGAAGTCGCCGCGTCGGAGCGTTCGGCCGGGCGCCCGTATCGTGAGGCAGCGCGTTGGTTGGAAGGGGTGCTGCCGGATGATGTGGCTGCACTGACCGTGCAAGCATGCTCTCCCTCCCAGGTGACATCACCCATCGTTTTCTCGGCGCTCGATTCTGGCGTCGCGGGTGAGGTAGAGGCCGAGTTTGCGCGCGCTGGACGACTCGTGCTTTCCAATGCGAAGAACTATCGCATGGAAGCAGATGTACCGCTCGTGATTCCTGAAGTGAACGGTGACCATCTCGGCCTGCTGGCTACGCAGCAAGCGGTTCGTGGCTGGAGCGGCGCGATTGTCACCAATGCCAACTGCGCGGTGACGGTGATCGCCGCCGCGCTGGCACCGTTGCATGAGTTGTACACCGTGCAGAAAGTTGTCGCCGTCACCATGCAGGCGATTTCCGGTGCTGGGTATCCCGGCGTGCCGTCACTCGATATTCTCGGCAATGTCATTCCGTATATCGGCGATGAGGAGCCCAAGATCGAGACGGAACTTGGCAAGCTGCTCGGTCGCTTCACCGATGATCGCATCATCACCGCCCCGATTGCGGTCAGCGCCCATGCGAATCGTGTACCGGTCGAGCACGGGCACACCGTCTGCCTCACGGTCGGCTTTGAATCGGCACCCACGGTTCATGAGGCAATGGAGGTGCTGCGCAACTGGCGCGGACACCCGTCGGTGCAGGGACTTCCGTCGGCTCCATTCCCCCCGATCGACGTGCGAGACGAACTCGATCGTCCGCAACCGCGCCGCGATGTCAACAATGGTCGTGGCATGACGATCACGGTTGGTCGTGTTCGCGAAGACGCCGTGATGGATCTGCGCATGGTGGCGATGGCCCACAACGTGGTGCGTGGCGCGGCGGGTGGATCTGTGCTCAACGCTGAAATGTTGTTATCCACCGGTGTGCTGGATCGGGCAACCGGTGCCCTGCGAGTTGGTTCGTGATTGTCTGCAAGTTTGGTGGCACATCGGTCGCTGACGCAGGGGCGATTGATCGCGCGGCGGGTATCGTAAAAGCCAAGCTTGATCGCGATCCGGTGGTGGTGGTATCGGCACTATCTGGCGTAACCAACGAGCTGCTTGAGGTCGCGCGACGCGCTGCCGCCGGAGACCTTCTGCTCGCGGTGACCAACGTGGAGACGTTGCGTGCGCGGCATCTCGCTGAGGCGCAGGCACTGATTGGCGACAGTGCCGAGTACGATGACATGGTGGCCGAAATCAGCGTAGGGTTCGATGAACTCGCGCATCTCGCCGAAGCGTTCAGCACACTTGGGTTCGTCACGCCTCGCTCGCTTGACGCGGTTGCGGCAATCGGCGAGGTCTTGTCGTCGCAGATGGTGGCGGCCGCGTTCCGGCATCGCGGTGTACCGGCGGAGTGGGTGGATGCGCGCACGGTGATGATCACCGACGATCACTTCACCCGTGCCGCGCCGAACGTGAATGCGATTGCCGCGGCGTCTCGCGAGCACATTCGTCCGCTCGTTGCACAGGGTAAGGTTCCTGTGCTCGGCGGGTTCATCGGCTCTACAACGGGCAACGTGACCACCACACTCGGTCGTGGTGGCTCCGACTATTCGGCGGCCTTGTTTGGTGCAGCGCTCGAGGCGGAAGCGATCGAAATCTGGACCGATGTAGACGGCATGCTGACTGCCGATCCGCGTGTCGTGCCAATGGCGCGCCTGATTGATCGCATTCGATTTGACGAAGCGGCCGAACTGGCATCGTTTGGCGCGAAGGTACTGCACCCAAGTACAATCGCGCCGGCAGTACAGCGTGGTATTCCCGTGTTCATTTTCAACTCGCGCCGGCCAGAAGGCACGGGCACGATGATCGCGTTCGACGCACCGCGGCATCCGGTGCGCGCGATTGCGGGCAAGCGAAACACCACGCTCGTGAAACTGCGCACCACGCGCATGCTGCTCGCGCATGGGTTTTTGCGTTCGGTATTTGAAGTGTTCGAGCGGCATCGCACCTCGGTCGACGTCGTTGCCACATCAGAAGTGTCCATCTCTGTCACCCTTGATGACCCCGCGCGACTCGACGACATCGTAGCCGATCTCTCGGTGTACGGCGATGTATCGGTCGAGCGATCACGCGGTATTGTGGCCATCGTGGGTGCCGGTCTTGCCGATGGCACGGCCACGCTCGCGGGCGCGCTGGCATCGCTCGGTGCGATCAGTGTGCATATGGCGTCGCTCAGTGCAACCGGGATCAACTTCACGTTGGTCATCGACGATGCGCAGGTGATTCCAGCCATGCAGCGACTGCACGCCGGATTCTTTGAGGCGAACGCGTGACCAGCGTGCGCGTGGCGCTCATTGGGTACGGCCGCATGGGGCGCGCGCTTGAGGCACTCGCGCCTGCGCACGATTGCCACGTGGTCGCTCGACTTGATGCGGCGGACATTCCATCGCACGGTCTCACTCGCGAGCAGTTGGGCCATGCGGATGTGGCCATTGAGTTCACGGTGCCCCATGCGGCGCTCGTAAACGCGATGCACTGCATGAAGGCCGGAGTACCCGTGGTAATCGGAACGACGGGCTGGTACGAGCGCGCGCACGAGCTGGTTGAGCTCAGCGCCACGCACCACGGCCGCGTGCTCTGGTCA
Organism: Gemmatimonadaceae bacterium; assembly: GCA_022843265.1. Classification (GTDB taxonomy): domain Bacteria; phylum Gemmatimonadota; class Gemmatimonadetes; order Gemmatimonadales; family Gemmatimonadaceae; genus JAABRT01. The sequence goes on from JALHNZ010000009.1 coordinate 64,385, forward strand.
CCGAACTTTGCACCCGGTGTGCAAATCATGCTCGCGCTCGCAGAAACGGCTGGTCGACTGTTTCGCCACGCGCCAGGATTCGATGCGCATCTCTTGGAAACGCACCACACGGCCAAGCTTGACGCACCCTCAGGGACGGCTATTGCGTTGCGCGAACGCGCTGAGCTTGGGCTTGAGCGTTCGGTTCCCGTGACCAGCGTTCGCGTGGGTTCAGTGCCGGGCACGCATGAGTTCATCTTCGACGCGCCGTTCGAACAGGTGCGTCTGACGCATGAGGCGCGCGATCGCCGTGTCTTCGCGGACGGCGCGCTCGCCGCTGCACGCTGGCTCACCGCAAAGGCCGAACCGGGCGTGTATACCATGCGTGATGTGCTGGGCCTGGCTTCAACAACCGGTACCGTGTCATGACAACATCCCATTCGCTGCTCGGCTGTGGCACCGCGCTTGTTACGCCGTTCACGGCGAACGGGGCGATCGATGAAGGCGCACTGATCGCGCTCGTCGAGGCCCAGCTTGCGGCTGGCATTCATTTTCTTGTGCCGTGCGGATCGACCGGTGAGGCCGCCACGCTCGCGTTTGACGAACATGTGCGCGTGGTACAGGTCGTGGCGAGCGCGGTGAATGGACGCGTACCCGTTGTCGCTGGCGCGGGCTCGAATGACACGGTCAAGGCGATCACGATGTCCAACGCGGTGGCCGATGTTGGCGCGACACACCTGCTGCACGTGTCGCCCATGTACAACAAGCCGCCGCAGCGCGGGCTGCTGGCGCACTTTCGCGCGATTGCAGACACGAGTACGCTGCCGATCATGTTGTACAATGTGCCGGGCCGCACCGGTGGCAACATTGACGCGGCGACCACGCTCGAACTGGCGTTGCACCCGCGGATCGTTGCGATCAAGGAAGCATCGGGTAATCTCACGCAGATCGATGACATTCTGCGTTTGCGCCCTGAGGGCTTTGCCGTTCTCTCCGGCGACGACGCCATGACGCTGCCCATGATGGCGCTCGGCGGGGAGGGTGTTGTCTCCGTGGTTTCGAATGTGTTTCCCGCGGCCATGGTGGCGCTGTCTGACGCGGTGCGTGCCGGTGATCTTTTGCGCGCACAGGCCGTTCATCGTGCGCTGCTGCCCTTCTTCAGCGCGGCATTTGTTGAATCCAATCCGATGCCTGCAAAGCGTGTGCTCGCCGATGCTGGCGTGATGCAGAATGTCTTGCGCCTTCCGCTCGTGCCGCTGGCCGAAGACAAGCACCGGGTAGTTGCCGCAGCGATAGAGCACGTGCGTTCGGCGCTGACGCAGCTTGCGATTCCTGTTTGATACCTCTGACCTCACGCACTCACATGGCCTTCTCACTCGCAGAACTCGAAGCGCGCCTGTCGCATCCGGATTTGCTCGACTCCGGCGTGACGCTGCCCACCGATTCGGCGTCGCTTTTCGAAACGTTTCTTGTTCGGCTCGAAGCGGGCGAAGTGCGTGCGGCGCGAAAGGATGCTGATGGCACATGGCATGCGGTGCCGTGGGTGAAGCGCGGTATCTTGCTCGGTTTCCGGATTGGCCGTGTGGTTGAGATGGGCGCGCCAACGGGCGGCATCAATCACTTTCTCGACAAGCACACGTTTCCGCCGCGCGAGTTCCGTCTCGAACATTCCGTGCGCATTGTGCCCGGTGGATCGGCCGTACGCCGCGGTGCGTATCTCGCGCCCGGCGTTGTGTGTATGCCGCCGATGTATGTGAACGTTGGCGCCTATGTGGGCGCGGGCACCATGGTGGATTCGCACGCGCTGGTGGGTTCATGTGCGCAGATCGGCGAGCGCGTGCATTTGAGCGCGGCCGCGCAGATTGGTGGCGTGCTGGAGCCGGTGAATGCCGCGCCGGTGGTGATTGAGGACGACGTGATTGTTGGTGGCAACTGCGGCGTGTACGAAGGCACCGTGGTTCGCGAACGGGCGGTGCTCGGCGCCGGCGTCATTCTCACGCGTGGCACGCCAGTGTACGATCTCGTACGAGAAACAACGCACCGTGGTACCGACTCTTCGCCGCTCGAGATTCCAGCTGGTGCAGTGGTCGTGCCAGGTGCGCGTCAGGTCACCTCAGAGTGGGGCAAAGCGCAGGGGCTGTCTATTCAGACACCGGTGATCGTGAAATACCGCGACAGCCGGACTGACTCGGCGACCGCTCTCGAATCCTGGCTGCGGTAGTCGTGCTGCTCGAGGTATCCGGCACGGTTCGCGTTCCCGGTGACAAATCCATCAGTCACCGGGCGCTGTTGTTCGCGGCCTTTTCGCCGGGGGCATCACGCGTGCGATACATACTGCCCAGTGCTGATGTGCACTCGTCGGCGGCAGTGATGCGCGCGCTTGGCGTGCGTGTGCCGGAGCTATCCGAAGATTTTGTGGTACACGGCGTTTCGGCGTCTGCGCTGGTACAACCTTCGTCGGATCTCGACTGTGGAAACAGCGGGACGACCACGCGTCTCGCGGCCGGTATTGTTGCGGGGCGCGCCGGTATCTCCGCGCGATTCATTGGCGACGCGAGCTTGAGCAAGCGCCCCATGCAACGCATTGCGCGCCCACTGTCGGCGATGGGTGCGCGCGTGGAATCAGAGCGTGGTGAGGGGCTGCCCATGTGGGTGCACGGTGCCTCCCTTGCACCGATTGAATGGCGCAGTGAACACGCGAGCGCGCAGATCAAGAGCGCCATTTTGCTCGCGGCCGTGAGTAGCGGCGTTGGTGCTACGGTGTACGAGCCGTCGCGCTCGCGTGATCACACGGAGCGCATGCTCTCGGCGCGTGGTGTTTCGGTGAGCGTGACAGATGGTGGCGTAAGCATCACCGGAAACGCGACATTGCACGCCGCTGATGTTGATGTACCAGCCGATCCGTCGTCGGCCGCATTTTTCGTCGCGCTCGCGGGGCTCGCAGCACGCGGCGAACTCACGCTGCCAGATGTGTGTCTGAATCCAACGCGCACGGGCGGGTTTGAGATTCTTTCGCGTATGGGCGTGCGCGTGACCATGCAAGACGAACGCACTGTAGGTGGAGAACTGCTGGGCACCATCGTGGCGGCCCCCGGATCGCTTCGCGGCACACGTGTGCACGGTGACGAAGTCCCCCGCGCGATTGACGAAATGCCGCTCATCGCTTGTGTGGCGGCGCGCGCCGAGGGCGAAACGCGCATCACAGATGCCAGTGAGTTGCGCGTCAAGGAAAGTGATCGTATCAGTGCGGTGGTGTCGAATCTTCGTAACATTGGTGTAGACGCGGAAGAACTACCCGATGGCATGGTCATTCGCGGTGGCACGCAGCCGCTCCGCGGCTCCGTGAACACGCACGGCGATCATCGACTCGCGATGGCGTTTGGTATCCTCGCCGCGCTGCCGGGCAATCAGATCAGCATTGATGATCGCGAATGCGTGGCGGTGTCGTTTCCGAACTTCTGGGAGCTGTTGGCGAGTTCGACGAGCGTTGCCTCGTCAGCACCTCGCACATCGTCAGAAAGCAGCGCGAGTGGTGCAACTGCAGCTCATAGCGGACACGCGCATTCTCCACAGCACACGCCACTTGTCATCGCCATCGACGGCCCGGCCGCAAGCGGCAAGTCATCAACGGCTCAGTGGGTGGCCAAACGTCTCGGCGTACGTCACGTGGATTCCGGGGCGTTTTATCGCGCGCTCACCGCGGCTGCGCTCCGAAGCGGCGTCGCAGCGGAGCAGTGGACCGAAGCATCGGTACTCTCGCACGCACCACGCATTGCGCGTGCACTCACCGAACGGTCCGTCGTGCCCACGCTCGACGGCGACCCCGCCGACACTGAGCTGCGTGGCAACGCGGTCACGCAGGAAGTCTCGCGTGTGGCGCGCATGTCTGCCGTACGCGAATGGGTCAACGACCAGGTGCGCGCCGCTGGTGCAAGCACCGATGTCGTGGTCGACGGCCGCGATATCGGCACGGCCGTGTTTCCCAACGCGCCGCTAAAAGTGTTCTTGATCGCCGATCCGTGGGAGCGCGCACGTCGTCGTCTTGTGCAGCGTCTGGAACGTCGCCCCACGGACGCGGAAATCGCCGCAGAGACGGAAGCACTCGTGGCGCGTGATGCGAAGGACGCCACGCAAAGCCGTCCCGATCCGTCGGCGATCACGATCGATACGACCACGCTCACACAGGAAGAGCAGGTGGAGCGAATTGTGGCGCTGGCTGAGGTGGTGAGGCGTTCGCTTTCGCCACCGCGATAGCCATTTACGACACACAGCACTCGCTCGCCCTGCGGGCCTTTGGCTGTCAGTCGGATTTCGGCTTCGGAAGCAGACGAAGATCGGACTTGTCCTTCGCGCGGCCCGTTGCGCTCTTGTTCTGACGGAGCTCGGCCAAACCAATCACGCGCAATGTCAGGTCGCCGATGGTAATTCTCTGCGCGCCTTGCCAGACCATCTCAAAGTCTACGCCGGATATGCTGGCCAACAGATCAATTCGATGTGGCGGCGAACCGAATGCAGAGACGGTGTCGGGATTGAGCAGCGCGACGGGGTCGATCACGATTTCGGGAGCGCCGAACTCCGCGAGTGCATGGCACAGTCTGGCAACGTTGTCTGCTGAACATCTATACAGGAAGTCGATGTCGCTGGTTGCGCGGACAACCCCGTACACGCCAACCGCGTAGACGCCGACCAGCACAAAATCCACGGCATGTGCATTCATCGCCGCGACAAAATCCGAGAAGTCCGGACCGAGCGAATCGTTGATCCCGCCGATCGCCGCGCGACTCACTTCGAACGGCGTTGGACTTTAACTGGTGATGCCGTGAGAGTGCCTTGAGAGATCGCGAACACCCGCTGAGAAACTTCGCGCACCGCAGCGAGTCGCTCGGCGGGGGAGCTTGGCGGTGGCGGCGCGTCACTCTCGGAGAGTGACGTGCGAGATCCAACCCACGTGGCGCGGCGCTGCGCTGCGCGAGCGGCGCGATCGATGCGTGCAGCGTCGGTGTCGGACAACCCTTCTGACCGATGCGTCGCCTGATCGAGGCCCGTGGACAGCCCAACGATCTGGAGCAACCTGAGAGCCGTTTCCAGGGACACATTGGGTCGAGCGCCGCGCTCGAAGTCGGCGACCAGCCGGGTGCTCACTCCCGCCTGCTGCGCGAGCGTTTCCCGGCTCATCAGTTTCCGCTTACGAGCCTGCGCCAGTGCAGCACCGATCGATGACGAGAGCAAGTGGCCTCCATGACCGTCACACTTGAATATGTCTCGAACGCCTTGGCCAATCAACCCCTTTATGTCCTATTCCGGATCCCGCGCCCGATCCCGCCGCGCCGTCAGCGCAATCTTCGCGTGGCCGAGATCGTACCGGATACGCATCTCCAGTCCGCTGTACCCGTAGTCAATGCGACGCAGTTCGTTTGTCTAAATACATTGGCGAGCTCCTCTGTGTCGGACAGGCGTCCGTCGAATACTCCGCCTCCCGCCCGCAGGTCGTTGACCCCCGCCACCAGAGTGCCTAGCTTTTACGGTTCCTCTCGTTCCGCCCCCAAATCAGTCTGGGGCGTATCGTGATTCTATCCCTTAAACCTCGGCGCGGCGAGCGATCCCCCGCGATTTGGAGAATTCCCCCAGCATGACGACCGAACTCGAAACCCCAACCCTCGACGAGACCGCAGACGGCGAGCCGGAACGCCTCAGCGCTCGCGAGAAGCGTGACCTCCAGAAGAGCCAGTTGCGCCCGCTCGCCAACCGCCGCCCCGAACTGTACGACGAAGACGAACTGACGTCTGTCGAGTTCGAAGCGATGCTGGAGATGTACAATGGCACGCTCGCCTCCATCGAAGAAGGCGAGATCGTCAAGGCGCGCGTTCTCGAAATCCGCGAGAACCTGGTCGTGCTCGACATCGGCTTCAAGTCCGAAGGCACGATCCCGCTCGAAGAGTTCAAGGACATGCCCGACCTCAAGGAAGGCGATGAGGTTGAGGTTCTTCTTGAACACCTGGAAGACTCCGAAGGGTCGGTCGTGCTTTCCAAGAAGAAAGCCGATTTCATGCGCGTCTGGGAGAAGATCCGCGTCGCGTACGAGAGCGACGAGCCGGTGCAGGGCACGCTCGTCAAGAAGATCAAGGGTGGTGTGGTCGTCGACCTCATGGGCGTCGATGCATTCCTCCCGGGCTCGCAGATCGCGCTCCGTCGTGTGCCAAACATCGACGAGCTGCTCGGTCACACGTACGAGTTCAAGATCATCAAGCTCAACAAGCGTCGCCGCAACATCGTCGTTTCGCGTCGTGTCATCCTCGAGAACGAGCGGGCTGGCAAGCGCGAGAAGTTGATGAAGGAGCTGAACAAGGATCAGGTCCGCAAGGGTGTCGTCAAGAACATCACCGACTTCGGTGCATTCATCGACCTCGGCGGCGTGGACGGCCTCCTGCACATCACCGACATGTCGTGGGGCCGCATTTCGCATCCGAGCGAAATGGTCTCCATTGGTCTCGAACTCGAGATCAAGGTCCTCGATATCGATTGGGAGCGCGAGCGCATCTCACTCGGTCTCAAGCAGCTGCAGGCGTATCCGTGGAAGGACGTGGCCGCCAAGTACCCGGTGGGTACGCGCGTCAACGGTAAGGTTGTGTCCATCACGAACTACGGCGCCTTTATCGAGCTCGAGCCGGGCATCGAAGGCCTCGTGCACATCAGCGAAATGAGCTGGACGCGCAACGTGCGTCACCCGTCGAAGATTGTCTCGATTGGTGAGGCGATCGAGGCGGTAGTGCTCAAGGTCGACGAGAGCGAAGAGAAGATCTCGCTCGGCATGAAGCAGACGGAACAGGATCCGTGGGTTGTGCTGCCCCTCAAGTACCCGGTGGGCACGCGCATCAACGGCAAGGTGCGCAACCTCACGTCGTTTGGCGCGTTCGTGGAAATCGAACCCGGCATCGACGGCCTCATTCACATCTCCGACATGTCCTGGACCAAGCGCGTTCAGCACCCGTCGGAAGTGGTGAAGAAGGGCGACGCGGTTGACGTGGTGATCCTGAACATCGACAGCGAAAACAAGCGCATCTCGCTTGGCCTCAAGCAGGCCGAGGAAGATCCGTGGCTTCGCATCGGTGAGAACTTCCCGGTTGGCATGGACATCGAAGGCGCCGTGGTGCGTCTCATGGACAAGGGCGTAGTCGTCGATCTCGGCAACGATATCGAAGGCTTCGTGCCGGTGAGTCAGCTCAACCCGGATGCAACGGTCACGAACCCGGCCGAGTTTGCATTCGAAGGAATGCGTCTCGTCACGCGCGTGCTCGAGGTGGATCCCATCCACCGCCGCATCGTGCTCACGGTTGTGAGCATTCCGGAAGAGCAGCCGCCGCGTCCGACCGAGCCGCCGATTGTGCACAGCTCGGAAGACGAGCTCGGTCTCTAAGACGAGTAAGCGATCCAACAACGCGCCCCCGATTCGCAGCTGCGGATCGGGGGCGCGTTGTTTGTGCGCCGCGGCGGCATGACGTGCGTTTGTGCCGCGCATGTGACGATCGCTCCGATTCCCGTGATGAACGCTAAAGGTTCTGCGCACTCACGCCGAAAGGCCTGTGTGTGCCGCGCGCGATGCGTTGTGTTGCCTCGGCAGCCAACACTGCGCGCAGTGCCTCAACGCGTTGACCCTCATTCACCGAATAGGAGCTATCTCCATGCTGCAGTCGTTCGTCCGTCGTACTTCGCTGATGGTTGCACTCAGCGCCGCCGCGCTTGCCCTTGCCCCCAGCGCCGCCGAGGCGCAGGACGACAAGGTGTACGCCCTCGCCGAGCTCCAGACCGCGCCGAAGCTGCGTTCAACGGCCGAAGCGGGTCGCCACATTCAGGAGTCGTACCCGGAAGACCTGAAGCGTCGTGGCGTCGGTGGCATGGTCGAGATCGAGTTTGTTGTGGACGAGAAGGGAAAGGTTGTGCCGTCGAGCATCACCGTGCTGGACGCCACGCAGAGCCAGCTCGGTGAAGCGGCCAAGAAGGTGGCGGCCAAGCTTGAGTTCCAGCCTGGTAAGGCGGGCGGCGCGGCTGTGAAGTGCAAGGTGGTGCTGCCGATCGTGTACAAGGCCAGCTAACTCAGCCTGGAGTACGAGGCGACCCGATGTCGCCGCAGTGAAAACAAAAACGGGTCACTGCATCGCAGTGGCCCGTTTTTGCCTCTTGGAACGCTCGACACCATGCCGTGCCGAGCGGGACTGCAACCTGCAAGTCAGGCGTTGCGCTGACGACGACGCGCCGCGGCGCCAAGACCGACTATACCGAATGCCATGAGTGCGAACGTAGCGGGCTCAGGCACGTCCGTCGGAACGACGGCCGGTTCGAGGTAATCAGTCGTGGTAAGATCCGTATCAAAGCGCATGAACAGATCATGCGTGGAGCGGGAACCTATGCCGCGCCCAAGTGACACGTCCATTGTGCGGAATACATCAAACACCGGCCCGTTCGGAGAAAGCGCGACCGCGTCACGATAAGTGACATGGCCACCGATATCACACAACACGTAACCCAGGAACGTGCAGGTACCCGAGTTGAAGTCGTAGCCCACACTTGAACCCGGTGTGCCTTCCGACATTCCGAGGTATCCGGTCGAGCGGTCGAACATCACGCGGGTGCCGGTGGTTTCGAACAGCAACCGGTTGAGATTGCTGCCGCGACGATTGTCGAGTGACCACGCGCCATAGTACGTGTCCGACCAGCCATGCAGGCCAAGCTGCAAGTCGGTGCCAGTGAAGCCATACGTCGAGCCGGCGATCTGGCCCAGCGTGTAGCTCTGGAAGCTGTTGTCAGCCCAGAACGCTGTGAGCTTGAGACCCGTCATTTCATACACGCGCACCGCGCTCTGGATCGGGCCAGCGGTGGTCGACACCGTGCCAGCTTCCCACGAAACGGTCTGCGCCGAGAGTGGCGCCGAGACAGCAACGGCCGCGAGCGCAGCGAAATACAACGAAGTCTTCTTCATAAGTGTGCCGGATTGGAGAAACTACGAGAACTCTTCTGATGCCCCAATGAGCAAGACGCATGCCAGTCGCCTTTTCGGCTCGTTCCCCTCTGTGGAACTTGTTTGGGCGCCTCATGTCATCAAGCGTACTGATGCATACGGACCCCACCGTTCGTCGACCGTCACCGACATGAGCATGGATCGTGCCAGACCACCATTCATTGAATTTTTGACAAACAGTCGGAGGTTCTTTGCGCTAGGCGATTGCCGTCACGCGGCTTAGCTTCCCGCCCTATGTCCATGCGCGAGAAACTCGATCGATTGGCCGCCGCAAGTGTGGCCGCAGAACAGGGTGGTGGCGCGGAGCGCCTCGCCGCCCAGCACGCCAAAGGAAAACTCTCCGCCCGAGAGCGGCTGGATGTGCTGCTCGATGAGGGGTCCTTCACTGAGCTTGATCGCTTCGTGACCTCTCGATCGCTCGGTGAGGGAGAAGCGCCTATCTATGGAGACGGTGTCGTCACCGGCTACGGCCGCATTGACGGACGGTTGGTGTACGTGTTCTCCCAGGACTTCACCGTGTTCGGCGGTTCACTGTCCGAAGCGCACGCGGGCAAGATCTGCAAGGTGATGGATCTCGCGATGCGCAACGGCGCACCGGTCATCGGCCTCAATGACTCCGGCGGTGCGCGCATTCAGGAAGGCGTGGTGTCGCTTGGCGGTTACGCCGACATTTTTTTGCGCAATACGATGGCATCCGGTGTGATCCCGCAGATCTCGGCGATTCTCGGGCCGTGTGCGGGCGGCGCAGTGTACTCACCGGCGATCACCGACTTCATCTACATGGTGCGCAAAACGAGCTACATGTTCGTGACCGGACCCAATGTGGTGAAGACCGTCACGCACGAAGACGTGACCATGGAACAACTCGGCGGCGCGGACACGCACGCCTCCACAAGCGGTGTCGCGCATTTTGCGCATGATTCCGAACTGGAAAGCCTGCACGCGATTCGTCAGCTCTTCCGATTCATTCCGAGCAACAATGTGGACGACGCACCGCGTGGTGCGGGTACCGATCCCGCCACTCGGCGTGATGAAGCGTTGATCGATCTGGTGCCGGATCATCCCAATCAGCCGTACGACATGCGCGATATCCTGCGTCGTGTGGTGGACGACGGGGATTTCTACGAAGTACAACCGGACTACGCGGCCAACATTCTGGTAGGCTTCGCGCATCTGGGCGGACAAAGCGTTGGTATCGTGGCCAATCAGCCAGCGGTGCTGGCGGGCGTGCTCGACATCGATGCGTCGCTCAAGGCTGCACGATTTGTGCGCTTCTGCGACTGCTTCAATATTCCAATCATCACGTTTGAAGACGTACCGGGTTTCCTGCCTGGCGTTGCGCAGGAGCACGGCGGCATCATCAAGCACGGCGCGAAGCTGCTGTACGCGTATTGCGAAGCCACGGTGCCCAAGCTGACCGTCATCACGCGGAAAGCCTACGGCGGCGCATACGACGTCATGAGCTCCAAACACATTCGCGGCGATATGAACCTCGCATGGCCCACGGCTGAGATTGCCGTGATGGGCGCGAAGGGCGCCGTTGACATTCTGTATCGCAAGGACATTGCGTCAGCCGATGATCCGGCAGCGGCCATGGATGCGCGTGTTGCCGAGTACACGGAAAAGTTTGCGAATCCGTACAATGCTGCGGCGCGTGGCTACGTGGATGATGTGATTGATCCACGTGATACGCGCCCGCGTTTGATCGATGCGTTGGAAACACTGCGAGGCAAGCGCGATCGCAATCCGCCGCGCAAGCACGGCAATCTTCCGCTCTGAGTCGCGCATGTTCAACAAAGTGTTGATCGCCAATCGCGGCGAGATTGCTCTGCGCGTTGTCCGCGCGTGTCAGGAGCTTGGCGTGCGCTCGGTCGCGGTCTACTCGGAAGCCGACGCACGCGCTCCGCACGTGCGCGAAGCCGACGAAGCGGTGTGCATTGGTCCGCCGCCTTCCAGCCAGAGCTACCTGCTCGGTGACAAACTGATCGAAGTCGCGCTGAAAGCGGGCGCCGAAGCAATTCATCCGGGCTACGGATTCTTGTCAGAGCGCGCGTGGTTTGCGCGAGCTGTTCGCGATGCGGGACTGATTTTTGTTGGTCCACCTGCGGAGGCGATTGATGCAGTGGGAAGCAAAACCGCTGCGCGTCAGCTCATGATCTCGGCTGGTGTACCGGTGGTACCTGGGACGACCACCGCGTTGCGGGATGCTAAAGAGGCGGCCGCAATCGCCGACACTTTTGGCTATCCCGTGCTGCTCAAAGCAGCAGCCGGTGGCGGTGGTAAAGGCATGCGCGTGGTGCGCGCGGCGTCGGAATTGGAGTCGGCGCTGGCCTCTGCACAGCGGGAAGCGCAGAATGCGTTCGGGGACGATGCGGTGTACGTGGAGAAGTACATTGACGGCCCGCGCCACGTAGAGGTGCAGGTGCTCGCCGACATGCACGGCAAAGTGCTGCATCTGGGTGAGCGCGAGTGCTCGTTGCAGCGCCGTCATCAGAAGATGATGGAAGAAGCGCCGAGTCCGGCGGTGTCACCGGAGTTGCGGGCGCGCATGGGCGAAACCGCCGTGGCCGCGGCGCGAGCGGCGGGCTACGTGAATGCGGGTACGTGCGAGTTCCTGCTCGATCGCGACGGGCAGTTCTACTTCCTTGAAATGAATACGCGCATTCAGGTGGAGCATCCGGTCACGGAACTTGTGATGGGACTCGATCTGGTGCAGTGGCAGCTGCGCATTGCGGCCGGTGAACATTTACCGTTTGAACAGAAGTCGTTCACTCCTCGCGGGTGGGCGATTGAATGCCGCATCACGAGTGAAGATCCGGCGAACGGTTTCCTCCCCAGTACCGGCCGTATTTCACATTTGCATTTGCCGAGTGGTCCCGGGGTGCGATGGGACGGCGGTATTGAGGCAGGCAGCGAAGTTGGACTGCACTATGATCCGATGCTGGCCAAGCTGATCGTGCACGCACCAACGCGCGCGTTGGCCATTTCGCGCATGCAGCGCGCGCTGCGCGAGCTGGTGATCGATGGCGTGGAAACATCGCGAGGCTTTCACCTGCGACTGCTTGAGCATCCGGATGTTCGGAGTGGCGACATGACCATTCAGTGGCTCGAGGCGCATCTGGACGAACTCACGCGTGGCTCAGCGCCCGATGACACGATCCGGATTGCCGCCATCGCAGTGGCGTTGGCGGCCCATCAGGACAAACAGGTGCGCGCCACACCGACCGCTGCAGACAGCACGCATTCGGAATCACACGGCGCGAGCTGGCGCGCCGTCGCACGTCGTGAAGGATTGCGCCGCGAATGAGCACCGCGTGAACGACGTTTCACTGGCTGAGCTTGAAGTGACGTCTCTCGCCGCCGGCGGCGATGGCGTGGCTCGGTGGAATCAACTCGCGGTGTTCATTCCGCGCACCGCGACGGGCGACGTGGTGCGCGCGCGCGTGCGAAGCAAAGCAACATTTGCCCGGGGGACCGTTGAAGCCGTCGTACGCGCGTCTCCCGATCGCGTTGATGCCCCGTGCGTGCATTTTGAGCGCGATCAATGCGGCGGGTGTCAGTGGCAGCATCTGTCGTTGACGGCGCAGCGCCACGCGAAAACGCAGTTGGTGGCGGATGCTTTTGCTCGCATTGCGCGTACACCGATTCCGCGCCCTGATATTTCCGGTGACGAGCATGCGTTCGCGTATCGCCGCACGCTGAGCTTTACGGTGCGCGGAAACAGCGGCAAACGTCACGGTGGATTTCACGCCGCCGCGTCGCCGGATGTGATTGTCCCGATTGCACGCTGCCTGATTGCGCACGCGGATATTCAGAGCACGTGGGATGTCTTGCGACGCCATCTGGCATTGCTGCCGCGCGTGCGTGCGCATGTGGTGCGCAGCGAGAACGACGCCAAACGAAACGTGCGCCGGCGGCGCGACGGTCGCGAAGTACACGATGATCTGCGCGTGTCGCTTCGCCGCCTTGGCGATGCAGCGATTGCGTTGGTCGTTGAGGGCGGCACGATGTGGCGTGATGACACGATCACCACGCTCGCCGCGCAGCTCCCCATGTGTCATGGCATCTGGTGGAAGCCAGAGAGTCGTGAGGCGCGGCTTGTGTGGGAGCCGGTGCAGGGCACCGACGACGCGGCGCGCGAAGCGTCTGCGACGGCGGCACTCGACGTGGCGGCGAGTTTTGTGCAGGTCAACGAGGGGGTGGCGGCGTTGATGCACGCGTACGTGTCCGATCTGGTGCAACGGGAATCGCCCGGACACGTGGTGGATGCGTACGCGGGGACTGGTCGACTGGCCATCGCGCTGGCCACGACGGCACGCGAGGGTTCGACGAGCGTGGCGAGCGCAAACATTCGCGTCACCGCCATCGAGCGTGATGCGCGTGCGAGCACGTACGCGGCGGCCCAACTCGCGGCCCCCTCGCGCGCGGTGCAAGGCGCGGTGGAGGACCAGCTTCCACAGGCCCTGCCTGCGGATGTGGTGGTCCTGAACCCGCCGCGAGGCGGTGTGGAACGCGCCGTGACAGACGTTTTGTCCGCCGCGGTCACGTCACCGAATTGTCCGCGTCTGCTGGTGTACGTGAGCTGTGATCCGGCCACGCTCGCACGCGATGTCTCACGACTTGTGGGTTGGCGTGTTGAGCACGTGCACTGCTTTGATATGTTTCCGCAAACCGCGCACGTGGAAACCGTGTGTGTCCTGCGCCCGGAGGCGTTGTGAAATACATCGTGGATATTGCGGGCCAGCGGCTCGTGGTGGAGTTCGACGGCACGCACGTGTCCGTGGACGGCGACAAGATGTCGGCGACACTCGAATCGATTGACGGCACGCCGGTGCGTCTGCTGCGTGTGGGCGACACGGTCCATCGGGTGCTGGCCAAACGCGACGGGGCGCGCGGTCAGTACGCGCTCGATGTTGACGGATGGCAGTTTCGCGCCGAAGCGCACGATGAGCGCACGCGCGCGATTCGGGATCTGGCCGACGCCTCGCGTGCCAGCGCTGGCCCGTCACCGCTGGTCGCGCCCATGCCAGGCCTGGTGGTGCGCGTCATGGTCGCGGCGGGCGATGAAGTAGCGGCCGGCCAGGGGCTGGTGGTCGTGGAGGCCATGAAAATGGAGAACGAGCTGCGCGCCGCCGTGGCTGCACGCGTCACGGCCGTGCGAGCGGTTGCTGGCACGGCCGTAGACAAAGGTGCGGTGTTGGTGGAGCTGGCGGCGCTCTAGCGGCCGCCGGAGCATCACACGGCCGGTGCGGGTGGCTTCTGTCGGCGCAGGCGGTTGAGACCCTTCACCACGACAAAGAGCGTGAAGGCCACGATGGCAAAGTCCACCAGGTTCTGGATCACGTTGCCGTAGTTGATGGTGCCGACGCCGGCTTCGGCGGCCGCTTCAATGGTGGCGTAGGTGCCCCCGTCCAGCGCATAAAACAGGCCCTTGAAGTCACGGCCGCCCAGCGCGAGGCCTACCACGGGCATGATCAGGTCGTCCACCAGGGACGAGACGATTTTATTGAAGGAGGCACCGATCACCACGCCGACGGCGAGGTCCATAACGTTGCCTTTGACTGCAAACTCCTTGAACTCGGACATCATTCCCATAGCGGGCTCCGAAGAAGGGAAACAGCGAAAGGCCCACTATGGGGGCTCGCACGAATGGTCGCAAGTCACAAAGCGCACCTGCGTCCGTTGACAGGCCTTAAGTCTTTGGATATTCTACAGGTCTGTCTTGTTCAGGGTGCTTTTGCGATTCGCGATGGCGCCCGCGTTTCCAACCAGACTACTCTGCGCGCTGTGCCGGACCGTGCGGCGGATTTCCGCCTCACGCCGGGCTCGCGCGGTTTACCCAAGGCAACACCAGTACGTTGCCTGCCCTTGGATCCCGTCGTGGGGTCCACCCACTGGGACCGGTTTCCGGCCCCCTGTTGATGCTCGCATGAAGACTTACAGCGCTACGCCGAAGGATTTTGACCATCGTTGGTACGTGGTAGACGCCGAGGGCATGGTTCTCGGCCGTCTGGCGTCCGAAGTCGCGAAGATCCTTCGCGGCAAGCACAAGCCGATGTTCACTCCGCACATGGATACCGGTGACTTTGTCATCGTGATCAATGCTGCCAAGGTACGGGTCACGGGTAACAAGTCCACCCAGAAAACGTACTTCAAGCACACCGGTTACATGGGCCACGAATCGCACACGCCGTTTGCGTCGGTGCTGGCCAAACATCCCGATCGTGTCATCGAGCGGGCGGTGTTCGGTATGCTCCCCAAGAATGCGCTGTCACGCGGCACGGTTCGTCGCAAGCTGCGCGTGTACGCGAGCACTGAACATCCGCACACGGCGCAGCAGCCCACGCCGCTGACCTTCTCGCAGCACGAGGCCAAGTAATGTCGACCACGCATGCCATCGGCCGCCGCAAGGAAGCCGTTTGCCGTATTTACCTCACGCCTGGTTCGGGCAAGTGGGACATCAACGGTCGTCAGCTCGGTGAGTTCTTCCCGCGCCCGGCGCTCGTGTCGTCCATTCAGCAGCCGTTTACGGCCACGGATACGCTCGGTCAGTACGATGTGCGCGCGCTGCTCAGCGGCGGCGGTGTGGCCGGCCAGTCCGGCGCGCTCCGTCTCGCGATCGCGCGTGCACTCGTCAAGGTGGACGAGTCCAACAAGCCCAAGCTTCGCCCCCTCGGCCTGCTGACGCGCGACGCGCGCTCGGTCGAGCGTAAGAAGCCTGGTCAGCCGGGCGCTCGTAAGAAGTTCCAGTTCTCCAAGCGTTAATCGCTCTCGCGATTACGTCTATCACTCACGCCGTCCGAGTACGGAGCGGGTGCCGATGCCTTCTTGGCGATCGGTCGCTTCGTACGGTGACGACGGCGGACGCATAACCACACGTATTGCATCATGGCTAATCCGTCACTTGAACAACTGCTTGCCGCTGGCGTCCACTTCGGACACCAGACGCGCCGCTGGAATCCGAAGATGCGCCGGTTCATTTTCGCCGAGCGCAACGGCATCCATATTATCGACTTGCAGAAGACGCTCCGTCAAATCGAACTCGCGCAGAAGCTCGTGCGTGAAGTCGTGCTGCGCGGTGAGAGCGTGCTCTTCGTCTGCACCAAGCGTCAGCTCGCGGCCATTGTGCGCGACGAGGCTGATCGTTGCCACTCCATGTTCGTCACGGAGCGTTGGTTGGGCGGCATGCTCACCAACTTCCAGACGGTCAAAAAGCAGGTCCGCAAGCTCAAGGACCTCGAAGCGGGCACTGAAGACGGCACGCTCGCGAACTACACGAAGAAAGAACAGCTGATGATGTCGCGGCAGCGCGAGAAGCTCTCGAAGTATCTTGAGGGCATCAAGACCATGACGCGCGTGCCGGGCCTGCTGTTCATCGTCGATAGCAAGAAGGAGCGTATCGCGGTTACCGAAGCCAACAAGCTCGGTATCCCGATTGTCTCCATCTGCGATACGAACGCCGATCCTGATCTCATCACCGTGCCGATCGCCGGTAATGACGACGCGATTCGTTCCGTGGAGTTGATCACGAAGGCCATTGCCGACACCATCGAAGATGCGCGTCGCGAAGCGCCCGCTCGTCCGCAGGAAGACGAGTCGGAGAGCTACGTGTACAGCACCGACCGTGGCGCCGAGCCGGCCGCGAAGAGCGATTCGGAAGCCGACCGCAAGCGTCGTCGTCCGCGCCGCCGTCGCGCCAAGCCCGAAGCCATTGCGCGTCTGCGCACCGGCGGTGAGGCTGGAGCTGAGGGTGCTGAAGGAGCGGACGCCGGCGATGCCGACGACGCGGGTAGCGACGAAGGCGCAGCCGGCGAAGAGTAACGCCCGCTGGCGGCTTGGGGCGCCCGCAGAGGGCGCAACCATCCGTCCGGCCTGGTAGTGCGACGCCGCCGGCCCTTTTGCCGGCGGCGTTCGCGTAAGCGGGAGAATGGTGTCGCATGATCATGGTGCGATCGCCATACTTCCACAGCGAAGACTCCGTGCATGTGTGTTGCAGCGCGGCCATCCGTTTGATATCACGATTGACTCGCCCAGGAGACAGGGTACTGCATATGAGCACACCGATCACCGCCAAGGACGTCGCCGCGCTTCGCGCGCGTACCGGCGCTGGAATGATGGATTGCAAGAAGGCGCTCGAAGAAAACGCGGGCGACATTGACGCCGCCGTTGAATGGCTGCGCAAGCGTGGTATTGCGAAGGCCGAAAAGCGCGCTGACCGCAGCACCTCTGAAGGTCTCATCGGCTCAGATGTTCGCGCCGAAGGGACGGTCGGCGTGCTTGTTGAACTCGGCTGCGAGACCGACTTCGTCGCGCGCAACGACGATTTCGGCGCGGTGCTCAACCAGCTCGTCGAGGCGATGGCCACGTCGGGCGCCGAAGATACGGCCGCATTCCTTGCGTCCTCCATCGAAGGCAAGTCGGTCGACGAGTTCGTCAAGCTCGTAAGCGGCAAGACGGGTGAAGCCGTGGCCGTACGTCGTGTCGCGCGTATCGACGCGGGCGCGAACGGTGCGATCGGCGTGTACCGCCATCACAATGGCAAGCTGGCCACGCTCGTGGGTGTGTCTGCCTCTTCGGCCGACGTGGCCAAGCATGCGGCCACGCTCGAAGCGGCCAAGTTTGTTGCGGAACACATCGCAGCGGCTGCACCAATCGCAGTAGACCGCGACGGTGTGCCGGCCGACAAGCTCGAGAGCGAAATGCGCATCGCCGAAGATCAGGCGCGTCAGACCGGCAAGCCGGACGCCATGATCGAAAAGATCGCGAAAGGCAAAGTGGAGTCGTATTTAAAGGAAGTGACGTTGCTGCCGCAGGCGTGGGTGCGTGATCCGTCCAAGTCCATCGCTGATGTGCTCAAGGAGCATGGCAAGACGGCAGGCGGTGAGCTCACCGTGACGCGCTTCGTGCGCTTCCAGCTCGGCGTCGAATAACTCGTGGCGGATACTCCACCATCAACCGACTCGGATGTCATTGCATCCGAGTCGGTGAAGTACCCCCGCGTGCTGCTCAAGCTGTCGGGCGAAGCGCTCGCGGGCGAGCGTGGGCTTGGTTTTGATTTCAGCCGCATGGCGTTCTTTGCCGAGGAGATCGCCGGAGTGGTGTCGATGGGCGTGCAGCTCGGGTTGGTGATCGGCGGCGGCAACATCGTGCGCGGATCTCAGCTGGCGCCCTTGGGCATGGATCGTGTGTCGGCCGATTACATGGGAATGCTCGGCACGGTGATCAATGCACTGGCGCTTCAGGATGTGCTGGAGAAGCGCGGACTTGATACACGTGTCATGACGGCCATTCGCATGGAAGAGCTCGCGGAGCCGTACATTCGCCGCCGCGCCATGCGTCATTTCGAAAAGGGACGCATCGTGATTTTTGCCGCGGGCACCGGCAATCCGTACTTTTCAACGGACACGGCCGCGGTGTTGCGCGCGATTCAGATGAAAGCGGATATCATCATCAAGGCCACCAGTGTGGACGGCGTCTACAACGCGGATCCGAAGAAAGATCCGAATGCAAAGATGTACGAGACCATCAGTTACCGTGACGTGATGCTGGGCGAGTTGCGTGTGATGGATCAGACGGCCATCACGTTGTGCAAAGAGAACTCGCTTCCGCTGATCGTTTTGAACATTCACCAGCCAGGCGCGGTCGCGGCGGCGGTCCGTGGTACGCGCATAGGGACTCTCGTGTCATGAG
Organism: Gemmatimonadaceae bacterium; assembly: GCA_022843265.1. Classification (GTDB taxonomy): domain Bacteria; phylum Gemmatimonadota; class Gemmatimonadetes; order Gemmatimonadales; family Gemmatimonadaceae; genus JAABRT01. The sequence continues at coordinate 83,067 of JALHNZ010000009.1, forward strand.
CACTGTTGCCCAGATTCTGAAAGACTGTCGTAGCGGAATGGAAAAGGCCATTGAAGCGTCCAAGCGCGACTTCTCTGGTATTCGTTCCGGCAAGGCATCGCCGAACATGCTCGACACCGTGCGTGTCGAAGTGTACGGCTCAATGATGGCGCTGAATCAGGTGGCGAGTGTGTCAGCCCCGGAACCGCGCATTCTGATGGTGCAGCCGTTCGACAAGGGACAGGCCAAAATCATTGAGAAGGCCATTCGTGACTCCGACCTCGGTCTTGAGCCGTCGAATCAGGGCGGCGTGATTCGTGTGCCGTTGCCGCAGATGACGGAAGAGCGTCGTAAGGAACTGGTGAAGGTGTTGCACAAGCTGGCGGAGGAAGGCAAGGTGGCCGTTCGTCATGCACGTACTGATGCACGAGACAAGATCAAGAAGCTCGACGGTGTGTCGGAAGACGATAAAAAGCACGGCGAAAAGGATCTGCAAAAAGTGCACGACGAGTTCATCGCGAAGATCGAGAGTGCGGTCAAGGCGAAGGAAGTCGAGGTGATGGAAGTCTGAGTAGCTCGTTCCGGCGCGATTCCTTTCCCCAGCCTGCCATATCAGCCGTGAACCCTGTGTCGCTCACCGCGGTCAGCACTACTGCCAACATCGTCAACAGTGCTGACGCCCCCCACGCTTCCACCGACGCCCTGCTGCAACAGCTGCAGGGCGCTCCCGTGCCGAAGCACATTGCCATCATCATGGATGGCAATGGTCGCTGGGCACGCAGTCGTCACATGCCGCGCCCGTTCGGTCATCGCGCGGGCATGAAGGCAGTGCGCGCTGTGGTTGAGGCGTCGATTGCAGCAGGCGTAGAATGGTTGTCGCTCTTTGCGTTCTCGCAGGAGAACTGGCAGCGGCCGCAGCCGGAAATCAGCGCCTTGATGTCGCTGCTCGAGGAGTACATTCAGTCCGAGCTGCGCGAGTTGCGCGAGCAGGGTGTGCGCATTCGAGTGCACGGCGATCTGTCGCGATTGAATGCAGCGGCAGCGGCCGCCGTGGAGCGTGCAGTGGCTGAAACGGCGCACTGCACTCGTCTCGGCCTGAACTTGTTTATTTCGTACGGCGGTCGCGCAGAGTTGGTGCGCGCCATGCAGCTGGTGGCGAAAGATGTGCAAGCCGGTGTGATCACGCCGGAGCAGGTAGACGAAGACACCATTCGCGCCCGTCTCTTCACGCAGGATTGTCCCGACCCGGACCTGCTCATCCGCACATCGGGTGAGCGTCGCCTGTCGAACTTCATGCTGTGGCAGGTGGCTTACGCCGAGTTGTATATCTCCAACGTGCTGTGGCCCGACTTTGATCGCACGGCGCTGTTCGAAGCCATTCTGGATTTTCAGGGACGTGATCGCCGTTTCGGCAAAGTGGACAAGTGATCAGTCCATCAGTTCGCTCTTTCGCGTGCGCCACGCATGAGTGAGTTGGCGCGGCGAGTTATCGTCTCGGTTATTGGCGCCCCGCTCGCACTATTCATTTTGTGGTACGGAGATGCTGCGCTGGCCACATTGGTCAGTGCACTCTCTGCGATCGCGGTCTGGGAGCTCTTTCGCATTGCACGCGCCGGGGGCTACACGCCGATTGCGCCGCTGGGCATCGGCATGGCGGCCGTCGTACCGCTCGCGGTACACGCCGAGCATCTGGGGTTAATCCGCGTCCCGTTTACGGTGCCCGTAGTTGCCGTGCTGGTTGTGCTCGCGGTGGCGTTGTTCACACGTGCCACCAGCGAACATCCACTCGGTGCGGCTGCCGTGACGATTTTCGGTGTCGCGTACACCGGCGGTCTGCTGAGCTTTGCGTACGCGCTTCGCTATTTCGACTACGCGGTTGGACAGAACGCTGGCGCTGTCGTGGTGGCGTTTCCGTTGGCACTCACCTGGGCATCAGACATCGGGGCGTACTTCACCGGTCGACTGATTGGCGGGCGCAAGTTGATGCCGTCCATCAGCCCCGGAAAAACCGTCAGTGGTGCCGTGGGTGGATTGATCATGACCGTGTTGGTGGCGTGGCTGTATCAGCGCTACGTCATGATTCCGGTGGCGCGGCTTGCCTTCACGCCAACGGTGTTGGTTGGCGTAGCCATCACCATGAGTGTGGTTGCACAAATTGGTGACCTTGTTGAATCGCAACTCAAGCGCGAAGGCCACGTGAAAGATTCGTCGAGCCTGCTACCGGGGCACGGTGGCATTCTGGATCGGGTAGACGCGCTGCTGTTCACATTTCCGGTCGCGTTCGTTTTGTTGAAGTGGCTAGTTCTTCCTGTTCCGGGCTGAGTGCGCATGCATGATCCTCTGGGCGTTGCGTTGCTTGGCAGTACCGGATCCATTGGTACCAGCACGCTGCGCGTCCTGTCACGACACGTCGAGCGCTTCACCGCGGTCGCGCTGACCGCCAATGGCAATGTCGAGGCGCTGGCGGAGCAGGTGCACGCCTGGTCGCCATCGTTTGTGGGAGTGGTCAGTGGAACGCCGCCCGCCGGCTCCAACTGGCGAACGGGTCCAGAGTGCCTCATAGAAGCCGCGTCGCGCAGCGACGTTGACATTGTGCTCAACGCAGTGGTTGGCGCCGCCGGATTGCAGGCCACGCTGGCAGCGCTCGGCGCCGGAAAACGCGTGGCGCTGGCGAACAAGGAAACGCTCGTGGTGGCGGGGCCGGTGGTGATGGCAGCGGCCAGCAACGGCAAGGGGTCGCTGGTGCCAGTCGACAGCGAACACTCCGCGATTCTCCAGTGCCTGGCGGGTCGGCGTCCTGAGGAGATTCGACGGTTGGTGATTACCGCGTCTGGTGGCCCGTTCCGAACGTGGCCGAGTGCGCGGATTGCCACTGCCACCGTCGCCGACGCGCTGAATCACCCGACTTGGCGCATGGGAGCCAAGATCACGATCGATTCCGCGACGCTGGCGAACAAGGCGCTCGAGGTGATTGAGGCGCATTACCTGTTCGGTGTGCCGTACGACCGCATCGATGTCGTGGTGCACCCGCAAAGTATTGTGCATTCGTTTGTGGAGTTCACAGACGGCAGCACGCTCGCGCAACTCGGCGTGCCGAGCATGGAGTTGCCGATTCTGTATGCGCTCACGCACCCGGAACGCCTTCCGGATGAGGGCGTACCACGCTTTGACCCGGTGACTGCGGGATCGCTCGATTTTGAGCCAGTCCGGCACGCAGACTTTCCGGCGCTGGGGCTCGGAATTGCAGCCGGACGGACCGGTGGCGCGGCTCCGGCGGTATTTAATGCAGCCAACGAGGCGGCCGTGGCGGCTTTTCTCGCAGGCCAACTTACGTTTGGACAGATCTCGGAGCGCATCGCAGGTGCGCTCGATGACCTGTCCGGTCGCCCCGGCGAAACGCTCGAGGATCTCCTCGCGGCCGATGCCGAGGCCAGACGTCACGTCAAATCCAGGCTCTTGTGCTGAACACGTTAAGCTCGATCGCGGCACCGTTGTTTGTGTTCGGAATCGTGGTCTTCATCCACGAGCTCGGGCATTTTCTTGCCGCCAAGTCTGTCGGCGTTTACGCCCCCATTTTTTCGCTCGGGTGGGGAAAACGCCTGTTTGGCATCAAACGCGGCGAGACCGATTATCGCATCTCGATGTTTCCGTTGGGCGGGTTTGTGCGAATGGCATCCCGCGAAGACGAATCGATGGCGGGAATCGAAGGCGGCGGTAATATGGACGCGGATTCCGCGACGCCGGAAATCCTCGCCGATGCGCGCAAGTCAGCGGGCAAACTGTGGGATGACCAGGCTATGGTGCCGTTTGGTCCGCGCGCGGTGCCCAAGCAGCGCTGGGTGGAGTCGAAGCCAATCATGGCGCGACTGTGGATCATGTCCGCCGGCGTGATCGCGAATATTCTGCTGGCGATCGTGGTGTCCAGTGGTGTGTTCCTCGGCTATGGCCGGGCGTTTGTACCCGCCGTTGTTGACTCCGTTGTGGTGGGCGGCCCGGCCGAAGCGGCGGGTGTGCTCGCGGGTGACTCGATCGTCAGCGTGAACGGTGCGGCGATTCGAGGCTGGAGTGATGTGCTTGATCGTGTCACACCAGTCACCAGTGGGACGCTCACCGTTGAAGTGGCGCGTGCTACGCAGCGACAGACGCTGACGATCTCACCAACCACGGGCGACGGCATCAACCCCGCGACCGGCGTGTCGCGCAAAGTGGGTCGGATTGGCATCGCGGTACGCAACGATGTGCAGTACGAAAAGCTCGGGGTTGGCGCAGCGCTTGGTGCGGGACTCGAGACCACGTGGCTCATGACGGGCCGTGTGTTCGAGGTGCTCAAGGGCCTCGTCTCGCGCGATGTCCCGATGAGCAATCTGGGCGGACCGATTGAGATCGCACGCACGTCAGTGGCGGCCGCAAGCGGCGGCGCGGAAATGTTATGGTCGCTGATTGCGTTTCTCAGCTTGAATATTGCGATCGTGAATCTGATTCCGATTCCGGTGTTGGATGGCGGGCAAATGCTGATCACCATTGCCGAAGGCATCAAGGGACGTGCGCTTAACGTGAACACGCGTGAGTGGTTGGCCCGTGCGGGCGTGTTGTTTGTGCTTGGTCTGATTGTGCTCGTCACGTTCAACGATGTGAAACGGCTCATCACGCAGTGACGCGTCGTACCTGTTCCGTGCGTGCTCGCACGCGTGCAGTGGGTCAGGTATTGAGTGTGCAACGATTTATTCGTGGCTGCCTCGTCGTACTGGCGCTTTCAGGCTGCGCGCAGCTGCGCGGCGCAGGCGCCGGTGTGCAGACGGAAACGATTGCGCGTTTTCCTCGCGACGCCGCACGATTTGCCATCGAGCCGCTCACCGACAGCACTTTCGCATTCACGCCGGATGAAGCGAAGTGGGTAACGCCGGGCATGACGGGGATCGCGGTTGATCCCGGCCGAGGCGACGCGCTGGTGGCGAAGGTGCGTGTGGTCAGCGTGGATAGCGCGCAGGCGAACGCATTTGTTACCGGGCAGACAACACGGATTGCCAGCGGTCAGGTCTTGCTTCTTATACCGCCGAAGCGCGTCTGGTGGAAGGAGCGCATTTTCTGGTTGGGTGCGCTCGGCGGCGGTTTACTGAGCAGTGCCGCGTTCGCGTGGCTTTAACCGTGCACTCGCGGCACGCCTCTGCACGCTAACTGCACACCAAGGCAAATCGCACGGTATCGCTTCCCGCGCGCAACGTATCGACGCCGTTAAACTCCACGCAGCGCGGTGCCGACGCGCGGAAGCGCCATTCGCCGGCGCGCACCATGGCCGGTGAGATTTTTGCGGCGGTGCCTTGTGTTACGACGCGCCCGTTCCAGTCCAGCAGCGCGACAATCGCGTCGCGCGGCTGCACATCAATCGTGACGCGACTGCATCGTGCCAGTTCAACACTGTGGCGCCGTCGCTCCCCGGCGGTCAGCGTGACGGTGTCCACCTGCTCGCTGTGCGGGCATCCCATCACACCCGGACCGCTCACGAGCGACGCCGCAATGATATAGCGCCCCGGCTTCAGCTTGTCGCCGTTCCACGGCGCAAATTCCGTTGGACTCCCGTTCACGGAAATCGCTGTTGAATCACTGTTTGAGTTCACGCTCATCTGCGCAAGGCGAACCGCAGGTCGCACCAGCGGTTTCGCGGTATCCACAGGACGCGTGGTTGAGTCTGCGATGGTGCTGGCGTCGGCCTGCTGAGAGTCGGCGACGGGAGCCTCGATCGCGACCGGCAACGTGTCGATGAGCGAATCGCGCGGAGGCGTGGCACCCGTGAGTCTCGCCCACGCGGTGCTCACCGCTGGTCGGTCTCGCAGGGCCCAGAGCGACCCAACACCGAGCGCGAACGCGACCAGCATGAAGACCATCGCACGCTGCCGCCCCTGCGTGGCACTGGCAATCGTGTGGGTGGTGGTCGTGCCACCCGGCGCTATGGCCAACCGCGACCCAGTGGAGGGCGCGGAGGGCAACCGCGAGAGCGCATCGGACAGTGCGGTGGCGGTCGGGAAACGGTCCTCAGGCTTCTTGGCCATCAGTTTGAGGAGAATCCCTTCAAATGCGACCGAAAGCGCCGGCACGTGCTTCCTGGGCGGTTTGGGCGCCACGTCGACGTGCTGTCGCGCCACGACGTACCAGTCGTCGCCCTCAAACGGCAGCTTTCCTGTGGCCGCGCGATATAGCGTGACGCCCAGCGCGTACAAGTCGCTACGACCGTCCAGCGGCTCACCTTTGGCCTGTTCCGGGCTGAAGTAATGAGGTGTGCCCAGCACCTGATTGGTTGCGCTGAGGTCGGCGCCACTCGAAAGTGCGCGCGCGAGTCCAAAGTCGCAGACGATCGCCTCGCCAGTGGTGCCGATGAGGATGTTGTCGGGTTTGATGTCCCGATGGATGACGTTGTCGGCGTGCGCGACGGCCAGCGCGGCGGCCACCTCGAGGCCCACGCGCACCACATCCGTCTCGGGCAAATACGGCATGACCTGCAGGCGACGGGCGAGGTTGAGCGGCACCAGATCCATGGCCACCCAGGTGATCCCGTCGGTGCGTCCCACATCGCGCACGGTGATGATGTTGGGATGACGGAGCCGCGCGGCGGTCGTCGCCTCGCGACGGAACCGGGCCTCGGCCACTTCGTTCCCGGTGTGCTCCGGGCGCAGCACCTTCACCGCCACGGCGATCTCCAGCTCCGTATCCACCGCCTCGTAGACCCACGCGTACGCGCCCGTGCCCAGCAGGCGCGTCAGGCGGTATCGTCCGCCAAGGGTCTGTCCGAGGAAGCGCTCTGGCACGTGGGCTGGGGCAGACGCGGGAGGAGGGATCCGGTGGTCCTTTACAGGCCGGAATATACGGGTTAACGTATTAGGCTAACATCACTTGCGGTACCGCACGAGGTACCGCGCCCCAGGCACCGCTTCCGGCATGGCCCCAACACGGGCGCTGAGCCAGTTAGCGTGGAGAATATTACGACGATGGCGTTCGACAAGGCACCCACGATTGAGAAGTACCGCACGCATGGTGAAGACACCGGTTCCGCCCGCGTTCAGGTTGCGGTTCTGACGGAACGGATCAACTACCTCACGTCGCACTTTCGCGCGCATCACAAAGACCATCACAGCCGGCGCGGCCTGCTGAAAATGGTTGGCAAGCGTCGCCGCCTTCTCGACTATCTCAAGCGCACGAACGTCGAAGGATATCGCGCACTGGTGCAGGAACTCGGCCTCCGCTACTGAGGTCGTTCGCAGGACCGATCGCGCGGGGGCATGCTGCCACCCGCGCGATTTCTTTTCTGGCAGCAAGCAACCACAAAGCAACCACGCAATGATGCAAAGAATCGAGCGGACCTTCGCAGGCCGCCAGCTCGTCATCGAGACGGGCCGCATGGCCAAGCAGGCAGCAGGGTCTGCCCTGGTACAGTTCGGCGACACAGTCGTCCTCGCCGCTGTCACCGTCAGTGACAACGAAAGCCACCTCCCGTTCTTCCCGCTCACGGTCGAATACAAAGAGCGCACCTACGCCGCCGGTAAATTCCCGGGCGGTTTCATCAAGCGCGAAGGCCGTCCGCACGACCACGAAATTCTGTCGTGCCGCATCATCGACCGCTCCATCCGTCCACTGTTTCCTGAAGGCTTCAAGAATGAAGTCCAGGTCTTTGTGTACGTGATCTCGGCCGATCAGGAAAACGACGCCGACGTACTCGCGTTGCTCGCCACGTCGTTCGCGCTCAACTCGTCGAAGATTCCGTTCAAGGAGCCGATCGGCGGCGTGCGCATTGGACGCGTGCAGGGACACTGGGTACTCAACCCCACGTTCCAGCAGCGTGAGTTCTCCGACATGGAACTCGTGGTCGCTGGCTCCGAGAAGTCCATTGTGATGGTGGAAGGTGGTGCGCTTGAGGTGTCAGAAGCCGACGTGCTCGAAGCGCTCACGATTTCGCATACGGGCATCAACGAACTCATCAGCATGCAGCAGGAACTGCTGAAGAAAACGCAGCAGCCCACCATGACGTGGCGCAAAGCCGAAGCGCCGGAAGGCGTGGCCATGCGTGTGAAGGAACTGGCCGAAGGTCAGATTTCCTCGGCGATCAACCAGAAAGACAAGCACACACGCGTTGAAGCGGTTGAGCGTGTGAAGAAAGAACTGGCCGAAGGATTGCTCGCCGAGTTCCCGGATAACGCAAAAGACATTCACACGCTGCTCGGCGATGTGGAGTATTACGCGATGCGCAACCAGGTGCTCGACACCAAGAAGCGCGTTGACGGTCGTAAGGCCGACGAAATCCGCGACATTTCGGTAGACACGAAGCTGTTGCCGCGCACACACGGTTCGGCGCTGTTCACGCGTGGACAGACGCAGGCGCTCGTTGTGGCCACGCTCGGCACACAGGCCGATGCGCAGCGCATGGATTCAGTGAATGAGTCCAAGGAAACGCTGAAAACGTTCATGCTGCATTACAACTTCCCGCCGTTCTCCACGGGTGAAGTGCGTCCGATGCGTGGCACCAGCCGCCGCGAAATTGGTCACGGTAATCTTGCCGAGCGCGCACTGCAGGCCGTGTTGCCGGCGTTCGAAGACTTCCCGTACACGATTCGTATCGTCTCCGACGTGCTCGAGTCAAACGGATCGTCATCAATGGCGTCGGTGTGCGGCGGTTCGCTCGCGATGTTCGACGCCGGTGTGCCGCTCAAGGCCGCCGTTGCCGGTGTGGCCATGGGTCTGATCTCCGACGGCAAGCGGTACGCGATCCTCACCGACATCCTGGGCACCGAAGATCATCTCGGCGACATGGACTTCAAGGTGGCCGGAACGCGTGATGGCATCACGTCGATCCAGATGGACATCAAGATCGAGGGGCTCGACCTCAAGATCATGGAAGAAGCGCTGGAGCAGGCGCGCGTTGGCCGTTTGCACATTCTTGGCGAAATGGACAAGGCGTTGGCCGGTCCGCGCGAAGAGTTGTCGGCCTACGCACCGCGCATTGTCACGATGAAGATTCCGACCGACAAGATCGGCGATCTCATTGGTCCGAAGGGCAAGACGATCCGTGGTATTCAGGACGAAACGGGCGCCACGCTCAGTGTCGAAGACGATGGTACGGTGACGATCGCCGCGGTTGGTGGCGAGTCAATGGAGCGCGCGCGTCAGATGATCGCGTCGCTCACGGCCGAACCGGTTGTTGGTGACATCTACGAAGGTGTGGTCAAGAGCACGACGGCGTTCGGCGCGTTTGTTGAAATCATGCCGGGCACCGAAGCGTTGTTGCACATCTCCGAGCTCAAGCACGAGCGCGTGGCAAACACGGAAGACGTCGTGAAGAAGGGTGACGTCGTGCGTGTGAAGCTGGTGGACCGTGATGAGCGTGGACGTCTGCGTCTCTCCATGAAGGCGTTGGAGCCGCGTCCAGAAGGCATGCCGGAGCCTGATCCGTCGGAAGCGCGCGAGTCGCGTCCGCCGCGTGAAGGTGGAGATCGTGATCGCGGTGGCCGCAGTGGTGGCGGCGGCGGTCGCGGACGGGAGCGGCGCTGAGCACGCGCGCACTGCTCGCGAACTCCGTTCTTGAAAACGTCAACCGGCCGGTGTCATTCCAGACACCGGCCGGTGTGCGTCGTACGGATTGCGAGAATGGCCTGACCGTATTGTCGGAGTTTGTGCCGGGACGTCGCACCGTCGCGTTCGGTGCGTGGGTGCGCTACGGCACGCTGCAGGAGCCCGTGGAGCAGATGGGGCTCGCGCACTTGCTTGAACACATGGTGTTCAAGGGAACAGCGCGTCGATCGGCCAAGGAAATTGCGTTGTCGCTTGAGTCACTTGGTGGTTCACTTGACGCGTACACCGAGCGCGAGTTTACGTCGTATCAGGCGCGTGTGCTTGATCGACACTTGTCCACGGCGGTTGACGTCATTGGTGACCTGATCTTCAATGCGCGTTTGAGCAGTGAAGATCTTGCGCTCGAGCGCCAGGTGATTCTTGAAGAGATCGCCATGGTGGAAGACACGCCCGATGACGTCGTCTTTGATTTGCACAACGAAGCGTTGTGGGGCACGCATCCGCACGGATTTCGGATTCTGGGTACGCGTGAGTCCGTGCAAGCACTCACTGCCGATCATTTGCACGCGCTGCGTGCCTCACACTACAGGCCGTCGGGTTTGGTTGTTGCGGCCGCTGGCAACGTGACGCACGAAGAGTTGCTTGATGTATTGGGTGTACACGGATGGCTTGATCAACCCGCCGTGACGGTACCGCCTCGCGACGTACCCGCTGCAACGCCGCACTACGGGGTACAGCGTCATCATGCGCGCAAGGATGTGTCGCAGGTACACCTCGTGCTCGGCAGCGATGGACCGCGTCACGGTGAACCGCGCCGATATGCGTTTGAGCTGACCAGCACGTTGCTCGGCGGCGGCATGAGCAGCCGGTTGTTTCAGCGCGTGCGGGAAGAGTTGGGGCTGGCCTACAGCGTGTATCACTTCCACTCGCCGTACTTCGATGTGGGGCACCACGGCGTGTATCTCGCGAGCGCCCCCGGGACCGCGCAGAAGGCGCTTGATGCTGTGCGCGAGATCATGAGCGATGTGGCCGCCAACGGGCTGCCCGAAGATGAAATTGCAGCCGGACGGCAGCAGCTGGCCGGTCAGCTGGTCATGTCGCTTGAGAGCGTGAGTGCGCGGATGTATCGCGCGGCCACGTCGGCGCTGTATCATGAACCGGTGCGAACTGTTGACCAGATGCTGGCCGACGTGGACGCCATCGATGTCGATTCGGTGCTTGACGTGGCACGCGAGTATTTTGATCCAGCACGTATGACGCTGGTCAGTCACGGTCCCAAAGCCGTTCGCTGACCAAACACTCCCCATTTGAATCTGACTGCCATGCGTATCGGCGTACCCAGCGAAATCAAAACCAACGAAAACCGTGTTGCGCTCGTGCCGGCAGGCGCTGAAGCGCTCACCACGGCTGGTCATGAAGTGTTCGTCCAAAGCGGCGCCGGCATTGGCAGCGGCTTTGAAGACTCCGACTACGAAGCGGTTGGCGCTACGATCGTGGCGGATGCGGCAACGGCGTGGGGCAAGGCCGAGCTGCTGCTGAAGGTGAAGGAGCCGATTGAGCGAGAATGGCAGTATCTGCGTCCTGATCTCACGTTGTTCACGTATTTGCACTTTGCGGCCGATGAAGCGCTCACGCGTGCGCATCTGAAGAGCGGCGCCACGTGCATTGCGTACGAAACGGTCGAACTGCCGTCGCGCGAACTGCCGTTGCTCACGCCGATGTCAGAAGTGGCCGGCCGTATGGCGGTGCAGGAGGGTGCGAAGTATCTGGAGAAGTTGTACGGCGGTCGCGGTGTGCTGCTCGGTGGCGTGCCGGGTGTGGTGCCGGGCAAAGTCGTGATTCTTGGTGGTGGCGTGGTGGGTACGAACGCGGCCAAGATGGCGGCCGGACTTGGCGCCAAGACCGTGATTCTTGACTTGTCGCTTGAGCGTTTGCGCTATTTGAGCGATGTGATGCCGGCCAACGTGCAGCTCATTCACAGCAATCGTCACAACATTCTTGAGCAGATCAGCACGGCGGATCTGGTGATTGGTGGGGTGTTGATTCCTGGTGCGAAGGCCCCGCGACTCATTCGCCGTGAAGATCTCAAGCGCATGCGTCCGGGCTCGGTGATTGTTGACGTGGCCGTGGACCAGGGCGGCTGCGTGGAAACGATCAAGCCCACGACGCACGAAGATCCCACCTATGTGGTAGACGGCGTGATTCACTACGGCGTGGCCAACATGCCGGGTGCCGTGCCGCGTACGTCCACGCTCGCGCTCACCAACGCCACCATGCCGTACGCTGTGCAGTTGGCCAATAAGGGCTGGCAGGGCGCGTTGCGTGACAACGGCGCGCTGCTCAAGGGGCTGAACATGACGGGCGGCGTCGTGACCTACAAGGCCGTGGCGGATTCTTTCGCGCTGCCGTACCAGGAAGCGGAAAACTTTCTCGATTAAGGGCCGTCTGAGGGACGATTCGGGCCCCCGATCCGGTGTGCTAGATCACTGTCCCACAATCGCTTGTGCCCTTTTGGGTCAACCGATAGCTTAAGTTCAATATCTGTCCCGTGGTGCGGTGCGCGCGTGGGCGGTTCGTTGGTGCCGGGCTCCTCCTTTCGGATGAGACGACGGTCCAGTGGGTCGCCCCGCGGTGTTTGTGCCCCGGTCAATCATCGCGTATCCGCGCTCGCGCGCTACCCTGGTACCTTGATGTTCTGGCCCTTCAAAAAAGCGTCGCTGTTTCCGGCAAATGCTATTGCCGTTGACCTTGGCACTGCGAATACGCTCATCTACGTGAAGGGCGAGGGCATCGTGCTGAACGAGCCCTCGGTGGTCGCACTCGACCGCGAAACGAAGAAGATCAAAGGAGTCGGTCTCGAAGCCAAGCGTATGCTCGGCCGCACGCCCGATGGCATCATGGCCGTTCGTCCCATGAAAGACGGCGTCATCGCCGATTTCGATGTGACGGAAAAAATGCTTCGGTATTTTCTCACACTTGTGATCGATAAACACGTCTTCAAAGTGAAGCCGCGTGTCATCGTGTGTGTACCGTCCGGCATTACCGAAGTGGAAAAACGCGCCGTGCGCGACTCCGCACTTGGTGCTGGTGCCAAAGAAGTGTTCATGGTGACCGAACCGATGGCGGCCGCGATTGGTGTTGGCCTGCCGGTGGATTCACCAACGGGCAACATGGTGATCGACATTGGTGGTGGCACCACAGAAATCGCCGTCATCGCACTGAGCGGTATTGTCAGCGACACGTCGATTCGCACCGGTGGCGATGAACTCGACATGAGCATCGTGCAGTTCATGCGCAAGAACTACAACCTGCTTATTGGTGAACCCACCGCTGAGCAGGTGAAGATTCAGATCGGTTCGGCGTATCCCGTTGGTGAAGAGCGCGAAATGGAAGTCAAGGGTCGCGATCTTGTCTCAGGTATTCCGAAAACGGTACGCGTGCACTCCAGCGAGATTCGTGAAGCGGTGCAGGAACCGATTCAGCAGATTGTCGACGCCGTGCGTCGCGCACTGGAAATCACGCCGCCGGAGCTTGCGTCTGACATCGTGGACCGCGGCATTGTGATGACCGGCGGCGGCGCGCTCATTCGCGGTCTGGATGTGCTGCTCAGTCAGGAAACGGGATTGCCGATCCACGTCGATGAGGATCCGCTCACTTGTGTCGTGCGTGGCACAGGCAAGATTCTCGACGACGAAGAGAAGTACTGGTCGGTTCTCACGACCTGATCGCGCGCCATGTCGTCCCGCAACGCGCGCGCCAACAATCGGCTCGACACGGGACTACTACTCGCGTGTTGCGTCTTCTCGATTCTGGCACTGGTGCTGCCAGAGCGTATTGGCGCGCCACTTTCCGATGTCATCCGTCGTTCGGTGCTCGCGCCTCTCGTTGGTGCGCAGCGCCAGTCTGAAACCTTGCGCGCCGCGATTGTAAAGCGCGATGACGATTTGCTGTTGCGCGGCACGGCCGCAGCGCAGGTGGCAACGGCCCCGGAGCTAGCCAGCGAAAACGATGCGCTGCGTCGCATGCTCGGGCTCGCCGGTCGCCTGCGCGATGGTTTTGTGATCGCCGACGCATTTCATCCTGCGGGTCTGACCGACGACTTCACACTCACGATTGCTGCCGGAAGCAACGCGGGCGTGCAACGGTACACACCCGTCGTCACGGCCGACGGTCTTGTGGGCATGGTCGAGTCGATCGACGCAACACGCAGCCTCGCCATTACCTGGGCGCATCCTGATTTCAGTGTCAGTGCGATCAGCGCTGACGAATCGGCGTTTGGCATTGTGAAGCCGCACCTGGTGAATGGACCGGAGCGGTATCTGCTGGAGTTGCGCGGCGTCCCGTTCCGCGCGTCGCTCGATTCCGGCACGCTGATTGTGAGTTCTGGACTTGGCGCCACGTATCCGCGCGGCATCGCAATCGGTACGGTGATCAGCGAAATCCCCACCACCGAACGTTGGGCGCGGACGTATCTGCTCAAACCCAGTGTCTTGCCAAACTCCCTGTCGGCCGTCGTGTTGCTCTTGCCATCGCGAGTGGCCGCCGGCGTGTCTGCCGTGTGGACGAATGTCACATCGGCCGACTCTGCCGCACGCGCTATTGTTGCCGCCAGTGATTCCGCATCACGAGATGCCGCGCTGGCTGAGCTGACCGCGCGTCGTGCGGCCATGCAGGCCGTCGCTGACAGCGCGCGTGCGGATTCACTGCTTGCGCCGCTTGGTACCGCGCCGGTAGTTCGTCCGCCCGCGATTACGCCGGTTCGCCCCCCTCTGCCCGGTGATACCCTGCGTCGCCCGCCCGTCGTTCCGCCGGAGAGCGCGCGATGAATCCGTGGAGCATGCTGCGCGCGAGTGCGGTGTTTCTTTTGCTTGTGGCCGCGCATTTTTCGCTGCGGCCGTTACTCGGTGGACCGGCACCAATCGATTTTCTTTCGCTGGCCGTGCTGTTCGCTGCGGTGCGTGTGCGGCCCGGTGCGGCGGCCGTGATTGGAATGTTGGCCGGCTTCGGTGCGGACTCGCTCGCGCTGCAGGGATTCGGTACGTCAGCGTTGGCGTTCACGGCCGTGGCGTTTGGTGCGTCGTGGCTGAAGGCCGTGTTCTTTGCGGACAACCTTGGACTGACGGCGCTCTTTATTCTGCTTGGTAAATGGGCCTTCG
>JALHNZ010000010.1 GCA_022843265.1 Gemmatimonadaceae bacterium
ACCGGCAGCATGGTCTCGGTCACTTCCAACCAGCCGTCAGCACGCGCGTAGAGATTCGTGATCGCGTTGCCGAATCGATCGATCGACAAAACCTCGCCTTCCACTGCACCGTCCGGTCGCTTGCGCGGCTCCGGTGTGCGACGCCGCACCGGTTGATGCCAAGGCTCGCCGAGCTGCGCGATCGACACGCCGCATGCAAGCTGAGCCGCGATCGGTGCGAAGACATCACGACCATGAAACGTGGCGGATGCAGACGCCGGAACCTCGAGTCGCACGACGTGAGCATCGAGGGCGAACAACGCGGGCGACAACACGCCGTTATCAGGCCCCACGAGAAAACGCCCACCACTTTCGACCGCCAGCGCTGCCCGATCCGTACCAACCTCGGGATCAACCACAATGAGATGCACGGCCCCGAGCGGAAACCGTCGCCAGTACCGTGCCACGGCGAGACGCGCACCGTCGATGTCTTGCGGCGCCACGTCATGTGAAATATCCACAAGCTGCGCGCCCGGCGCCTGCGCACAGAGCACGCCTTTCATTTCGCCGACGTAGCCATCGGCGGTTCCAAAATCCGTCAGTAGTGTGATGACGCGCGACGTCATCGCATCAGGCGAACAATGGGTTACGCACTCGCCGCAGCGCCCCACCGCGCATCCATTCGCGACACCACGGCTTCAGCGATGGATCGAATGGCGCGTGACGCTTTCGAATCAGGCTCGGCAACAATGATCGGTCGTCCGGTGTCACCGCCTTCCTGAATGCGCGGATCAACGGGTACCTGTCCGAGCAACGGCAGATCTGTTTCGGTGGCCAGACGCTGCCCTCCGCCCGTTCCAAAAAGCGCAATTGGCTTGCCCGTCTCCGGATTTTCAAACCACGACATGTTTTCAATAATGCCGAGCACCGGAACCGACGTGCGTTCAAACATTTTCACACCGCGCAGTGCGTCACCAACAGCAACCTGTTGTGGTGTCGTAACAATCACCGCACCGTGTACCGAGGTGGCTTGCACGAGCGACAGCTGCGCATCGCCCGTACCTGGCGGCATGTCGACAAGGAAATAATCGAGTTGTCCCCACGCCACATCGCGCAGGAACTGCGTGATGATTTTCATCACGATGGGACCGCGCCAAATGGCGGGCTGTTCTTTTTCGATCAGAAACCCGATCGACATCACTTTGATGCCGTGCGCTTCCAGCGGAATAATCTTTTCGTCGCGCACGGCGGGCGCACTATCAACGCCGAGCATGAGCGGAAGATTCGGCCCGTAGACATCGGCGTCCATGATGCCGACGCGGGCGCCACGCTGAGCGAGCGCAATGGCAAGATTCACGGCCATGGTGGACTTGCCAACGCCACCCTTCCCCGATGACACCGCGATGATGCGTCCGAGCTGCGGATAGGCAACCTGCGGAGGCGGCGCCACATTGCGCGGCGCAGCGGGTGCGGCGTCCATCACGGGCAACGAGCGTGAAGCGGGGCGCGCAGGTTCCGGCGGCGCCGATCTGGCAAACTGCGCTGGATCTTTCACATCGACGCGCACATCACTCACGCCGGTGACACCCTGTACGGCGTCGCGCACATCGCGCACGAGTGTTGCGTCGTCATCGGCCGCAAGCAAGACGGTGAGGCGCACTTTGCCGTCGGTGGTCGTGCCAATATCGCGAACCGCTTCGGCCGACAGCACGTCGGTGCCGCTGCGCGGGTGCGCCACACCCCGGAGGGCGGTCGCAATGCGTTCCTGAAGAGTCTGAGTCATGCTGGAAAGTTAGTCCCCGCGAACTGGAGCTCCAAGCAGGCTGCGGCTCGGCCGAAGGTGGCGGGATGGTGATGGCACGCGCGTGGATTTGGTGACACGTGCATGACAGATGACGCCCATACTGCGCGTGTCAGACAGGCCGACCGGGCGGTCTGTTTGACGCAGCGAGCGATTCCCGCCGCTGCTCTCGCCATCGCAGCACCTGTGAGGACCCATCCATGACCCGACTCTCCTGGCTCGGCGGTCTCGCCGCCACCCTTGTTCTTTCCATCACGATGGCCGCCGGCACAGCACGTGCGTACGAAAGCGGACCTGAAATCATCTACACGGCCTGTGGCAACGGCGTGATCGAAGTGTGCGGTACACAGACCACCGGCACCAACTGCAGCGAGAAGTGGAGCATCGACCTCGGCATCATCGCGCGCGTGTTCGGATTCAAGTCTGACGGCGAAAGCTGCACCGGCACAACGACCAAGAACCTGTACAAGAACTACGACAAAAACAGCACCGAGCTCGGTGTGTGCTTTCAGTGGGCGCCCAAAGACGCCACACTGCCCGGACGCACGAACATGAGCGACGGTTCTGACGACGAGTATGGCTCCGAGTGCTGAAGCAGCGCGTGAGGACGGGCGTCGCAAGACGCCCGGTTCCTTGGCAACCCGGATGCGTCGGAACGCCGCGCGCTACACCACGATCGGCGATGGTCTTGGTACGCTGTTGCTGATGGTGGTGGCAGCCATGCTGTCCGCCACGCTCATGTCCGCGCGTTTTTCGAGTGTGCCGCGCAGCGCCGGTTCAGCACTGCTGGACGCAACGCAGCCCACCAAGGGATTCACGGCCGTGATTGTCGCGCAGTCCAAAGACTGTGACGGTAACCTCGGCGTGTTCGGGCTGTTTGAACGTCCCTCGATTTCCTCGCACGTACCACATCGCGTGTTGCTCGTGGAGGGACAGCCGCAAGACACACTGGGCCTGCGCGACCGACTCCCGCGCAGTCTGCAGCAGGCAACGCTGTCGGTGCTGGCACCAACACAGCGTGCGACCATGGTCGCGCTCGGTCACCGTAGTACGCCAACACTGCTGCTGTTTGATGCGGAATACCGGCTTCGATATGCAGGCGCGTCGCCACCGGGGCCGGTGGAACGCACCGTCGAACTCGCGGCCATTGCCCGACTCGTCACCAACAACCCCAATCCCCCCGTGCCATGAACATGCTCCGCCGCGTCAACGCGCTCACCTTCGCGCTGCTCCTGCCGTTCATCACGTTTGGTTGCGCCGGTTCTGAGTCAACTGCCAAGGATGGCAACTCCGTAGCGGGTACGGACGCGTCAGCGCCGGGCGGTGTGCTGATCCCCGCGTCGCTCGACGGGCCGGCGCCATCGCAGCGCATTATCGATAGCACCGGGTGGCAGGTTGTCTGGACACGTGGCGGCAAGCGTGAAGAGGCGTTGCTCGCCGTTGTGCCGACGGCACTGCCGTACGCAGATGGCGTGGTGCTGGTAGATGAAGGCACGCTGCAAATACACGCGTTCGATCGTTTAACGGGAGACACGCGATGGAGCGTGGGACGCAAAGGCGGTGGGCCCGGTGAGTTTCAGCAAATCAACGACATCACCATGGACTCGGCGGGCAACGTGCTTGCCCTCGACATTCAACTTGGTCGCATTTCCACGATTGCACCCAACGGCTCGTTGCTCGCGTATCGAACACCCGGGCCGCAGCAACACGCCGCGTCGATCTGTGCGCTGCGTGATGGGTCGCTGATCGGCGTCACGCAGCAGCCAGACGCCTGGCTCACCCGCAGCGACTCAAGCACACAACTCGCGCGCTACGCGTTCCCGGTGGAGCTCCCCGCGAGTGCACCAACCATGGTCACCGGCGCGGCGTTCGCACGCGGCGAAGCCAGTGACGCCTGCACCGTGTTCACCATGTTCGGCTACGGCATTGGCAGCGTGACCACCGACGCGCGTTCGATCACGCTGAGGCCGTACGCCGAGGCGCTCGAACAACCGACATTCACCTCGAAGTCCGGTCGCGTAGATGGCGCGCCTGTTGTGCGCACCGAGATGGCGAGTGGCACGTCGGCTGCCACTCGTGGATCCACGTGGAATGACACGGTGCTGGTCACCTTTCGCGGCATGCCTGGTCCGGACAAACCTGTTCTTGACCTGTTCGATCGCAGCGGACGCTATCGCGGCTCGTGGCCGTCGCCCCACAGCGATCTCGAGTACGCCGTGTACGCGAACGGAACGCTCTACACCATGCGCAACAGCATGGTCGCACCACAACTGGTCGCCTGGCGGAGAATCTCAGCGAGCGAACGTGTGTCCCGCTGAGCAGCGCGCCAACTGTTTTCCCTCAACTACTTACGCTGTGAGGTCATCATGCACTCGTCCACATCTCAGATTGCCAAAGCGCGCAGACAGTCTCACAACGCGCCGCGCCGCGAAACACGAGCGCGCACTCGCACGCGCACGCGCACGTTAATCATCATCGCCGCGCTGCTTGCGACGGGCGCCTTTGCGTCGCGGCTGGCCGCACAATCGGAGTCCAAGCTCTACTACACGCCGTGTGGCGGCGGCTTTATCGAGCTGTGTGGCGAAGAAACCACGTACTCCGACTGTGGCTGGAACTGGAAAGGCTATCACCTTCCAGTGTTTCCGTTCGTCGGTGTCATCCCGTGGTACGGATGCGAAACGGAGTCCAGCAAAACGCTCTATAAGAACTACTTCAAGTCCGCGAAGGATCTGGGCGAGATGTAGTGCCGCAGTCGGCGACGTGCACTCCGTTTGCGACTAGGCGATCGCACGCGGAATGGTGGCGAGATATTCTCGCGCGGCCGCAATTACATTCGCTTCCGTTTCGGCGAGCGTGCCTGCGAGCAACGCGCCGGACGCTTTCACGTGACCGCCGCCGCCAAACTGTTTGGCTAGCAACTGCGCATCGACGTTGCCGGTACTGCGAAATGACACCTTCACCTTGCCATGTCCAAGATCGCGGAACATCAGTGCGAGGCGCGTACCGGCAACCGAGCGTGGATGTTCAACCAGACCATCCACGTCATCGGTTGTCGCGCCCAGACGGTGCACCACTTCGTGGGTCAGCGTAATCCAGCTCAATCCGATGTCCGGATCAAGCTGCAGCGTGCTCAGCGCTTCGCGCAGCAAATGCAGTCGCGCCGGTTTCACCTGGGCGTAAATCAGCCGGTACATCGATTCGGGGGCCACGCCGGCGGCGAGCAACGCGGCCGCCACGGCGTGGCAACGCGGCGACGTGTTGCTGAACCGAAACCCACCAGTATCGGTAAGAATTGCGCAGTACAGCGACTCGGCAATGGCCGGCGTGATGGTCAACCCAAGCTCACGCGCCAAGTCAAACACCATCTCACCCGTGGCGCACGCGGTCGTGTCGGCATACGTCACGTGACCCACCGGCTCGTCACCGGCCACGTGATGATCAATCACACCGATGGGCACCGTAAGCGCACGGACCGCGTCTGCCAACACGCCAAGTCGACGCACATCGTTGATATCAAGCACCAGCAGCAGATCAATGCCTTCAAGCGCCGCGGCACCGCGGGGCGAGGCGTCTTCCACATCGTCGCCCAACAGAAAACTGAACAGCGCAGGCCACGGTGTGGGATTCACAATGCGCACGTGCATACCGCGCTGCATTAACAGCCGAGCGAGCGCCGTTTCCGAACCGCAGCCGTCACCGTCCGCATTCAGGTGCGTAGACAACGCAACCGTAATGCCCGGACGCAGCAACGGTTCGAGTTCGCGAATCGCCTTGGCGCGCGCGCGCGGAACCGAAAACAGATCTTCGATGACGGCGTTGTCAGTTGGCGTTCGGCGCGCCGGTACCTGCGTTGTGTGCATGAACGATCAGACGGAGTAGTTCGGAGCTTCGCGCGTGATGGTCACATCGTGCGGATGTGATTCACGGAGGCCGGCGGTAGTGATACGCACGAACTCCGACTGTGTTCGCAATTGCTCAATATTTGCGCATCCCACGTAGCCCATGCCACTGCGCAAACCGCCCACCATCTGGAACAGCACATCACCAACTGGTCCCTTGTAGGGCACACGTCCCTCGATGCCTTCGGGGACGAGTTTTTTCGCGGACAGCTCGCCGTCCTGGAAATAGCGGTCGGCGCTGCCATCCTGCATGGCCGACAGCGATCCCATTCCGCGAATCATCTTGAAGCGACGCCCTTCCAGCAGGAACGATTCGCCCGGGCTTTCCTCCGTGCCGGCGAGCATCGAGCCCATCATCACGCTCGACGCACCAGCGGCCAGCGCCTTCACCAGATCGCCCGAGTACTTCACGCCGCCGTCGGCAATGACCGGCACATCGCCAGCGCCTTCGACCGCATCCATCACCGCGGTGAGCTGCGGTACGCCGACGCCGGTGACCACGCGCGTGGTGCAAATAGATCCGGGTCCTACGCCGACCTTTACCGCATCCACGCCACGCTCGACGAGCGCAGCGGCTCCGGCACGCGTAGCCACATTGCCCGCAATGAGCTGCACTTCGGGGAACGCTTCACGAACACGTGACGTGGCGTGCAGCACCCCTTCCGAATGTCCGTGCGCCGTGTCGATGATCAGCACGTCAACGCCAGCGGCGACAAGTGCCCGCGCTCGATCGAGGTAGTCACCGCCCGCACCAATCGCCGACGCCACGCGCAGCCGACCGTGCTGATCCTTGTTGGCATCCGGAAACTGACGGCGCTTGTGAATGTCCTTGACTGTAATCAGTCCCTTCAGCTGAAACTGATCATCAACAACCGGAAGTTTCTCAATGCGATGCTTGCCAAGAATCCGCTCCGCTTCATCGAGCGTTGTTCCCACCGGCGCGGTGACCAGTCGCTCACTCGTCATCACATCGCGCAGCGGTTGATCGAGGTCACGCTCAAACTGCAAGTCGCGGTTGGTAATGATGCCAACCAGCCGGCCATCGGCATCAACGATGGGTACGCCGGAAATCTTGAAGCGCATCATCAGCGCAACCGCTTCACGGAGCGACGCCGTTGGTGAGAGCGTGATCGGATTCAGAATCATGCCGCTCTCTGATCGTTTCACGCGATCCACTTCCGCTGCCTGCCGGTCGATCGACATGTTCTTGTGCAGCACGCCGATCCCACCGGAGCGTGCCATCGCGATCGCCATCTCACTTTCTGTCACGGTGTCCATCGCGGCGGAAACCAGCGGGACGTTCAGCGAAATACCGCGGGTGAAGCGCGATCGCAGATCAACTTCGCGCGGATGCGTGACGGAATGACGCGGCGCGAGCAAGACGTCGTCAAACGTGAGCGCAAGGTCCGTGCGAATCCGCGCGCTGCGAGGATGCACATCGATCGCGGAAGCGCCATTACGCAACGACCCGCTGCCGACGGTGCTGTCGGTGGCGGGTCGAGTGGTCTCTGGTGTTGATGGTGTCATAGCGAAGGATAGAAACCTTCCCCCACCCTGTCCAGCTGTCGGAGGCGACAGATCGCTCGCGCGTTCGCTCGGCGAGCGCGGCCGTGCGCCTACCAGCGCCCCATCAGGCGTGTGATCTTCTGCTTGGTGCGCCCCGGCAGGAAAAAGGTCGCCGCGCCAATCACGCGCGCCAGATTCTTGTCTG
The DNA here is from genome assembly GCA_022843265.1 of Gemmatimonadaceae bacterium. GTDB lineage: Bacteria > Gemmatimonadota > Gemmatimonadetes > Gemmatimonadales > Gemmatimonadaceae > JAABRT01. Next base: position 7,391 of record JALHNZ010000010.1, read on the forward strand.
AGAGTGCCCGCGGATCACCCGGCCAATACCGCGTGACCGTGCCGCGCCCTGCCCGCTTGACCAGTCGCTGAATCGCCAGCACCAGCAGGTACACGTCGTCGACCTGACCCAGAAATGGGATCATATCGGGCACCAGGTCGATCGGGCTAATGATGTATGCGATAGCGCCAATCACGAGCAGCCGGTCAACACGCGATACCGCGCCATCACTCATCAGCCCGAACAGCAGCTTCAGATATGCCGGGAGGTCGCGGATCGTGCCGACCAGCGTGCGCTTGGCACCGGTACGCGGACGCGGCGCGCCACTGCGCGGCCGCGATGACAGTCGCGCCGTAGCCCGATCCGACACGTATGAATCCTGCTCAGCCTGCCGATCGCGCGCTCGTTCTTCCCGGGTCCGTCGCCGTGGAGTCTCCTCGTTCATCACGCGGGCGCTCCACCGACGTTGCCGGTGTTGCCTGGCGGCGACGCCGGAGGCGGCACGTTGGGTGCGGCAGCTGGCGTCGCGCCAGTCGCGCCCGCAGGCGGCGTGACAATTCGCGACGCCGCAGACGCCACATCTGTCGCCACCGACATGCCCGCACTCGCGACATCCGTGGCCACAGACATTCCGGCCGCGGCCACGCCGCCAAGCACGCCAACCGCCCGGTTCAGCAGTCCCATGGTCTCGACAACGGTGGATGCCGCCACACCACCGGTACGCAAACGATCTTCCACGCCATCCGTGAATCGCTGCAGGAGCGATACCGGAGTGGGCGCCTTCTCGGCGTACTTGCTCTCAAGAAAATCCACGTAGTCGAGCACCTGATAGCCACGTTCGTCGCTCAGCGTCTCAAGCTTGCGCAGCAGTCGATCCCGAAGATTCGGATTCATTTGGGTCACCCGCGCCAGCGCTTACGTTCGCCGCGCGCATCAATGTGAACGTACGGCGTGGGCCAACGCGGACTCGAATACACACCCATGCCACCGGCAAGAAACGGTGTGGTCCCCTCAATCCACTCGACAGCCCGCTCGACCTGATAGGCATCAAAAATTGTAAACCGGCCGTCGCCGTCGGCATCGATCGCGACGTCAGCCGCGTCACCATACATGTGTCGCGAATCGCGCGCCGAGCCTTCGACGCCTGCGTTGTGCAGCGGCGTACGAAAGCCACTGTGCACGCGCACATCGAAGACGATTTTGTCGTCACCGCGACGTCGTGCAAGCTCCTGCAACACCAACTCAATCTTATCGATCACGCGCGGATCAACGGCCACGTACCGTGGCCATTGCTTCTGCGAATCGTGCGTGAGAAAATCGGAGACGCGCAAATGCGTGGACAGCTTGAGATCTGCATCGGCTTCGTGCACCTCGACAAATCCCGGTGGACGCTGAAAACGATCGCGGCCCGATGACCACTCGGCGGGATACTGGCCGATGCGATAGCCGTTCAGCAATCCGCCAAGCTTGCGTTCGAAGGGCACCAGCACGGCAACCTTGGGTTCAGCCAGTCGTTGCACTTCGGCACCGCGGGTGAGCTGCAGCTCGTAGATGCCGGCCGTGAGCGGCGCCAGCAACTGTGTTTCCGTAAGCGGTCGCGCTACATCACCGCTTTCGTCTGTGCCAACGCGCATCCACTGATACGTGTAGCCAAGACCGCTTCCTCGCACTTCGAGCGGAAATGTGAGGGCCTCGCCGGCCCGCACGAACTGCATGCGCAAGTGTCCGCTGGTACCGAAGGCTTCGCGTGCACTGACGACACTCGGTTCGCTGGGCGCAGATTCCGTGAGCGGTCGATCGTAACGCATGGCATCGGCGGGCTCATACCACCACAGGCCAGCCATCGCCGCTGCAAACGTAAGCCCCAAAACGACACGGCGGTTCACCATGCCCCGACGCTTCGCCGCGCGCGCGCGCTGACGGTGCTCATGCTGTTGCTGTGCTTCGGGCGAGCGGTTCACCATTGCCCCCAACGCGCAGCGTCACCGCGCACATCGATATGCACGAACGGCCCGTGTGCGGATGTGGCGGGATACACGCCGATGCCGCCGACGAGTGTGGGATATCGAGCCTCCACGCGCTCTGCCGCACGCGCGACACGCAATGCGTCGTCGGTGTCGGAGCGCCCGTCGCCGGTGATGTCTGGCATCCAGTCTTTGGCTCCGGGCGTCGCACGGCGCAAGTAGACGTCGGCCGCGTCACCAAACTGGTGGCGACTTTCCGCTGCGCGACCGCCCGCACCAACGCCCTGCGCATTGTACTGTGGCGTGCGAAAGCCGGACATCACTACCATTTCGTAGCCCACCAATCCTTCCGCTTCGAGTTCGGCAATCAGCAGCTCCAACTTGTCGACTAACGCCTCGCGCAGCACGAGATACTTCGGCCACACCTGCGGCTGATCTTTCGTGAGAAAATCACGCAGCCGGAAATGTTCAGAGACCAGCGTGTGCTGGTTCTCGGCCGTCACTTCGATAAATCCTGTGGGCAGCCTGTACGCCAGCGACCGCGCCGCGCCGCGCTCCGCGGACCAATCGCCAATGCGATACGCGCCAATGCGTCCGGACACTTTGTCGGCGAACGCGCGCATGGTGATAAAGTGAAAGCCCGTTTTGCCGTTGGCTTCTTTCACCGGAAGCAAGGCGGGACGCGCAATCAGCGAGTCTTCAAAGAGCGTCTGCAGCACGGGTAATGACGACACCGCGTGTGGCGGCACAAAACGCGCCAGCAGCGCACCACTCTCGCCAAACAGCGAATCACCCACGATGGCCCGGACGTCGCGCGAGGCGTCGTCCGCGTCGTTCGAGGAGCGCGCGGCGTCGCCAAGGGGTGAGGCATCATCGCGCAGCTGCGCAAAAGCCGACGGCACGCCGATCGCAGCGAACACCATCGCCGTCAGCACCCCAGCCCACAGCCCACGGGCGCGGCGATTGTCAAACGAAAAATTCACAGGCACAGGGATTCCGGAAGCGAAGCAGGACCTCAAGCGCGGAAACAGTCGCGCGACCCACTGTCTGACGATCCAGCACCGTTACAGGATGCGTATCTTCAATCTAGCGGGTCCGGTCGCAGTCGGTACGCCCTTTCTACCCATGGGGTAGACGGAGGGTCCCCTCAATGTCACATCGTGAGACATTTCTCCGCCGCTGCCACTACGGCAGTACCACGTGGCAGGCTCTTAGCGGCGAGCGAGGTCGAGCAAGTCCAGCACCGGAACGCCAGACGGCTGACTGCGACCCGTCCGAACGCGCGCCGTAATGGTAATCTCGGCCAGCGGGGGCAGCGCCTGCGCCCGAGCCACGAGCGAGTCCGGCAACGCCAGATAGAGCACGGCCCGCTCGGCGCCAGGCCCGCGGGCCAACAAATACGCCTCACCAGGGGTTAGCCCTTTGCGAAGCTCGTCGGCGGTCTGGAAGGACAGCGATTCGACCGACCAGCGAACCAGTCGCCCCACCGTCCCGCTGGGATTGGCTCGCAAGTCCGCGGCAGACAAGGAACCAGCAGAGCGCGTTCCGGCCGCTTCCACTGCGGAGTCGGGTAGCCAGCCCTCAATCCGTACGCGCAGCCAGCCGTTTTCACGACCGAGCGGCACGAGCCGAACGCCACCGGGAATGTTCGCCAGCACGTCGCCGCCCGGACCGGCCTGCAGTGACGAGGGCCCACGCGTCTCGAGCGTAGGAGCCGACGGGTCGATTGTTGGAGCCACAGGCTTCGCGACCGAGTCCGGCTGCACGCTTTCCGTACGCGTCGCCGCAGGCGCAGCGGGGCGGGCCGCAACCGGCCGCGTGGCAATACGACTGACATCGACCCACAGCGAGCGACGGGCTGGAATCCAGACACCCGCTCTCGGCGCCGGAAAACTGCCCCCGGCCCGCGTCGGAAACACATAGGTGCCCCGCCGCAGTTCAGACACCGCCGAGGACGTGCCGTTGGCCGACGCGCGCAGTGTGGTGCCGGCCGCAGCGGATACTTCCCCTCGCGAGCGGTCCGCGGTGTAGCGCAGTTCAGTGGCCTCGACAAAACCGTCTACGGAAATGCGCACAAACGTGGACTGCACGATCTCGACCGGGGACGTGATGTCTCGGCTCGATACGCCAACCACGTCGCCGCCCGGAGTGCCACGCAAGGCGGTGCCGGCGCGCACCGTTACCTGATCGCCACGACGCGGGGCCTGCGCGTGCACCAGCTCAGGGACGGCCACCAACATCAGCACGGCCACGCCCCATGACGCCGCACCGAATTGTGTGAGCCACAGTGATCGTGCAGAGCGAGAGCCAGGCTGATGCCGCATTGTTGGAGCAGATGTGCAGGGTGGGTACATTTCGCGCGCACGGCCGCTGCTGCACTTACTGCTTGCACCGGCGCCGACTCGTCGCACGCGTACTTTGCAAACGTACCCAATGTCCTGCACCGAGCAAGGATGACTGCCACTGTTGCCCGACCTGTTGCGCTGATCATCCTTGATGGCTGGGGATATCGCGAAGCGCGAGATGCAAACGCGATCGCGCTGGCGAACGCGCCACATTGGAAGGCGCTCTGGGCAACTCCCACGCGCACACTGCTTTCCGCGTCAGGCCCGTCGGTTGGTCTGCCGGCTGGACAAATGGGCAACAGCGAAGTTGGACACCTCAACCTTGGCGCCGGCCGAGTAGTGATGCAGGATCTGGTGCGCATCGGTGCGGCCATTGAAACCGGCGCGTTTTTTGAGAACGCGGCGTTGCGTGACGCGTGTGCGCGCGCGCGTGAGACCGGCGGCACGGTGCATCTCGTTTCGCTGCTCGGCGATGGCGGTGTCCACGCCTTTGAGCAGCACCTCGTTGCACTCGTGGATCTGTGCACGCGCGAATGTGTCCCTCGCGTGGTATTGCACGGGTTGCTTGATGGGCGCGACACTTCGCCGACCTCGGGCCTGGAGTTTTTGCGCGAAACGCTCGCCATGCTCGACGGGCGCGCGCAGCTGGCATCGATTTCGGGACGCTACTTCGGCATGGACCGCGACAATCGGTGGGAACGAACCGGCGCGTGGTTTCACGCCGCCGTGCACGGTGTTGGCGACACCTCCACCGATGCGATGGCGCTGCTGGAAACGGCGTACTCGTCTGGCACCAGCGATGAGTTTTTGCCACCCCACGTGATGCTCGATGCACTGGGACAGCCGGTTGCGCCCATGCGCAGCGGTGATGTGGTGATTTGCGCGAACTTTCGCTCCGATCGCATGCGTCAGTGGTTGCGGGCGCTCACGCAGCCAGAGTTTGATGCGTTCGATACGGGTGTGCGTCCGGCAGTGAGTGTCGTCACGATGACGCAATACGACGATTCCTTTCCGTATCCCGTGGCCTTTGCGCCGCAGTCCATGGCGAATCTGGTGGGCGAGGTGATTGCCAACGCCGGACTGCTGCAACTGCGCACGGCGGAAACCGAAAAGTATCCACATGTGACCTACTTTTTTAATGGCGGCGGCGACACACCCTTTCCGGGCGAATCACGCTCCATGGTGCCGAGTCCCAAAGTTGCCACGTACGATCTGCAACCGGAGATGAGTGCGAGCGGCGTGTGTGACATTCTGTGTACGGCACTCACCTCGCGATCACATGATTTTGTGCTGTGCAACTTTGCGAACACTGATATGGTAGGACACACCGGATCGCTGCCCGCAGCGATCCGTGCAGTGGAGACAATCGACGCGTGCCTGAGTCGCATTCTGGAAGCGGCGGCTGTTGGTGGCGCACGACTGATCATCACCGCAGATCACGGGAACTGCGATGTGATGATCGATCCCGAGACGGGCGGACCGCATACCGCGCACACCACCAATCCTGTGCCGCTGGTCATTCGCGATCCTGACGGCGAGTGGTTGCTGCGTGATGACGGTGCACTGTGCGACGTTGGTCCAACCGCGCTGAGAATGCTCGGCCTCGAACTACCAGTTGAAATGACCGGACGTGATCTTCGCGTCGCCCCTCTTGCCCCATGACGTTGTGACGCTGCTTTCACTGCCCCATTCCATAACTTCGCGATTGCTCACCACCGCCACCGCGTTGCTGTGCACAGCATCGGTACTGCAGGCACAGCTCGTTGGTACCGAGCCTTCACGCAGTCCGTTTCGCGATGTGCCAACCACGCAGCAGCTCACACTTTCCGGTGGCTGGCTGAGCGCGACCAAAGATGCGGCCCGTGTTGGGCCGAAAGCTGGTCCGCTGATATCGCTTCGCCATGACATTCACCTCGGTGGACCGGCCTGGCTGACCACGCGCTATTCGACGTTGTTTTCTGAGCGCCGCGTGATTGATCCCGGTTTGCCGGCCGCTGAGCGCTTCCAGGGGATGCAGAAGGTCACGCATCACATTGGCGATATCGGGCTGACGCTCGCGCTCACCGGAAAGAAATCGTGGCGCGGTGTGATCCCCACGTTTGGTACCGCAATCGGTGTGACCTCTGACTTCGCGAGTCGGGACATCGGTGGCTACCGGTTCGGGACCAAGTTTGCATTCCCGTTTGGCCCGGGTGTGCGCATTGTGCTGCGCAACGGCTACTCCATGCGCGTCGACCTCACGAACAATCTCTACCAGATTCAATATCCGAGCACATTCTTTACGGCGGCCAGCGATAGCACAAGCGTGCTGGACGACTCGCGTCTGCGCTCGAGCTGGCGAAGTAACTGGGGACTGACGGCCGGATTCTCAATGCCGATCTTCCGTTAAAATGGCCCGACTCACGCTCACTCGGCGGGTGTTTTTTTCCGCCGCACATCGATACCGCCGGCCTGAGTGGGACGACGCACGCAACGTTGAGACGTTCGGCAAGTGTGCCCGCCCCAACTTTCACGGGCACACGTACGTGTGCGATGTGACGGTCACTGGCGCACTGGATCCGGAAACGGGTTTTGTCGCGAACCTTGGTGTGATTGACCGCGTACTGGCGCAGGAAGTGGTCGACAAACTTGATCACGCGAACCTCAATCTCGACATCGCCGAGTTCGCGGAAGGGAAACTCATTCCGTCCAGCGAAGAAATTGCACAGTGGATCGCTGAGCGTGTGAACGGATCCCTTGCGTCATCGGGCTCTCGCGTGATCCGGGTGGTCGTGGCCGAAGAACCACACTTGTGGGCCACCTGGGAGGAGACGGACGCATGACCGCTGCTGTGAACTCCGTGCCGCGCGCACTGCAGTTGGCAGGCACCGCAAGTGCGGTCCTGTTGCTAACGCTCGGATGCGCCGGCCGCGCGGCACCAACGCCTGACATTCCGGTGCGCATTGATCCCGTGCAGCTGCCCATGGCGGAGTTGCCCGCGAGCGACATTCCATTGCCGGCGGCGCGCGCTCGTTTGTTGCGGTTGGTGGATTCTCTCACGCAAGACAGTCTGTTCCGCATGGCGCACTGGGGCGTGCTGATCATGGACCCCGAAGTTGGCGATACGATTGTGTCGATCAACGCGGGCAAGTTGTTCATGCCGGCATCTAACCAGAAGATTGTGACGGGCGCCGTCGCGATGGAGTTGCTCGGCCCCGACTACAACTGGCGCACGCCGATACTACTGCGCGGTCGCACCACGCGCGGCACGTTCCGCGGGGACATCGTGCTGCAGGGCAGCGGTGATCCATCGTGGAGTGACGCCATGCGCGGCGGCGATGCGATGAGCGCATTTTCGCCGATCGCCGATGCGCTCGCGGCGCGTGGCATTCGTCGTGTCGAAGGACGTATCGTAGCCGAAGGTGATGCATTCCCGCAGTCCCCATATGGTTATGGCTGGGCGTTTGACGATTTTGACAGCGGCTATTCAGCTGGTGCCGATGAGTTGATGCTGAACGAGAATTTCTTTCGTGTCATCGTGAAGGCCGGCAAGCGCGTTGGTGACAAGGTGTCAGCGCGCACGATTCCAGCCGCGAGTTATCCCACGTTGCGCGTGACCGCGACCACGCGCGCGCGGCGCGACTCGATGGTGCGAGCAGGCGCAGCAGGAGATTCGCTGACCGTGGCGTCAGACTCCGTGGCGTCGGCGCTTGAAATCACGGGCACGCTGCCGCTCGGGGACAGTGTCGTGATCTCGCGCGCATATCGTCAACCCAACGACGCGGTGCGCGCCGCGCTGCGTGAGGCACTGGTTGCGCGCGGTGTCACGTTCCGGAGCGGGCGGGCGGCGCCGGCCAACAGCAATGTGGATACGCTGATTGTACTGGAGTCCCCACCGCTTCGTGATGTGCATACGCGCTTGCAGAAGCCATCGCAGAATCAGATTGCCGAAGCCGTATTCAAAACGATTGCCCGCGAGAAGACCGGCGTGGGTTCCGCCGATAGCGCACGCGCCGTGATCGAACGTCAGCTGGCGTTGTGGGGCATTACCACCAACGAAGCGGCCGTGCGTGACGGCAGCGGTTTGTCACGTCATGATTACATCACGCCGCGGGCGGTGGTGCGCCTGCTCACCGTGATGCAGTCACACCCCGCATTCAACGTGTTCTATGCAGGGTTGCCGATTGCGGGCGTTGATGGCACGATCGCGTCGCGCATGCGCGGTACACCGGCGGCCGGCAATCTGCGCGCGAAAACCGGCTTTGTGGACAAGGCGCGATCGTTGAGCGGCTATGTGAACACAAGCGACGGGCATCAGCTGGTGTTCTCGGTGTTGTGCAACAACTGGGTCGGACCAACGCGCGAAGTGGAACGCGTGCAGGATGCGATTGGCGCGTATCTCGCGAGTGTGCGCATGGAAGATCTGCGCGTGGCCATGCCGCGGTGAGTGCACGCGGTTCAGGGTACACCGCCCTCAGCGTTACCGAGGCGCGTCGCACGATTCTGAAGCGCATGCGCGCGCTGCCGGTGCAAACCATGGAGCTGGTCAGCGCGACAGGCTTTGCGCTGGCGGAAGCAGTGCAGTCCACCGTCACGTTGCCGCCGTGGCCCAACGCGGGGATGGATGGTTACGCCGTGCGCGCTGAAGACGTGACCGGCGCGTCCGTTGCGCCGGTTGCGCTGCGCGTGCTGGGTACGATAGCCGCGGGCAGTTCGCTGCGTCCACTCGTGGAGCGTGGTACCTGTGCACGCATCATGACCGGCGCCCCAATGCCGCCGGGTGCGGATTGTGTGGTACGCGTAGAAGACACGGATCGCGGTGCGGAAACCGTACGCATTCTTGATGATCGCGACACCCGCTCCGAGCGCAAGAACGTCCGGCCTCGGGGTGAAGATGTCAGTGAGGGCGACGTGGTGGCCGCGCGTGGCGATTGCATCACACCGGCGCTGCTCGGTGTACTGGCAAGCGTCGGAGCGAGCCACGTGCATGTGCACCGTGCACCCGTTGTAGTCGTGGCCGCGAGCGGAAACGAACTCGTGGATGTCTCGGCGATTGACGCGGTGCGCGACGGGCGGGCGATTGTCTCGTCGAGCAGCTATTCGCTGCCCGCGTTGCTGCGCGCCGCTGGTGCGGATGTGCGTGTGCTACCGGTGCTGCCTGATGATCCGGAGCTGATGCGCGAGGCCTTCGCCCGCGCACTGGATCACGAGTGCGATTTACTGATCACCACGGGCGGCGTATCAGCCGGTGCGTTTGATCACGTGCGCGATGTCATGGAATCGCTTGGTGGACGTATTGACGTGCATCGCGTGCGCGTGCGACCGGGCGGTCCACTTGCCGCGGGGCACATTCGTGGCACACCGTGGATTGGCCTGCCGGGCAATCCGGTGAGCACACTCGTGACGGCACAGTTGTTCGTACTGCCGGCGATTCGTGTGCTCGCGGGGCAGAACCGTGTGCTCCCTCAGACCATACCAGTTCGATTGGGCGAATCAGTGTCCGCGAACGCTGACCTCACGTTCTATTTGCGAGCTGAAGTGAACGTTGCGGTAGACGGTGTGCTCGAGGCGCGGCTCACTGGCGGTCAGGGCTCGAACTTGCTCACGTCGATGTCTCGCGCGAACGCACTGCTTGAGATCGATGGACCGGTTGATCATATCGCGGCGGGCACCATGGTGCGTGCGCTGCTGCTCGACCACGCACTACTTGCAGAAGCGCCGTGATCGATCAGTCCTGTGACGCGGTGCACGCAGCACGCTCCATTTCCTTTTCCCTGTTGGCATCATGACGTCGTCGCAAGAGTCGCAGGATCGCGCAAGAACGGCGGCGTTGGATGCATCGCTGGCACGGCTGGATCTCGTGACCTCAGCAGTTGAAGCGGGTGGTGCCAAGGTGGTACTGCGTAAACCGCGCAGCGCGGAGTCGCTTATCTGCGAGGAGGACTTCAAGGGTGACGAACGCCTGCCCTACTGGGCCGATGTGTGGCCCTCGTCTCGTGCGCTCGCCGGTGTGTTGCGTGGACATCAGGGCGAAGGGCGCACGCTGCTTGAGCTCGGATGTGGTGTCGGGCTCGTTTCTGTAACGGCGTTACGCGCGGGCTTCAGCGTGATGGCCACCGATTATTACAGCGACGCACTCGAAGTCACGCGGCTGAACGCGATGCGATTGGCTGGAGACGGCGACGCACGATTGCGCACGCGATACGTGGACTGGCGCGCGTTGCCAGATGATCTGGGCCGCTACGATGTGGTCTGCGCCGCGGATGTCTTGTACGAGCGCGAGTACGCGGCGCTCGTGGCGGATACGATCATGCAAACGCTCGCGCCTGGTGGACTTGTCCTGATTGCAGATCCCGGCCGAGCCGCGCTCGCGCCGTTCCGAGAGGAAGCGGCCAGCCGAGGTTTGCGGGAAACGGATGCGCTCACGGTTCTGGTGCAGCCGGAAGCGGCGTCTGGCGATCTGGTGCAACGCGCACGGCCCGGCGCGGCAGGAATGACGAGCGGCGCGCCCGGCTTACCGCCGGCGCACCGCGTCACCGTGTATTCGTACCAGCTCGGCAGCACCACACCGCCCTACAGCCGTTAGCGCTGCGGCTTTGCGTGATAGACCGTGGGCGCTGACACGAGGTTCGTATTGTTGGCCACGCGCGGAAAGGCACGCGGCGCGCGCAGCCGCTTGCGAAAGCAACGCTTCGCCACGAGCGTTGCGCCGCTCTCGCTGAGCACCGCATACCGCGCCCGCTTTTCCGGAAAGCGCTCAAGCGTGGCCGAGCGATAGCCGAGGTGTGAAAAGAAGTGGTCTGCGAGCGACAGCGCAAAAAGCTCACGGTGCCCGCGTACGCGCGCCAGGCGCTCCACGGCACGCACCACGATCGAACCGAGACCATGCCCCTGCGCGGCTGGCGCCACGGCCACTGATGCAACTTCGGCCAGTGACGGCGAATATTCTGCCAGTGCCGCGCAGGCGAGCACAGCCCCATCGGGCGCCGTCACCACCACGTACGAATCGATGGCGTTCAGCACATCGGCGGCACTGCGCGGCAGCAACGAGCCGTCGGCCGTGTAGCGGCTGATGAGCGTGGCAATACCCAACGCATCCGCCGGCTGCGCGACACGGGCGCGCAACGAGGTTGACGTGCCCTGACGCGCGAAGTTCGACGCGTCGGTGCGACGTGAATCCCGGGCGGTCGGCGTGGTCGGGACGAGTCCCGAGACGACGACCGCCCCGTCACCGGCGAACCGGCGCAGGGCGGAGATATTATGCATTCTGAATGCATAATGATGCAGGACCCCGTATGCAAGAGCGGCTGACGCACCGCGCCAGCCGCTCGACCTTCCACACGCGCCGCCGGTGGCTCAGGCGCCCTGCGCTACTCCTGCCAGCTGGCCGGCGACCACCTCGGCGATGTCCATGACCGGCACCTCGCTGCCGGAGGCGGTGAGACCGTCGGTCATCATGGTCATGCAGAAAGGACACGCCACCGCGATCGTATCCGCGCCGGTGGCCAGCAGTTCTTCCGTGCGTTCCACATTCACGCGCTTACCTTCTGTTTCTTCCATCCACATGCGTCCACCACCGGCGCCGCAGCACAATCCGCGGCTCTTCGTGCGCGGCGGCTCGACCAGCGTGATCACAGGGAGCGCCTTGCGCAGCGTATTGCGCGGCGCGTCGTACACATCGTTGTAGCGACCGAGATAACACGAGTCGTGGTACGCAACCTTGAGGCGCTGCCCATGTTCCGTCTCAAGCGGCACACGCCCTTCGTTGAGCAAGCGCTCAATGTACTCGGTGTGATGGATCACGTCGTAATGTCCACCGAGATCGGGAAACTCCTTGCCCATCTGATGGAAGCAGTGCGGACAAAACGTGACGACCGTCTTGACCTGATAACCATCAAGCGTTTCGATCACCCCCTTGGCGAGCATCTGATACAAATACTCGTTGCCCATACGACGCGCCGGATCACCGTGACACGTCTCCTCCTGGCCAAGGATGGCGAACTTCACATTCGCGGCCTGCAGGATACGCGCGAATGCGACGGTGATTTTTTTCGCGCGATCGTCGAACGAACCCATGCAGCCCACCCAGAACAGAATCTCAGGGCGTTCCTCACGCGCGGCCATATCAGCCATGGTGGGAATGTCGAGTCCCTCAGTCCACGCAGCGCGATCGGCCGCGCTGAAGGCCCACGGACTGCCGTTGCGTTCAAGCGAGGTCAGCGCGCCCTGCGCCTCTTCAGGGAACCGTGATTCCATGAGCACGAGATCGCGACGCAACTCGTTGATCACATCGAGTTGATCAATCGACACCGGACATTCTTCGACGCAGGCGCGACAGCTGGTGCAGGCCCACAGTTCCTCTTCGGTAATCCAGTCGTCGAGCAGTCGCTTGTCGAGTACGGCCTGCTGCTCGGCGGTTGCGGTACCGCCAGCAATAGCGTCGAGCGTCTGCGCTTTTTCCGTGAGACGGGCGCGAGTTTTCACCACGATCATGCGCGGCGAAAGTTTTTTGCCCGTGATGTTGGCCGGGCACGCGGCGGTGCAGCGTCCGCACTCTGTGCACGAATACCCATCCATCAGGTTTTTCCACGACAGGTGCTCAACATCGTTGGCACCGAACTGCTCCGCGTCTTCTGCTTCGAGATCCATTGGGCGCATGGCGCCAATGCGACCCGGGCCCGACGTGTTCGAGTACCACGTGTTGATCAGCGACGTCAACACGTGCAGATGTTTGGAGAACGGCAGGTAGTTCGCAAAGAACAGCAGGCCGAGCGCGTGAGTCCACCAGCTCGAACGTCCGAGCAGATGCGCCGCGTTGGCGCTGAGTCCACCAAACAGCGAGGCAATCGGGGCCGAAAAAATGTGTCCCGTCGATGCGCCGCCCGCGTGGATCTCCATCGCGAAGGTGAGCAGCAGCGTGACCATGAGCACCGTGATCATGCTCAGAATGAACAGCGCGTCGCCGCCGTGCACCGGATCACCGCTGAAACGTTTGGGCTTGATGACCAGGCGTCGGTAGAACAACCACGCCACCGCGGCGAGCACCAATCCGCAGAAGAGTTCCTGCGAGAAGATGTACACGACGAAGAGCGGCTGCGGCAGAATCCACGCGTAAGTGAAACCGGTCACGACGCCCTGGATCAGGATTTCCAGTGCACCGAGTGCCAGTACGCAGAACCCCCAGAACACCAGCGCGTGCATCAGGCCACCAAACCCGTCGCGCATGATTTTTGTTTGCGCGATACCAACCAGCAGCAGGTTTTTTGTGCGCGTTGCGGGATCGTTGGTACGATCCTCAGCGTGTCCGATCAGCGCCCAGCGGCGCAGTCGCAGCGCACTCCGGGTAAAGAAGGCGCCGGCTGCCACGAGACAGAGCGCAAACACGATGTTCAGCAGAGTCATAAGGCGAAACTAGGGCGCGACCCTGACCGGGACAACCCGCCAACCGGAGACGACTGACCCGACACACACGCCCTTCACGCGAGGACCGAAGGCCGGGGACTCACCCCCGGTCATTCAAGTCCACCGCTCCCCTGCCGAACCTCCGGGTACGGGGCATCTATGCAACATCTCCGTCATGAACCCGACACTCTCTGAACGACGCGCTGTGACTGGTACGCAGAGATCCACCCAGCTCCCCGGGCGTCAACGGCCGGGGAGCCAGCCTCGCCGTGAGCGAAGCAGCGGATTCACGATGATCGAGATGCTCTCGGTGACTGTGCTGCTGGGATTGCTCATGGCCATGGGGTTCCCGCGACTTCGCGAGGCCGTGGAGCGGGCGCGTGAAGTCAAGGCCATCTCCGACCTGAAGGCGATGGTCGCTGCGCTCAGTTTCGACGAAAAGCTTCCGACATCGCTGGCAGCGATCGGCTGGCAGGGACGACTCGATCCCTGGAAGCGACCGTATGTCTACTACGTGTTTCCGGCCACGCGGGGGAAGGCCCCGCCTGCCGGCGCTCGGAAAGACCGGTTTCTCGTGCCAATCAACTCCCGCTTCGACCTGTATAGCCGTGGGCGAGACGGCGCATCTGCGCAGGCGCTTACGGCTGCCACTTCTCGGGACGATATCGTCGTCGCGAACGACGGCGGGTTTGTCGGCCTGGCGCGGAAGTACTGAAATGCGCAGGGGTACGACGCAATCCGGATTCCTGAAAACACGCGTTGGTCGACGCACTTTGCTCGCCTTTCTTGGCGCCGCGATGCTGCCGGCAACGCTGGTGGCCGGAGTGGGCGTTTCGCAGATCCACGCGGCACTCGAGACACAGGCAATCGGCGCGCTGCACCAGAATGCGCGTTCAGCCTCTTTGGTTGTGCTGGAGCGTCTGCTAGCCGCGGTCGAACGTGCAGGGTTCAGCAGCGAGGACGCGCCGCGAGTGACCGTATTGCCTGCAGTGTCCGGCGAGCCAGGATCGGCGCGGATCGTTGCCACCGTGCTGCGTCCCTCCACCGGACAGCGTGTCGACCGAACGATCGACATGAGCAAGGCGTGGCAGGCGCTCACGGAGCTGTTCGACGAGCAGTCCAGCGGCTATTGCATCATGGATGTAGGCTCGGGGCAGCTGTTGCACTGCTCGCCCTCTCTCGATACGACCACGCAGCGGCACATCAGTGCGCTCGCGCGCTCGGGGGACTCAACCAGCGCCGCATTGTCGGCTGAAGGCTGGCTGCACGTGTCTCGTGATGTCTACCTGCGAGCGGCCTATGGCGCTCCTTCATGGCGTTTGGTGATGATCAGCTCCGCCGATGTCGCGAAGGCGCCTGCGTCAAGTACTCTCCGCACGCTCGTCTCTTTGCTGGCGATCGCGATGGTGGCCGCCTTTGGCCTCAGCCACGCCCAGATACGTCACCGCACCGAGCCGCTCGAGGCGCTGCACGCGGGGACTCGTCGAGTGCGTCAAGGGCTGTTCGACACGACCGTCACGGTGACGGCCGATGATGAGTATGGCGAGTTGGCCGACGCGTTCAACGCGATGACACGCTCGATCGGTCGTCAGTTCTCACTCATGAGCCATCTCGACGCCATGGACGACGTGGCGTTGCGCACGCCAGGCACCGATGCACTTGTCGAGGTGGCCATTGCGCGCCTGCACCGTACCGTTGACACGCGACACGTCGCGATCGTGCTGCTCGACGCGAACGACACTGATGCGATTACCCTCAGCTCGAGCGTTGCCCCGCCTGCCTTCCTGATCAGGACCGAGCGCGGCTTCCTCACCCCAGTCGATCGCGCGTTGCTCGAGGACGTCGGCGGTCACGTGACCACCCGGGAGCTGCCGCAGGGCAGCGCATTCCGAAGCCCCCAGGAGCCGCCCGGGAGTGCAGTGCTGAGTAGCGACCTCGTGCTGCTGCCCCTCCGACAGCACCAGGCGCTGGTCGGCGTGGTGGCATTGCACGCGCCGGTCAATCACGCATTTGCAGCGCAGCATCTTGAGGACGTGCGACGCGTCGTCGACCGCCTGGCCGTTGCATTGGCAAGCGTGCGACTGCTCGAGCAACTCGACGCGCTGTCCACGGGGACACTCAAGGCCTTTGCCAGTGCCATCGACGCGAACTCGCGCTGGACGGCGGGTCATAGCGAGCGCGTGACGCAAGTGGCCGTGCTGCTGGGCCGCGAGCTTGCGCTGCCGGAGGCGGCGCTGCTTCAGCTCTATCGCGGCAGCCTGCTGCACGACGTGGGCAAGATTGGCGTGCCGCCGGAGGTTCTCAACAAGGCCGGCGCCCTGTCGCCCGACGAACTCGCCATGATGCATCGTCATCCCGTAATCGGGGTGGAGATTCTGTCGGCTATTCCCGCGTTTCGCGACCTGCTGCCGATGGTTCGCTCCCATCACGAGCGGCTGGACGGTCGCGGATATCCGGACGGTCTCACAGGGGAAGAGATTCCGTTCCTCGCGCGCGTCGTGGCGGTGGCGGATGCGTTCGACGCCATGGTCAGCGATCGCCCGTATCGAACCGGCCTTTCGCTCCAGGAGGCGGTGCGGCGCATTGCCTCCGACCGCGGCACTCACTTCGATCCGCGTGTCGTAGACGCTATGATCGTCGTTGCGCAGAGCGGCGAACTGAAGCGAATTGCGCGCGCTCAACACCTCACACCGGAGACGCGGGACGCAAAACCCACGCCTCGGATGAAGGCAACGGCATGACTGACCTGACGCCCGAAGAGCTCCGCGATGTCGAACGTTTTATTCGCCGCACCAATCCTCAGTCCATCCCGGCGCTGAGCGCCTCTCCGCATCACCACAAACGGGCAGCGCCCGTGCTGCTGCGTGCCGCGTTCAACGTGCGGCACCTGCTGACCATCCTCATCGTGGCCGCATCAGGAGTGCTCTGGTTCAATTTCGCGGCAACTTCATCATCAGTCGCCCCCATGCCTCACGCTCTGATCGGAACGTGGCATACCCTCTTTCCGGGCTACGAGGGCGCGACGATGGATTTCACTCCGACGACGCTGACGATCGGAGCGGCGAACCAAACTGGCGCCGCGAAATCCCCGATGATGGAGCGATACCGCATCGCCGGACTTGCCATCGTGCCTTTCGGCGACCGACTGAACATTTCGCTGACGTACCACACGCAGGATGGGCCAACCGAGTTGCTCGCGACACTGGACACGAGCGGACAGCCTCGCCTGCACTTCGCCCGTCCGCCAGGACTTGTTTGGGAACGGGCGAGTGCTTCTACCGCGAATGGATCACACGTTCCCGTTACGACGCCTTCGCCGCCCTGACGGCCTCGGTGAGCACCGGAAGCACTTCAAGCGCGTCACCAACGATTCCGTAGTCGGCAATCTTGAAGATGGGTGCGTCCTTGTCCTTGTTGATCGCGACGATCGTGCGCGACGTGCGCATACCGGCGAGATGCTGAATGGCGCCTGAGATACCGGCGGCGATGTACAAGTCCGGACTGACATTCCGACCGGTCTGTCCAATCTGATCAGAGTGCGGACGCCAGCCCTCGTCGGTCACGGCGCGTGTGGCACCAACCGCCGCGTTGCCGAACGCTTCGGCCAGATCGTCGCACAGTTTGAAGTTGTCGGCCACCTTCAGACCGCGACCGCCAGCAATGACAACAGCCGCATCGTTCAGATCGATCTTGTCCGTGTTGCCCTGCTTAAGCTCAATCACTTTCACGCGCGACGCCGCCGGATCCGCAGCCGAGGTGATGGATTCCGCAACAAGCGCCCGTTCCGCGGGTGCAGGTGTGAACGCAGCGGGACGGACCGAGAGCAGCGTGGGGGAACCGGAGAGCGCGAGCGTGGCAATGACTTTGCCGTTGTTAATCGGATGCTGACCGACCACCGCGCCGTTCTCAACGGTGAAGCCCGTCAGGTCAGGAATGAGTCCGACCCCAAGCTTTGCGGCAACGCGCGGTGAAAGATCACGGCCGTGCGACGTGCCGCTGAACAATCCGTACGCGTAGGTGCCTGAACTGAGCAACTGCGCGAGCGTGGCGGCAAGCGCTTCGGGATTGTGCAACGCGAAACCCGCGTGCTCAAGCACGAGCACCTTGTCGGCACCGTGCGCGGCGAGCGGCTCGGCCTTGCTACCAATGCCGGCCGCACCGGCGAGCAGCACGTGCACAGCACCGCCACCGGAGAGCTCAGTCAAACGACGCGCGGCCGTGACTGCTTCGAGTGCAACCTTGCGCAGTTCACCCGCGCGCGACTCGGCGAATACAAGAACGTTGGCCATGATCAGAGCACCTTCGCTTCGGTCTGGAGGAGACGAACAAGTTCGGGCACCGCATCTGCACCTTCACCTACAATGCGGCCCGCGGCGCGCTCAGCGGGCAGCGCCATGGAACGCACCGTGACCTGCGCGGCGTCGAGATTGGCGGGCTTGATCTCAAGCGGCTTTTTCTTGGCCGCCATGATGCCCTTGAGCGACGGCAACCGCTCCTTATTTAAGCCGTCATCGATGGTGAGCACGGCAGGCAGCGGGAACTCCACGACTTCGCTGGCGCCTTCGAGCACGCGTTCCGCGCGACCCGTCGCCCCGTTGATGTCGAGCTTGAACACGTTGGTCACCACTGGGAGGTCGAGCAGCTCGGCGACCATCGGACCCGTCATCTGATTCATGGAGTCAATCGAGATGCGTCCGAAGAGCACCAGATCGTACGCACCGCCCTTGAGCTCAGCGGCCAGCGCACGGGCAACGGCCAGCCCGTCGTAGTTGCGCGCGTCGGATTCCAGAAGCACGCCGGAATCGGCGCCCATGGCCATGGCCTTGCGGATCTGTTCCTGCGCCGCGTTGGGGCCGAGGCACACCACGTGCACCGTGCCATCACCGGCCTTTTCCTTGAGCTGCAGGGCCGCTTCAATGGCCCAGAGATCAAAGTCGTTGATATCGTATTTGAGGCCCGTCTCTTCGTAACGGGAGCCGTCCGCGGTAATCGCGAACTTTACTTCCATCACGGGGACGCGCTTGATGCAGACGGCAATCTTCACCGCAGTCGCTCCATGCTCGGGTTGCTTGTGAATGAATTCACGAGCGAAAGCTAGGACCATACGCGACGCGGGGCAATGTGACGCGACCGTCGCGTTTGCCGAATCCCCAAGCGGTGCGCCGTGCCCCGCCACTCCGGAGCGATAAACACACACGGGCCGCCAGCAAGTGGCTGGCGACCCGTGTGACGTCCACACCCGTCAGGAGCTAGACGTTCGGATTGGCGAACCGCTCCGCGTCGGGCAACGGCCAGCAGCGCTGGTCGCCGTAGAAGCCGGCCTTTGGATACACCGCACCAACCGCCGGATTCTGCGGCAGGTTCAGGCGGCGAATGTCAAACCAGCGATAGCCCTGCAGGAAAAGCTCTCGACGACGCTCTTCGACCAGGGTCGCGGTAAACGCCGCCGCTTCGGCGGTCGTTATCGGTGGAAGGGCGATACCGGCTCGGGCGCGCAGGGCATTCAGAATGCCTACACCTTCTGCCGCGCCACGTGCTTCGGCGAGGATCAGGCGCGCTTCCACGCCCGTGGCAATCGGCGTTGGTGAAGCCTGCGCGGGGTACTTCTGCTGGATCCACGAGCGTGTGGTTTGATCACTCCCGTTGCGACCAGCATCCACGGCACGCACGCGCGGATCGGGCGCTCCTGCCACCGTCAAACCGCGATAGGCCACGCCAACGCTCACACCGAAGTTCTGATTGTTCTGCACAAAGATGCGATTGTTGCGACCCACGGCGTTGAGGTCAGCGGTCGCATTGAACACAAAATCCACCGGCACTAACGCGGCATCTGCCGCCGCGCCCGCCGCGTCGCCTTTGTTGAGACGCGCGCGCGCACGACCGACGCGCGCGAGATTCACAATGGCCGTTTCGTTGGCCGCCTGGCCTGCGGTGATGGCTTTGGTGAATCGAACTTCGGCGGAATCGAACGCCTGCGCCGAGGTGAGCGCCGGTCCAACGTTGATCGTGCACTCACAGAATGCTTCACCGAGCAGCAGCACGGAGTAGCCAGCCATGGCTGAGTTCCGCGCGATCAATCGCTGCCGATTCGCGACCTGTTCATCGGTCCATCCTTCGATCACGCGCACAGCTTGATCGTTGGTGTGCCGAGCGACGTTGATCGGTGTGTACGTTCCGATACCGCCGCATCCCGACGTGGAGTATTCGGCAAGTACCGGAACGATCGAACGACGATCGTAGTCCCATCGCGAGGCGGTCTGCGTGGTCTCGATAAACTCGCCCGACGCCATGCCGCTGGCCACGATGTACGCACCAAGCGCGCATTCGAAATCGGCCACCGCCGAGTTCGAAATGAGCAGCGCGTTTGACGGCACAAGATACGATTCTTCGGCGAGTCGGCTTGGTGTGCTCACAGTAAGCAACCGATCGAATGTATCACACGCGGTGAGCGAGAGCGCGAACACCGCAAGGGTAAAGCTGGAACGCAGAGCGTAGCCACGGTTCACAGACCGACGGCCACCGGAACCCTGCGTCACGGAGTCGTTGTTAAGTGAGCGCATGGCGGTCAGAAGTTGAGGTTGACGGTGGTCACAAACTGACGGAGCTGCGGCAGCACATTCTGCTCCCACAGTCCGTATGAGCCACCGCGTGTACCACCATTGAACGACGCTTCCGGTTCAATGCCGGGGAAGCTCGTCCACAATCCGAGATTGCGACCTGCCAGTGTGATCGTCGCGCGCGACGCCTTGAGTGTACGCGTGAGATTGCTTGGCAACGTGTAGGTAGCCGACAGTTCGCGGAAGCGCACGAAGTCGGAATCGGAGATGAGATGGTGCGTAAAGGCGGTACCACCCTGCACGGCGGCAATCAACGCCGGATCATACTCGGCCGGCACATAGAGTTCGCGGCAATGTGTAAACGCACCGCAGCGCACGCGGTAGTTGCCGTCAAGCTTCTTGTAGCCACCGCGATAATCGAAGAACGCGTTCACACGAAAGTTCTTGAAGATCGTGACGCCCGTAGCCAACGAACCTTCTGTTGTTGGCACCGAGTTGCCCAGGAAGACACGCGGTGCACCGGCGCAGGAGCGTGTACCACCGGCACCGTCATCACACAGAATATTGATGGCGCGACCCGTGGCCGGGTTGAACTCGGCGCTCACAATGCGACGATCAAACCAGGCGCCCGGCGCGTGACCGACGACGTGCATATTGCTGGACGAAATCGAGACCGTGTCGCCAGCGGCGCCCAGGCTCGCAATGTTGTATCGCGTATCGCTGCCACTCAGCGTGAAATCCAGACCGAAGTTTTCGCGATTGATTGCCTGATAGCGCAGCATCATTTCAAAGCCTTTGCGATCAACGGTGCCCGCGTTAAACAACTGCTGACCCGGGAAACCCGCCGACGGTGCGGCCTGGCGTGACAGAATGGCGTCTGTGGTTGTGCCGGCAAAATATGTGGCTTCGATGCTGACACGATCACTGAACAATCCGGCGTCAAAACCCAGTTCGAGCTCCGTACTGCGTTCCGGTCCAAGATCCGGATTGCCGGCCGATGACGGTGTGAGGAAACCACCGGTTGCCGAGTAGGTGCGAATGGCGTCGAACGCGCCAGGCTGCAAACCGGACCCACCGTAACCCACGCGCAAACGCAACTGGTCAACAAGGGACGGCAACTTGATAGAAGGCTCTTCGCTGATCACGTACGACGCACTCAACTTCGGATAACGCACAATGTCGAAGTTGGTGCCGAAGGCCGAGTTGTCGTCAGCGCGAATGGCGCCGGTCAGGAACAGACGATTGTTCCAGACGAGCTGCTGCTGAATGAAGCCGCCAACGGTATTGTTTTCGAAGACTTCGTCGCCGTCAACGGTGCGCACGGCAGCCGCCGCGAGCGACGTGAGGCCGGCCGACGGGAATCCTGTAGCGCTCGCGGCCCGGGCAAGCGAGCGACGGCCGTAGAACTGGCCGCCCGCCGACGTGATGCTGCGGAGTGATGACGTCAGATCGAGTTCAACATTCGCGGCGTAGTCAAACGTGCTGTAGGTGACGCTTCGTGTTGAAATGGCCATGCTGCCGTTCGTCGGCGCCGCCAATCCCGCGAACGACGGGAACGTGCCACCGAGCACGTCGTCGCGTGGCGACAACGTCTGATTGTCTTCGGACAGCTGATCCACACCGAGGATCAATCGCTGGTTAAACCACTTGCTTGCGCGGTTGGACACCGTGACGCTGCCGGTGAATCGACCGGCGTCCTGAAAAATGTTGTACGCATCGTAGTACACATCGGGTGGACCGCTTCGGAAACCAAGCTGAGGATTTCCGGGCGAATCGAGCGTCGAAGCACCGCTGCCACTCCGCGTGTACAGGAACTGCGGTGAGGAAAATTGCGTGGCCCACGTGGCGCCGCCGCCGCCGGACTCATACGGCAAGTACGTACGTCCGGTCGTGTAACCAACCGACGTTTGCACATCCCACTTCTCGTTCATCACCGCGCTCAGGTTCACGCGCAGGTTCGTGCGATGCAACCGATTGACCGGCTCGGCGCCTTGATTCTCCTGGTAGCCGCCACCGACGTAGTAGCGCAGCACGTTGGTGCCGCCGCTCACGCTCATCTGCAGATCCTGCAAAAGCCCTGCTTCAAAGATCTCGCGGCCGTAGCGCGATTTCAGCGAGTCGTTGAGTTGCGACGTGGAGATCGACGTCAGCGTGGTATCGCGTCCGCCGCCCGGTCGCGCGGTAATGATCAACCCGAAGTTGTCATCGTAGATATCGCGCCAGCCGGGTACCCAGTTGTTGCCCATGCGGAACGTGGTGTTCCACGTAGGCCGCCCCGCAGCACCGCGCTTGGTGACAATCTGAATCACACCGTTGGACGCTTCCGTACCATACAGCGTGGCTGCGGCGGGACCCTTGATAATTTCCAGGCTCTCGATGTCGTCGGGATTGAAGTCGTTCCACCGAGAAATCGACGCCGATCCAAACGCCTGGTTCGACGGCCCGCTCGCTTGCGTGTTGTCCACGCGAACGCCGTCTACATAAATGAGCGGATTGTTCGACAGCGAGAGCGACGAGGCGCCGCGCACACGAATACGTGCACCCGTACCAACCTGACCCGAACTCGCAATCACGCTGACACCGCTGGCGCGGCCGTTAAGCAAGTCCTGAAAGCTGTTGATCGGTTGCGTGGCTACAATCTCGGCGGCATTGACTGTGGTCACCGCGTTGCCGATGGCGCGCTTTTCCGTGACGCCAACCGTGCCCGTGGTCACGACCTGATTCAGCTCGAGGGCGCGCTCTGATAGGACAATCCGCACATCGGCGGCACCGATCGTACTGGCAATCGTTCGCGGCTGGTAGCCGATGCGGCGAATCGTCAGCTGAACAGAGCCGGAGCCAGTGATGCCGGCGAGTCTGAATCGACCACCGCCATCTGAGGTGGTACCAACCGTTTGTCCCTCGATACCGATCTGCGCATCGCTGATAGGACTACCACGATCATTAACAACCGTTCCGGCAATCACGCCGGTGGATTGTGCTTCGAGCGTTGGCGGTGGCGCGAACAGCATGAGCAACGCGCCAACCGCAGCGAACAACCATCGACTGACTGGCATCACGAGCCTCCAAGGGAGACAAAGATCCGAGGCGCACACCGGGAGAGGGGGTGTGCGCTGGCGACGTGGTGATCAATTCGTGTCCGAATCGATACACGCCTTTCGTGACGGCATATTGCGAGCGAAAAAATCCCCGCGCAAGAGGGGTTTCTCTACTTGAACGCGTTCAGTCCCGTGATGGCCTGTCCAAGAATCAACGAATGCACGTCGTGCGTGCCTTCGTAGGTGTATACGCTCTCGAGATTCGCCATGTGCCGCATGGCCGCGTACTCAGCGAGAATACCGTTGCCGCCCAGCAACCGACGAGTTTCGCGCGCGGCCTCCGTGGCGATGTGCACGTTATTGCGCTTGGCCAACGACACTTGCACGGGCGTGAAGTTGCCGGCGTCTTTGAGTCGTCCGAGATGCAGCGCCACGAGCTGACCCTTCACGATTTCGGTCAACATGTCAGCGAGACGCACCTGCTGAATCTGAAAGCCGCCGATCGGCCTGTCGAACATGACGCGATTCTTCGCGTACGACACCGCTTCTTCGAAGCACGCCAGGGCCGCGCCGAGCACGCCCCACGAGATGCCGTAGCGCGCCTGCGTCAGACACATCAGTGGGCTCTTGAGGCCGCCTGAGTTCGGCAGCAGTGCGTTGGCGGCCACGTGCACGTCCTCAAAGACCAGCTCGCTTGTCACACTGGCTCGCAGAGAAAGCTTGCCTTTCGTTTCCTTGACGCTGAATCCTGGCGTATCGGTGTGCACAATGAACCCACGAATCGACTTGTCGCTGTCACCGTCTTCGGTTTTTGCCCAGACGATCGCGATGTCGGCCATGTTGCCATTTGTAATCCACATCTTGCCGCCGTTGATAATCCACGAGCCGTCGGGCTGCTGACGCGCGCGCGTGATCATTCCCGAGGGATTTGATCCGTAATCCGATTCGGTCAGGCCAAAGCAGCCAATCAACTCCGCTTTCGCGAGACGCGGCAAATACGTGCGGCGCTGTTCCTCGCTACCGAACGCAAAGATCGGATACATCACAAGTGCGCCCTGCACTGACGCAAACGAGCGAATACCCGAGTCACCGCGCTCGAGCTCCTGCATGATCAACCCGTACGCAACGCTCGAGAGGCCGGCGCAGCCATACTCCTCCGGCAGCGACGAACCGAGCAAGCCCATCTCGGCCATTTCCGGAATGAGCTCCGCCGGAAAACGTCCATCGACGTAACACTGTCCGATGATCGGAATAATTTTTTCGTCAACGAATGCACGCACTGTGTCACGAATCGCGCGCTCTTCTTCGGTCAGGGCCGCGTCAATGTTGAACAGGTCCGCCGCGTGCGCGGACAGTTCGACCGATGGAAGCGCCGGAATTGGATCGGAAAGTGTGTCGAACGACATAGAAAACCCTCGCAGTGGAGCCCAAACTCGGGGCAAGGAAGCTGGCGGAATATAGCCGGACACGAGCGGAGTTGTTGCGGCTGAGCTCGCCGTTGGCGTTTCAGAGCTCGGGTCTGTATTTCCCACGCACGCGGTTGTCCCGCGGCCCGCTCCATTGGGCGCGTGCTTCGGCACGTTGCATCACGTGTTCACTTCCCTTCTCTGGCCCTCGATATGTCTCGACGCATTGGCCCTCTCTCGCGACTCCGGCACTTCGTCGCACTCTCCCTTCTGACCGTTGCCGCTGCCTGCGGCGGCAGCGACGATCCAACGCCGCCGCCCACCCCAACGCCTGGCACCCTCGCGGTCGCCGTTGCCGCTGGCACCGGCTCAGCGGTCACCGGCACCTCGGCGACGGTCGCCGTGAACATCACGCGCGGTGGCAGCTTTACCGGTGCGGTCACACTGGCGGCAGAAGGCGTGCCTGCCGGCGTCACGGCAACATTTACGCCCGCGTCGCTGCCCACAGGCACCTCGAGCAGCTCGCTCGCCTTGGCGGTGGCCGCCAACGCGGCCGCGGGCACGTATCCGATCACGATTCGTGCGACGGGCGCGTCGGTTACCGCAGCCACCACCACGTTTACGCTCACGGTGACAGTCCCGCAGACGCCTGCATTTACCCTCACGGCCACGCCGGCTGCGGTGTCTGTCGTTGCTGGTCAATCCGGCACGTCGCAGATCGCGGTGGCTCGCTCAGGCGGATTCACAGGGAATGTGCAGCTCACGCTCGAAAATGCACCGACGGGAGTCACAGGTACCTTCACACCGAATCCTGCGACCACCGCACCGGCCGCGCTGGCGCTGGCCGTCGCGGCGAACACGGCACCGGGCGCGTACACGCTGACCGTACGCGGGACGGGCACCGGGGCCGCCGCAACGGCCACGATTGCACTGACCGTAACCGCCCCGGCGCCAGTGCCGACACTGTCGCTCACGATCGCACCTGCAGCCGTCACGATTACGCAAGCGCAGCAGAGTGCGGCGCTGCCGATTGTGGTCACACGTGGCGGTGGGCTTACGGGCAACGTGCAGATGGCGCTGGAAGGGGCCCCAACAGGTGTGACGGGCGTCTTCACGCCGAATCCGGCAACGGGTTCGAGTACGCAGCTCGTGGTGAGCGTGGCGCAGACGACGGCCGCGGGCACGTACAACCTGGTGGTGCGCGGTACCGTTGGCACTGTCACAAGCACGACCGCGCTGACGCTGACAGTCACCGCGGCCAGCCTCGGTGATTTTGTCATCAATGTCAGTCCGTCAACGGTCACGCTCACGGCGGGACAGACCGCGATTACCACCGTCAACATTGCTCGCAGTGGTGGCTTTACTGGCGCGGTGAATCTCACCGCGACGGGACTGCCGGCGGGTGTGACGGCGAACTTTGTGCCGGCTTCCGCGACAGGCACGCAGGCACAGCTCAGCATTACGGCGGCAGCGAATGCAGCGGCGGGCAACGTCACCGTTGTCGTTCGCGGCAACGCCACCGGACTTGTTGAACGCACGACCAATCTTGGTATCACCGTGCAGTCGGCGCCGGTGCCTGGCACGGGGAACGTGACGTTCCGATTCTGCGATCCCGAGCGATTCCCGCTGTGGTTTGCATTCCGTGATGGTGCGAATGGAACGTGGACTCGCGTGCTGCCTGGTGCGAATCAGACGTATCAGTTCAACATCAGCGAGAACGTGGGCTCGATCGCCGTCGTGCAACCGCTTGAGGGCGGCGCGACATCCACGTTCATCTTCCAGATGTCACGGGCAGAGCTCATCACGAACGGTCTGGCCGAATGTGATGCGAATCCGAACACCAAAACGGTGAACGGCACGTTTGCGGGGCTCAGTGCAGGGCAACAGGGTTACGTGGGTTTGGCCGGCATCCTCGGCCAGGTCACGTTCCCAACCACTTCGTTCACGCTGAATGACGTCGATGACCGGGTCACGGATCTGATCGCTGCACGCGTTGGCATCGACCTCAACACGTTCGCGTTTGTGCCCGATCGGTTCCTGCTGCGCCGCAACGTGAACCCAGCAGCGGGCAGCACGATGCCGGTGATCGACTTCAATAGCGCCGACGCGTTTGCGCCTGCAACGGCAACCTACACGCTGGCCAATGCCGGCTCGGACATCATAAACGTCACGGGCGGATTCTTCACGGCGAACGGCGCGGCAGGCTTCTTTACGCTTCCCGCAACGGGTGGCGGCAACTCGCGCCCGGTCTATGGAATTCCTTTTGCTCGCACTCAGGCCGGTGACCTGCATCAGGTGCAGGCTATCGCGGTTTCGAGTACTGGCGGCACCTCTGGCACGGCGCGCGGTGTCACGCAGTACAATCGCGAACTGCAGAACCGCACCGTCACCCTTGGGGCGAACCTGAACGCGCCGACATTCTCTACACTCGCCAGCGCGCCGTACCAGCGCTATCGCGCGACCGGACAGTTCCAGACGGAGTACAATGCCGAGTTGACCGTCTCCTATCAGCAGACAACGGGCAACGGGCGCGGCTGGACCATCTATGCCACCGCCGCGTTTCTCGGCGGCGGTGCGTCGTACACGCTCGACCTGCCAGATCTCTCCGGCGTGGTCGGGTTTAACACTGCGTGGGGATTGCAGGCCGGTGCGGCGACGCAGTACTCCGCGTCCGCCTCCCGTCTGGAGAATGTGCCGGGCTCTGGACGCATCGATGAGAACTACCGTCTCATCTTCGCCTCACGCTTCGGCAACGTGCCGTGAGCTGAGTGAACAAAAGCCCGCCGCGCGGTTATCCCACCGCGCGGCGGGCTCTCGGCAGGACTCCCACCTCTTTCGCCTTCTTGCGAAACGATGGGCCGTGATCCAGCGGACGTGCGGTTTCGTCTTGCCACTGATGCACCATCTCGTGCAGCAACGTGTGCATGGTTTCGGCCCATCCATCGCGGCGCAAATGCCGCCGACTCAACACAATCTCGGAACCGGGACCGTCTTCACCGGCGGGACTGTAGTGTCCGAGCCGCGTTTTCATGCGGCCAGACAAACGCACCGGAATGCGTGACAACGCGCCGCCAAAGTGCTGCGCATTGAACTCCGCATGTGCGTCGGCGAGGCGAGCCAGCAGCGGTGCATCACCAGGTCGCACCGGCTCCTCGCGCCTGACGGCGGCCGGTCGATCGACCGGATGCGCGAGAATCACATCGCGCGCCGCAAAACGTGCCGCACGCGTTCGTGCCGTGGCAAACGTGACCACCGCACGCAGTACTTCCTCCGGCGCATTGGCGTAGCCTTCGTGCAAGCGCAGCGTGCGGCCCATGACCGAGACCATGACACGACGCGTGCGCATGAGCACGATGGTGTCCACAGTGCGCAGGCCAAGTGTGTGCAGACGATGTAGCAGCATCGCACTCTGTGCGCGGCGTGCGGCGGTTCCGCGCGACGGCCGCGCACGAGATGCTGGCGACTCGTCGGGGGTCACGCGTGGCCCCACGCTCGCATCGGCCGTGTTGGAGGAGATGCGATCGAGGGACGCTGGCGCATCAGGCGCGGAAGCGTCAACTGTTGAGGCGGGCGCAAAGAAATCGAAGCCGAGCTGCGCTTCGCTGACCGCATCATTCATTGCCACGCGTCCGCGCGCAGCCAGTCGCTTCACGGCGCCAAACATATCAAGCATGGCGAATGATGCCAACGCGTAGTGGCTCGGCGCCAGTGCGACGATTCAGCGCGGCGCCGTTGCCGCCTGCGAGACGATTGCTCGTGCGGCGAGGATCTGGTCTTCGATAATCGTGTGTGGCAGCCCGGGGTACACACGCAGATCAACGGTGGCACCCAAACGCTGCATGACCTCGGCACTTTCCCTGCTGCGAGAGACGGGAATGTGGGCATCCTGATCACCCACGCCAATGAACACTGGCGTGCCGTCGAATGAACCGGCATAGTCCCGTGGCGTACCGTCCGGGCCAATGAGGCCGCCAGCAAACGCAATCACTCCGCCGTAACGTGTGGCGTTGCGCGCGGCGTATTCGAGCGCGAGACACGCGCCCTGCGAGAAACCGGCAAGTACAATGCGTTCGGCCGGAATGCCTGCGGCAATCACCTGTTCCACCGTGCGATGCACAAAGGCCAACGCCGACGTGAGCCACGGTTCGTTGTTGGCGAGTGGCTGCATGAAACGATCGGGATACCAGGCGTTATTCGCGGCGTCAGGGCCGAGCCACGCGACGTGCGGCACGTTGATTTCGTGCGCGAGCGGAAGAATATCCTGCGCATCCGCACCGCGTCCGTGCAGGATGATTACTGCGGCGTGCGCGTCGGCAAGCGACGATCCAAGTGTCAGGACCGGCTGCGCGCTGTGCGGATCGAGCGGAGTACGCGTGTTCATGAACCAACCTCGGCGAGTACGGGTGCGTGCAACGTTTGTCCCGCATGCTCACGCGTGGCACTCGCACCATCGTGCGGCCACGGAGGTGAATCAAGCGGTGTGAGTTCGGCGCTGATGCGCGCGTGATGCTGCTGCAACCATGGCGGCAGTTGCAGCGCGCGTCCCGTAACGGACACGTCTTCATCGATCAGGAAACCAGGCACAGCGGTGGCCACTTCAACAATGTGTCCATCGGGATCTTTGGAGTAGATCGAACGAAAGTACACACGATCCTGCACCGTGGAGACCGACAGTCCCGCCAGCAACAACCGCTCGCGCAGCGCACCCTGCGCATCGTCATCCGGCACGGAGAACGCGTAGTGATGTGTTTGGCCCGCGCCCATCACCGATCGCTTCGCGTGCGGCGCGTTGAGTTCGAAGTAGGTAATCAATGAGCCAGGACGCGCGTCGGCCGTGCCCCATGTCCAATGCGGCATGCTCGGATCGTCGAAGTTGCTGGTGCGTTTTACCAAAGTGAGTCCGAGCTGACCGCGCAAAAAGTCATCTGTGCGCGAGAGATCACTCGCGGTCGCACTGATGTGGTGCATGCCACGGGTGAGTGACATGTCTGCGTCGATACCTGGCACTGGCTCTGGCCATGTGGCCGCGGCAATCGCTCCTTCGTCACGCGCGCCACGCACAAGCTCCGATGGCGGCGAGTGCTGCGCAACGCCGGGCGCCTGCCCCGCGTCGTCGATGAGCAGCCCCGGTCCGTCCGTCGCAATTTCGAGAATCGTGCCGTCCGGATCGCGAAAATAGATGGACGCGAAGTAGTGCCGATCGTACGGCCCGCGCACGTGCACACCAAGATCAGTTAACCGACGCTTCCAGCGCAGCAGGGCGCTGCGGTCCGCCACGCGCATCGCGAGATGGTGCGTGCCGCCCACCCCGGGGCGACCACGCGGCGCGCGCGGCCATTCGAAGAACGTGACCACGCTCCCGGGTGTACCGACAGCGTCGGCGTAGTAGAGATGGTAGCTGCTCGGATCGTCAAAGTTGACGGTCGTTTTAACAAGTCGCAGGCCGAGCACTCTCGTGTAAAAGTCGACGTTTCGCTGCGCGTCGGCCGTGACGAGGGTGATGTGATGCAGGCCGGTAATGGACATCTGGACCTCCGGGCGTCGGGCGCCGGTTCATGTATCTTAGTACTAAGATATCACATCCGGGTGCGCTTCGCAAGGAGACGCCGCCGTTCGGCCCGTGCCCCGTTCGAGCTCCCGCCCACCCGCCCCTTATCTCGCCAGACGGGCCGAAACGTGCGGGGTCGTGGGGTGAAAGACGTTGTCCGTGACGTCGTACACGTGCGGTGTTACGATGATGCGTTCGGCATCGGCCAGCACGGTCATGAACGCACTGGGCCGCTCGCCGCGCGAGCGATTGCTGAGCGTACCCGCCGTGCTGGCCACAAACTGTCCGTGCGGGCGCTGCACCGTTTCCGCGCGTTCCTGATGGTCGTGGCCCGAGAGCACGATGTCGGCGCCGGTGGCGACGATTTCATCGAGCATCGTCTCGTGCTTGGTCAGTCCCCAACGCCGCGACAGCTCGCCGGGCACCACGTTGTGATGCACCACCAGCACACGCAAATCATTCACGGGCGCCGCAGCAAATCGTGTGCGCGCGTCGGCGAGTTGTGCTTGCGTCAGCGCTCCTTTCACCGATAAGTCGCGCGGCCGTTTGGTCAGGGTGTGCAGCCGAATACCGGGCGATGAATTCAACCCCACCACGGTGGCACCCCGCACCTGCAGCGTTGGCTCGAGATTTTCGTTGATCCAGCGGCGATAACCGGAGTGAATCATGCGGGTCGGACCAAAACCGAGCGGCGCAAACCACCACGCCGCGTCATGATTGCCCGGCACCACCAGCACTGGTGCAAACTTTGCGAGGCGATCAAGCAGCGCACGCGCGCGTTTGAACTCGCGTCGCCGCGCACGCTGCGACATGTCGCCCGACACAATGATCGCATCGAACGCGCCGTTCTCCGCGAACGCCTCAGCGGCTGCCACGTGCGTGGGTACGTGGGGCCGACCAAAGTGCACATCGGAGAGATGGAGTAAGCGCGTACCGACCGCGCCTGATCCCTCGCTCATGCCAATGCAGCGATCACAGCGTCAGTAAACTCGTCGGTTGAGGACGTGCCGCCAAGATCACGCGTCAGCATGGTTCCAGACTTCACCGTGCGTTCAAACGCACCGCGCACACGTGTGGCTACATCGCTCTGCCCGATGTGATCAAGCATCATGCACGCGGCGAGCAACAGCGCGCCCGGATTGGCGATGCCTTTGCCCACGATGTCCGGCGCCGTGCCGTGCACCGCTTCGAAAATCGCGGCGTTCACGCCGATGTTGGCGCCCGGCGTCATGCCCAGCCCGCCCACCAGGCCGGAGATTTCGTCAGAGAGAATATCGCCGAACAGATTGGTAGTCACGACGACATCAAACTGTTCCGGGCGCATGACGAGATGCATGGCCATCGCATCAATGATGCGATCTTCGAACTGTACGCGACCTTCGTATTCGCGTGCCACCATGCGCCCCGTATCGAGGAACAGGCCCTGCGAATATTTGAGGATATTCGCCTTGTGCACGAGCGTGACTTTCTTTCGACCGTTCGCCAGCGCGTACTCAAAGGCGTAGCGCACGATGCGCTCCGACCCGTGTCGCGTGATCAACGCAATGGATTCCGCCGCCGCGCGTGGATCATCGCCGATTCGAATGTAGTGTTCGTTCCCAATGTACAGGCCTTCGGTGTTTTCGCGCACGAGGACGATATCCACGTCCGTGAATCGTCCACCGGGAATGATCGTGCGTGCCGGACGAACGTTGGCGTACAAATCGAACGTTTTGCGCAGTGCGACGTTGACCGAGCGAAAGCCTTCACCGACGGGGGTTTCCAGCGGACCTTTGAGCGCGATACGTGTGCGCTTGATGGAGTCGAGCGTGGCGTCGGGCATGGGATCGCCCCAGCGACTCACGCCGGCGATACCTGCGACCTGGGTATCCCAGTCCACTTGGGCGCCCGCGGCGGTGATGATACGAACAGTGGCATCAGCGATGGATGGTCCAATGCCATCGCCGGGAATGAGCGTTACGGTTGTTGACATGCGTACAATCTGGCGTGTGGGAGTGAGTGGGTCACGGCCTACCGATAAAAGTCTCGGCTGCACACGCCGTTCGGCACCCCTCTTCGCTTAAATCCCGCGTTGACAGACCACGGCCCGGGCGGCAACGCCCTCCGGCAACAGAAAGTCGAAGGTGCCGGAGGTCGGGAACTCGGTGCTCGGGAGCAGCGACATCGGGTTCTCGCGCACCATTCGCGCGGTGCCGGGCATGAGGCCGAGCATGGGGCCGAGCGTTGGATGGCTCTGATACCGGACCGCCAGCGCCCGAAGCCGTGCTTCGCGCTCGGGGGAGAAGCCGAAGAGCACTTCACGCGTGTGATAACAGGCGCCCGACACAACGGCGTAGAGAATCTCAACGCGTACGGCAAAGGGCAGCTTTTCATCGTCGAACAATTCGAACGCGAGCGGCGCATTGGGATCCGCGGCGTCACGCTCAGCCGCTTGCTGCAGCGCCATGAACCCCGTGGCACCGGGCTGCGCGATGCGATCGAGCTCGGTGGCCAGGGTGACCATCTGATTGTCGCCGAGTACACGTGCCGCATCACCGGCCAATCGCCCGGCAGCGGCGGCAATCGTGCGTCCGGCAAGGACGTCTACCAGCACCGGCGCATCGAGGAAGTGACGACTCGCGGAGAGATTCTCCAGCGCGCGAAGCAGCGCCACACCGGGCGCACCGCTGCGCAGCGCGATCCACCCGCTGAGCTCGTTGAGCAGGTAGAGTTGCCGAAGCGCGGCGTAGTTTCGAATGGGGAGATCGGCGGCGGTACTGACACCGGGCAGCCCTTTCTGATAGCCCCACATGGCCGCCATGGGCGCGCTGTTTGCAAGCTGGCGCCACACCGCCATCCACGGCGTGAGCGTGTCTCGGGCGACACTGGCGAGCTCTGCGGCGTTCGTCGCCGAATCGGCCCGCAGACGGCGGATTTGTTCGATCAGCGACGCGAGGTCACCCGTTGGCGCCGGCGTTGGCACGGAGCCTGCACGAACCGCGATCCAGGCGGGATGACGTGCGGCGGTATCCCACAGTCGGGTGGACAACGCCATGGTTACGCTGTCAGTCGGTGCCTGACTGCCAAGTCGAGCGGCCATCGAGTCCACAACACCGCGCAGGCTGAGCAGCGTCTCCAACGAGGCGCGAGCCTGGGCAACCGTGAGTTGTGGCTTCGCCGTATTCGATCCGCGTTCGCGCGTGACGTCCGTGGCCACGATGACCGTCGCAGCAGTCGCGCACACGGCGAGCGCAATCGCGATTGCGGCCAGTGTTGCCAGAACAACGGAGGGACGTGCGGTCGGCGAGGAGTGTGGCACGGACACGGAGCAACGGTGGAAACACGGCAACGGGGACCGGCGCGTTACGACGGTCCGTACGAGCACCAGACGCGAGGGCGTGGCCGGAGTCACAGGAACGTCACGTCGCGGTGCGATAACGTCACGTCACCGGCATGAATCGCTCGCCGAGGTCGTTGTGATTGGCTACGTTGCGTTATGAAATCACTTTTCCCGCTCTCCTCGCATCGACTGCGTTCAGCGGTAGTGCTGGCGTTGTTTGGCGCGCCGGTCGCGCTTGGTGCACAGCCCGCCGGGGCATCGTTTGATCTTTCCATCGCGAACATCATGCGCGGCCCCGAGCACTACGGCCGTGAGCCGGCACAGGTCCGATGGACCGCCGACGGTCAGTGGATCTATTTCCGCTGGACCGAAGCCGAGGCCAGGTGGGATGCCCCACTGTCGTGGTTCAGGGTGCGGCCGACTGCTGGTGCTGCACCGGAGAGGCTCGACGATGCGCACGCGGATTCCATCGCGCCGTATCTCGCGTCAGGTCCGCTGACCCGCGACCGTCGCACTCGCGCAGTGGCCGCGAACGGAGATCTGTGGCTGATCGACACGCGACGTGGTTCGGCGCGTCGCCTCACCGAAACCGTAGCCAGCGAGAGCGACCCGCGGTTTTCGGTAGACGAGCGACACCTGCTGTTCATGCGCGAAAACAATGCCTACGCGCTTGAGCTGTCGAGCGGAAGCATTCGCCAACTCACGGACGTGCGCACCGGCACGGCGCCTCGCGATTCCGCACGCGCGGCGGGTCAGCGTGGAGCGCTGGTGCAGGATCAGCTCGACTTGTTGCAGGTGATTCGCGATGGAGCGCGCCGCGACTCGATCACGCGTGCCTCGCGCGACTCCGCCGCGTCGCGGCGCTTGCGTCCGTTGTTTGCGCCCGCAGGCGAACGTGTGGCGTCGGTGAGCGTCTCGCCGAATATGCGCCACGCCATTGTGACGACCATGGCGGCGGGAACCGGCGCACGCGCGACCGATGTGCCCAACTACGTCACGGCGAGTGGTTTCACCGAAGACATTCCCTCGCGTTCGAAAGTTGGCGATACGCAGAGCCGCATGCGGGCGTGGCGTCTTGATCTGCAGACGGGCGCACTGTCTGCGGTGGCCACGATTGGTGGTGATACCGCAGCCAGCGCGGCGAGTGTGCAAATCGTGGAGTGGCGTGAGGACGGCGACATGGCACTGTTGTTTTCAACCACGTCGGATTTCAAATCGCGATATATCGTGTCGGTGCCGGCTGCGGCGGGCGCATCGTTCGTGACCGATGCGCTGCGTGATAGCGCGTGGGTGAATGGCCCGTGCTTTGGTTGTGCTGGTTGGCTTCCAGATGGTCGCGCGTGGTTTGTGAGTGAGGCCAGCGGCTACGCGCATGTGTACGCTGCGCAGCCGGATGGGAGCGCGCGTACGGCGCTCACCAGCGGCAGCTGGGAAGTGCTGCAGGCGGAGCTCTCGCCAGATCGCGCGTGGTTTTGGCTGCACACAAGCGAAACGTCGCCGTTTGTGCGCGAGTTCTGGCGCATGCCATCAGGTGGCGGCCCGCGCGTGAAGCTGACGCGCGAGAAAGGCGGGCACAGCGTGGTCGTGAGTCCCGACGGCCGTCGTGTTGCCAACGTGTTTTCCTCGTCGAACACGCCACCTGAACTGTTTGTGCAGTCGTTTGACGGAGCGAATCGCGCGCGGCTCACGACGTCGACGAGTGCGGCCTTCCGGGCCTCGCAATGGATTGCGCCGGAGATTGTGCGCATTCCCGCCAGCGACGGCGTTGCTGTTCCAGCGCGCATCTACACGCCGGAGCAGGCGGGCGCACAACCCAATGGTGCCGCGGTGATTTTTGTGCACGGCGCAGGCTACCTGCATAACGTGCACGAATACTGGTCCACGTATTCGCGTGAATACATGTTCCATCATTTGCTGGCGAGCAAAGGGTATGTGGTGCTCGACATCGACTACCGCGCATCGGCTGGATATGGTCGTGATTGGCGTACCGCGATCTACCGGCACATGGGCGGACGCGACCTGCAGGATCACGTCGATGGGTCACGCTGGTTGCAGCAAACGCGCGGCATCAACCCTGAGCGCATTGGCATTTACGGTGGCAGCTACGGCGGATTCATCACGTTGATGGCGCTGTTCAACGCGCCGAAGGAATTCGGCGCGGGAGCGGCGTTGCGCTCCGTCACGGATTGGGCGCACTACAACCACGGGTACACCGGTCGCATTCTCAACCTGCCGCAGGCGGATACGCTCTCTTACCGTCGCTCGTCGCCAATTTTCTTTGCCGAAGGTCTCGAAGATCCGTTGCTGATCGCCCACGGCATGGTTGATACCAACGTGCACTTTCAGGACGTGGTACGACTCGCGCAGCGACTGATTGAGCTTGGAAAAACGGAATGGGAAATGGCGCTCTATCCGGTTGAAGATCACGGCTTTGTGCGGCCCGATTCGTGGACCGACGAATATCGCCGCATCTTTGAGCTCTTTGAGCGCACGATCGGTGCGTCAGGCAGCAAGGCCCGATAACGCGGCGCTATGACGCGATCGTCTCCAGTCGCTGCTGCACGGCGTGCAGCAGCGATGTCGGCGTGAACGGCTTGGCAAGGAATCCGGTGTTCGGCGTCTCGAGCAAATCGTCGAGTGCGTTTGTTTCGCGGTAGCCGGACACGAACAGCACCGGGAGATCATGGCGACGCTCACGCAGTGCGGTCACCAGCTCAGGGCCTCCCATACGCGGCATCACCACGTCGGTGACAACGAGCGCGAGCTGCGAAAGCGTATGTTCGTCGCAGCGTTCAATCGCATCCGCTCCGTTGCTCGAGGCCAGTACTGTAAACCCATGCCCTGTCAGCACGCGCGCGACAACGGCACGCACCGCCTGCTCATCTTCGACCAACAACACCGTGCGACCAGGCCGCAGCGCGGGCGCCGGCGAGTCAGCCTCTTGAACATCGACTCGACTGCCTTCCGGTTCAGGCGGGAGAAACAGTCGCACGGCGGTGCCGTGTCCGGGCGCGCTTTCCACCCAGATATGTCCTGCATGCTGCGCGAGCGTACCGTACACCATCGCCAATCCGAGGCCGGTTCCCTTGCCGACTGGCTTCGTGGTGAAAAACGGTTCGAAGGCACGATCGAGCACGTCGGCGCTCATACCGGAGCCGGTATCGCGCACCGTGATCACAATCCATTGGCCGGTCGGCACGCCGTGTGAGTGATCGATATCATCGGCCCGCACGATCACGTTGCGTGCCGTGAGTACGATCTGCCCGCCCGTCGGCATCGAGTCGCGTGCATTGACGACCAGATTGACCAACGCCTGTTCGAGCGAGGCGGTGTCGAGTCGGGCCAGTCGCACGTTTGCATCCGCCTCAACGGTGAGCGAGATGTGCTCACCAATGAGGCGTTTGAGCAACGCGGTAATGTCGTGCAACATCCCATCGACACGTACGACGCGCGGTGAAATTTCGGTTCGACGCGCAAAGGCCAACAGCTGTCGTGTCAGGGCCGCCGACCGATCAGCCGCGTCGAGCGCTGCATCAAGCTCCTGACGTGCCGGATGTCTTGGCTCCAGCGTGTCGCGGGCAAGCTCCGTGTTGCCGATGATTGCCGTGAGCAGGTTGTTGAAGTCGTGCGCCACACCACCCGCAAGCTGTCCGATGCTTTCAAGCTTCTGTGCTTGTACGTCTCGCGACTGACGCTCCTCAAGGCGCTGCGCCATCTGATTGAAACTCGTGGCCAATCGACCGAGTTCACGCGTGCGTGCGACTGCTGTGGTGCGCGCGCCAAGTTCACCTGCGCCGAGGCGCTCGGTGAGCCCGAGCAGGGCGCGGACGTCGCGCAGCACAAACGAATCCGTTGCCCACCAGGCCAGCGCGGCCACCAGTAACAACCAGGCGGCGAGGCCAAACAATGCATTTCGCATGGCGGCATCGATGCCCGCATAGATCACGTTCGCCGGAATCCCGACCGCGAGAAACGTGGGCAATGTATCGCTACTCGGCAGTCGGTCGAACGCCCAGACACGACGCACGCCGTCAATGCCGAGCGCCTCCAGCACACCTTTGCCCTGCTCGCGCATGGTCGCGGCAACGCTGACCATGCTCTCGGTGTTCGCATTCGCCGGCGCGGCGGGCGAGCGGAAGAACATTTCGCCCGTGGCCGCCGTGATCGATAGAACGGCGCCAGGCGTCTCGGACATGGTGGTGACAAGCTTGTCAAACCAACGCACACGCAGTCCCGCGGAAAGTGCACCGTCAAAGCTTCCGCTTTCGGAAATCATTGGCACATTCACGGGCAGGAGCAGCTCGTCTGTGCCGGTGGCCCGCATGAAACGACCCACCGTTGGTGACTGCAGCTCACGAAGCTGCAAGAAACGCGGGGTGTCAGCAACACGTCGCGGCAAGACGCCAACGTCCCGCGTCGCACAATCCTGAACGCCGTCGGCGCGCGTGCGGGTAATGGACCAGCCTTCTTCCACCATCCGTCCAATCGAAAGCAGCGCACGTTGACAAGCCTCGCTGTCGCCGCTGCGAATCTGCGGCAGCAGACTGATACCAGTCAGAATACGCTGACCATCTTCAATTGCTTCCTGATGCTGTCTGATCGCGATGTCCACGAGCTGAACGGCCGTCGCTTGCGCGGCCTCGACACGCATCTGTCGTTCACGCGACAGAAACACAACGAGCAGCACAAAGGACGGTACCAGCACTACCCCAACCAGCAGCAACAATCGAACGCGAAGACTCGACATAGATTAGGTCTGGTGCGCCACAGAACAGCCTCGGGTCCGGACGGATCGAGGCGGGCGCGACCGCACGCATGGACAGTGCCACACAGAGCGCCGTACGTCCAGCGGCATATCCCAACTTGCGTCCGGGCGCGTCGTCGCACAGCGTGTCCGTATGCCGTTCCTTCGCTCCATCCCGTCGGTCGCCACGAAAGCGGATCGCCAGCTCCTCCAGCTCGCACCCGTGATGTCCCGGCTGTCGAACGCACTGCGCGCGAGGGACGCGGCGACGGTGCATACGCAGCTCCGGTTCGCGCAGCTGGCAGCGCCCACCGGCGGAGAAGCGCGGCGTGCGGCCCTTGTGCTTGACGCCTTTCGGCTGCGCGGGTTCACGTCGGTCCATATGGACGCTGTCGGCAACGTGATCGCACGGCGACCCTGCCAATCGCTGAGCGCGGAACCCGTGGTCTGCATGGCGCACATGGATACGGTCTTCGCTGCAGACACCTCCCTCATTCCGCGTCACGAAGGCCCGCGAGTGATCTGTCCGGGCATCGGCGACAACGCGCGGGGCTTGGCCGGCATGCTGGCATTGGCCGACGTGCTCGGGGTGCCGGGGCTCGACGGCGATGCGGTCGAACTTTCACGACCGATTGAGTTTGTCGCCACCGTTGGCGAAGAAGGTCTGGGCAATCTGCGAGGTGCACGCCGGTATTTTGACGACCTCGCCCAACAGGGTGTCGTCGCGCATGCCGTACTCGCGCTTGATGGACCCGGCGATGAGCGCGTCGTGCATCACGCGCTCGGCTCAATGCGTTACCGAATTGTGTTCGTTGGCGCCGGGGGGCATTCGTGGGCGGACTTTGGCCGTCCGAATGCCGTGCATGCCGCGGGTCATCTGGCGCACTGGCTGTCGAAGCTTCCGCTCGACTATCGCGGACAGGTTGCCGTGTCGGTGGGGCGCATTGGCGGTGGTGAATCACTTACGGCCATCGCGTCGCACGCGTGGATGGAAGTGGACCTGCGCGCCGCCGATGCCACCTCGCTGAGCAATGCGGATCGACAACTGCGCGCGCTCGTGCGACAAGCACTCGTTGAAGAAAATCAGCTCGCCGGCAGCGATCCGCTGCGTGCGGACATCGAGTTGCTGGGCGAGCGCCCCGCGGGGCATCTCGACGCCGATCATCCAATGGTGGCGCTGGCAATGGCCGCGACGCGTGCGAACGGCACTGAGCCACTCGGCGCAATCGCGAGCACGGATGCGAACATTCCGCTATCGCGCGGTATCCCTGCCATCACGATTGGCGCCGGCGGTCGCGGTGGTGGTGCGCACACGCAGGACGAGTGGTACGAAAATCTGCACGGCGCGCGCGGACTGAGCCGAGCGTTGTCGATCGTGCTCGCCTTGTCCGCGTAGCGACCTACACAATCTCCATGGCTGGCGCGGCCGGTCGTGTGGTAAACCACGACGCCCTCGCTGCAATTGAGGGGGACGCCGCGTTGTACTCCGCGCGCCACCGCGCGATAAACGCGTCGGCGTCAACAGCCGGGATCATGGCCCAAACGCTGCCACCAAATCCCGCGCCAAACGCAGACGAGGCGATTGCACCCTGCTCGACCGCCGCCCGTGCGAGCATACGCGTTTCGGGCACCTGATTCTCCAGCGCGCGCTCTGCCGCCGCTTGTGAACGTTTCACGCACGCACCGAATGCGTTGAGATCTCCGGCCGCCAACGCCGCTGCGGCTTGCGGCACGTAGTCGTCGGTCTCTTCACGAAACTGAGTGAGCCGTGAGCGAAGGTGATCAGCGGTGAACTCCACCGTTGCATCAGCGGCGACGAGTTCATGGAGGCGATCATACGCCTGCTCGCTGCTGCGTAGTGCTTCGCCGAGCGTGGCATCATGCCGATGTGTTCGCAGATTCCACGTGCGCAACAAGTGCGCGACCGTGCGTGCTGTGCGATTGTACTGGCCGCGGACAGCGCCCGCCTTGGAGGCGACCACGCCACTGACGGCAATGGCGAATACGTGCGCGTGATTCCAATCCACCCAGCGCTCAAATCGGGGCGGAGCCCACGCAAACACGCCGAGCTTTTCGCGCGCGCTGCACAGAATCGCCGTGTGATCCTGCGCGCCACCCATGGTGCCAACACCGGTGTCACCGTCGAGCGTCTTGTAGCGCAGCCCGTTTTCAAGCGCGCCAAGATATCCCGCGAGCTCGAGACGCGTGGGCAGCGCGCTGTTCCATGCATCCGATGCGGAAAGGCCACCGCATTCGGCGAGCGCCATGGCCAGACCAACCGTGAGAGCACTTGAACTCGACATGCCTGCGGCCGAGGGAAGACCACTCGCCATGGCAATGTGGGCACCGCCCACCGCGTCACCAAAGTTGCGCACCAATCGACGTGCCACAGTGGTCGGATACAACGGCCAGCCACGCGCACTGCGCAATCCGGCCGCGGTTGTGAGATCGATCTGGACTCGACCCTGTCGCACCGCATCCAGTACATGCAGCGTGCGATCATTGCGTGGTGCGGCCACGAGTACCAGGCCGCGTTCTACGGTGCACAGGATCGAGCGCCCACCTGAATAGTCTGTGTGCTTGCCGAGTACTTCGATGCGACCCGGAACGACCCAACGGCGACGCAGTTCGCGTGGTACGCCCTCCGCGTCGAGTGCACGATGCGCGGCGTCATGCTGCGTGGTGTAGCGCGCAATTGCATCAGGCGGCATGCCTTCGCGCTCGAGAGCGCGCGTGAAGTCCTGCGGATCAGGACTCACCGAGGGCACGCCGTCAGTGCCGGCGACGTCAAGTGTGCACCACCACGCCGCGCAGTCGTGCGGTCACGTTTGCAATATCATGCCGGTGTGACAGATCCAGCACCGGCTCGGCACTATGCACCACGCGTATCACAGTTCCTTCTCCGAGCGCGAGTCGAACGG
Source organism: Gemmatimonadaceae bacterium (assembly GCA_022843265.1). Classification (GTDB taxonomy): domain Bacteria; phylum Gemmatimonadota; class Gemmatimonadetes; order Gemmatimonadales; family Gemmatimonadaceae; genus JAABRT01. The sequence continues at coordinate 48,593 of JALHNZ010000010.1, forward strand.
CTTGCGGCAGCTCGAGTTCACCGCGCGTGGAGAGCGGTACCCGTGTGCACGCGTCCACGAGCGCGGGTGTAAGCGCCCACAAATTCATGCCAACCCAACGTGCAGCGTCGCTGCTGACATCAAGCGCATCGCCAGGTTTCTCAATGATGTCGAGCAACGTGCCATCAGGCGCCACGCTGAGCACGGCGAACTGCTTGATGCGTTCCGCATCGATTGCACCATCAGCGATGAGCGCGTCGCGATCGAACGCCACCACGCCGGCCGTGTCCGCTGCTGCCAACGCACGGATTGCAGGCGTGGGGTAGTAGTTGTCGGCGTTGAGCACAAGAAACGGTCGCGCTCCGATTTCGCCCGCCGCAGCCACGACGGCGTCCGCGGTACCGCGAGCCTCCTGCTGCACCGCAAAGCGCACGTGTACGCGTGTCGGTGGAGCCTCGTGTACGAAATAATCTCGAATCACACTTGGACCGGGGCCGATCACCAGCACCACGTCGGTGATACCCGCGTCGGCCAGGGCCGTGATCACGTAATCGAGAAACGGCCGATCAATCGGAATCATGCCCTTGATCCCGGCGTCGGCTCGTTCTCGCTGCGCAGCGTCCAGCCCAGCGGCTTCACTGTCGCGCTTCATGCGCGACCCAAGGCCGCGCGCCAGAATTGCCGCGGTGGTAATCATGCTACGCTGCCTTCGCGCCGGGCCACAGACGCGGGATCACCCGCACCAACGCCGCGCACGAGAAGACCGCAACGACGCCGAACAGGATGGCATTCGTGTTGTTACCGAAGAGAAAAGATCCAACACCGAACATCGCGCTGTACACGAATGCCAAACCGAGCATCCACGCCAGCATGGCTTGCGGCAATGAGTCCGGTGCCGCTGCAACGCCGGCTTCCGCACGAATGTCACGCCAGCCGGGCCCGGACGGGCGCACCAGACGATAGAAACTCAGCAGTGTGCTGCGATCGGTGCGCGGTCCAAGATAGGCCACGGCAATCCACACGATTGAGGTCACCGCAACGGACGCAATCAACGCGATGGACGAGGGAATGTTCGCGCCATTCTTTTGCGCAACAGCAAGGGCTACGGCAATGACAAAGGAACTTGCCATGGCCGCGATTTCGCTCCACGCCGTGATGCGCCACCAGAACCAGCGTAGCAGATAGAGCAGTCCGGTTCCCGCGCCAATCGCGAGCAACAGATCAAAGCTTTGTTTCGCGGTGTCGAGCACGTAGGTGAGCAGTGCGGCGACCACCATCAGCAGCGCCGTGCAGATGCGACCCATCTGCACATAGTGCCCTTCGCTTTCGGTGGGGCGAAGAAAACGGCGGTACACGTCGTGCACCAGATACGACGTGCCCCAGTTCAAATGCGTGGAAATCGTCGATACGTACGCGCTCAACAATCCCGCGACCATCAGGCCGAGCAAACCGGCCGGCAAGAATCGCAACATGGCAGGATACGCCATGTCGTTGCCAATGAGTTTGGGATCCACATGCGGTAAGGCGATGCCGATGTCTGCCACCGTTGGATACACCAGCATGGAGGCCAGCGCCACAATAATCCACGGCCACGTGCGCAGGGCGTAGTGTGCCACGTTAAAGAGCAACGTGCCACCGAGCGCGTCGCGCTCCGAGCGCGCCGCCAGCATGCGCTGCGCGATGTAACTGCCGCCACCCGGTTCTGCGCCCGGATACCACACCGACCACCACTGCACGGTGAGCGGTATGATCATCACCGTAAGCGCCAGATTCCAGTCGTTGAAGTCGGGCACCAACGACAAGACGGACGGATCAAGTTTCTGTACAAGTCCATCCAGTCCACCCACTTCCGGCCGACGCAGGGCGTACACCGCGGCGGCAACGGAGCCACCCATGGCGATACCGAACTGAATGAAGTCGGTGACCATCACGCCCCACAATCCGCTCGTGGCCGCGAACGCGATGTTAAGCAACGCGCACACCAGCAGCGTCTGTCCCATGGGCCAACCCAACAGCACGTTGGCAATCTTCACGGCCGCCAGATTGACCGTGGCCATGATCACGCAGTTGAAAAACAATCCGAGATACACCGCGCGGAACGCACGCACCGCACGCGCCGGCTTGCCGGAGTAACGCACTTCGTAAAACTCAAGGTCGGTGAGCACCCCGGACCGGCGCCACAGCCGCGCGTAAAAGAACACGGTGGCCATACCAGTCAGCAGGAACGACCACCACGCCCAGTTCGCGGCGATGCCACCGCCGCGCACAAGATCCGTGACCAGATTTGGCGTATCGGTACTGAATGTTGTCGCGACCATTGAGACGCCGATCAGCCACCACGGCGCCGACTGACCCGAGCTGAAAAACTCTGACGTGCTCTTGCCTGCGCGACGCGCCAGCAGCACCGCCGGGATAAATGAAACGGTCAGCGACAGCGCAACGATGATCCAGTCAAGTGACGTGAGTTGCACGGTCAGCCGGTGCTGGTGGTGCCTGCCCAGGCACCACGGGTGAAATCGGGAAAGCGCATTGGTGCACTTCCCTGCGCAACGGACGCGTCGCTCAGTGGACCCGGCGCACTCCACGATGCCGCATCGTAGACATCAAAATCGGGCGCGAGCCCCTCGCGCATGCACTGTACGGTGCGATAGCACATGATGAAGTCCATGCCACCATGGCCACCGAGCTTGCGCGCGAGTTCGCCAACGTTCGTCCAGAGCGGATGTTCGTACTGCGCCTTGACCGTGTCGATGGCATTCCAGCGCTCGCCACCTGCCATGCCTTCCAGATACACACGTGCGGGATAGTCACGAAACGCGCCTTTCGTACCTGACACCATGTTGATGCGATCGTACGGACGCGGACTGACCACGTCATGCTGCAGCATGATCGTGCGACCTTGCTGCGTCTTGATGAGCGACGTGTTCAGATCACCGCAGCGATAGCGCTCGTTGTATTTCGGACTCCCGGCGGGAACGTGCGCCGCACGATACTCGGTGAGTCCGAACTCCGGTGAGCTCATGGACACCACGTAGTCAAATCGATCGCCACGATTGATACCGAGATACTGCGACACCGGACCAAGTCCGTGCGTCGGATACAAGTTGCCATCGCGCGACAAATGCGGCGCTCGGCGCCAGATGCCTTCGTCCTTGTCTTCAAAGAGAAGCCGACGCAGGTCGTGAATGTACGCCGCTTCCGCATGCTTGAGCTGACCAAACGCACCAGCGCGCACCATGTTCAGCACCAGCAACTCGTTGTAGCCGTAGCAGCAATTTTCCATCATGAGGCAGTGACGACGCGTGGCCTCAGATGTGTCCACAAGTTGCCAGCATTCTTCGATTGTAAACGCTGCCGGCACTTCAACCCCTACATGCTTGCCGGCGCGCATCGCGGCCACGGCCTGCGGCACATGCCACTCCCACGGCGTGGCGATGTACACGAAGTCGATATCGTCGCGCTGCAGCAACCGTTCAAAGTCGCGTTCGCCGTTGGTGAATAGCGCGGGCGCTTTGTGGCCCTTGTCGGTGACCATCTTTGCCGCGCGGGCCGCTTTCTCTGGCACGATATCCGCGAGTGCGGTAACGCGTACACCCTCCACTGCAAGAAACTCACCCAGCACCGATCTTCCGCGCAGCCCGGTACCGATGACCGCAAGACGCACCGTTTCGTGTTTGTTGAACGGTACGCCCAGCATGCGTGACTGTGTGAGCGATGGTACCGGCGGCGCGAACAGATCGGCGCGCCATTCTGGCGTTGACGCCAGCACCGGCACGGGGCGGAACACGCCACTCGCTGCGGCGGCCACCGCACCTAATCCGGCAATGGCCTCTCGGCGCGAAACGCTGCGTTCGGCGGCTTTGGAGTCTCCCTCGCGATCGGCGCTCACAGCGCCACGCTTCCTCGCACCACACCATCATCACCAACGGACGCTGTCCCGTGCACATGTTCGATGTGTACGCGATCGCCGATGAGCGAGTGCTTGAGCGTGGAGTGCGTGATATTCGTGTTCCCACCAATGATGCAATCAGACACCGTGGCGTGCGTAATCGAACTACCGGCGAGCACTGACACATTGGGACCGACCGTGGCGTGCGCAATCGTGACGCCATCTTCGATGTAGACGGGTTCAACGATGTTCGCGCCTTCGCCCAGTAACGCCGGTTTGCGCGCGCGTCCTTTTTCCAGCATCACGCGGTTGGTATCGAGGTAGGTCTCCACCTGTCCTGCGTCGAACCAGCCATCCACGTCGACCACTTTGATTTTTGCGCCGTGGTCGATCATGTACTGAAACGCATCGGTGAGATACCACTCACCCTTGTTCGGCGCCGACTTGAGCACGTGCTCAATGCCTTCGTAGAGCAACTTCCAATTGCGGATGTAATAGAGTCCGATATTGGCGCGCTTCGAGATCGGATCTTTGGGCTTTTCGACAATGCGCGTCATGTGACCGTCTTCGTTGGTCACGACCACACCAAAGCGCTGATAGTCTTCCACTTCCTTGGTCCAGATGATCCCGTCGGCATCGGTGGTGTTCACGATGGAGAGATCGGCGTCGAAGATGGTGTCGACGAAAATGATCAGCACTGGCTGATCGACGTATGGCTTGGCCAGCGCGACGGCGCCAGCGGTCCCGTCTTGTACGGCCTGCTCGATATACACGCTCGGCAGTCCGTACGCTTTCGATGCGTAGGCCTCAACCTTGTCCTTCAGGTGGCCCGTGATGTAGACCACCTGCTCGACGTTGCCGAGGGCTTTGACATCGTCCATGACGTAATCCATCACGGGTCGCCCCGCGACTTTCAGCATGGGCTTGGGCGTGATGTGTGTGTGCGGACGCAAGCGCGTCCCCTTTCCTGCGAGGGGGATGATGACCTTCATCGCGATCGGGGCTCTGGTGCGGCGGGAGAGAGACGCGCGAACGCGCCTGCAGAGAGGGAGCGAACTGCCGCAATCTCACGCCGGGAACCAGTCGAAGCAACAGACGCAGCCTGTCCGTCCCCCGAATTCTTACGCCGCGCTCGTCCCCTCGCGCCCGTAGCGATCCTTCAGACGCACCACATCGTCGAGCTCGGGCGTTGACGCTTCCAGCACGTCGCAGTCCGTAATCGCTTCCATGTAGTGAATCGTGCCCGGCGTGATGCGAAAGGAATCGCCCGCGCGGAGCTGCTGGTCGCGCAGCTCCGTGTCTCCCGGCAGCTGCACCCAGTAGATCATCTCACCGGAGAGCAGGTGCACCGTCTCATCCTTGCGCTCGTGATACTGCACACTGAGGGCATGGCCGGCTTTGACGTGCAACACTTTGCCCACGTAGCGATCGGTATGGGCCCAGATCAGCTCGTGCCCCCACGGCTTCTCAACGCGGGTTACGGGAACGCGACCACTCATGACAGATGGGATTGAAGAACATGGAAGGAGGCAGGAAACTCGCCCCTCGGACGACGATTCAGCAGGCTGGAGGTTAGCGCACGAGGGCGCACAGCAGCTACGGCAACGGGACGGACGAGCGAGTCACCACATCCGTGGCGCCAAAGGCATCGAGCCAGACACGCTCGGGGCGGTCTGCGGTGTCAATTCGCAGCTCCTGGCTGTCCTGTGCCGGCGTGCCTCGCACCGTGGTCCACCCGCTGGGTGTGCGAACCGACACCGGCATCGGATGCCGATACGCGCCGACGCGTTCGAGCGTGACCGTGGTACGCCACCCATTCGCGACCCGCTCCACGCGCGCATCACGCAGCACGTAGTTCACGACACCGGTGGCAGTGACCCACTGCGAAAAGAACCAGTCGAGCGAAACGCCGGCGGCGCGTTCCGCGCTGGCCTGCATGGCCCATTTATCCACGTGACGAAATGCCCATCGCGCGTAGTAGTCACGCAGAAAAGCGCGAAAGGCGGTGTCGCCCATCACGTCGTGCAGCGATTCGTACATGGCGGCCGCACGCCCGTACACCATGCCGTTGTAGATCGTGAAGTCGCGAAACAGGTCGGCGCGCGTGCCAATGGGCTCGGTGTTGTTCGACTGCACCGCGGTATTTCGTGCGCGCGCGGCATTGCGAAGCGAAAGCGCTCGTGAGGCGAGCGCCGCGTCACGAATGGAATCGGGATGGACCGGATTGCTCGCCGCGATAGCCGCGCTCACAGCGGCGCGCGTGGTGCCGGTCTGCATGCTCGTCTGGTACGACGTCAGCCCTTCGTCCATCCACCCGGACTGCCATTCGTTGCTGGCGAGCATGCCATACGCGTAAATGTGGCCGCCTTCGTGCGTTGTCAGCCCCTGCGATGCCGAGCCGTTTTGCATCATCATCGGGAACTCGGTGCCACCGCCATCGAGTCGCTTGAGGATTGTCAGCTGCGGGTATGCGTACGCTCCAAACACTTGCTCCAACCACTGCTGCGTGGTGATGCCAAACGCGAGTGCACGTCCGTTCTCCCACTGCGTGCGCGAGCTGGCCACACAGTTGGCGACTGCCTGCGCGCGCCCTGCAGCGGCCACACTGGCGTTGGCCAGTGCGCAGTCGGCGTCCGCGTCGCCGCGATACAATACGTGCACCGGAATCGTGTCCCACACGCGAAACGCGTAAGCGCCCGGCGCAACGGCGCGAACAATCGTGCCGCCTTCATAGCGAAAGCCCGGCGACGCACTCCACGCGAAGTGATGCACATCGCGCGCGTAAAAACGCACCATGCGCTGCCCGGCGGCGAGTTTGATCATCGGGCCTTCGGGCACGTCGTTGTACGCGTTTGCGTGCAGCACAGGCGTGTGTCCCGGGGCCGCAACACGAGCCCAGCCAGGATCGCCCGACACGGGTACGCCCGTTGAACCGATCACCTGATCATCCGCCACAATCACGGACACATCGAACGTGCCAAACTCACCGTAGAACTCACCGGCCGGCACCAACGCGTTGGGCTTCCACCCGTGCCGATCGTACACCGCCACTTTCGGATACCACTGCGCCATATCAACGCTGCGGCCGCGCCGTCCCTGTCTGCGCGGCAACGTACTCGGACGCGCGTCCCAGGCGAGCTGTACCTCGACGGTCTGTTTCGGAAGCAGCGGCTGCGTGAGTGCGACGTGCACCACGGTGCTATCTGCACCCAGCGGATACGTGACGCGCAGTGCGCGACCATTCACACTTGGTGCGCGTGTAAATCGCTCGTACGCAAAGTCTGGCTCGGCCAACTGCTGAAATCGCACGCGCCCTTCGCGGATATCCGTGTCACTCCAACGGGAGCCCGGGCGGAATGCATTGAGATGCTGATGCATCCACAGTTCGCGCAGCGTATCCGGACTGTTGTTGGTGTAGCGGAGCGTGCCCTGCGCCGACACGACACCGCGCGCGTCATCCAGCGTCGCGATGATCGTGTAGTCGGCGCGTTGCTGCCAATAACCCGCCGTGTCGCCATTTGCCGGCGACGTTGCGGGCGTGATCGGAATTCGCGGATCACTCGCCTGCTGATTCGGCAGAATACTTGAGATGGTACTCGGCACTACTGACGGAGCCGTGCGCGTACCGGGGCCGCGCGTACAGGCTGTGAGCGAGGCGGCCGTGAGCAGCAGCCACGGACCGACCAGGAAACGGCGGGAGCTGGCGCGAGCGATTGTGAATGTGGTCATGTCAGGAACGATGAAGGGCGCGATCGCAAAATGCGACCACGCCCGTTCATACACCTGAAGCACGCACGAGGCGCGCCGACGCTTTACCGTCCGGCCAGCCCTGACATCCGGCGACGCATGACCTGCATCCGACGCCGCACGGAGCCGTCCATAATGGTGTCACCCACGCGAATCACCACTCCGCCCATGACGGCTGGATCAATGCTCACGTGCGGTACCACGGTCTTACCGAGCACCGCGGAAAGACGCGCAGCGATGCTATCGGCATCGCCTTCGGCCGGTGCACTGGCAAAGGTCAGCCTGGCGTGCACACGGTTTGCGGACTCGTCGAGCAGCGTGTCGTATTCACTGGCAATCACGGGCAGCATCATGAGACGACGGTTGCGAGCCACGGCCTGCAACCAACGCAACATGACATGCGGAACACGATCGCCGAGCGCCTTTTCCAGCACGCCCATTTTTTCGGCGGCCGTAATGCGCGGCGACTCGAGAAAGCGACGCAGCTTGATATCGGAATCGATCGCATCTCCGATCTGTCGGACCAGGCCGCCCCACCCTTCCGCGTCGCCGGCCTTCCGCGCGAGCGTTAACAACGCCTCGGCGTAGTTCCGGCCAGCGGTCGAACCTTGCACACCCATTAGCGGCGACCCTTCGGCGCTTCAATCGACGCGAGGAACTGCTCGACAATCTTTCGATTGCCCGCGCTATCGAGGTTCTGCTCGATCACCTTGCCGGCTCCTGCAATGGCGAGGTCCACCGCTTCGCGACGCAGTTCGGCGATCGCCTTGGCTGCTTCGCCTTCGATGTCACGACGCGCCTGCTCGAGCATTTCACTCTGCTGCTTGCGCGTCTCGTCGAGCATGTCGTTGCGCATCTTGTCAGCCACGGCGCGTCCGTCAACAATGATCTGCTGCGCCTGGCTACGACCGGCGTCGAGCAACGCCTTCTGCTCGGCCAGCAATGCAGCAGCAGCGTCACGATCACGCTTGGCGCCTTCGATGGCTTCGGTCAGCGCCTTTTCGCGCTCTTCCACCGCAGCGAACAGTGGCTTGAACGCGAACTTCTTGAGCACGAACAGCAGGCCGATGAAGACGACCAGCGTCCACACCATCAGTCCCATGTTCGGATCAAGCAGACCACCGGGAGCCGCAGCTCCCTCCGGCGCAGCAAACGCGGCGGCGGTGGGGATGAACGAGGCGAAGCCCAACACAACCGCCGAGCGGGCGGCTACTTTCGTGCGCGAATGAAGGCGCATGTATCAGTTCCGTGAGTTCAGGAGTAAGAGCATGGTGCGGGAGCGCCTACGCGCCCCCGACACCGGATCACGATTAGAGCGTGATCTTGCCCTGGAGCTGGAAGCCGATCACGACGCCGAACAGCGCGGCGCCTTCGATGAGGGCGGCAAGAATGAGCGCCGCCGTCTGGATGCGACCCGCCGCTTCCGGCTGACGCGCCATGCCTTCCACCGCTGAACCACCGATGCGGCCGATGCCCATGCCGGCGCCGATCACGGCACCACCAGCAGCGATGCCGGCGCCGATGGCGACGAGACCGCGAGGATCCGAACCACCCATCGTGTCCTGCAGGAGCGCGAGCACTTCAATCATGAGAAACTCTCGAAAGAAAAGTTAAGGAATGCGTGCTCCACGTGTTCGAAAACACGGTGTTCACTGGTGAGCCGAAGCTCCGTGAACATTCCCCGATCGCTCGATCGGGTACGAAAACGCGGAGTCGGGGAGCACCGATTCCGCGGAACAACGACTAATGGTGTGCTTCGCGAATCTGTCCAATAAACACGCTGGCGAGCAGCGTGAAGATGAACGCCTGCAGAAACGCGACAAACAACTCGAGCACGGCAATCGCAAGTGCCATCAACAAGGGGAACGGCGTCAGCACCCAGCTTTGGAAGGAGAACACCAGACCAATGAGCGCGAGCAGCACGATGTGACCGGCCGTCATGTTCGCAAACAAACGAATCGCGAGCGCAAACGGCTTGGTGAGCTTGCCGAGCATTTCGACCGGACTCATGATCAGAAACATGAGCGGACGCATGACCACCGGAAGATCGTTATTCCAGTAGAACATGGTGCTCAAATATCCTGCGCCCTGCGCACGGATACCGGCCGCTTCCACCACGATGAACGTGATGATGGCCAGCGTTGCCGTGACCGAGATGTTGCCCGTGGCGGTGGCGCCAAACGGAATCATCCCGAGCAGGTTCATGAACAGAATGAAGAAGAACAGCGTGAGCGTGAACGGCACATACTTCTCACCGTGCGGGCCCACGTTTGGCAGCACCACTTCGTTTCGCAGGTAGAGCGCCATGGCTTCGATCGCGCCGCCAAAGCCCTTGCTGCGGCCTTCCGTCGCATGATCGCGCTTACTCGCCTGTGCGGCAATGATCAGCACCAGCGACAAGAGCGTCGCCGCGATCAACATCATCACCACATGCTTGGTGGGCGAGAAATCGATGGTGAGCGGACCAACGTGCACCGGCTCCCATTTGGGCAGGTTCACGTACGTGTGAAACGGTGCCTTCCAGTACGGGAGTTCGAGATATGAGGCGTCGGTGATGTGCGGCGTGATGAAATCCACCGGCCCCGACGACGAATGCGACTCATCTGCAGCCTGCTCAACAGCAGGGGCGGTGGCCGTTGGCTCCTGCGCGGCGAGACTCAGCGGCGCGAGCAGCAGCAATGCGCAAAGAAAGCGACGTAGCATCCCGGAGATCGGGGTCAAATGTTCAGGAATAACGGCTCGACCACAGTCGAGACGAAGAAAAATGAAACCAGTGCAATCAATGCCGGCGTCGCCGCCAAACCGAGTGCGGGCACAATCAGAAATGCCCAAAGCGCCACCACAGCAAAACGCACCAGCACACCAAGTCCCCACGCCGCGATCACCTGATCACGTCCAGCCAATTTCACAATCGCAAAGGTGAGCAGCTGCACACCCAGCGCGACCCAAGCGGCCGTGATGATAGCCGATCGATCGCCAGGCACTCGAAAAAACCAGCCGAGTGCCGCACCAACGAGTCCCAACACCACCAGCTGTGCCACGGCAAAGAGCGCAATGGCGCGCAGCAGCCCCGCGCCAGACCGACCCGCTGTGTTGCCCGCCGAGCTGCCTGCACTCACGATCCTGCTCCGTCCGGCGGATCAACAGGTGGCTGCTTCCCTCGCTTCGGAGCCGTGAGGTTCCGATAGGTCAGATAGAATGTGCCGCCTGCGCCCAGCATCACACCGATCAAAAGAAAAGCCGGCGCGGAGTTGAGCCGCTGGTCGAGCCACTGCCCGGCGTAGCCGAAGAACACCAACGCGACCGCGAACTGCACCCCCAGCCCCGCCAGCGACCATGGACTGATTTCTGGTTCCGGCTTCGGGGACGACGGCCGCTCAATGTCCACCATAGAATCGGGAAACTAGGCGCTTGTGAAATATTTCGCAAGCAAACCTCAAGCTCTTCCGAAGACCGACCGAAGGGCGGCTGCCGGACCCCTCGCCATTGTGGGAAGTTGGCCCCAGTGCAATACTTAGCTCACGACTGTTGCCTTGACACATCACCTTTTCGTTGATAACGTAGCGCAGTTGCGAAATGTGATCTTTGCACGTCCAAGTTATTGAAGGGGTTCATTCTGCACCCCTTGCTCACCACCGACCGCCCCACTTGATGCTCGCGCGCATCACCGTACCACTTTTGGCCACTGCCGTACTTGTGTTTGCCTGCGGACCTCGCAGCCACACAAGTGCCGTCGCAGCGCGACCAGCCGTGGTCGTCGATAGCGCCGTCACAGCGGCGGTTCGGGTGGACGCAGCGCCCGGTTCGCGCACGGTGCGATTCGCGCTGAGTGTGACAAATGGCACGAGTAAACGCATTGAACTCAACTTCCCGAGCGGGCGCACGCACGACTTTGTGGTGCTTGATGCAACGGGACGCGAAGTGTGGCGTTGGAGTGATGGACGCATGTTCACGCAGCTCATGAAAAATCGCATGATCGAAGCGCGCGACATCGTCACGTACGACGAGCGCTGGCCTGCACCACCAAGCGCTGGACGCTACACACTGGTTGCGGTGCTGCACAGCGATTCACATCCCGTAGAAAAGCGCGTGGACTTCGCGATTCAGTAAGCGTACCGCCGGCCATTCATCCCGCACATCCGACATCCGACCCGCTCTCCGGCGGGTCGTCGTGTTTCATGGCGCGAAGCTACAACACGCGCGTAACTTTCTGCGTTGTGTAGCGAGTGTACGATCGCTCAAACGCGCGCCCTCCCGAGTTCTTGCTTCAGCACACGTCCCGCCCCGCTGACCGCTTATGCCCTCTCAGAGTTCCCCTCCGCTCGTGAATGACGACATTGTGTTGCTTGGTCGTCTCGCCGAAGCGCGAACGCAACTGCGTGCACAGATTGCGCGACGCATTGTTGGACAGGCGCAGATTGTAGACGATCTCGTGGCCGCGTTGCTGGCCGGCGGACACGCGGTGTTAGTTGGTGTACCCGGACTCGCTAAAACGTTGCTGGTGCAAACGGTGTCGCAGGCCCTCGCGCTGTCATTTTCACGCGTGCAGTTCACACCGGATCTCATGCCGAGTGACATTACCGGCACGGAGTTGATGGAAGAAGAAGCGAGCACGGGCCGTCGCACGTTTCGATTTGTGAAAGGACCGATTTTCGGACAGGTTGTACTGGCCGACGAAATCAATCGAGCCCCACCGAAAACGCAGGCCGCACTGTTGCAAGCCATGCAGGAACGCACAGTAACTGTTGCGGGGCACACGTATTCGCTGCCGTCCCCGTTTTTTGTGTTGGCCACACAAAATCCGATTGAACAGGAAGGCACGTATCCGCTGCCGGAAGCGCAGCTGGATCGGTTCATGTTTGAACTGCGTTTGGGTTATCCGTCGCGCGAAGAAGAAGAACAGATTGTGCACGCCACCACCGGTGACCGTGCGCCGGAAATTACGCCCGTGCTCGGCGCGGAAGAGTTGCTCGCGTTGCAGCAGTTGGTGCGTCGTTTGCCGGCCCCGCCGAGTGTGGTGCAGTACGCGGTCATGGTGGCGCGCAGTACGCGTCCGGATGATCCGATGGCGGGCCCGGGTGTGAAAAAATATGTGTCGTGGGGCGCGGGTCCGCGTGCGTCGCAGTATCTGGTGTTGGGGGCCAAGGCGCGCGCGGCCATGGATGGTCGGGCGGCGCCGGATTTTGAGGATGTGCGGGCGGTGGCGCCGGCGGTGCTGCGGCACCGGTTGGTGTTGAACTTCCAGGCGGAAGCGGACAACGCCGAGTTTCACGACATTGTGCGGTTGCCGGACGCGGTGAAGTAGCCGCGCTGTAGCCCGGGGCGGCATCGTGGTGATAGCGGCTGCGCGCTATCGTCACCCTTAGATGACGCTCCGGTGACGGGGGCTTCCAGATTGGCCGGATGACGTCCCCCCGCCACCTGGAGAAGCCATGATTTCGACTGCCTCGGCGTTAGCCCTGGACGAGATGCCTCTGGAATCCTTCTACGCCCCCGACCCGTTACCGCTGCCCGCGCTTGAACGTGGGCAGGTGCTCTTTCGCACGCTGGGCACGGCCGAGATCCACATTGGCGGCGGCGGAGTGATCGCACCGGGCGCGGAGCGCATGTTCTCGCTGCTCGTCGTGGTGGGCATGTCGCACGAGCACGTGATCGCGCGCGAGAGCCTGATGGAGATTGTGTGGCCGGGCATGGACGATACCTCGGCGCGACACTCGTTACGGCAGCACATCTACAAGTTGCGCCAACTGGGTGTGGAGATCGAAAGCAGCCGGGCGTCAGTGCGCATGCTGCGCAGCACGTTTCTTCCGTGTTTTGCACTGGATCGGACGGCGCTGTTGTTCGACCGCGATGTACTCAAGGGTCAGGAGCCGTTCGGTCATCTGTTCGCCGGGTGGTTGCCGAGTTATGCCGTGTTGCGCCGCTGGGTGGAGCAGCAACGCGAGTTGTATCACGCCGATGTGCGTCGAATTTTGGTGCCCGAGCTGCGCCGTCTGCGAGATCGCGGCGAGTGGGAAGAAGCGGAGCGGTGGGCTCGCACGGTGTTGGAGTTTGATCCCTTCAATGAAGACGCCACGTTGATTGTGGCCGAAGCGGTGGCGATGCTCGGCAGCCGAGTGAGTGCATCGTCTCTGCTGGAATCATACGTGCGTGAGACCGGCGTTGGCGGCACCGATCTTGGTCGTCGCGTAGAAAAGGCGCAGCAGCGCATTGAGCGTGCGGTTCGCTTGTCGCACGACGAGGCGGCCACGCCGCGGCTCGTCGGTCGAGATGTCGAGTTGCAGCGCCTTGATGCACTCACGTTGGCCGCGATGCAAGGCGAGCCGCGCATTGTGCGGTTGCTCGGCCCAGCGGGCATTGGCAAGACGGAGTTGGCGTACGAGGTGACGCGACGCGCGGTGATACTCGGATTTGCGCGGTGTTTGGTGAGGGTGTCTCGCCCAGTCGGGCAGGTAGCCCATGGTACACTCTCGCGATTAGCGCGAGACCTGCTCGCGCTGCCCGGCGCACTCGGCTGTCGCCCAGAGAATCTCCAGTTGCTTCGACAATTCGCCGGAGTGGAAAACACGAGCACCGCCGTTGATACAATCGTGTCCGACAACTCTGACCCACTTAGCGAGTGTATGGCGGAGTTGATCTCGAGTGTGGCAGAGGAGCGACCGTTGCTCGTGTTTATCGACGACCTGCATTACGCAGACAGACTGTCGCTTGACCACCTCGAGCGTCTCTGCGACCTACTGCAAGGATCTCGTGTGCTAATGCTGCTTACCGAGAGAAAACAGTTCGGAATTTCGCTTGAAGAAACCGGCGGTGACCTAAGAAACTTTGAGATGCACTTAAATCCGCTCTCCGTTGCGGCTGCGGCTGAACTCGCTTCACTTGTTCGCACACGCACTGGCCGCTCTCTCACGAAAGAGCTTGCTCATCGTGTCGCGGTGTCAACGGACCGCGTGCCACTACAAATCGTTATTCATTCGCGCGAGCAGTTGAATCACGGGCTGACTAGCTCGCCGTCAGACGAACTTCTTGCGACGCTTAGAAAGCAGCTTGCCCGGCTGTCGCCGCCTGCTCGCACGATGCTTAGCTGCGTAGCGCTTCTTGGCGGGATCGCAAATACAACAGACGTTGAGTTCATACTCGATTTTGCACTGCTCGATCGCATCTCTGCGAGTCGTGAGCTGCTCGACTGCGGCTTGCTTGAGGAAGTCTCGGAGGGCAAGTTGCAATGTCATGACGAGGTGACTAACGCTGCGATTGAAAGCGTGCCGGCTGCGCAACTTGGATTGCTTCGGCGCCAAATCGCGACGAGACTCGCCCTTCAGCTAAAGCAGCGTTTCGATGCAGAGCAAGCGATCACGGCTCTCCGCATCGCGCTTGAATCAGGCGACAATGCTCTCTTCATTTCCGTCTGCATTAGACACGCGCGCGCGATTGCAGACGCAGGACTCATCACTGGATCGCTGCGATTCTTGGAAATTGCTCGGACCCTCGTTGGAACTAAGCGAGAGAGTGCGGCCATTCTAAGCCTTCTTGCCTTCACGGCGCGTCGCGCATCAAACTGGCGATTGGTTCTCAAGAGCACCGGCGACCTCCGAAAGATTCGTGAAGCAACAAGACTTCCGAATCCTGATTTAGCATTGGCCGAGTTAGAGGCCAACCTACGCTCAGAACTGCTGCACCGGGGAAGAGAGAACGCTCAGCTAGCTCTTGAGTTTGCGAAAGACGTGCGGCTGTCAGACAAACAGCGTACGCGAGCCGTTCGTCTCGCGATTGTATCTGCAAGCGATTTGTTCGAATCTGACCTCGCCATTTCCGCCTATCAGGCGCTTTTAGGTATAGACAAGCTCGACTTGTCTGTCATGGATCCGAAAGTTGAGCCCTACATGCAGTACCATGCCCTTTTTGGTGATCTCTTCGCGGCATTGGACCTTGCCAAGCGCATGCATCATCTAAGGCGCGCAAGATCTTTAAGTGAGTTTGAGGGTCGCCTGCTCTGCAACTCATGTTTTGTGTTGCGGCTCAGCGGCGAAACAAAGGCAGCTACCGAATGGCTGGTAGACACGTTTAACTCGAAGGCGCTGCGAGAAAATCCGGGACGACGAGCGTTTGCAGCGTGGCAACTGTCGCTGATCGCGGCGGACGAGAATCACGTGCGCTCCGCATGCGACTGGGCCAAGACTTTCGAGGATATCGCTATAAATGAACTGGGAGGTGCAAACGAAGCCTGGGTGACCCTTCATCGCCTTCGAATCGAGCTACTTGAGCATGGTGAGGTGCGAAGTGTCTCAACTGCACTTGAGCGAATTGAGATGGAGGGCCTCACACCTTCGCGTGCACTGCTCTATGCCGTTGGGCTTGCGCTGAGTTCATCCAAGCTTCGCAGCGACGCTGAACGTGTTGAGCCTCTCCTTGCCCGCGCGGTACGGTACGTGCGCGACTGCGGAAGTTACGGTGGCCAGGATCTGTTGGCGAGCGCCGTTGCGGCCACGCTCGAATCAAGAGGTGCGCACTCACTCGCGCGAGAGCTAATAACTAACTACGTCGCAAACCATCGTCGCGAACTATCCTCGCCCGCAAATGCCTTCTTGGCTGCGAGTTCAACGCTACAGGCGGAAATCCGGGAGACTTTCGATAGACGGATGGAAGCCGCCAACAGCATCGAGAATCGAAGTCAATCCGTCGCTAACGCGGGAAGCTAGACAGTCGCTGGGGTGCGAACGCGACGAACTCGCTCTAATACCTGAGTGATGGATATGATGGGGTCAACATCCGAACCATCAAAAATCTGTGCGAATGCAGGACTGGCGATTAGTAAGTCGCAAATGTCTGGATCGAACTGCTGACCGCGACACCGTAGAAGCTCAGCCATCACCTCTTCCGGCCCCATTCCTTTGCGGTAGGGCCGGTCGGTGGTCATCGCATCAATTGTGTCCGCAAACATGATGATACGAGAGCCAAGCGGGATCTGCTTGCCGGCAATCTGATCGGGGTAGCCTGTCCCATCAAAATTTTCGTGATGATGCCGAACATCGGCGACGATGTTCTCGAAGTCACTGAGTTTAGAAACCAACTCAGCGGACTTCACTGGATGCAACTCCATGATCGCCCGCTCTTCGGGCGTAAGCTTGCCGGGCTTACTCAAGATCGGTGCAAAAATCTCATGGATCTTACCTACATCATGAAGCAACGCCGCACGACCGATACGCTGAACCTCTCGCGCAGGAAGTCCGATCGCGCGCGCAATAATCTTTGAGTACCGGGCAACCCGCTGAGAGTGGCCCGAGGTGTAGGGATCTCGAAATTCTACAGTGTGGACAAAGAGTTCGAGAAGCTCCCGGTTTGTGTTTTCGAGTTGTACTCGCGCTTGGTACGTAAGCCGGACCCCGTAGAGCAGGAACACCGTCAGGCCAACGCCCCACCATGACCAGTCTGTGTAGGCGCGTGCAACAAAGTAGACGCCCGGTACGGAGAACAAGTCATAGGCGAACGACGACGAGTTGGTCTGAATAAAAACCCTGAAGAATCCCTTCTTCTCAACCAAACTCAAGACGCCGCTGACGGCTGCGGCGTTCGTCAACAGAAACGCACCTACACAAAGAACGTGAGGGGCAAAGCGAAATGTATTGTCATCTACAAGAGACACTCCGCCAACAGCTTTGTAGACCAACACGGCGGTGGCTAACGCGAGTGTCGTCTGAGAAATATTAAAGAGCTTCTTCAGAGCATCTTTCTTCTTGAGAATCTCAGTTGCAGAAACCGCTGCGATCAACATCAACAACGTCGACCAGGCGGGCGCAATGACGACTGCTGTCAAGAACGGAATAAACGAGACTTCGCCGTGCGAGCCTCGGCTCACCTTGTATTTCGAAGCCGCGGCATAAGCGCCGAGAAGCGTCAATCCCGCAGCTCCAAGGAACTGCGTGCTGTTCGATTCCACGCCTTGCACGCACACCGCGACCGTTGCAGCTATCGCGGCAGCGGTGACGACGAATACGTACAGTATTACCGAAGTAGGCATAGATTCGAAAAAATGCGTCCCCCGCCAACCGAGCACTTAGCTCCAGGTCTTCAGGTCGGCCAAAACGAACGACCACATAGCACTCACGAGCTGGGCCATGAATTCCATTGCAACGTCACCTCCCCTTTTGCGTAGTCACGCAGGACCGATGGTCTCCGCATGCTGGTGCTAGGTTGGCTCCGCTCAACTACCTGATGGCCTGCCCGCTCAGCTCCGCTCTACTGGGCGACGGGGGACGTTTTTGAGATTGTCGTTAGACAAAGGGGAAGGAAGGAAGAAAAGACTGATCGCGAGACGAATCCCCGATCAGCGCTCCAAATGCAGCCAACGATTCGTCGCGTCCAGTACAGCCAGCACCGCCGATGTTTCGGCGCTCTCGCGCACCTCGCAACTCCCGGTCAGCACCACCATCTCGCGACCAATGCGAGCCGAAATACTCACAAACACAAACTCGCGGTCGAACGCGTCCATCAGCTTGGCACCCTCGAGCGCGACTGAACGCTCGCCGCCCGCTGACGCACTCGCCGCCTGCGAAATCGCCGACAATGCCGCACGCGCCGCCAACTCGACCCGGCTGCGCTCTGATTCCTGACCTTCCGACTCGCCCACAAAGTGCGACTGCTCGCGGCTGAGCGTCACGCGGCACAGCACACCCTTCGAGCGAGAACGGCGAACTTCCACATCCTCGAAAATCAGCATCCGGCGCCCCTCGGCGGCCGACAAGGCCTGCGTGGCCTCCGACAGCCTCGAGCCCGCACGCATGGGCCCTTCGCGCATAGACGGCGCTTCCCGAACCGGCGCGTCCACCACCGTCGCCGAGCCTGACGGCGCGTACGCCGCTTCCGGCTGGCGAGACGCGACCCGGTCGGCCGAACGCTCCACCGGACGCTCCGTGGCCCGCTCCGACGTCTGATCCGACGCCCGCGGCGCATCCAGTGTGGTCGCGACCGAAATCTTGCGATGATTGACCCGCAACCCGAGCTGCGCCATGAGCGCGCTTTCGATATTGCGAACGGTGTTCTTGGGAGGTACGGCGTCCGTGGTCAGCACGTGGACCTCGTCGATCGCTCCGGTCTCGTTGGGTACGATCCGCACACTCAGGACCGCCGGCAACGTGACGATCAACTCCTCCGCCCGACGCAGCGGCAATACGCTGCCAGCGATCGTGCCCGACTGTCCAAGGCTGGAATTGCCGCTCGACGTCAAGGGAAGGCCCAGATTCGCTGGAATGGACAGATCGGTCTCCGGAGTGCGGTCCACATAAGCCTGCGGTCTGCTCCCCGAAGATCACACGAAGGAAGAATCCCGCCGGCACGGCCATCTGCATAACAGCAGGGGCCGCTTGACGTCGGGGCCAATATGTGGGAAAGGTCACGATTGAGCAATAGTGGAAATCGTCCAAGATCTTGCAACACATGGACGTATCCCCCCCAACCTCACGTGACGTCGAGATCCGGCAGAGTGCCGTCTCCCTGATACTCCCGGAGTTTTCGGTACAGCGTTCGTTCACCAATCCCGAGCAATTCCGCCGCTTTTCGGCGGTTTCCACCCGTTTGACGCAACATGGCCTCAATTGCCTGACGCTCAATTTCCGCCATCGTAGTTTCCAGACCCACCGAAATGCTGCTCGGTGGCGTGGCCTGGTCACGGGGCGGAATCCCGCCCATCACCCCGCTCCCCACCCACAGGTCGCCCACCGGCGACGCCGCCAACCCTGCCACCGGATGCACTTCGCCCATCCAACCCACGGATGGAGAGCGCACCTCGACATCCATCCGACGACGCAGTTCCTCTACCTGTAACTTGAGCTCCACCAGCGAGCGCACAATGAACTCCAGCTCGCGCCCCTGGGCACGCTCACCCTCGCGCACCACGGGGCCAACAGGGACCGGTAACAGTCGGCGACCACCTGCGTCACGAATAGCCCGCGGGATGTCATCGGCGCCAATCTCGTGCCCCGGCGCCAGCACGACCATGCTCTCCACGAGGTTGCGCAGTTCGCGCACGTTGCCAGGCCACGGATACGACACGAGCAGTGCAAGCGCATCACCGGAGATGCCGTGGAACGGACGATCGTGCAACGCGCTGAACTCCCGCACAAAACGACGCACCAATACCGGAATGTCTTCTCGACGCTCGCGGAGCGGCGGCAGATAAATGCGCAGCACATTCAGGCGGTAGTACAGGTCCGCCCGGAACTCCCCTTCTTCCACATGCTCACGCAACGGACGATTGGTTGCGGCAACGACACGCACGTCCACTGCAATCGGCTGTCCGCCGCCAACACGCGTGACCTCTCGCTCTTCAAGCACACGCAGCAACTTCACCTGCGTGCTGCTCGGCACCTCGCCAATCTCGTCCAGAAAGAGCGTGCCAGTATCCGCAAGCTCAAAGCGGCCAAGTCGACGTTCCGCGGCACCCGTGAACGAGCCTTTCTCGTGTCCAAAGAGTTCACTTTCCAGCAGCGTTTCCGGCAACGCCCCGACGTTCACGGCGATGAACGGCTTGCTCCGACGCAAACCCAACCGATGAATCGCACGCGCGACGAGCTCTTTACCCGTACCACTCTCGCCTTCGATGAGCACGGTGCTGGTAACCGGGGCGATCTGTTCGATCTTGACGAGCACTTCACGAATCGCCTCGGACTCACCGACGAGTCCTGTGACCTCCGCCAACGCCCGACGCTCCAATCGACGCTGCACACTGTCCGCGAGCTCTTCGACCACCACGGGTTTCGACATGAGTTCGGCGTAGCCCACCGCGCGCAACTTGTCGAGCAACTCCTGATTGACCGCATCGGTGAGGCCCACCACGCTCACATCGTGCCAGAGCTGTTCCTGCACGAGCGCGATATTGGCACCGTCAAGCAGCGCGCCGGTGAGCACCAACACGGATGGACGCGCACGCCGCAGCGTGCCGCGCACATCGTCCAGCGGGGAGATGAGCGTAACCTGCACACCACGCGCTTCAAGCACGGCGTTCAGACGCACCGCCGGCTCCACGTCGGTGAGCAAAATCGCCACGCTGCCCAGGGGAACGCTGTCGCCCGTGACGCGCGACGTCCGCGTGGTACTGCGACTCACGCCTTGCCCGCCCGCTTGTAGAACGGAAGCGGCACCACGCGCGCCTGCACATGCTTGCCGCGGATATCCACGGCGAACACCGTGCCCTCAACCGCGGCCGCCGCAGGCAGATAACAGGTGCCAATCGGCGCGCTGAGTGTCGGGCTCATCGTGCCACTGCACACGTTCCCCGCGGGCAGATCACCGTACCATACCGGCATGCCGCTGCGCGGAATTGCCCGCTCGTCAAAGGTGAATCCCACCAGCTTGCGATCCAGTCCGTCCGTGTGCTGAAGCACGAGCACATCTTTGCCAAGAAAATCCGACTTGCCGAGCTTGACGAGCCACGCAAGACCCGCTTCAAGTGGCGTGGTGTCGATGTTGAGCTCATGTCCATACAACGCCATGCCGGCTTCCAGTCGCAGCGTATCGCGGGCGCCAAGTCCGCACGGTGTGACGTCGCCCGTAGCCATCAGCGCATCCCATACCGCGCGTGCCTGTTCCCACGGCACATACAGTTCAAAACCCAGTTCGCCCGTGTAGCCCGTGCGCGAAATAATCGCCGGGACGCCGGCCACTTCGCCGTCAACGAACCGATAGTACTTCATCTCGCCGAGCGGCGTGCTCGTGAGGCGTTGCACCACCGCCGGTGCGTTCGGCCCCTGCACCGCCAGCAGCGCGTACGAATCCGACACGTCTTCCATGGTGCAATCGAACGCGCCAATGTGCGCACGCAGATGCGCGATATCCGCATCACGATTGCCCGCGTTGATCACCAGAAACAAATGATCGGGATAGCGATACACGAGCAGATCATCGACAATCGTGCCGCGCTCGGTGAGCAGCGTGGAATACTGGATCTGCCCAACCGCCAGCGCCGAGACATCGTTGCTGGTCAGGAAGTTGACAAAGGCGATCGCGTCGGGACCGCGCACGACCACTTCACCCATGTGGCTGACATCAAACAGTCCGCACGCTTCGCGCACGGCCTTGTGTTCGGCGGAGATACCGGCCGGGTACTGCACAGGCATCTCCCAGCCGGCAAAGGGCACAATGCGTGCGCCAAGTGAGACGTGGGCGTCGTACAGCGAGGTGCGGCGGAGCGTGAGCGTATCGGTCATGGTCGCGAAGAGGAAGTCAGAGAAAGAACTTCCGTAAAATGCCCATAACGGCAGACGAGTGCCAGCGTGGCAGGGCCTGCTCTTCGTACGGCGAGCGCCACAGTGAGGATTCACGGCACTCGCGAGCGACATACGTAGGCGTCGTCCCGACTGCGGGATGCGGCTCGCCGCTCAATATTGCGTGCAGGGTCGCGGCGGTTGATTCGCGGTCCCGCAGGGTGCCCCAGGTGAGGCACCCGATGACCGGTACGCAACCTGCTACCGGCCGGAGGCGGTGGATTGCACTCGAGTGCTTCGCACTCGCTAGAGTGCGGCCACCGCCTCCATCACAAGCTGCGCATGCCCGGTGGTTTTCACCTTCTCGAACACCTGGGCGATTTGCCCGTTCGCGTCGATGATAAAGGTGGTGCGATCGACGCCCATGTACTTGCGGCCGTACATGGATTTTTCCTTCCACACACCATACGCCTCACACGCCACCTTCTCCGTGTCGGCGATCAGCGTGAACGGCAACTCATATTTGGCTTTGAACTTCTGGTGTGACTTGACGGGATCAGGTGACACGCCCAGCACCACGGCGTTTACACCTTCGAAGCGCGGCATCAGATCGCGAAACCCACAGGCTTGCGCAGTGCACCCACTGGTGTCGTCCTTCGGATAGAAGTAGAGCACCACGGGCTGACCACGTAGCGACGAGAGCGTCAGCTGTTCACCGGTGTCGGTGGGCAGCGTAAAGTCGGGAGCGAGCGTTCCTGCAGTCGGCATGACAAGTCGTATGATGGGTGGTAAGCGACACGCGGACGCGGTGCGGAGTCAGCGCAGCGCCTCACCGCCCATCAGCACCGCCATGATCGCCTTCTGGATGTGCAGCCGGTTTTCGGCTTCATCCCAGACGCGACTCTGAGGGCCGTCAATAACCTCGGCAGACACTTCCTCGCCGCGATGCGCGGGCAGACAATGCAGAAAGATCGCGTCGCGCGCGGCGCGTGACATGAGGTCGGCATTCACCTGATAGTCGGCAAACGCCACAACGCGCGCGGCTTGTTCCACTTCCTGCCCCATGCTGGCCCACACATCGGTGGTGATCACACGCGCGCCGACCACCGCTTCGCGTGGATCACGCACCACCTGGACATCAGCGCCAGCGTCCATGGCGTAGGCCAGAAATCCAGCATCCGGCTCATATCCTTCGGGACAAGCGAGGCGCAGCGGAAACCCGAGCAACGCCGCCGCTTCAATCCAGGAGTTCGCCATGTTGTTGCCGTCGCCAATCCACGCCACGGGCGCGTTTTCGTAGCCACCGAGATGCTGTCGCACGGTGAGCACATCGGCGAGCACCTGACACGGATGCGAAAGATCCGTCAGGCCGTTAATCACGGGCACGTCACCCGTTGCGGCGAGCAACTCAATGTCGGCGTGCGCGAAGGTACGAATCATGATGCCCTGCACATATCGCGCGAGCACGCGCGCGGTATCCGGCACGGGTTCACCGCGACCCAACTGCACATCGCGCGGCGACAGAAAGTGCGCCGTGCCACCCAACTGCGCGGCGCCGACCTCGAATGACACGCGCGTGCGTGTGCTGGCCTTCATGAAGATCATGGCCAACGCCTTGCCCGTGAGCGGACGCGCTGTGTACTCACCCGAGCGCATGCGCTCAGCCAGCGAAAACAGCAACGGCAGTTCGTCGCGGGAGAAATCGCGAATGTTCAGGAAATCACGATGCGGAGCAGTCATCTCGGGGTGCGGTGCGTGAGACCAGCGAAACGGACAGCCAGGGAATCAGAGAATGTACTTGCGCAGGTCTTCGTCTTCGACGATCGCCTTGAGGCGCGACACCACAAGCTCGGCATTCACCGTGATGCGCTCCTTGCCGCGATCTGGCAGCTCGTAAAGCACATCTTCGAGCAACGTGGTCATCACGGTGTGCAACCGTCGCGCCCCAATGTTTTCCATGCGCTCGTTGACGAGTGTGGCAATGCGCGCAATTTCCCGAATCCCATCTTCCGTGAAATTCAGCCCGGCACCTTCCGCTTCCACGAGCGCCGCATACTGCTTGGTGAGCGCGTGTTCGGGATCAGTGAGAATGCGCACGAAGTCCGCTTCGGTGAGCGGTTTGAGCTCCACGCGAATTGGAAAGCGCCCCTGCAGTTCCGGAATCAGATCGCTTGGCTTGGACACGTGAAACGCACCGGCCGCAATGAACAGCACGTGATCCGTTTTTACCATGCCGTAGCGTGTGCTCACATTCGATCCTTCCACAATCGGCAGCAAGTCACGCTGCACACCTTCGCGTGACACGTCAGGACCGCCACCCGGGCCGCGCTCACCCGCAATCTTGTCAATTTCGTCGAGGAAGATGATGCCAAGTTTTTCGACGCGCTCCAGCGCATCGCTGGTGACATCATCATGATCGATGAGTTTGTCGATTTCTTCGTCGAGCAGAATGCGCCGCGCTTCCACCAGCTTGACTGAGCGTTTCTTTTTGCGCTTGGGCATCATTTCGCGCAGCCAATCCGAAATGCCGTCCATACCGTCCGGCGCACCGCCCGCCATCTGGCCCGGCATGGCCGGACCCGGCTGTAACACTTCAATCTCGACTTCGCGCGCGTCGAGCTGACCATCAATCAACAACGCCCGCAACTTGTCGCGCGTGCGCTTGTAGCGATCGTGCGCGGCATCATCTTCGGCCGCGTGCGTAACGGCGCCCGTAGGCGACACAGTAAACACACCGCCGTCGACAACCGGCGGCGCACTGTCCGGCTCCTTCGCCGAGGCCGTTTCTTCAGCGGACTGACGGGCTTTGATGTCGGGCGGTGGTGGCAACAGCAGATCAAGCAGTCGCTCGTCGACCCGCTCATTCGCAAGATCTTCGACTTCGCTCTCACGCTCCGACCGCACCATGTCAATCGCGCTCTCTACCAGATCGCGCACCATGGATTCCACGTCGCGGCCCACGTATCCAACTTCGGTGAACTTGCTCGCTTCGACTTTGACAAACGGCGCTGCAGCCAGTTTGGCAAGTCGCCGTGCAATTTCCGTTTTACCAACACCCGTGGGGCCAATGAGGATGATGTTATTCGGCGAGATTTCTTCGCGAATCGCGTCGGGCGCGCGCTGACGACGCCACCGATTGCGCAAGGCAATGGCGACCGCCTTCTTCGCATCATCCTGTCCAACGATGTAGCGATCAAGTTCGGCCACGATCTGGCGTGGGGTGAGATCGGCGAGGCGGGCAACCGCTTGTTCAGTGCGTGCGGACGGCATGCGGCATCAAAGCGAAACGCGCCGTTTGCCACCTTCGCGGCAAACGGCGCAGCGTGAAATCCACGACGTCAGGCTGACGGCTCGAGGACGGTGATGTTCGTATTGGTATACACACAAATCTCGCCGGCGATTCGCAGCGAGCGATCGACAATTTCACGCGGTGACAGCGACGTTTCGGCCACCAGTGCCCGCGCCGCGGCCAATGCGTACGAACCGCCGGAGCCAATCGCCAGCAAGCCGTCATCCGGTTCAATGATTTCGCCGGTACCAGACACCATGAAGCCATGCTGAATATCGGCCACGATCAACAATGCTTCGAGTCGGCGCAACACCCGATCGCTGCGCCAGTCCTTGGCCAACTCCACAGCGGCACGCGGCAAGTTTCCAGGAAACCGATCGAGCTTCTCTTCGAACTTCTCGAACAGGGTCAGCGCGTCGGCGGCCGATCCCGCAAACCCCGACAGCACGCGTCCACCTTTCAGGGCGCGCACTTTGACGGCCTGCGACTTCATCACCGTGTCGCCGACGGAGACTTGACCGTCGCCGCCCAACGCAAGTTTTCCGTCCCGACGGACGGCGAGAATCGTGGTGGCGCGGATTCGTGGCAAAATGCTCATACTGAAAGATATTCAGGTGCGGCCGGTGGCGAAGGGTGGAATGTGATGGAACCGGTGTGCCGAAGTGATCGCGCGAGATAGATTCCGAGTGTAAGCCGCTCTGTACTGCGGTGCCTTTCGACTGGATTCCGCCGGTATCCGGCCCCGAGACCAATTCATGTCCGCTGCCCCATCTCGCCCGCGTATTGCGTGGCTCGTCAACCTGTTCGGCGATCCCAAGGTCCAGCATGCACAGGCCGCCTCCATGCTGCGCGCGATTGCAGAGCCGCTCGGGGCGAGCATTGTGCCCATCTACTGCCTGGACAGTCACGCGGACGCGATCCGAAGCGTCGCCCCGAAAGAACGTGTCGCCTACGCCCGCGATCGCCTGACATCGCTGCTGGAGTCGCACGAACTGCGCGCGGGCGAACCCATGGTGGTGTCGGCGGGAGACGACCCGACGGGCGCGCAGCAGGCGACAGCCATGGCCACGGCCGTTGACAATGCGAACGTGTTGTTCAGCCTGATCCACACCCGTGCGCAGAGCACCATGGATCGTTTTTTGCTCGGCAGTTTCTCGGAACGTTTCCTGTCTGCATCGCGGCGCCCGATGCTGGTGGTGAATCCCAGCGTGATCCCACCCACGCAGTACTCGCAAATCGTGTTCGGAACGGATCTGGGGAGTGCGTCTACAAAAGCCTTCGCTTTTGTGGTGGAACTGGCGAAGGCCATGAAGTCGGGACTTCGCGTGGAGTACCAGCTGGTGCAGCAGGAGCTTCCGGTGTTCCTGCAGGGCGCCGCCTCACGCGCGCAGCACAACGATGAGTTGCGCGTCATGCGGGAAGATGCCGAAGCGGCGATGCAACCACTCGCCAACGAAGCGATCGTGGCAGACATCAAAGCGGAGTGTGTCGTCGAGTTTGCCGGACCGTCTGTAACGCCCGCCGAAGGGTTGGAACTTCGCGCAGCACGCAGCGGCGCCTCCATGATTGCGGTGGCCGCGCACGGGGACCGCAATCGTCCCGGACACCTCGGCAGCACGGCGCGCTGGCTGATGCGAAACGCTGAACGTCCGGTGTTGATTATTCCCTGATAGTCCGGCGGCGCGCCGGCTACGCGCGCGGGTGCGCCTGTCGATACACTTTCTTGAGTCGATCCACGCTGGTATGTGTGTAGATCTGCGTGGTACTGATACTTGCGTGACCGAGCAGTTCCTGCACAGCACGGAGATCGGCGCCAGCATCCACGAGATGCGTCGCGAAGCTGTGCCGCAGTGAATGCGTGCTCAGATCGGCGCCTTCGTCGACCGCCGAGAGCAGTCCTGTCATGGCGTGATGCACGGCGCGCGCACTTAACCGGCGCCCCCGTTCGCTCAAAAACAGTGCGTGTCGGTCCACCTTGCCACCGCGAGCTCCGCCGAGGTGAGCAATCAGGTTGTCGCGCACCGATAAATAGTTGCGAATCGAGCGCTGCGCGTGCTCGCCAACTGGCACAATACGTTCCTTGCGCCCCTTACCGCGCACTTTGACCTGCAACGACAGCAGATCGATATCGGGCAGATCAATACCGCGCAGTTCTGAGAGGCGTAAACCGCTGGAGTAGAACAGTTCGATCATTGCGGCGTTGCGCACGTCGGTGAATCGAAGAGACTGCGCACGTGTTGCGGCGTGCGTCATGAGCGTTTCTGCCTGCGCCTTGTCGAGATACGCCGGCAGCGTTCGTGGCAACCGCGGCGAGCCAACGGCACGCGCCGGATTTACTTCCACGCGTTCATCACGATGCATCCATCGATAGAACGAACGCACCGTCGACAATCCTCGTGCAAGCGAGCGTTTGGCCAGTCCGGCGCGCTGTTGATGCGCCAGCCAGCCGCGCAAGTCCTGACGCGTGAGGGTGTCCCACTGCCAACCCTCAACGCCTCGCGATTGGCCGAGCCATGCGCAGAGCGCCGCGAGATCACGCCGGTACGCAATGAGCGTGTTGGGCGACAGATCACGCTCCTTCTCGAGATGCTCGAGAAACTCCTCGACATCGTTCGGCAACGAGACCGGAGACGCCGAGGATTCGGTCATACCGATGTGGTTTCGCTTGCGTGCTCGAACACTGGTGTGATCGCTTCCGCAGTCATCCACTCGCGAATCGCCTGCAATGCACGTTCGGCGTAACGCTCGCGTTTGATCTGTTTGTCACGCGTTGGCGTATCAAGCTCGTCGAGCAAACCAAAGTTTGCATTCATCGGCTGGAAGTGCTTCGGCTCAGCTTCACGCATGTAGCGATACAGCGCGCCAATCATGCTGTGTGGTGGCGGCACAATCGGTGCGCTGCCGTGCAGCATGCGCGACAAGTTGATGCCGGCCAGCAATCCGGTCGCGGTGCTTTCCGTGTAGCCTTCCACCCCGGTGAGCTGACCGGCGAACAGCGTGGTCGCGTCATCGCGCAGCGACAAATGCGGCGTGAGCGCACCCGGCGCATTGAGATAGGTGTTGCGATGAATCGAGCCAAACCGCAGAAACTCGGCGTTTTCAAGACCCGGGATCATGCGAAACACGCGCTGCTGTTCGGGAATGCGCAGTCGGGTCTGGAATCCGACAAGATTCCACATGCGACCCCCGCGATCTTCCTGTCGCAGTTGCACGACGGCCCACGGCCGCTTTCCCGTGCGCGGATCACGCAGTCCGATGGGCTTCATCGGGCCAAAGCGCAGTGTGTCGCGGCCGCGTCGCGCCATCTCTTCGGCGGGCATGCAGCCTTCAAAGTATGGTACCGCGTCGAACTCTTTCGCGGTGAACTGGTCGCCTGCAATGAGCGCGTCAATGAACGCTTCGTACTCGTCCCGTGAGAAGGCGCAGTTCAGATACGCACCCGCTGCGTCGGCGCCCTCCATGGTTTCCTTGTCCCATCGCGAGGCACGAAATGCAATCGACGTATCAATCGATTCGGACGCGATAATCGGCGCAATGGCATCGTAGAACGCAAGCGACTCGATGCCAAGACGCGCACGAATCGTTTCCGCGAGCGCGTCCGCGGTGAGCGGGCCTGTTGCGACAATGCCCGGCGATGGCAGCGCGCTTACTTCTTCGCGCACCACAGTGATACGTGGGTGCGCGTGAATTCGGTCGTGCACACCGGCCGCAAACACATCGCGGTCTACGGTGAGTGCACTGCCGCCCGGTACACGGGCGGCATCGGCACAGGCGAGGACCATGGAGCCGAGCGCACGCATTTCTGCCTTGAGCAGCCCATGTGCGTTGGTGGTTTCGGTGCTCTTGAACGTGTTCGAGCACACCAGTTCGGCCAGACGATCAGTTTTGTGCGCTGCTGTTCCACGCACGGGCCGCATTTCATGCAGCACCACATCATGCCCGCGTTCAGCGAGCTGCCAGGCGGCCTCGCTGCCCGCGAGACCGCCACCAACGATATGCACCGGATTGATCAACGTCATAGCTGCAATATACCGCGGAACCATCCAGCCAACGAACGACCGCGCCGCGAGTGTGACAGCCGCGTTTGCGACCGCCACAAATGCGACGACAGCGTTTGCTTACGCGACCTCGGCCACCAGCTCAGCGTTCGCGTCGTCGGGCGACGGGACATCCCACTCGTTGGCACAGCTCAAACACTTTCGGAAGTGTCCGCGCGACGCCTTGAACTTGGACTCGGCGCCCACGTAGCCACACTCCGGACATGCTTCTTTCACCGGCTTATCCCACACCACAAAGTCACACGTGGGATAGTTCTCGCAGCCATAAAACGCTTTGCCGCGCTTCTTGGAACGACGTTCTGCAATCTCACCGCCGTCTTTCGGGCAGAACACTCCCGTTGGCATAGAGCGCGTGCCGCGGCACTTGGGGAATCGCGAACAGCCGAGGAAATCACCGGAACGCCCGTGGCGAATGACCATGGGTGCTTCGCACTCCTGACACTTGTACGCGGTGAGTTCCGCAGGCTTCTTTTCGCCTTTGATGGGCCGCGTGTACTTGCAAACCTTGGGGTGATTTTCGCAGGCCACGAACGGCCCGAAAAACCCACCTTTGGCCACCAGCTTGCCGCCACAGTCCGGGCATCGCTCCGTTTCCAGTGCTGACAGATCGTGCGCGGCGGCGATCAAGACATCCAGGTCGTCGTCGTTCAGCGTTTTATGAAACGGCTCCCAGAACTCGTCGAGCGCCTTGTGCCAATCGAGCGCACCTTCTTCGATGCGATCGAGCTCGCCTTCCATTTGGGCGGTGAAGCCCACGTTAAAAATCGCGGGGAATTTCTTCACCATTACCTTCTCCACCGTTTCGCCAAGCGGCGTGGGGAAAAAGCGGCGTTGCTCCAGCATGACGTACCGACGCTCGGCAAGCACCGAAATGATCGACGCGTAGGTGGACGGACGACCAATACCCAGACGCTCGAGTTCCTTCACGAGCGACGCTTCCGAGAAGCGCGCTGGCGGCTTGGTAAAGTGCTGCGTTGGCGAGATCGCGTTGACTGGCACGACCATGCCTTCGCTCAGCACCGGCAACGCCTGCTCGTCTTCAATCGCCTTCGCGTCGCCCTCTTCACGCGCTTCACGATACAGCGCAAGGAAGCCGGGGAACTTGAGGACAGAGCCGGTCGCGCGGAACAGATACTCTTTTCCGGCGCGAGGCACGGCAAAGTCAACCGTGGTCGTATCGAACACCGCCGGCGCCATCTGCGACGCCATGAAGCGCTGCCAGATGAGCTGATACAGTTTGAACTGATCGGCCGTGAGATAACGCTGCACATCTTCCGGACGTCGCGACGGATCGGCGGGACGTACACCTTCGTGCGCATCCTGCGCGTTGGCTTTGGTGCTCGGATACAGTTGCGGCTGGGCGGTAAGATATTCGTCACCGAACTGCGCGCGCAGCAAATCTCGTGCGGCAAGCGCTGCGACTTCGGAAACACGCTCCGAGTCGGTACGCATGTACGTGATAAGACCCACGGCGCCTTCCGCGCCGAGCTCAATACCTTCGTACAGATCCTGCGCAAGACGCATGGTGCGCTTGGATCCATACCCAAGTTTCTTCGCCGCTTCCTGCTGCAGCGTGGACGTCTTGAAGGGCCTCGCGGTGTTCTTGCGTCCTTCGCGTTTCTTCAGCTCAGTCACAGTGAACGACTTCACGCCGTCGAGATCGCGCAGAATCGCTTCCGCCTGCTGCTGGTTGCCAATCTCCGGCTTCTGCCGATCAACCTGATGCAACTTGGCAGAAAACTGCTGCTGTTCGTGCGACAGATCCGCCGCGATGCTCCAGTATTCCACCGGAGTGAACGCGCGAATTTCGCGCTCGCGTTCTACGATGATACGCAGCGCGACCGTTTGCACACGACCTGCAGACAAGCCTTTCTTGACCGTCTTCCAGAGAACCGGACTCGCCTTGTAGCCCACGAGCCGATCAAGCACTCGGCGCGCCTGCTGCGCATCGACACGATCGGTGTCGATTTCAAGGGGGCGATCCATTGACGCTTTGACGGCGTCTTTGGTGATCTCATGAAACAGCACACGACGAATGGGGGCCTCGACTCGCGTACGAG
Source organism: Gemmatimonadaceae bacterium (assembly GCA_022843265.1). Lineage (GTDB taxonomy): Bacteria > Gemmatimonadota > Gemmatimonadetes > Gemmatimonadales > Gemmatimonadaceae > JAABRT01. Next base: position 79,813 of record JALHNZ010000010.1, read on the forward strand.
CCGGACCCTGCGTAAAGAAGCTCGCGACATGCCAACCAATCGCTTCTCCTTCGCGATCAGGGTCGGTTGCGATGAAGACTTCCTTCGCCACCC
>JALHNZ010000011.1 GCA_022843265.1 Gemmatimonadaceae bacterium
CCCCAGGCAACTCGCAGTGCAAGGGGCAGTAGGTACTCTCGATCGAGCGACCGGCCTTCACCCTGTACAACCAATCCTACCCGATCACAACTTCTTCGCGAGTCTCAAGGGTACAGGGGTACCGTAGGCATCACGCCTTCGTTTTTTCCTCCAGCAAGAGGGGCAAACATGCTTCGCAATGTTCGACTGTTCGCAGGCGCTGTAGTTCTACTTGGTGCAGTAGACCTTGTTCGGCCTCCGGAACAAGCGCTTGCTAAGTCAAGCGACCAGTGCAACGTAGCTGTCACGTACGCGTGGTGTTCGGTGAGCGGCGAAGAAACCATGCACGATTTTTGTTCGATGATCTGCTCAACTTATTCGGGTGCTTACATGTGTCCTGAGTTCAGCCCCCAAGTGGTGTGCTATGGGGAGCCAGAATAGAGCGCCACTGCGTCGAACCCTGATCGGATTTGCTCAGTATCGTCGAGTTCACTTCGGAAAGGAGAAGGATCGTTGCTAGTTGAACCTGCAAGCGCCAAAACGCCCACTCCGACCCGATTCGAGCTGGTTGCAACCTATGTGCACGCGTGTTCCGCGATGGTCATCGCGGGGCTGATGCTATTGCGCGCGATCAGCGAACGAACGCCCGACCCTGTCGACAAGTGGGGAATCTCAGACCCTCTGCTTGACTCGGTCGGTGCGTTTTCGCACGAGCTCGCAGATTCAACTTCTAACGTGCGAATCGTTGAGTTCGTCGATCTGGAATGCTCAGCCTGTGCGCACTATCATCGATCCGTAATCGCGCCGCTCCTTCGCGAGAAACCGTCGATGTCGTTTTCATTTAGAGTTGTACACTTTCCGCTGGACATCCACCCCTTCGCCCGGGCCGCCGCTGTCGGAGCGGAATGCGCTCGCGAGCAGGGTCGTATGGGATCATTTGTCGAGTTGGCCATGCAGCGCCAGCGCAGCTTCGCAGACGAGATATGGGTTGACATTGCGTTCGACGCCGGTGTTGCCGACACTGCTGCGTTCTCGACCTGTATTCGAAGTTCGCGCAATGATGGTCGGATTGAGCGGGGGAAGGCACTGGCTCGGGAGATCGGCGCGCAAGGCACTCCGGCAATCGCGGTAAACGGCAGATTAGCAGGAATCTTGCCAACTCTGGATGAGTTGCGCGAGATTGTTGGTAGGCCAGTCGCTTCGGCCCCAGCAACTCGAGCGTAGTTGCTGAAGGCGATGACTCACATCTCGGCGAAGGGTGGAAAAGTGAAAGCCCTGTTGCATCTTGGCTGGCTGCTCGCCATGCCTATCGTTGGTGAGTCGCAATCGCAGGCTTATCTGCGAGTTGTCGATTTGGACGGTATTCCCATACCGTACGCGATGGTCACCGTGCAGGGAGCGGTTCGCTCTTCGGACACCACTGGACGCGTGTTGGTGGCTGAGCAGCGTGCGTTGACCGTGGAGGTTGGGGTGCGCCGCATGGGATATGTGCCTTTTGCGGGCGTGGCCGCGCGGGAGTCGACCGCCGACAATTTCACCGTGGTACTTCAACCCGTGCAACGCGAGTTGGAAGCAGTACGCACCATTGCCCCCAAGAACACGCCACTATCGAGAACGGGCTTCTACGATCGGATGGAGCGTGTGCAAAAAGGCGCCATTCTTGGCGAGTTTATTACGCCAGAGGAACTTGAGCTTAGGGGACGTGGTGGCGTGCTCGGCGTGTTCTACGGCAAGCAGTACGCTCAACCAGCGGGGCGTGGGAAGCTGTCAGGCCGTCGCCACTGCAAGATGCAGATTTTGCTTGACGGCATGCTTATCGTGGAACACGATAATCTTGAAGAACTGATTTCCATCAACGAGGTCATGGGAATCGAGATTTATCCTTCTACGGCGAATGCTCCGCACGAGCTGATTCCAAACACCTTGCGCGGATCCTGCGGCATCGTCGCGCTCTGGACGGGACCACGTCGATAGAGCACTGCCTCCGTTAAATCGCTGGCGGCGCCCCGAAAGATCGATTCGGATAGTCCGCGGGCGCGGTGGCTGCTAAACTCCCTGAATGGCACCCACCGCATCCTGAAATGCGCGTACTCCTGCAGCGCGTCTCCCGCGCCGAAGTGCGCATTCGCCCCGAACACAACGCTGCGCCGTACGTGTCCGGCCGTATCGGGCGCGGGTTTGTTCTTCTCGTGGGCATCACGCACACCGACACCGAGGCCGAGGTGCGCTGGATGGCCGAGAAAGTGGCCGGACTGCGGTTGTTCGCCGACGCCGACGACAAGCTCAATCTCGCGCTCGCCGATGTGCAGGGTGCGGCGCTGGTGGTGTCGCAGTTCACGCTCTACGGGGACTCGCGCAAAGGGCGCCGGCCGAGCTTTGTTGACGCCTCCCGCCCGGAACACGCCATTCCACTCTACGAACGTTTCATCGCACTGCTGCGTGAACAATCGATACCGGTGGCCACCGGTGAGTTCGGCGCGATGATGGACGTGGAGCTGGTGAACGACGGGCCCGTCACGCTCTGGCTTGAGCGGGAAGCCACGTCTGCACCGTAAGCAGTCTCTCTACCAAACCTGCCATATGTCTTCTCTCGTCAGATTTCGCACCGGCGCGCTTTTGGCGGCAGCTGTCGTCTTCGCGCCATCGTTCGCGATTGCCGCTCAGACTCCCGCGCGCAGCACGCAGGCGACAACGCGCGCTGCGACCACCGCTGATCGTTGGGCCACTGCCGAGCTTGCGTGGGAGGCCGGCGACTACGTACGGTCGCTCGGCGAACTCAGTGCCGTGCTGCGCGCACCCGATGCCGCGGGTTTCCGCGAACGCGTTGCGCTGCTGACGGGAGAAAACTGGGAGACGTCGCTCGTGGCGGAGAACGCTCGCGCACCGCGTTGGTCACCCGATGGCAAGCACGCCGTCTTCGAATCGGGAACGGGAGCCGCGCGTGTATCGCGTGTCGTTGCGGTACGCGAAGGGTTTCCCGTAGTCGCAGAAGTTGCGGCGGGTGGTGTGGTGTTCTCACCCAATGGTTTGAACATTGCGTACATCAGGGGCCAAGGCGCCGAGGCGCGCGTGGTGATCCGCGAGATCGGAAAGTCGAATGAGGCGGTTACCCTGCTTGGACTTGTACCGGCGCAGGTCGTGTTGCTGAAGGATCTGTCGTTGCTCGTCGTGGCCGCGCCAACGGATAGCGTGCGCACTGCGCTGTATCGCGTTGACGCAGCTCCAAACCCGGTGCGCGTGAGCAAAACTGATGCTGTCGTGTCTGATGTGAGGCTCAGCCGCGACGGGCGCACCGCGATGTACACGGTTGGTGGACGCAGTCCGTTGCAAGTGGCGACAGGACGCGGATTCGCAGCCGTGCCGGCGGAGCGCACGTTTGCGCTGTTGAACCTCGCGACCGGCGAAGAGCAAGTGTTCGCTGGTGAGTCACCGGTGATGTCTGCCGATGGAAGCACCGTTGCGTACATCACACGCCGCGATTCGCTAGTGCGTGTGGAGATGCTCGGTACTGAAAGCGGCGCCGCGCCGACCATCGCGTACACAACGAACACACCTATCGCGGGACTCGCCATCACGCCTGACGGCTCGCGCGCCACATTCCAGCAGATGCTGCGTGAAGACTGGGAGTTGTTCACCGTCTCACGAAACGGCGGTGACACGGAACGTGTAACGCGCGAAATCCAGCACGATCTGATGCCGCAGTGGTTGACCAACGATCGATTGCTGGCCGTGATGGGAGAGGCGCGTCATCGCCGCTCGTATCTGTACACGGGTGGACGCAGAATACGGCTGTTCCACAACAACACAGTGCGAACCATTGCACCTGAATACGAATGGGTGCCGAGTCCTGACGGCAGCAAGCTCCTGATCGTGGCTGAGCGCGACGGCGACACCGTGACGCCGCATCGTTTTCTCTGGTGCATGGATCTCACGCGCGAAGTGTCGCTCACCGCGGTTCGCGAGCGCGTGGAGAGCAATCTGAACGCCGAGCGCGCGCTGCGGATGGCTGGCGAAAAGGCGTTCGCGCCGATCGCACGTGATGTTACGCAAGCAGTTGCCGATGTGAGCACGGATCGCGTGTACAAGTACGCGTTCGACCTGTTCCAGTTTGACTCCAAGCACGTGTCGCAGCCAGGCAACGCCAAGGCACGCACGTATCTCGCGAACACCTATCGCGGCTTTGGCCTCGACAGTGTGTACGAGCAGCCGTTTGAAGCGCGCGGCGCCGTGAACCAACCCACCACGCCTACCGCGAACATTCTGGCCGTGCTGCCAGGTACCACGCACCCTGAGCTCGTGTACGTGATCTCAAGCCACTTTGACTCACGCGCGCAGGGGCCTGGTGCCGATGACAACACGTCAGGCACGTCCGTGTTGCTCGAAGCCGCGCGTGTGCTCGCCAAGCGCCCGCAGGCCGCAACAATCATCTTTGCATCGCTTACCGGCGAAGAATCGGGATTGCTCGGGTCACGCGAGTTTGTGCGTGTCGCCAAAGCGAACAACCTGCAGTTGGCCGGTGTGCTCAACAACGACATGGTGGGCTGGGCCAACGATCAGCGGCTCGACAATACGATCCGCTACTCGAATCCCGGCATTCGCGATCTGCAGCACGCGGCGGCCATCCAGTTCTCCAAGCTCATCACGTACGACGCGTTCTACTACAAGAGCACGGACGCGCAGGCGTTCTACGACGGATACGGCGATGTCGTTGGCGGCATTGGTTCGTATCCGGTGCTTGGCAATCCGCACTATCATCAGCCGCATGATGTGCTGGAAACGATCAACCATCAGCTGGTGGCCGAAGTCACAAAGGCGACCGTTGCGTCAATCATGTATCTGGCATCCGCACCGTCGCGTCTCGCCGATGTGAAAGTTGCGGCGACGGGTGCGCAGAGTGCGGACGTCTCGTGGCGCGCGAGTCCCGAGCGTGATGTCGAGAAGTACGTGGTGACGTGGGGCCCGGCCGCGCAGCCTGACAAGTATCGCCGTGAAGCCACGACGCCACACGCGGCGCTGGACAATGCACCCGCGGGCACCGTGGTCGCCGTGAAGGCGATCAACAAACGTGGACTCGAGGGGTGGGACTGGGCGCGCGGTGTGGTAGCAGCCGCGCGTTAGTCAGCCGGGTTGTGTAGCCGTCACTCGAGCTCGTGGAGTGACGGCCCACCCCTACCGCGAACTCGCCAGCGCCTGCTCAATGTCGGCGATCACATCACCGACATGCTCCAGCCCCACGCTCACGCGCACGAGCCCGGGCACAATCCCAACACGCTGACGCTCGTCTTCGGTGAGCTTGGAGTGTGTGGTGCTCGTGGGGTGCGTGACAATCGTGCGCGTGTCGCCAAGATTCGGTGAATGTGAACACAGCGCGAGCGCATCGAGGAATCTCCGACAGCGTTCGATCCCACCGCGCAACACCAGCACCACAATGCCTCCGCCCGCGCGCATCTGCTGCTGCGCCAGTGCGTACTGCGGATGCGACGGCAAGAATGGATAGCGTACGCTTTCAACGTCCGCGTGTCCTTCAAAGTGGGTCGCGAGTGCCAACGCGTTCGCGCAGTGCCGGTCCATGCGTACCGCGAGCGTTTCAAGACTCTTGGACAGCATCCACGCATTGAACGGTGAGAGCGCCGGCCCGGTGTGACGCGCAAAAAACCGTGCGTCGGCAACCAGCGCTTTGTCGCCAATGATTGCACCGCCGAGCGTGCGTCCCTGACCGTCAATGAACTTGGTCGCCGAGTGCACTACGAGTGACGCGCCGTACTCGAGCGGACGCTGCAGGTACGGTGTGGCAAAACAGTTGTCTACGATGAGCGGAATGCCACGCTCACGCGCGAGCGCACCAAGCCACGCGAGATCCACAAGTTCAAGTCCCGGATTCGATGGCGTTTCTACAAAGAGCAGCTTGGTAGACGGCGTGATCTGCGACGTCCAGGTGTCTGGATCACTCGCATCCGCGTAACTGAACGACACGCCCCACTTGGGCAGAATGCGCGTCAGGATCTGATGCGTGGAACCGAAGAGCGCGCGCGATGCCAGCACGTGATCACCGCTCGAAAGCCGAGACGCCAACGACGTAAACACCGCCGCCATGCCGGACGCTGTGGCGATACCATCTTCGCCCCCTTCGAGTTTGCACAACTTGTGCACAAACTCGTCGGTATTCGGGTTGGCATAACGGCTGTACACATTGCCGTCAATCTCATCGCTGAACAGCGCGCGTGCCTGCTCGGCACTATCAAAGACAAAGCTGGACGTGAGAAACAGCGGCACGGAATGCTCGCGCTCCGCAGAGCGGGGGACCTGCGTGCGAATGGCGTCGGTCTCGAAATGGCGCGGCTCGGTCATGCGGGGCTCCGGCGCGATGCGCGCCTCACTGGTCCGGGACAATGGTTGTTTGGTATTTTACACACATGAACACTCCCCGTGTGATTCTTGCTTCTCAGTCCCCGCGCCGCCGAGAACTGTTGTCGCTCATTGGTATTGAGCACACCGTGGAGCCGGCCGACATTGACGAAACGCCGTTCGAGCGCGAGCTCGCTACCGTGCACAGCGAGCGTCTGGCGCGCGGGAAGGCGGCGCTTGTGGCCAACCGCAATCCGGGCGCGCTCGTGATCGGCGCTGATACGGTGGTCGTGGTGAATAACATCATCCTCGGCAAACCGGGTGACGAGAATGACGCGCGTGACATGTTGCGTCGCCTGTCGGGCCGAACGCACACGGTGTATTCGGCCGTGGCGATTGCGCGCGATGGCATGGTGGATTCTGAAGTCGAGGGGGTGTCGGTCACGTTCCGAGACCTGAATCAGTCGGAGATTGATGCGTATGTGGCCACCGGTGAACCGGCGGATAAGGCCGGTGCATACGGGATTCAGGGCTACGGCAGCACGCTGGTTGATCGCATTGAAGGGGACTTCTTTGCGGTGATGGGGTTGCCCCTCCGAAGACTGGTGGCCCTCTGCGAACGTGGCGGGTACCGGTACCGGTTCGGTCCTCTGCAGTTTTCCGCGTAACGGCTCTGTCGCGGGACTCGTGGCGATCGCGGCGGGATTGCAGATTCATTGCATGCGAATTTTCCTGATCGCGGCGCTCGCGCTCGCTTTACCGCTGCAGGCCCTTGTGCCCGCGCGGATGCACGCGCAGCCACCGGTGGTTTTTGTGCACGGCAACGGCGATCACGCCGGCCTTTGGGACACCACGATCTGGCGGTTTGAATCGAACGGCTATCGCACGGATCGACTCTTCGCAGTCGACCTGCCGCATCCGCTTGGTGCGGCACGATTCAGCGTGCCCGAGCGGAATCGCTCCACGCCCGAAGAACAGACGGCGGCGCTCGCCGCATTTGTCACGCGCGTGATGCTGCAAACGGGTGAGCCAAAGGTTGTACTCGTTGGCAGCTCGCGCGGCGGCATGACCATTCGCAACTATCTGCGTTTTGGCGGCGGGGCCGCGCATGTGTCACACGCGATTCTGAGCGGTGCACCCAACCACGGCGTGTTTGCGCTGCCCAACCTGCAACCCGAAAGCGAGTTCAATGGCGCGGGGCCGTACCTGCGTGCGCTGAATGACAGCAGCGAAGTGGTTGACGGTGTTCGCTTTCTCACCATTCGTTCGGACAACAACGACAAGTTCGCGCAGCCCGACGGCGCCACGTTGGGCATGGCCGGAGTCGCCACCAATGTCGACGCACGCGGCCCCGCTTTACGCGGTGCGGCGGACATTGTGCTGAACGGCGCGGACCATCGCGAGGTGGCGTTCTCCGGTTCGGCGTTCGCTGCCATGTATGAGTTCATTTCCGGGAACGCGCCTGCATCAGCAGCGATTACCGCGGACTCGGTATCGGTGCTCAGCGGTCTGATCAGTGGTACCGACAACGGCGGCCCGACCAACACCGCGCTCGCAGGTTCAACGATTCAGGTGTTTGCGGTTGATCCGAAGACGGGTGCGCGGGTTGGCAAGGCGCTGCATGAACAGACCACGGATTTCTCCGGTCGTTGGGGACCGTTCCGCGCGAGTCCCACGCAATACCATGAGTTTGTGGTGACCGCTCCGGACAGCAGCACGCTCTATCACGTTTTTCGCTCGCCGATTCCGCGCGGCAGTCGATACATCAACTTTCGCGTCCCAAGCGCGCCCGCACCGCGCGGCGACAGCACGCAGGTGTCCATGATACGGCCGCGCGGTTATCTGGGCGCGGGGCGTGACACGGTGCTCGTCAATGGCACTGCCGCGCGTGGCATTCCGCCGGGCGTGGCCACGGTAGATCGTGTGAGCGCATGGTGGTCGGCCAGCACGCCGCAGTCGATCACCTTCCGGTTTAACAGCGAGACGATCACCGTTCAGACGCGTCCGCACGATCCGCGTCGTGTAATCATGGCGGAAATCCTGCGCGATTGAACGGTTAGCGCGACGTGAGCCGGTCTGAGAGCGCGGTCAGTCGTGGCGCCCGATACGCCGCTTCCCAATGCGAAACCTTCGCCAGCACGTCAGCCACGGTGATGCGCTCCATGCGATGTTCGCGATACACCATATCAATCGGATAGTCTTCGCCGGGATCGCCGTACGCATCGATCAGCAGGTCGTGCGCAAAATCATACGGGCCAACGCGCTTTGGGTTGGTGTACCCCATCAGTCCAATCACCGGTGTGCGCAACGCAATGGCCAGGTGCAGCGGACCCGTATCCGGTGAAATCGCCAGCGCGGCACCGTCAAGAATTGCCGCCAGCTTGCGCAGTCCGCTACCAAGCGCCGAGTGTGCGAACGGCGCGCCGCGCAGGATCTCTGCTTCGGCCTGCAGCTCACGCGGTGAACGGCCGCCGACAAGCACTGGCTGCAGTCCGTGCTGGTGGTAGAGCGCATGGCAGACGGCCACCCAGCGCTCCGGAAGCCAGTCTTTCGCCGGCTTGCTCGTGGCAATCACCAGCGGAACGATTGGCCGATCAAACTGCGAGACAAACGCCGTCTGGAAGGCACGCTCTTCATCGTTCCACGGTCCGAGTCCCCACACGGGCGTGCCGTGGGGAATGCCGAGCGCGTCGAGAAACTCAAAATACTGATCCTGCACGTGCTGACCCACGTGGGGCGCGATTCGATGTGTCGTGAATAACCAGTTGGCATCACGCGCCCGGGCGCGATCAAATCCGAGCTTGACTGGCGCCCGCGTGAATCCCGTGATCAAGCCGGCCTTGAAATAGACCTGCAGTCCCAAGACCAGATCAAACGGCGTTTCGGCGAGCGCACGTCGCACATCAGCAAACGCACGCCAGCCGCGCGATCGATCAAAGATCACAACGTCATCCACGTGCGGATGGCCGCGCACGAGCGTGGCCGGTCCTGGCTGCAAAACCCACGTCACATGTGCGCGTGGATACGTTGCCTTGATCGCGTTCAGCACGGGCATGACATGCACCGCGTCTCCCACCGCGCTCATCATCACAATACAAATGCGATCAAAGCGCACGGTGGATGGCAGCGGGGGCGTGGTAGGCTTTTGCTCAAGCGCCACTGGCGACGGAACGCCAGGACGCGCGTGGCCAGTCAAGACGACACCTGCAGCGAAGCGTGCACCAACGCCGCCAGCCACGTTTCATCAAGCGGCAGCTCATGACGCACGTGCCACTTGCGAATTGAACGCAGCAGTCGGCGCATATTCAGCGCCATCACCCCTTCGCGCGGGATCTCCCGAAAGTTCACCACATCAACGTCAAGCACCATGGCGTGGATCTCACGGTTCGGTGCACGCACCAGCAGCACGTTCTTCACGTTGAGATCAGAATGCACCGCGCTTGCATCCGCCAGCTGTCGCAGCAACTGCAGCACCGCTGGCGTAACATCACCCGCGCTCATGCGAGGTGCGGTGCCCGCGAGCACGGCGCCAAAGTCCCATGCATCAGGCACGTAGCGTGAGACGACGTCAACACGTCGCATCCCGGGCCCTGCCGGATACAGCGCGTAGGCAAGCAACTCGGGTGTGGGCACGCCACGTGCTCGCAACAAAACATTCACCGCCGCTTCGCGCGGTGCACGCGTTGGCATGAAATAGCGATCACCCGTGACCGGTGCGAGCAATCCACCATGCCAGGCATGGCGCACCACAACCGTTTCTGCACATTCGTCGAGCGCAGCGACGTACACCACGCCGCGCCCCTGCAACGCTCTCGCTTGCGGCGCATCGGCAGCCCAGTCGTACAGCGTGGTGAACTCGCGCAGGCGCGCGGCGAGTGCGTCAAATAACTGCGGTGCTGCGACCAGTGTGGCAACGTCCACACGATCGGAACGAAACGGAGATACGCGCGACTCAGTGCGCGACTCGGCGGGCGCCCGACCGATATCGGAGGGACCCGCCACCGTCACGTATCACTCGCCGGTCGCTTGATCGCCGGACGAATCGTGGTGCCTTGACCCGCCCCCGGAGGCGCCATGTGCGGCGTACCGTACATGCCAGTCGCTGCCAACTGATGCGACATTTCACGTTCCACGCTGAAGACCTGCACCGGCGGCCCCTGGTGTCGCGCCGGCACCAATTCCGGCCGCGCTCGCAGCGGCAAAGGATCGGTCATCATGAGTCGCACGGCGTCGCTGATCAGCACATCACCGCCGCGCGCCAGACTACATAAGCGATTCGCCAGATTCACATTGTCACCAATGAGCGTGTACTCGAGGCGACGCGGTGAACCAATGTTGCCGACAAACGCATCGCCAGAGTTGATGCCGATGCCCGCGTGCAGCGCCGATCGGCCTTGCGCGGTCCACCGGGCGTTCAGCTTGGCCAACTCCGACTGCATGTCGAGCGCGGCGCGTATTGCGCGATCGGCGTCATCGCCGGCCGAAACGGGCGCGCCCCAGTACGCCATGAGCGCATCCCCAATGAACTTGTCGAGTGCGCCGTTGTGTCGGAACACGCACTCCACCATCGCCGCGAAATATTCGTTGAGCTGCGCCGCCATCTGATCGGGCGGCAATGATTCCGCGACTTCGGTAAATCCGCGGATATCGCTGAACAACACCACCACACGCCGGCGATCTCCACCGAGCACCACGTTGCCCTGCTGACTGGCAATGCGACCGGCCAGCTGCGGCGTGAAGTAGCGCTCAAAGTTTTCACGCACGCGCGTGGCTTCACGAAGGCGCTCCACCGACTGCTCGCGTTCCATGGCTGCCGCGGCGATCCCGGCGTACGCCACGAGAAAGTCCAGATCGGCTTCGTTGAACGCGTTGACATCACGCAGATTGTCCACGTACAGCACGCCGAGCGTGCGTCGACCTTCGCCAATCAGCGGCGCGGCGAGCGCCGACCGCACTGCCTGCGCCACGATGGACTCGCCGGCAACACGCGAATCGCGCGTCGCATCGTGAAACAACCACGACACCTGACGTTCAGCGACCGTGTTCGCAATCGTGCGCGGAATGGACTGCGCAAGACGACCGCCACTGCGATCGCGTGCCACGCGCATCTCAAGTTCCGCACCCGGCGCGCTGCCTTCCGGTACGAGCAGGATCGCGACGCGATCGGCATCAAAGGCTTCAAACGCGTCATCAACGATTCGCGAGAGCAACACTTCGAGTCGCGCCAAGCCGCCCAGTCGTTGCGCCACCGACACGAGCTGCGCAAGGCGCTTTCCGGCCACGGCTTCAACAGCTTCCGCCTGGGAGCGCATGGCGCGCTCGCGCACCATGGTGGCGGCCCCATCAAGCGCAAACGGCGCAGTGATCGGGGCCCGCGGTGCCGCCTCTTCTACAACCGCCAGTTCAACAGGTCCAAACGAAATCAAATCGCCGACGCGCGCCTGTGAGCGGCCGACGCGTTGTCCATTCAACCACGTGCCGTTGCGCGACGACATGTCCTGCAACGCGATCACCGGTCCGTCCGCCCGCAACTCCGCATGTCGCCGGGAAACGCCGGGGTCAAGAATCGGAAGGTCGCTCGTGGTATCGCGGCCCAGCACAAGCGTTGTCCCCTCAGGGAGCACAAAGCGGCGATCGCCGGATGGAGAAACGAGTGCGAGAGCCATGCGTGACTAGCGTGGCGCCGTGGTTGACACCGCCGCGCGGGCACGACCGATGGCCGTCAGCAGGGCGCGCGCTTTGGTCTCGGTTTCTTCCCATTCCCGTTCGGGAACCGAGTCGTGCACAATACCCGCGCCCGCTTGTACAGAGGCCACGCCGTCGGCGATGACGCAGGTGCGAATGGTGATCGCCAGGTCCATGCGCTGATCACCCGCGGCAATGAACCCGAGCGCGCCCGCGTACGGTCCTCGACGTTCCGGTTCGAGCTCATCAATGATTTGCATGGCGCGAACCTTTGGGGCGCCCGTCATGGTGCCAGCCGGGAAGGTGGCGCGGAACGCATCAAGCGCGCTGTACTCCGGCAGCAGATCACCCTCCACCTGACTCACCATGTGCAATACATGTGAATAACGCTCAACCTTCATGAGGTCCGTGACACGAACGGATCCATACTTCGCAATACGACCCACATCATTACGACCCAGATCCACGAGCATCACGTGCTCGGCGCGCTCCTTCTCGTCGGCGAGCAGTTCAGCCGCCAGCTCCGCGTCGGCCTCGGGCGTTGCGCCACGACGGCGCGTCCCGGCAATCGGACGCACGGTGACGCGTCCGTCGGCAACGCGCAGCAACAGCTCCGGCGAGGAGCCCACGATCTCCACACCATCGAGTACCAGATGGTACATGTACGGCGACGGATTCAACGCCCGCAAGCAGCGATACAGGGTACTGCCTTCAAAATCATGCGGCGTACTGATACGTCGCGCGAGCAGCGCCTGAAATACGTCACCGGCCAGAATGTATTCCTTGATCCGCGCCACATCGCGCTCAAAATCTTCGCGTGCGTACGACGACTCACCTTGCGCCGGTTCGGCATCGTGCGCAAGTGTGATCGGTTCCAGTTCATCGGGGCCGTGCAGTCGAGCAATCGTCTCGTCGAGCGTGTCCTGCGCGTCATCGTAGAGCGCGGCGAGTGCTGCCTCATTTGCACCCTGCGGTACATGCACCGAGACAATCACGCGCGCCTGTCCGCGCCAGTTGTCGATCATGACAATCGCGCGCGGAAAAATGAAACACGCATCGGGCGCGGCGACGCCACGCGGCGGTGCATCGGGCAAGCGCTCAATGTGGCGCACCACATCGTAGGTGAAGTACCCTACCGCACCGCTCCAGAACGGGCCAAGCTCCGGCATGTCGACCGGCCGCATGGTTTGCACGATGTGCTGCAAGTCCGCGATGGGGTCAACCGGCGTGCGCGCGCCGTGCCAGCCCTGGTCCGGCGTCCAGTCCTCTACCACGCCGTCGGTGAGTCTCCAGGCGCCGCTTGGCGCACTCCCCATGTAGGTGTAGCGAGCCCAGGTCTCACCGCCCGCCGGCGCTGACTCGAGCAGAAACGCGAACGGTCCCTGACGCAGCTTGGCGTACGCGGCGACGGGTGTGGCAAGGTCGAGCAGACAGTCGCGCCAGACGGGCACGAGACCGCCGTGCGAGAGGCACTGGGCAGCGCGATCGAAAAATTCATCACGTGTGGGCACGGGGAATACTCGCCGCGGCGCTCCCGTCATGGCAAGCGGTACGGCTAGGTTATGAGGCATGAACATGCCTTTGAGAACGGCGCTGGGCGCGGATGGGCGCGTGGCAATTACACCGGGCGTTGTTGATGTCGTCGTGATGCAGCGGGTGCCCATACGCGGTCGTGAGCGCGCCAATGCCGGAGCGGGACATGCCTGGCGGGTGCTGGTGCTTCAACGTGGCGCGAACACACGCTGTCCCGGTTCGTGGGAAGTCGTGCACGGTCGCATCGAGCGTGGCGAACGGCCCGAACACGCCGCCCGACGCGAGGTAGCGGAAGAGACCGGTCTCCATAGTGAGCGACTGTACGCGATCACGGTGAACGCGTTTTATCTGGCCGGCCGTGACGTGCAAGCCGCTCTCGTGTTCGCCGCCATCACACAGGAAGGTCTGCCCGAGCCGGAGGTGGTGCTGAGCCACGAACATGTGGCCTTCCGTTGGCTCTCGATCTCCGCGGCGCAGCGCGTGCTCACCTGGCCGCGCGAAATTGAGGCGCTCACGCACATCGCGCATTTGCTTCGCAGTGGCGACGCGGGCGCAGCGGAAGACGTGCTGCGTGTTCCTGACTGAGGTCGCTCTTCGTGCTGACGTGCGGTGCGTTCCTGACCAGCGTCGTTATTCGTGACGCCGTGGTGCGCTTGCCTGACTAGCGCACGGTGTCACGGCGCACCTGCGAGCTGGCGCGCGAACGCACAAGCGCACGCTCGCGCTCAACCCGTTGCAGCACCGCCTGCCATCCGCTGCTCTCGGTGGTTTCCATGATGATCGAGAGTGGCTGATTCTCGTCCACTTCACCATCGAAAACAAAAAGGGCCGACTTGGTGTCGCGCTGACGTAGCCGGTACTCACCAAATCCCGGAGAAAGCGCGACCACTTCGATGGGACGGAAGTCGCGTCCCACATTGCGAATCACAATTTCGAGTGGGCTGAAACGCGTTTCACCTTGTTCTTGCGCAAAAAAGTCGAGCACCCAGATCGAGTACGATGGCATGCGCACGCGCTGCTTCACCTGGTCCAGCTCGACCTGCTTGCTGGCCACCAGTTCACCAAGCGCACGATTGATATCCGGTGAGAGCAAACGCGTGAACGATTCGTTCAGCGGTGTGGCGCGCACTTGCAGTCCACCGGGCAGTGCGAGGCGAATCGCGATGTCATCCTGACGCAATGTGCCGAAACCAGCCGGGACCTGCGTCGCGCTCTGACTGACAATCTGGGGAGACGCATCCGTTGACCCGGGCGCGGGAACTGACGCGCACCCGCTCAGCAGCACCGCCGTGCCTGCGAGAGCACGACGAACACCGAGCATGCGCGTACGCGCTCGATCTTCGCGTCTGACAATCACTGCGTCGACTCCGCCTCGTCGTCCGACTCTGGCTCGTCATCCTCGTTGCGCTCGAGCGGCGCTTCGCACAGTGAGACCACTGCCTGCGCCAGCTCATCGCGTCCTTCACCGGTACGCGCCGAGAAGGTCAGCAGCTGATCCTCATCAATCCCGAGAGACGCGCACAGCGCGGGAATGCGCTCCTCGCGTTCTTTCGCACGCAACTTGTCGATCTTGGTCAGCACGACCAGCGTGGGCACTTCCACATCGGCCAGAAAATCGAGCATGTGCCGATCATCGTCGGTGGGATCATGACGCGAATCGAGTAATAGCACCACGCCGCGCAGCTGCGGATTGTCCTTGATAAACCCTTCGATCAGGGGACGCCACGCCGCTTTGCGTTCTTTCGAAATGCGTGCGTACCCGTAGCCTGGCAAGTCGGCGAGCACAAACGCGTGATTCACCTTGAAGAAATTGATCTCGCGCGTACGCCCGGGCGTATTGCTCACGCGTGCAAACGCCTTGCGCCGAACAAGTCGGTTCAGCAACGACGATTTGCCCACGTTCGATCGACCGGCAAAACCAATCTCAGGCAGCACCGATTCCGGACGCCAGCCACCGGCCTCGGCCATCGGACCGATGAACTCGAGCGAACGAATCACGAGCGGATCCGGATTCGACGCGTTGTGCGCGGCAGGATCAGACATCAGACGCGCGCCTCCGTAGTCGCCGAGCGACGGGTTGATCGACGAGCCGACGCCGTCGCTGCCGGCAGCTTGGCCAGCGCATCAGCAACGCCGGCCACAGGCAACGGCATCAAGGCATGCTCCAACACTTCGTCCATCGATCGCACGGTGTGCCAGAGCAAACCGTCGCGGGCATCGGTTGGCATCTCGGACAGTTCGCGCGCGTTGGCGAAGGGCACGATCACGGCCGACATATGCTGCCGGTGCGCGGCCACGCCTTTTTCACGCAGGCCACCAATGGGCAACACACGTCCACGCAGCGTGACTTCACCCGTCATGGCGACATCGCCACGTACCGCGCGACCGGTCAGGGCACTCACCATGGCCGTGGCCATCGCGATACCGGCCGACGGACCATCTTTCGGCGTGGCGCCAGCGGGCACGTGCACGTGCAAGTCGTGGCGTTGCAGCGTATCCGTAGCCAGACCAAGGCTTTCAAGACGTGAACGCACCCACGTAAGCGCCGCTGAGGCCGATTCTTTCATGACGTCGCCAAGTGTGCCGGTGAGTTGCAACCGCCCACGGCCGGGAATCACGCTGACTTCGATCTCCAGCACCTCACCGCCAACCGATGTGTATGCCAAACCGTTTGCCACACCAACACGGTTCTCCGTGCTTGCCATCTCGGCATCGTACGGCGCTACGCCCAGATATTCCGCCAACTGTGATTCGGTCACCGTGATGGGCAACGCGATGTCGCCACGCTCGGCAATCGCACGCGTCAGCTTGCGCACCAGACGGGCCACGCGACGCTCAAGGTCGCGCACGCCGGCCTCGCGTGTCCAGCCGCGCAGCATGGCGGTCAGCACACGTTCATCAATGACAACATCTGTTGGTGCCAACCCGTGCGCCTCAAGCTGACGCGGCACGAGATAGCGCGCTGCGATGGCGAGTTTCTCGGGTTCGAGGTAGCCGGGCAAACGCACCACTTCCAACCGATCGCGCAAGGCCTCGGGAATGCCCGGCAACGAGTTCGCCGTGGTGATAAACAGCACCTGCGACAGATCGTAATCCACTTCAAGATAGTGGTCCGCAAACGCGCGATGCTGCTCTGGGTCAAGCACCTCGAGCAGCGCCGACGCCGGATCGCCGCGCCAGTCACTGCCAAGTTTGTCGAGCTCGTCGAGCAGCAGCACGGGGTTCGTTACTTCGGCGCGACGCATGGATTGAATCAGGCGTCCTGGCAATGCACCAACATACGTGCGGCGATGTCCGCGAATCTCCGCTTCATCACGCACGCCACCGAGCGAAATACGCACGAACTTGCGACCCATCGCGCGCGCTATGCTGCGTGCCAGTGACGTCTTGCCAACACCCGGCGGGCCAACAAGGCAGAGAATCGGTCCTCGTACCACGCCCACGCGCGACAGCACCGCGATGTGATCGAGAATGCGTTCTTTCACTTCAGCGAGGCCGTAGTGATCTGCATCAAGCACGTCGCGTGCGGTAGTAATGTCGAGCACGTCATCACTCTTTTCGTGCCACGGCAGCGCCGCAATCCAGTCGAGCCAGCCACGAGAGACTGCGGCCTCGGGAGACATGGGAGACAGCTTGCGCAGGCGGCGAATCTCACGCGTGGCGCGCGTTTGAATGGCCTCGGGCAGCTTGCGTGCGGCGAGTTGCAGCTCGAGCTCACCAAGCTCATCGCCATCGTCGTTGCCGAGTTCCTTGTGAATCGCCTTGAGCTGCTCCTGCAAAAAGAACTCGCGCTGATTCTGAAACAGCGAACCGCGCACCTGATCATCAATGCGACGTTCAAGGCGCAGCAGCTCAAGTTCGCTGACGAGCACTTCCGCGACGCGATCCACCAACTCGGCGAGCGATGGTTTGGCCAGCAGTTCCTGTCGCACATCGAGGGGCAACTGCAGATGCGCGGCAATCCCGAAGATCACGCGTTCCGGATCTTCGAGCGATTGCAGGACGCCCACAATCTCGGGTGGGGTTCGGCGCTGCAGCCCCGCGTACTCTTCGAACAGCGAGAGGGTGTGCCGAATGCGCACCGCCAGCTCCGTTAGTCCGTCGCTCGAAAGCTCGAGCGGATACGATCGCACGGTGGCGTGCACGGGCAACGCGATGCGCGGCGCCCCTTCGTCGCTCTTGGCATCGCGCGGCACCGTGAAGCGCGTGATGAGCACGCGCTCTTTCGCATCAACGAGAATGCGCGTGGTACCATTGGGCATGCGCGTGACGTGCTGCACGCGCGCGACCACCCCGACACGATGCAGCCCTGTTGCCGCTGGCTGTTGATCGTCGGGATTGCGCTGCGTGACAAGCAGGAGTTCGCGATTCCCTTCGGCGGCAGCTGCAACGGCAGCGAGCGAACGGGAGCGCCCCACCAGCAGGGGCATGGCCGCATGCGGAAACAGCACGACATCACGCAGCGGCAAAACGGGGTACCGCGTTGGCGAATCGCCGGAACGCGGGGCAGTTCGTGGGCTCAGGCTTCCTTCTTCTGGCGCTTGGGCGCGATCTCCAGCAGCGGCGGTCCGCCTCGGGTGACCGATGCCTCAGTGACTTTCACTTCGACAATGTCATCACGACTGGGCAAGTCGAACATTGTTTCGAGCAACGTTTCTTCAAGAATCGCGCGCAGTCCTCGCGCACCGGTACCGCGACGCAGCGCCTTTTCGGCAATCGCACGCAGCGCTGACTCTTCGAACGTGATCTTCACGTCTTCAAGGTCGAACAACCGCTGGTACTGACGGACCAACGCGTTCTTCGGCTCCTTGAGAATCTGCACCAACGCCGTTTCGTCGAGCGCATCGAGCGGCACACACACCGGCATGCGGCCCACAAGCTCGGGAATGATGCCGTAGCGGAGCAAATCTTCTGGCTCCACTTCGGAGAACGGCGACTTGGCGGTTTCATTGACCACGCCTTCGAGCGGTTCGAGCTCCGTCTTCTCCGGCCCACCAAACCCGATCTGTCTCCGACCAACGCGCGCTTCGATGATCTTTTCGAGACCATCAAAGGCACCGCCGCAAATGAACAGAATGTCTTTGGTGTTGATCTGAATGTATTCCTGCTGCGGGTGCTTGCGACCACCCTGCGGCGGCACCGATGCGACCGTGCCCTCGAGGATTTTCAGCAGCGCCTGCTGCACACCTTCGCCAGACACATCGCGCGTGATGCTCGGGTTCTCTGACTTGCGCGCGATCTTGTCGATTTCGTCGATGTACACGATGCCGCGTTCGCATTCGGCAACATTGAAGTCACCGGCCTGCAACAAACGCACAAGGATGTTTTCGACATCCTCGCCAACGTAACCCGCTTCGGTGAGCGTGGTGGCATCGGCAATCGTAAACGGTACATCGAGAATGCGAGCGAGCGTCTGCGCTAGCAGCGTCTTACCCACACCCGTCGGGCCGATCAGCAGGATGTTCGACTTGTCGAGTTCGACATCGTCTTCGCGCGCATTGGCCGCCGCGTTGATGCGCTTGTAATGGTTATACACCGCCACCGAGAGCGCCTTCTTGGCCCGTTCCTGACCGATCACGTACTGATCCAGCGTCGCCTTGATTTCTCGCGGCGACGGGACCTGCGTGATCGCTTCAGTGACCTCACGCTCTTCATCCTCCGCCAGAATCTCATTGCAGAGCGCGATGCACTCATTGCAAATGTAGACTGACGGTCCGGAAATGAACTTCCGGACGGCGTCCTTGGACTTTCCGCAGAATGAGCAGCGCAGATGCTTGTCTTGGGACATGTCGGCGAGCAGGGGGACGGGAAACGGGGAAGACCCCGCATAGCTGTATGAACTAACCCGAAGTCGGCCGAAGGGTCAAGCTGACGGGCGGTTCTGGGGCCATTCGGTGAAAGTCTCGGCGGGTGGGGGTAGAATCTGGAGGGCAGGAGAGCAGTTCCTGATTCGGTCTTTCGGCCCCTCTGCCGGAGCTTATGGCCATTCGGCCTTTTGGCCTCGCCGTTTCGAAAGGTTGCACAGAGATCCGATGCCGGTCGGTTTCCCTTCAATTCGGATGGTGAACAGCCCAGAGTTGGTGCTCCGTGCGGCCTTTCGAAAATGGGAGGCCGAATGGCCAAATGGCCGTGAGCTCCCGCTACTGGGCCGAAAGACCGAATCAGGAACTGCAGCTGCGTGGGTTAGATGCGGGTGCGAGGGAAATGATGAAGGACAGATGGAAAACCGGTACGATTCTGACGGATGCGAGACTTCCGACGGCTGTATGTGTGGCAGCAGGCGCACGCGCTCACTCTGGCGGTGTATGCGGCGTCCTCGGCCGTTCCGAGGACTGGCTACCCTGGCCTCGTCACGCAGCTCCGCCGAGCCGCTGCAGCGATCCCCACGAACATCGCCGAGGGCTGTGGGCACAGCTCCAGAAGGGAGTTCGCCCGATTTCTGCAGGTGGCGGTGGCGTCAAGCGTGGAGACGGAGTACCACCTGCAACTCTGCCATGATCTGGGCGTCATAGAAGTCGCCGCAGCTTCCAGTCTCATCGCCGACACCAACCGGGTCCGCCGTCAGATCGCCTCCCTCCTCGCCAAAGTCCGCGACGAGCTCCCCGACTCACCCACACGTGCAGTCTGATTCGGTCATTCGGCCGAGTAGCCGGAGCCCAAGGCCATTTGGCCTTTCGGCCTCCCCGTTTCGAAAGGTTGCACTGAGCACCAACGCTGGGCTGTTCACAACGGGAATCGAACGAAACCGCCCGGCATCTGTGCTCTGTGCAGCCTTCCGAAAATGCGAGGCCGAAAGGCCAAATGGCCCTGGGCTCCCTCCAGAACGGCCAAATGACCGAATCAGAAAACAAAACGGCGGACGCCTCAGCGCCCGCCGTTCCGAATCCCAAAACCAAACCTTTACTTGGCCTGCGCCGCCGCCGCTGCGACCAGCTCAGCATCTGTGGCGATCACATTATCAATGAGCCCATACACCTTGGCCTCTTCCGCCGACAAGAACCGATCGCGGTCCGTATCCCGCTCAATCTGCTCCACCGGCCGGCCCGTGTGCTTGGCCATCAACTCATTCATCTTCGCGCGCAAATACAGAATCTCGCGCGCCTGAATCTCAATATCCGACGCCGAGCCACCGCCGCCGTTCTGTGACGGCTGGTGAATCATGACTCGCGCGTGAGGTAGGGCCGCGCGCTTGCCGGGCTCGCCGGCGCAGAGCAGGAATGCTCCCATGCTGGCGGCCATTCCCATGCACGTGGTGTGCACGGGCGACTTGATGAACTGCATCGTGTCATAAATCGCCATGCCGGCCGAAACGCTGCCGCCGGGCGAGTTGATGTACAGGTTGATGGGCTTGTCCGGGTTGTCGGCGTACAGGAACAGCAACTGCGCAATGATCACATTCGCCACATCGTCATTCACGGGCGTACCGAGAAAGACAATGCGATCCATGAGCAATCGCGAGAAGATGTCGTACGACCGCTCACCGCGGGACGAGCGTTCAATGATGTACGGCGTGTAAATCGTGGGCATGGTTTGCTCTTGAGACGGGTGCGGGTTAGCCCGCAGTCACGGTATTGCGTTCGAGGAGCCAGGTGAACACACGTTCTTCGGTCAGCTCGCGTTCGATTTCCGGGAGCCGCCCACCCTTCTGGAGCTGCGCGTACACCTGGCCAGGATCCACGTTCCGGGCCTTTGCGAGCTCTTCGATCTTTGCATCAATATCCGATTCCGACGCCTTCAGTGACTCACGTTCAGCCAGCGTATCAATGATGACGTCGCGCTGTACCTGACGCGCGGCCATCGGGCGGAACTCCTCAGCAAAACGGCCGAGTTCTTCTTCCGGGATCTGATACATACGGCCGTACCCTTCAATCAACTGACGAACCCACGCGTCGGGCACATCGAACGGATTCGCGTCGATGACCTGCTCAATCAACTTCGCACGCACTTCGGCGTCGGCTTCCCGCTTGAAGTGTGCGCTCATGTCCACGCGCACACCGTCGGTCAGCGCGGATACCGAGTCGAAGTCACCAACTTCCCGCGCGAATGCATCGTCGAGCTCGGGCAGCAGCTTGCGCTTCACATCCGTCAACGTCACGCGCGTCATTTTTGACACGCCCTGCTGCGTTTCGTCCGGGAAGTCATCGGGCCACTTCACCGGACGCTCGACCGTTTCACCGGGCGCCGCTTCCATGATCAGTTCTTCGATGCCTGGGATCGCCTGACCGCCGCCGAGCGTAATGCGGTACTCGCGGCTTTCCGGCATCGTGCCGTCAGCATCAGCCGTGGAGAGCTGCACCGTGACCATGTCGCCCGGCAACGCTTTTTCGCTGACCGGCGTCCACGTGGCTTTCTGTTCACGCAGACGGTCGATCTGTTCGGTGACCGCGTCTTCGGTGACTGCCGGTTCCGTGCGCGTGACGGTGAAGCCTTCGACTTGACTGAGCACCACGTCCGGACGCACTTCAAAGTGCAGTTCAAACGTGAGATCCGTGCCCGGCTCAAACTTGAGATCATGCACGTGCGGCTGTGCGGCAAGCTTGAGCGTTTCGTCGGAAATAACCTGCTTGAACGCGTCGTTGACGATCGTTTCGATCGCTTCCTGACGGATCGCTTCGGCGAACTTTTTGCGAACGACGGCCGCGGGCGCCTTGCCCTGACGGAAGCCCGGCATGCGGACTTTGGTGGCGTACTTCTTGGCAGCCTTGTCTTCGGCGGCCGACACGGCATCAGCGGGAACCGCAACCTGCAAGCGGCGCTGGACTCCCGTGGATTCAGTCGGCGTGATGGTGATAGTCATGAGTCGGAAATGGACGCAGGGAAGGGTGAATCCTTAAAGATAGTCAGGGCGCCCGTGCGGCCACAGGCTCCGGACGAACCACCCGACGCCCGTTCTGTCCCGGCGCCGCCCCAATGGTGTCGGCCACGATCTTGCCCGAGCTGATGACGCCAGGCAAGCCGGCACCCGGATGAGTACCCGCACCGGCGAAATAAAGATTCGGGATGTCCCGATCCTTGTTGTGCGGGCGCCAGTACGCCGATTGAAAAAGCGTCGGCTGGACAGAAAATGCACTGCCAAGATAACTGTTGAGGTTATCCCGGAAATAGCGCGGATCCACACGACTCTCCGACACTACATGCTGTCGCAGGTTGGGCAGGTAGCGTTCTTCCAGATACTCCATGATGCGGTCGCGATATCGATCGCCCACTTTCTCCCAGTCGATGTCGCCGCCAAGATGCGGTACCGGCGACAACACGTACCAGCAGTCGTGCCCCGGCGGCGCCAGCGACGGATCCGTGGCACTCGGACGGTGCAGGTACAACGAAAAATCGTCAGCCAGCAGTTTGCGTTCGAAAATATCCTCGAGCAGCTGCTTGTAACGCGGCCCCATGATGATTTCGTGGTGCGCCACGTTCTCGTACTTGCGATTCGTACCGAAGTAGATCACGAACAATGACATGGAGTAGTCGTAGCTCTCCAATTTCTTGTTCGTCATGCGCGGACGCGCCCACGCCGGCACCAACTGACGATACGTTTGCGCTACATCACCGTTCGAGACCACGGCGTCGGCGGTAAGTATTTCGCCGCCCGCGAGTGTGAGACCGGTCGTGCGCTTGGTGTTGCGATCAACGTTGATTGCCGTGACTTCACTGTCATACCGAATGGTGCCGCCAATGTCGTTGAACAGCCGCACCAATGCCTTGACGAGCGCGCCTGTGCCGCCCATGGCGAACCACACACCCCACTCGCGCTCGAGCGTGTGAATGAGCGCGTAAATCGAGGACGACGAAAACGGATTACCACCCACCAGCAGTGGGTGAAAGCTGAACACCTGACGCAGGCGATCGTCTTTCACAAACTGTGATGCGTATGCCGCCACGCTACGGTCGGCGCGCAGTCGCACCAGATCCGGTAGCACCTTCAGCATCGACGTATACGTTGGAAAGGGCTTGTCGATCAGCGCCATGCCGGTACGAAAAATATCCTTCGTGCGCGTCACGAACTTTTCGTAACCGTCGACGTCGTCCGGATTGAATCGACGAACTTCGCTGCGGAGATGTTCGGGATTGCCGTTGTAATGAAACACACTGCCGTCTTCAAACCGGATGTTGTAAAACGGATCGAGCAGTTTCAGCTCGATGTAGTCTTCCGTCTTCACACCACACAGTTCGAACAGATCGTGCAGCAGCCACGGCGCGGTAATAATCGTAGGCCCTGCGTCGAACGTATAACCATCGCGTTCAAACACGTACGCGCGACCACCGGGTTTGTCGAGTTTTTCGACGATGGTGACGTCATGTCCCTGGGCCTGCAATCGAATCGCGGCCGCCAGGCCGCCAAAGCCACTGCCTATGACGAGGATGCGCATGTCTCGCAAATGCTGAGGACACCACAGGCTACCGGCGAGAAATCAACGCCAGGTGCCAGATGTGGAAAACGAGCGCCGACGTCAGCGCGATGATAAACACTACTGACGGGTCCGTCAGTGCCCGGACCGCATACAGCGCGATCACGAACGAAAGACCCGCGCCAAGGAACGTGCAGACCGTCCACGGTCTGGGGCCTCGCCCTGTGCGTGAATGATACGCAATCAGGACGGCTGCTTCGCAGAGAATCGCCACCATCAGCAGCTGCAAGAAGCGCGGTGACTCAAGAAATGCGAACAGGCTGCTCATGCAGTGCTCAGGTGCGCATGCAGGGTCGCGCAGGCGAGCGCTTCGGAGCTCGCCCGCGTGTTAGTCGCCGGCCATGGCAACATCGCGCACACCAGCGCCGCCGCGCGACGAGCGAGCGTCGGATGCGACCGGCGAGCCTGCACGCAAGGCAAGCCCCAGAGGCAAAGCCATCGCGATGAAACCAAGTACACCGGCCCACGGCATATCCTGCCGCAAACAGATCGCGATTGGCAGCAACCCATTCACGCCGTACAACACCAGTGGGAACTTGCTCGGTGCGACATTGCGCGCCCACACACTCGGCGGCACAATCGCCAACATCAGTCGCGCAACAATGACGCCTGTCAGCAGCCAACCCAGCCAGTTTGTCAACGGCATGCCGTAGAACATTTCGCGGCCAATGAACTGCGAAAACGCTGACGCACTGCTCAGGTCCGGAATGTCCCAGATCCAGTGCTGCGTCTTCACCATGGCGGGATCCATCGAGACGTCCCACGCCGTGAGGACGAGACCGGCCATCAGCGCCCAGTACCAACGAGACGTGCTGTCGTCCTTCGCCTTCAACAGTCGACCGCAAATCGCGAGCGACGCGTACAGCATGAAGAACCAGCTCGTCGGAATGTTAAACGGCACCAGATCAAGAATCTTGTAGCCGAGCAATGAGGTGTAGCCGTACACACCAAACGGCAGGCCGGTGTATGTGCCGAGCAGTTCAGACGCGAGCGACACCACAAAACTGACGGCGAAAATCGTGAGTCCGCGGCGCGTACCCAGCTTGCCCATGGCGTGCAGAATACCTGCCAGCGCACCGGCGACCACGGTAGTCTGGCCGCCCCACGCGTAGCCGATTGCGTACACCTTCATGTTGGTTGGCGTATTCAGCCATGCCGGTAGCGGCGGCGACAGGAACGTGGCAAACGCGAACGCCGAAAACGCGCTCATCACGGCGTGGATGCCCAGAAAAATGAGCGCCACGCGCAGCAAGCCCGCAGACTGATCCTGCTCAGCAGATGTAGTCGAAGACAACACAGTCATGGTCAATCAGAGAGGTCGGTGCGCTCAGGCGAGCCGCACGTGATCCTTTGACACAGTTGCCGCAGGCCGCTCCCAGTTCAACACGGGGCCTTCACCAACTGTCGCCGTATCGAGCGGCGCAGCGCGAAAGCGCCACGCGTCCCAGAGAACATTCATACGCGCAACACGCCCAAGACGTGCCCGCGACGTGATTGTATCGTAGCCTTGTGCTTCGATGGCGCCAAGGATGCCAGCGTATCCGGTGGCGCAGGCGCGGGCGCAGCGGTGTGCGTCATGCGAGAGCAGCGCGATCCCGGGCATTGCCGCCTCGTACAGAGCGCGGGCGCGCCCCACTTCAAAGGCCATCATGGGACGCCAACGTTCGTCGCGCGAAAGGGCCGGGTTGTTGAGCACGTCCCGCCGTGAGAGGCCAAACATCGCCAGGTCTTCTTCGGGCAGGTAGCACCGACCGCGGTGCACGTCTTCCCCAATGTCCCGCAGAATGTTCGTGAGCTGCATCGCCACGCCGAGTGTGCGGGCATACCGAATGGCCCGCAACCGAACCTCCGGACCCCCCGGCACGCCGAACACGTGTGTGCACATTTCTCCGACGGAGCTGGCGACGCCTTCGCAGTACAGCTCGAGGTCGCGCCACGTCTCGTACTGCGAAGGGCGCAGATCACGCGCCACGCCGGTCAGCAGTTCGTAGAGTGGCTCGGGGGGCACCTCGTATTCCCGCGCCACCCAGGCAATCTCGCGGAACACGGCGCTGCTGGGTCGCCCGTGCAGCGCCGCTGCCAGCTGGCGCTCGTATTCCGACAGCTGCGCCTCGAGTTGGTGCTCAGTACCCGGCTTCGCACGATCGACCAGATCATCCGCCACGCGACAGAAGGCGTACAGCGCATACGCCGCACGACGCTTCTCGGCGGGCAGCAGGTAGCTGGCCAGCGTGAAGGTCCGCGCGTGCGTCTTCACAATCACCGAACACTCGGCGGCGTCACTGCCGGTCGACGTCACGGCACGGTCAGGCTCAGGCGCCGAGGAACCCACGACCGCTACGTCGGCGCGTCCCAATACCGAGGACTGGCTCAGGCTCACTTCACGGTCGGTCATGCGTTGTGCCACACCGGCGTGAGGAGACATGCCATACGTAGAGAGTCCGGGATCGTGTGACGCCAAAGGGGGCATCCTGGTGAAAGACGATGCCCGAACTGACGCGCGGGTATCAACTGAGTGTGAACGCATTGTCAGGGAACCCGTTCCCAGTTGGCAGCGCGTTATGCAGCCGCCTCTACAGTGCGGCGTTGCGGAGCAACTGTCAACCACGATTGACACTTTGGGGACAGATTTATCACATCCGCGCGAACGACCCCCTAGCACGGCCACGGGTGCCTTCTATACTCTGCACTGTGATTTCCACGATTCTCGACCCCGTCGCCGCCCGCGCACTCGCGCCTGAGCTGGCCAGCACGCGAAGCCCTGACCTGTGGGTCTATCGCTATGAGGAGCCAACGCACGGCTGGGTGTTGAGCGTGGCGACACACGCCGAGCCCAACAGCGGCAAGTTGTCTCTGGGTGGTTTTCGCATCGCGCCCGCCGCACGCATGGCGTCTCCCGGATTCACCGCTGAACGTGAGTCGATTGCGCTGGCAGTTGGTATGGAAGAGAAGGTCTGGTGGTCGCGCGTGACCGGCATTGGCGGGCCGCTCGCCAAACATCAGCTGTCGCGCATTGTCGGTGGCAAGTGTGTGCTCGCTCCAACTCCCGGATCGAGAGTCGGAGAGCCGCTCGATTCCGCATTGCTCGATTTTGCGGTTGCGGCGTTTCATGATATTGAGGACACGGCCGGGATTCATCTCATCACCGGACAGGACCTCGGCCACGGCGTCATGACTACCGGTGAGAGTTCGTTGTCGTATCTCAACGCACGGTATCGTGGGAGCGTGCAGGCCAACACGGCCATACCGACCGGCGAGGGCAACGTGCAACTGTTGCTCGGGATGTTGCGCGGCATCGGTCTCGACGCGCCGCAAGCCATTATCGGACTCGTGGGCTGCGGCAACATTGGCATGCACGTGTTCGGCCGCGTGCGCGCGCTCGGCGCGACCGTGATCGCGCTGGAGTCCAACGCGGACCGGCGGGCACAGCTCGCGGAGCAGGGCATTGCCTGCTGGACTCCTCAGCAGCGCGGGGCGTTCCTTGCGCAGCCAATGGACGCGATCGTGGTGAATGCGCTCGGTGGTTCACTAGATGCCACCGCGGTCGCCGCGTGTGTGGCTAATCCCAGACTCACGGTCATCTGTGGCAGCGAAAATCTGGTAATGCCGGATGCGTCACAAGCGCTCGTGTTGCAGCGCGCGGGCAAGATCTACGCGCCCACTGAACTCGGCGGAATGGTGGGCTATCTGACCGCGGTTGAGGAGTATCTCACCAAACAGGCGGGCCAGGCATTTGCTGCAGAAGATCTGTTCGGTGCGGCACAGGAGCTCGAACTCGTGGGCTATGAAGCCACACGGCGCGTGCGTGAATCACACGGTGCGCAGTCGTTTGAAGACGCCGTCGTGTCGCTGCATCCGGTGGTTCAATAAGGCGGATCGCCGGCTCGGTGTGTGCGAGCGACTACCTCGCGCGAAACGCGGCGATCGCATGGCGCGTGAAGTCAGACAACACCATCGTGCCGCTCATGGCTGCGCGTTCGGCGAGCAGTGGCTCCCACGCTTCGGTGCCGCTCCAGAACACCCGCTTGAGTTCGCGCATCGCGTCGGGGTTTGACGCGGCCAGAGTGCGCGCCAATGTGTCGACCGCACTGTCGAGTTCTGCCGCCGATTCCACAACGCGCGCATAGAGACCGTGGCGTTCACCCCAGTCCGCGTCGCGCCAGTCGGCGTCTACCGACATCGCGCTGAACGGTCCGCGTCCAACGCGTCGCTCGACCACCGTGCCCACCACAAATGGTCCAATGCCCACGGCCAGCTCGCTCAGCCGTGCGGACGCCGCACGCACCGCGATCGCATAGTCCGACGCCGCGATAATCCCCACCGCACCGCCCGCCGCTTTGCCGTGCACCCGTGTGACGACGAACTTGGGCGCGCGAATCATGGCCAGAATCACCCGCGAAAAGCCACTGAAAAAATCGGCGCCGTGGGCTGCGTCCTGGATGGACGAAAACTCGTCGAATGAGGCGCCGGCGCAGAATGGCCCGCTGCCACCGCTCCGCAACACAATGACGCGTGCGTCGGCGTTCTCGCCAAGTGTGGTAATCGTCTGCGCCAGTTCGCGCAGCAGCGCGCCCGGCAGCGAGTTTCCCTTGGGATGCGAAAACTCGATCGTGCCGATCCCGTCGGCGATCGAAACCGAGACCCGTCCTTCGGGCACGGATTGCAGCGGAGCGTCGTTGGCCATGAGGGGTAAGTTAGTGAGCTGACGCGATTGTCGAATCCCTGTTTTTCCCGGTAGATTGCACATATGGAACAGCCAACGACCGTGACCGCCGACGAATCGGCCCTCGTCGCCGCCTTTGAGGCGCGCATTGCCGCCGGTGAAAGCATCGAGCCCAAGGACTGGATGCCCGAGCGCTATCGCCGACAGCTCATTCGCATGATGTCGCAGCACGCGCACTCGGAAATCGTGGGCATGTTGCCGGAGGGCAACTGGATCACCCGAGCGCCCTCGCTGCGACGCAAAATGTCGCTGATTGCGAAAGTGCAGGACGAAGCGGGCCACGGACTCTACATCTACTGCGGCACCGAGACGCTCGGCGTCGATCGCCACGAGCTGGTCGCGCAGTTGCTTGACGGCCGCGCCAAATATTCGAGCATCTTCAACTATCCCACGTTGTCATGGGCGGATATGGGCGTGATTGGCTGGTTCGTTGATGGCGCGGCCATTGTGAATCAGACCATTCTGGCCAAAGCCTCGTACGGGCCGTACGCCCGCGCCATGGTGCGCATTTGCAAGGAAGAAAACTTCCACAAGCGCCAAGGCTACGAAATCTGCGCCACGCTTGCCAACGGCACGCCCGCGCAGCGTGAAATGCTGCAGGAAGCGGTCAACCGTTTCTGGTGGCCCTCGCTGATGATGTTCGGACCGAGCGATACCGATTCGCCGAACTCCGCCGAGCTGCTCAAGTGGCGCGTGAAGCGCAAGACAAACGACGAACTGCGTCAGCGATTCATCAATCTCACGGTGCCGCAAGCGGCCGCGATTGGCGTGACGCTGCCGGATCCGGATTTGCGGTTCAACGCAGAGACCAACAACTGGGAGTTCGGCGAGATTGATTGGGCCGAGTTTTTCCAGGTGATTGGCGGAAACGGTCCGTGCAACAAGGAACGAATCGCGGCACGCCAGAAGGCGCACGATGACGGCGCGTGGGTGCGTGAAGCGGCAACTGCGCACGCTGGCAAGCAGCGTCGCGACGTGCAGGCGGCGTAATGGCTACGGATGCAACGGCAGCAAACGGTATCGACACCGATGGACAGTGGGGACTCTGGGAAGTCTTCACGCAGGCTGGAAAGGGCGCGCCGCATGAACACGCTGGCAGCGTGCACGCCACCGACGCTGAACACGCGATGCAAAACGCGCGCGATGTGTACGCGCGTCGGGGAGAGGCGGTAAGCCTGTGGGTGGTGCCGGCCGAGGCCATCATTGCGTCGGCGCCGAGCGATGCCGGCCCATTCTTTGATCCGGGCAACGACAAAGCCTATCGTCACCCGCAGTTCTACAAGGTGCCGCGCGGCGTGCGCGTGTTCTGATGGCGGGTCACGACGACGAAGAAGCGGGAGTCGCGGCCGGAAGCGCCTCCGCCGTCACGATCAATGTGGCGGGTACGCGCGGTCCGTCATTCGGTGCACCACTCGTGGAATACGTGCTGCGCCTGGGTGATGACCGACTGGTGCTCGGCCATCGTTTGTCCGAATGGACGGGTCATGGACCCATCCTCGAGGAAGACATTGCGCTGTCCAACATGGCGCTCGATCTGGTTGGTCAGGCCAACATGTTTCTCGGGTTGGCGGGTGAGCTTGAAGGCAAGGGACGTGACGCCGACGCGCTCGCGTTTTTCCGTGAGGGCGTGCAATACCGCAACGCGCTGATCGTTGAACTGCCGCGTGGCGATTTTGGCTTCACCATGGCGCGGCAATTTCTGTTCGACGTGTACAGCGTGTTGCTGCTCGACGCACTCGCCTCCTGTGCGCATGAACAGCTGGCCGCGATCGCTGCCAAGTCACTCAAGGAGTGCAAGTATCATCTGCGCCACAGCAGTGAATGGGTGGTGCGGCTGGGTGATGGCACGGAAGAGAGTCACGCCCGTGTGCAGCAGTCACTGAACGAGCTGTGGCGATATACCGGCGAATTGTTTGCGCACGATGAAATCGATGCCGCCGTCGCGGCGCTTGGCGTAACCGTTGACGCGGGCGCGTTGCAGTCGCGGTGGGACAATATGGTGCAGGACGTGTTGCAGCGCGCGACGCTCTCAGTACCGACGGATGTGGTGATGACCATGGGCGGGCGGCGTGGCCGTCATACAGAGCATCTCGGTCACATGCTCGCTGTCATGCAGAGCGTTGCACGGGCCCACCCTGGCGCCACCTGGTAGCGCGCATGTCGCTTACGTCTGAGTCGGTTTACGAAGTACTGCGCTCGGTGATGGATCCGGAGGTGCCGGTGATCAGCGTGGTGGAGCTGGGCATCATTCGTGATGTACAGGTGGAAGGGAGCACGGTGCGTGTCACGGTCACGCCCACGTACTCCGGTTGTCCCGCGATGCACGAAATCGAAGCCGACATTCGGAGTGCGTTGCTGAAGGCTGGCGCGACTGACGTTGACGTGATGACCACGTTTGCACCGGCCTGGACGACTGATTGGATTGGCCCTGAAGCGCGCGAAAAGTTGCGCGCGTACGGCATCGCGCCGCCAGGGCGCGCCGAGCAGGGAGGGTTAATCACCCTTACCCGTCGGCGCGATCCGGTGCAGTGTCCGTTTTGCGCCTCGCGCGATACGCGTTTGCAGAGTGAATTCGGATCAACTGCCTGCAAGGCAATTCACGTGTGCAACAGCTGCCGGCAGCCATTCGACGAGTTCAAGGCAATCTGAGTAGGTCGAACGGCTGCTGACGTGGCATGCGCGGTTTACTCGTACGAACTCACGGCGCCGGATACGTGTAGCTCGAGCCCACACCGAGTGGAATGTCGAGCGCCCAGAACCCGAGCAGGAATCCTGTCCAGAGTACGAGCAACGTGGCGGAGAACGGCAACATGAGCGCGAGCAGTGTGCCAATGCCGCTCGACTTCACATACCGCTGACAGAACACAACAATCAGCGGAAAGTACGGCAGCAGCGGCGTCACAATATTCGTGGATGAGTCGCCGACGCGATACGCGGCTTGTGTGAGATCCGGCGAAATGCCGAGCTCCATGAGCATGGGTACCATCACGGCACCAATCAGCGCCCACTTCGCCGATGCGGAGCCCACCAACAGGTTCACAAATCCGGAGAGAAAGACAATGCCCACGAGCGTCACGCCCATGGGCAATCCCATGGTCTTGAGCCAGGTCGCGCCCTTGATCGCCAGCAGCGCACCGAGATTGCTCTGCGCGAAGGCATAGATGAACAGCGCGCAAAAGAACGCCATGACCACGTAGTAGCCCATGCCGCTCATGGCTTTCGACATGCCCGCCACCACATCACGATGTGTCTTCACGCTTCCTGACGCGATGCCATAGACTACGCCGGGAACCAGAAAGAAAATGAAGATGATCGGTACGATCGATTGCATGAGTGGTGCAGCCGATACGAGCAGTGAGCTGCCACCCGGTGGCACCGCGTCGGCTGCGGCACGCCACGAGGAACCGGATGGAAGCGCCGTCGCGAGCAACAACGCCACCGTCACCCCCATCGACAACACCGCCAGCAGCACACTGCGACGTTCAGTGGTCGTGAGCTCGGCCATCGTGGGGAGTGTGGCCGGATCACCGTCGATCGCGGTGGCGCGCAGTCGCGGCTCGATCACGAGATCGGTAATGATCCAACCAATTGCCACAATAAGAAACGTGGACGCGGTGGTGAAGAAGTAATTGTTGAGCGGATTGATCGTGACATTCGCGTCGGTAATTTGTGCCGCGGCCTGCGTCAGCCCCGCGAGCAGGGGATCCAGGCTCGACGGAATGAAAAACGTGGCCGAGAACCCACCCGATACACCAGCGAACGCGGCGGCGATGCCCGCCAGCGGATGTCGGCCCGCTGCGAAAAAGATCACGGCGCCAAGCGGAATGACCAACACGTAACCCGCGTCGACCGCCACGTGACTGAGCACGCCCACCGCGACGAGAGCAGGTGTGAGCAGCACGCGTGGTGTCACACTCAAAACCGTGCGCAGCGCGCCGCTGATGAAGCCGGTGTGTTCGGCCACGCCCAGTCCGAGCATGGCGACCAGCACAACGCCGAGCGGCGGAAAGGAAACGAACGTGCTCACCATTTTCGACATGAACGTGGTGAGCGCGGCCCCTTCGAGCTGGTTCATCACGCGCAGCGGGTTGCCGCTTCGCGGATCGAGTTCGCTGAACGCGACGCCGGAGAGGGCCCATGAGACAACCCACACGACCAGTGTGAGCAGCAGGAAGAGCACGGCGGGATCGGGGAGCTTGTTCCCCACGCGCTCAACAACATCGAGCGCGCGGTAAACGAGGCCGCGGTGCGGGGGAATAGCGGAGGGAGTGTTCACACGTGTGGGGGTAGGAGAGCGCCAATCCTACCCCCGGGGCGGCCTGAGCGGCAAGGGTCGGGCTACAGAGACTTTGTTTTCCACGCCCCTCGCTTGAACAGCACGGCACTGACGATCGCCAGCACCGCGTATGCTACGGGCACCGCGATAAACACACCGCCTTCATCAAATCCCAGCGGTGAAGACAACAGCCACGCCAGTGGAATCTGTACAATCCAGAAACAGAAAAAGTTGATCCAGGTTGGTGTTCGGGTATCGCCGGCCCCGTTGAACGATTGTTCGAACACCATGCCTAGTGCATACGCGGGAAATCCAAGCCCAATCACGCGAAGCCCAAATACCGCCACGCGTGCCACGTCGGGTGATGACGTGAAGAGCGACACGAGCACGGGCGCAAACACCAGAAACACCACGCCAACGGAGCCCAGCAGCACCACGTTAATTTTCACCGCCGTCCATACACTGCGTTCTGCACGGTCCGGGAGCTTGGCCCCAAGTGACTGGCCGACCATCGTGGCCGCCGCCGCGCCAATGCCAAACGCCGGCATGAGCGCGAACAGGATGATGCGAATAGAAATCGTGTAGCCCGCCAACGCGGTGCTACCGAAACTTGAAACGATGCGCACAAGCGCGATCCAGCTCATCGAACTGAGCGCGACCTGCACCGTGCCCCAGCCCGAGAGCTGAGCGATGCTCCACATCGTGCTGGGTTCAATCGCCAGGTGCTGCCGACGCACGGCCAGATGTCCGGTGCCGCGCGTGAGTAGCACGAGCGCATACGCGAGACCAATACCGCGACCAATCGTGGTCGCGATGGCCGCACCAGTCAGTCCGAGTTCAGGAAACGGACCAACGCCAAAGATCAGCATGGGGTCAAGCACAATGTTGATGCCGTTGCCAAGAATCAGCACGCGCATGGCAACGGCTGCGTCGCCCGCACCGCGGAATACGGCGTTCACGAGAAACAACAGAAACGCCGTAGCGCTGCCACCGAGGGTAACGCGCGCGTACATGGTACCCTGACTGAGCACCGTGTTGTCCGCGCCCATCAGCGTCAGTAGCTCCGGCGCCCAGATTGCGCCAACAACACACAACACCGTGGATAGGCCGAGGCCGAGCAATAACACCTGGACTGCCGCCCGGGCTGCACTGTCGCCGTCCTTTTCACCAATGCGACGCGCGACAGTGGCCGACGCGCCAATGCTCAGTCCGAACGCAATCGTATAGATCACGATCATCAGCGATTCGGTGAGTCCAACCGTTGCAACGGCAGCCGCGCCGAGTCGACTGACAAAAAACACGTCGACCACCGCGAAGATGCTCTCCATCGACATCTCAATGACCATGGGCAGCGCGAGCAACAGAATCGCGCGACCAATCGTGCCGCTGGTGTAGTCGTGAGAGGTACCGCGTAACGCGTCGCGAACATCGCGCCAGATTCCCGCGCCATCGCGGTTTGCAATTTCAGGCACGGTGGATTCGAGAGGGGAATGCAAGGGGAAACCTCGAGAGATCAAAAATGAAAATGCCCCGCCTGTTCGTAGTCGAAGCAGGGGGGGCGATTTGATCCTCGAGACGCAGCCGCGCGCGACTCGCCTACCAGAGGTGCCCTGCTTCGAGATGCAATGCACTGACCATCGCCGTGGCTACCATGCGGTAGCGCACAGCCCGGTGTGACCGGGCGGCGAGAGAAGTGCTGCGAAGCAGGAAGTCCATAGAACGAATACCGGAATCGGAGAAAACGGTTGACGCAGAATACTACGGCGACCGATCAGCCGAGGCAATCGGTGCTTTGTGGGTCACGTGACCCGGGTGGCGGCGCGGTCAACTGCTTCCTGGCGCCGCACAGCCTCTCGCCAGTCCACCGTTGGTGCCACGTCGTGATCGGCAAGCGACAAGCTGGCCAGTGCGCGTTCAATCACCGGTGCACCGAGCTCAGCGGGTAGGGCGTAGCCGAAGGCCAACTCGGCACGACGGCAGAGCCGCTCCTCGCGCGCCGAATCCCGACCGACGCGCGCAACACCCATGGCATGCACGCGTGCGTGCACACCTTCGTGCAGAATGGAACTCGCGACTGGTGCGGCACTAATGTCACGCCGCGCCAAAAACGTCAGTTCGGTGATGATGACGCGTTCATCCGGAATAAACGCGCCGCGACATGCAAACCGCTCAACGCGTATCGCCCGCACATCCCGCGCGAGGTGGCGTAGTCGCCATGGTTGATGTGCGTCGATGAGATCAAGGGCTTCGTGCAATCGCGTGAGCGCAGCGGTCGTGGTGATATCGGGCCGCGTGTTCAATACCTCGACCGTGATCCCGTGTTGCGTGACAAAATGCTGCCACTCGGCGTTCTCGCGACCGTGATCGTCAGACACGGAGCAACTCGTCAAGCGCCGCGGCGATGTCGTGCACGCCGGGCAGCACTGCTGCCAGCAACACCTCGTGATACGGCATGGGAATATCCTTGGGTGCGAGTCGCTGCACGGGCGCGTCCAGGTACCAGAAGCCCTGCTGCGCCACCGTCGCAGCGATCTCGGCGCCAAAACCAGCGGTGAGGTTGTCCTCGTGCACCACGAGGCAACGTCCCGTCTTCTTCACGCTGGTGAGCACGGTATCGCGATCCCACGGCGCAATCGTTCTGAGGTCAATGAGTTCAACACGCTCACCAAACTGCTCCGCCGCTTCCCGGCAGCGATGCACCATCGCGCCCCACGACACGAGCGTGACATCCGCGCCCTCGCGCACTACGCGCGCGCGACCGAGCGGCAACACGTAGTCATCACCAGGATACCGAGCACTGCCTTCACCCGTCATCAGCAGTGAGCGATGTTCAAAAAAGATCGTCGGGTTTGGGCTGCGCATTGCCGCGCGAAGCAATCCCACCGCATCGGCCGCGTTCGATGGCATGACCACCTGCCATCCGTAAGCGTGGGCGAAGCGAACCTCGTCGCTCAGGCTATGCCACGGGTCGCCAACGTCTTTGCCAAATCCACCGGGCATGCGCACCACCATTGGCGCGGCGAAGCGATTGGCGGTACGCCATCGCATGGTGCCCGTGTTGTTCAATTGCTCGGTGGCTGGATCGGCGTACTTGCGAAACTGAATTTCCGCCACCGGCATGAGCCCCGCGATGGCCATGCCCGACGCACGTCCGACAATGCCTTCTTCGGACAAGCTGGTGTCAAACACACGCGCGTTGCCGAACTGCTTCTGCAGTCCTTCGGTTACGAGGTGCACACCGCCTTTTTTTCCGACGTCTTCGCCGAACACTACAACTTTCGGGTTCACTGAAAGTTCGTGGCGAAGCGTGCGTCTGATGGCTTCGGGAAACCGCAAGAGTTCGCCGTCTTCCGCGGCGATATCGGAGCCGCCGAGAGCGGTGCGTTCGGCGTGCGACAGGCCGCCGAGCGCTTCTGCCGCGTCTTCGCTGACGTCGGCGTACACGTACTGCGCGATGCGTGACGCATCAGGAATCGCACGCGCACGCGCCGCATCGAGTGCCACATGCACATCGCGGTGTACCTCAGCTTCCAGTTCGCTCCATTCCAATTCAGAGAGCAGCGCCGGAACGAGGTACGCGCGCAAGTTCGGCAGCGGATCACGCGCCTGATCGGCCGCGATCTCCTCGGTCGTGCGATAGCCCTTCTGATTGTCCGGCCCGGAGTGGCTCGAGAGGCGAGGTACTGTGAGCCGAATGAGCGCGGGCCCCGCGCCGCTGCGTACATGCGCCACGCATTCTTTCAGCAGGGTGCCGGATTCGTGTGGGTCTGATCCGTTGCCATCACGGACAAAGAGATTGCCAAACGACGCGAGATTGCGGGCGATGTTCGCGCCCGGCGTCTGCATGTCGCCCGACACCGAGATGCCAAGATTGTTGTCTTCGATGTAGAAGAGCATTGGCAACTTGAGCGTGGTTGCCATGGTCAGTGCGGCCCAGAATCCGCTGGTGGCGACGGAGGCATCACCGCCGAGCGCCACACCGATCGAGCCGTCCCATCCGTCTTCCTTCAACGTGTCGCGGTAGTACTGCACGGACTGCGCCCATCCGGCGACCGGCGTGTACTGCGATCCCACATCGCCCGACATCGGGAGCACCACCGGACCGTTCCGGTTCGGCAGATTGCACACCACACCAATGTCGCGTCCATCGGAAAATCCGCCGGCTCGGCCCAACGGGCTGCCGAGTGCGTCGTCGAGCGGCAAGCCGAGTGCGAGCAGGAATGGACGCGATCGATAGTAGGCGCCGGCGCCGTCGTGTCGTGCGTCAATCAGCGAGCCGAGAATCGTTTGTGCGACATCGTGCCCGCGTGAGGAAAACTGGTACAGCACCACGTGTTCCTTGGGCACCTTCGCTCGATCGCGATTGGTCGCTTCCTCAATGTCGTCGAGGAGTCGTGACGCGAGCGCGTTGCGGGCCACCTCGCGCCACGGGATTCCCTGAACGAGCCCGGGAGCGGTAGCGTTGGTGGCCTGGGCGGGCGAGCGGCTGGAGCGAGCAGTGTGTGCCATGTGCGGTGGAGCGGGGAACGGCGGCCCGTCGTCCGCGAGTGCAAAGGACGGGAGGCGTGAGGCGGTGGCACCTCGTATCTTGATAAGATGACCTACCAGTTCATCATCGCGGGAGTGGCGGACGGTGTTCTGTCCATCACGCTCAACCGTCCGGATGTGCTCAATAGCTTTACCCGGACCATGGCGCGTGAGGTGCAGCACGCGCTCCAGCAGGCGGCGAGCGAGCCGTCCATCAGGGCGGTCTTGCTCACCGGCGCCGGCCGCGGCTTTTGTGCCGGCCAGGATCTGTCCGAGGTGCTGCCGGAAGGAGACGGGCCGATGCCCGACATCAGCGAAATTGTGCGGGAGAGCTACAATCCGATCATTCTCGCGATCCGAACGCTGGAAAAGCCCGTGATCTGTGCGGTGAACGGTGTGGCCGCCGGTGCGGGGGCGAATCTCGCCTTTGCGTGCGACATCACGATTGCCGCCGAAGAAGCGGTGTTCGTGGAGAGTTTCGCAAAACTCGGCCTGATTCCCGACACGAGCGGCACGTTCTTTGTCCCGCGACTTGTAGGCATGCAGCGTGCGACCGGCATGTTTTTTCTTGGTGACAAGATGCCCGCCGTGAAAGCCAAAGAGTGGGGGCTCATCTGGGACGTGGTCCCGCATGCGTCGCTGCACGACACCGCGCTGTCGATGGCCAAGTCGTTGGCCACGCAGGCGACACGTGGATTTGGCCTGACCAAGCGCGCGCTCAATGCATCGTTCGCCAACACGCTGAGCGCACAGCTTGATGTGGAAGCGGAATGCATGCAACAGGCAGGCCGAACGGGTGATTACGCCGAAGGCGTGCGCGCGTTTCTGGACAAGCGCAAGCCAGTCTATCGGGGTACATGATGTGGGCGTTTGACGCGACGTCAGTGATCGGTGTAGTCGGCGCCGGCGCAATGGGTGCAGGTATCGCGCAGGTCGCCGCGCGGGCCGGACACCACGTGGTGCTCGCCGACGCGATGCCCGCTTCCATCGCACGCGCGCGTGCCGGACACATCAAGGCGCTGGCGCGCGACGTCGAAAAGGAAAAACGCACACGAGAAGACGCGGACGCAGTGCTCGCGCGCATTCACTACGCGGAGGGCGCCGATCACTCGGCGTTTGCCGGCTGTGCCCTGGTGATTGAAGCGGTGGTTGAAGATCTCGCGGTCAAGCGTGCGCTCTTCGCCCAGCTGGAACGCGTGGTGGCGCCGTCGGCGGTTCTGGCAAGCAACACGTCGTCGTTATCCATCGCGGCAATCGCTGGTGCTTGCACTCACAGTGGTCGCGTTATTGGCATTCATTTTTTCAATCCGGCGCCGATCATGCCGCTGGTTGAAATTGTGCCGTCGTTGACCACGGATGTTTCGCTGGTCGATCACGTGCAACAGCTCCTGGACTCGTGGGGCAAAACAACGGTGCGTGCGGCCGATACGCCCGGTTTTATTGTGAACCGGATTGCGCGCCCGTTCTACGGCGAGTCGTTGCGTTTGCACGAAGAGGGTGCGGCCGATTGTGCCACGATCGACTGGGCCATGCGAGAGATCGGTGGCTTTCGCATGGGGCCGTTCGAGCTGATGGATTTTATCGGCAACGATGTGAATTATGCGGTGACGTGTTCGGTGTTCGAAGCCATGTCGTACGACCCGCGGTACAAGCCGGCGATTATGCAGCGGCGACTCGTTGAAGCAGGGTGGCTCGGTCGCAAGACGGGACGCGGTTACTACGACTACCGCGACGGCGCAGAGATGCCGGCGCCGAATACCGACCGTGCGCTCGGTGAACGCATCGTCGCGCGCGTGCTCGCGATGTTGATCAACGAGGCTGTGGACGCTGTGCATCTTCGCATTGCATCGGCACAGGATATTGAGCTGGCCATGACGCGCGGTGTGAACTACCCGCGAGGCCTGCTTGCATGGGGCGATCAGATCGGCGCGCCACAGGTGTTGGCGGAGCTCGAAGCGCTGCACGCGGAGTACGGCGAGGACCGCTATCGCGCGAGTGTGCGTTTGCGACGCGCCGTGGCGGGCGGAACGATTCTTCTGGGTTAATCACATGAGTCTGAGCAAACACGACGCGTTTATTGTCGACGGAGTCCGTACACCGATTGGCAACATTGGTGGAGCCTTGAGCGCGGTGCGCGCCGATGATCTGGCGGCGCACGTGATTCGTGCGCTTGTGGCGCGGCATCCGTCGCTCGATCCGGCGCGCATTGCCGATGTGATCCTCGGCTGCGCGAATCAGGCCGGCGAGGACAATCGCAATGTGGCCCGCATGGCCGCGCTGCTCGCTGGCTTGCCGGTGTCGGTGCCCGGAGAAACCGTCAATCGACTGTGTGCATCGGGCTTAAGCGCTGTCGCCGGCGCGGCGCGGGCAATTCGATCGGACGAAGGCGATGTGTATATCGCCGGCGGCGTGGAAAATATGACACGCGCGCCGTTTGTGATGTCCAAGGGAAGCACGGCGTTCGGGCGCGACGTTCAGCTGTTCGATACCAGCCTTGGTTGGCGCTTTGTCAATCCGCTCATGAAGTCCATGCACGGCACTGATGCCATGGGTGAGACGGCGGAACACGTTGCGTCGCAGTTCGGAGTGTCACGCGCAGATCAGGATGCCTTTGCCGTTCGCTCGCAGCACAAGGCTGCGGCCGCTCGCTCAGCGGGACGGTTTGCGCGAGAGATTGTACCGGTTGATGTCCCGGCGAAACGCGGCGCGGTGGTCGCGGTCATTGACGACGAGTTTCTTCGTCCTGACACAACCATGGAAACACTGGCGAAACTGCGACCAGCCTTTCGCACCGATGGGCAGGGCAGCGTGACGGCCGGGAACTCGTCGGGGTTAAACGACGGTGCGGCCGCGTTGTTGATTGCGTCGGGCGCGGCGGTGCACGAGCTGGGATTGGTGCCTCGCGCGCGTGTTGTTGCCGCGGCGGCGGCGGGTATGGAGCCACGCATCATGGGCATTGGCCCGGTGCCGGCCACACAACTCGTGCTCAAGCGCGCTGGCCTCACGCTGGAACAGATGGACGTGATCGAACTCAACGAAGCGTTCGCGGCGCAGTCACTCGCGTGTGTACGCGAACTGGGTCTGGCCGACGACGACGCGCGTGTGAATCCGAACGGCGGTGCGATCGCACTTGGCCATCCGCTCGGCATGAGCGGCGCACGACTTGCTCTGACCGCCACGCAGGAACTGCACGAACGAGGCGCGCGCTACGCGCTCTGCACCATGTGCATTGGCGTAGGCCAGGGATACGCCGTGATTCTTGAGCGCGTGTGACGCGATGATCTACGCCTTCGATGACTTCATTCCGGTAGTGCACGAGTCCGCGTTTGTGCATCCGCAAGCGGCCGTCACGGGCAACGTGATCATCGGCCGCAATGTGTACGTGGGTCCCGGCGCGGCGATTCGCGGTGACTGGGGCGGCATTGTGATTGATGATGGGTGCAACGTGCAGGAGAACTGCACCATTCACATGTTCCCGGGCGTGACGGTTGTGCTTGAAGCGGGCGCGCACATCGGGCACGGTGCCGTGGTGCACGGCGCACGCATTGGTGCGAATACGTTGGTCGGCATGAACGCCGTGATCATGGACAACGCCACGATTGGCACGGGATGCATCGTTGGCGCGCTCACGTTAGTTCCGGCCGACACGATCATTCCCGACCGCAAGGTTGTGGTTGGTAACCCGGCGCGGATTGTGAAAGACGTGAGCGACGACATGCTTGCGTGGAAATCTGACGGCACTGCGCTGTATCAGCAGTTGCCGGCCGCCATGCGAGAGAGCTGGCGGGTTGTGGAGCCACTTCGCGAAATCCCGGCGAACCGGCCCACGCAGTCGCAGGTGCTCAAGACGTGGAATCAAACGCGCGGTTGAGCTCACGCTTCCCGCATTCTCCTGTACAGTGCGCACTACCCAACAGACGGCGACCCCAATGAAACTCGGAAACTACGCGCTCGGCCAATGGATCGAAGGCACTGGCAAATCGGCCGATCTTATTCACGCGGTGACGGGCGAAAAAATCGGCGAGGCATCGAGCGGCGGACTCGATTTTGCAGCAATGGCGGACTACGCGCGCACCGTGGGTGGCCCGGCCATGCGCCGACTCACGTTCCATCAGCGCGCCGCGATGCTCAAAGCCATGGGCCAGTACCTCATGGAGCGTAAAGAGCAGTTCTATGCCGTGTCTGCCGCAACCGGTGCAACACGCTCGGATTCGTGGGTCGACATTGAAGGCGGCATTGGCACCTTGTTCGCGTATTCGAGCCGAGGGCGACGCGAGTTTCCGAACGAAACGTTTCACGTGGAAGGGCCCGTTGAGGCGTTGAGCAAGGGCGGATCATTCGTTGGACGTCATATCTGCGTGCCGCTCGAAGGCGTGGCCATGCACATCAACGCGTTCAACTTTCCGGTGTGGGGCATGCTGGAGAAGTTGGCGCCGGCACTGCTTGCTGGCGTGCCGTGTATCGTGAAGCCAGCGACCGCCACGAGCTACCTCACGGAAGTGGTGTTCCGCGCAATGGTGGACGCCAACATTTTTCCCGCCGGCGCGATTCAGCTGATCTGCGGTAGTGCGGGTGATTTGCTGAGCCATGTCACCGAGCAGGATGTTGTCGCATTTACGGGCTCTGCTGCAACGGGTCAGATGCTCAAAGCCGGCGACGCGATGATGCGGCATTCCGTGCGATTCAACATGGAAGCCGATTCGCTGAACTGCACGATTCTGGGGCCCGATGCCGTACCGGGCACGGAAGAATTCGATTTGTTTATCAAAGAAGTTGTGCGCGAAATGACCACCAAGGCCGGTCAGAAGTGCACGGCCATCCGACGCACCATCGTTCCGGCCGCGATGCAGGAAGACGTGGTAAAGGCGTTGTCTGCACGCCTTGCGAAAACTGTAATCGGAGATCCCGCGGTCGAGGGTGTTCGTATGGGACCATTGGCCACGCATGGTCAGGTACGCGACGTGGGAGCCGCCGCCGAACGCATTCGTGCCTCGTCGGAGTTGGTGTTTGGAGGTGGTGACTTTGAAGTGATCGGTGCCGATCGCGAAAAGGGTTCGTTTTTTGGACCGCGACTTATGGTGTGCAGCAACCCGTTTCAGAGCGATGAACCGCATGACATTGAAGCGTTTGGTCCAGTCAACACGGTGATGGCGTACGACTCGCTTGAAGAAGCAGTCGCCCTCGCGCGGCGTGGCCGCGGCTCGCTCTGTGGCTCGCTGATTACGCACGATCCGAAGATCGCACGTGATGTGATCCTGGGTGTGGCGCCGTATCACGGGCGACTGCTCGTGCTTGATCGCGCGAGTGCGAAAGAAAGCACCGGTCACGGTTCACCGCTGCCCAACCTGGTGCACGGTGGACCAGGGCGTGCGGGTGGTGGAGAAGAAATGGGCGGCGCGCGTGGTGTGTTGCACTACATGCAGCGTGCCGCGGTGCAGGGCAGCCCGAGCATGCTGACGGCGATTACGCGCGAGTGGAGCAAGGGGGCCGAGGCTTACACGGATACCGTGCATCCTTTCCGGAAAACATTCGATGAGCTTGACATCGGCGACACGCTGACCACGGGCACGCGCACGATCACACTCGATGATATCGTGAAGTTCGCGGAGCTCAGCGGTGACAAGTTTTACGCGCACATGAATGACGAAGACGCGCAAAGCAACGGGGTCTTCACGGGGCGCGTGGCACACGGGTACTTCATTGTCTCCGCCGCCGCTGGACTGTTTGTGGATCCCGCTCTGGGACCGGTGCTGGCGAACTACGGCATGGAGAACCTGCGTTTCACGAAACCGGTCTATCCGGGCGATACCATTCACGTGCGGCTCACCGTGAAGCAGAAAACTGCCAAGATGCCGCGCGAAGGGGAAATCCCGCAGGGCGTGGTGGAGTGGGACGTGGAGGTCATCAATCAGGACGCGGAGCCGGTGGCCGTGTACTCAATCCTGACGCTGGTCCGGCGGTCGACGGAGTGATCTGACTGGATGTGAGTGGGGCGGGCGCGCAATTCGTTCGGGGAAGTACTGGCTCTTTGGTGTCGTTGGCGTATCTTCGTCCGCTTCACCGGTGGCTACGATTCGTGTCACCGCCGTTCGTCCCCCTCCTGAAGGATCCGCCCCATGAGAGATGTCGGTCTTCCTCGCTCCGTTGCGCGCTGGTGTGCGCTGGCGGTGCTGCTCGTTGCCGGTGGGAGTACGGCACTCCGTGCACAGGCGACTGTCGGCACGATTACCGGCACCGCGAGAGACTCCGCATCGGGCCAGCCCGTGGCCGCCGTTCAAGTGAACGTGGTGGGCACAACGAATGGTGGCCTTACCAACGCCGAAGGACAGTTCACGATTCGTGGGGTGCAACCGGGGCAGGTGACGTTGCGCGCGCTACGCGTTGGCTATTCAGAAACACGCCAGACGGTCACAGTGGTCGCGGGACAAACGGCGACGGTCAGTCTGACGCTTCGCACCGTGCCGGTGAGTTTGAGCGCCGTGGTGAGCACCGCCACAGGCGATCGGCGACGCGTCGAAGTTGGTAACGCCATTGCGCAGATCGATGCGGCAGAAGTCACGCAGACCCGCGCCGTGGCCAACGTGGCCGACTTGCTCACCTCGCGCGCGGCTGGTGTGATGGTCGTTCCCGGTACGCAGACCGGTGCCGGCACCCGCGTGCGTATACGTGGCACGAGCTCGATCTCGCTGACGAATAATCCCATCTACATCATCGACGGCATCCGTGTCACCGGCGCGACTGGTTCCACAACAGTCAGCGTCGGCGGAACCACGCCAAGTCGCGTGAACGACA
The DNA here is from genome assembly GCA_022843265.1 of Gemmatimonadaceae bacterium. Taxonomy (GTDB): domain Bacteria; phylum Gemmatimonadota; class Gemmatimonadetes; order Gemmatimonadales; family Gemmatimonadaceae; genus JAABRT01. The sequence goes on from JALHNZ010000011.1 coordinate 44,267, forward strand.
TCAATCCGGAAGAAATTGAGTCGATCGAAGTAGTGCGTGGTCCGTCTGCGTCTACGCTTTACGGAACGGACGCGGCAAACGGTGTCATCGTGATCACCACCAAGCGTGGTATCGCCGGTCGTCCGCAGTGGACGTATTACACCGAACAGACGGCACTCACGGATCGCAACACGTACCCCACTGCCTACCGCGCGTGGCGCACGGGCGCCACCGGAACCACGAACTCCACGCCCGTGAATACGGTGCAGTGTTTTCTCTCGCAGCAGGCATCACGCGCCTGCGTGGCGGACAGCGTCACAAGCTTTAATCTCCACGATGACTCCGAGACCACACCATTTGGTACGGGCTATCGCCAGCAGCACGGCATCCAGGTGAAAGGCGGCAGTGACGCGGTGCGCTACTTCATGCACGCCGAGTTCGAAGACGAGGACGGTGTGACGCAGGTGCCGGTGTTCGAGCGCAACTTTCTCTCGGCGCGCGGCCTGTCGCTGCTGCCCGAGCAGGAAAGTCCCAATCGATTGATTCGAAAGACGTTTCGCGCCAACATGAACATCTCGCTCACGCAAAAAGCAGATATGACCGTGAGCACCGGATTTACGTCGCAAGATCTGCGACTGCCACAAAGTGATGACTCCGGCACCTTTGGCATTGCGGCCAACACGTTCGGTGGTCCCGGTTCGAAGTACAACTTGTCGCCCACCGGTGACACGCTCTACGGCTGGAGACAGTTTACGCCGCGCGACATTTTCCAGACGCAAACGAATCAGGCGATCGAGCGATTTACTTCTTCCGTTGGCACGAACTATCGCCCCACGAATTGGTTGGCGATCCGAGGTACGGGCGGTCTCGATTTCACGCAGCGAACCGATACGCAGCTGTGCCGTTTCCAGAACTGCCCGGATATCGGAATCAACCGCCAGGGTTTCAAGACGGACAATCGTTCCAACTTCTACGTCTATACGTTCGATGTGAACGCCACGGCCACGAAGGCCTTGTCCTCCGCGATCGAATCCAAGACGTCCGTTGGCCTTCAGGTGATTCGTGACATTCTGGAGCGGAACGGCGCCACGGGTCAGACGCTGCCGCCGGGTGCGGTGACGGTCTCCGCTGGTGCCGTCAAGTTTGCGGACGAAGCCACCACGGAAAGCCGCACTGTTGGCGGGTACATCGAACAAACACTCTCGTTCAATGATCGCCTGTTTGTGACGGGTGCCGTGCGCTCGGACCGCAACAGTGCGTTTGGTACAAACTTCAAGACGGTGTACTACCCAAAGCTTGCGGTGTCATGGGTTGCGTCTGATGAAGAATTCCTGCGTGTGCCGAGTTGGATGGATCAGCTGCGCTTCCGTAGTGCGTACGGTGCGTCGGGCGTGCAGCCCGGAAACCTTGACGGTGTGCCGTACTACTCCGTGACGACCGCACTCGGTGAAAGTGGTGAGTTGCCCGCGGTGGTGTTCACCACGCTGGGTAACAGCAATCTGCGTCCGGAGCGCTCCAACGAATTAGAGCTCGGCGTCGATGCCACATTGTTTGGAGGCCGCATCAACACCGAACTCACGTACTACAACAAGCTCTCGAAGGACGCGCTCATTTCGCGCGTGCTGCCGCCCTCGCTTGGCACCGGCGCCACGGCACGCCTTGAGAACCTTGGCTCGGTACGCAATGCGGGGTTTGAGCTCCTGCTGAACGCGCAGATTCTGCAGCGTCAGGCGTTTGGATGGGACGTCTCGATTAACGGTTCGCACAACGACAACGTGCTTGAGAGCCTTGGCGGACAGCCGACCATTGGGGCGACACAGCAGCAGCGCGAGGGATATCCGCTCTCCGGCTGGTGGTCACGCGCGTTGACGGGATTCGAAGACAAGAACGGGAACGGCATCATCGAGTACAACGCCAATCCGGCGCTCTCGGAAATCACGGTGACCGACACGTCGGTGTTCCTGGGCTACTCGATTCCGCGCACCGAGCTTGCGTTCACGAACGGTATCGACTTCATGAACCGCCGCATTCGTCTCACGGCGATGATCGACTACAAGGGCGGTCACAAGGTGTACAACAATACGGAGCGCATTCGCTGCGCAAGCCGCTTCAACTGTCAGGCGCTCGTTGATCCCAACGCCTCGCTCGAGGAGCAGGCACGGGTAGTGATGGTGCGCGAGCATCCCAGCCGGTCGGTCGCCGGGTACTTCGAAGACGGCGATTTCATTCGCCTTCGTGAACTCGCCCTCACGTACCAGCTGCCCGAAGCCTGGGCATCGAAGCTGTTCCGTGGTCGCAGCATGACGGCAACCGCCTCGGCACGAAATCTCGGTATCCTCTGGACGAAGTACACGGGCGTAGATCCTGAAGCGTTCGGCACGACCGGTGATGCACCGTCGTCGTTCCAGGCCTTCGCTCCCCCCACGTATTTCGCGCTCCGTTTCAACTTCGGCTTCTGAGGAGATCGATCCGCATGCCCAATATTTTCACTTCGCGCACCGTGAACGCGCCACGCAGCGCACGCACGTTCCGCCGAGGGCTGGTCGCTGCGCTCGCGAGTGCACTCGTGGGCGCGAACTGCAGTCCGTCTGAGTTCCTCGTGATTGAAGATCCAGACGTTATCAATCCAAGCAATGTCACCAGCCCCGCGGGCGCTGAAGCCGTGCGCATCGGTGCGCTCGCTCGCTTCAACGTCGCGACCAGCGGCGGCGAGAGTCTGTTCATTCTCGGTGGTCTCTTCACCGATGAGTGGAACAATGGTGACTCGTTTATTGCTCGTCAGGAAATCGATCAACGCACGATCACGCCTCAGAATAACTTCCTGACCGAGGCCAATCGGGCGCTGCATCGCGCGCGGTTGTCAAGTGAGCAGGCCATCACGCTGCTCACGGAGTTCTCGCCGAACGCGCCGCGCTGGCAGGTCGCGGAAATGTATTTTGTCCAGGCATATCTCGAGAATCTCGCTTCGGAGCACTACTGCAGCGGTCTGATTTTCAGCACCGTCATTGGCGGCACGGAGTTCTACGGAACACCGATCACCAATGAAGCGGCGTTCACACGAGCCCTTGCGCACGCAGACTCGGGACTCGCGCTCATTACGGGAACGACGGCCAATGATGTGCGTGTACGAAGCGCGCTTGAGGTCGCACGTGGACGCATCCTGCTCAATCTCAACCGACCGGCGGATGCGCTGGCCGCGGTGACGAATGTTGCCACCAGTTTTCAGTATCTGCAGCGGCATGCCATCACCACCAGCAGCAACCAGATCTGGAATCTGAATAACCTCACCGGACGCTATAGTGTGAGCACAGGCGAGGGAACGAACGGGTTGAACTACGCCACCGCCAATGATCCGCGTGTGCCGGTGTGCACGGGCGGTGATGTGGCCTGCCGGGCCATCGGTGTCACGCGTGCGGTGCGTGATGATCTCTCGAGCCCGTATTTCGTGCAGCGCATCTGGCCGGCGCGTGAGACCTCGGTCGCGATCACCTCTGGACTCGAAGCGCGGCTTATTGAAGCCGAAGGCCGACTTCGTGGTGGTAACCCCGCTGGCGCGCTCGCTGCGCTGAACGCCGTGCGCGCGACGTTTACCGGACTGGCGCCCCTGACCGACGCGGGCACGGATGCAGCGCGCGTGGATCAGCTCTTCCGCGAGCGTGCGTTCACCATGTTCGGACGGGGCACGCGCACCGGTGATATGCGTCGCCTGATTCGTCAGTACGGCCGCACCGCTGCCACCGTGTTTCCAACAGGTACGTGGCACAAAGGGGGGCAGTACGGATCAGATGTCAACATCATCCTGCCGCTTACCGAAGCAAACAACCCGGTGCAGGGCGCTGGCATCTGCCTTGACCGCAATCCCTGAGTAATCTGCCGTACCTGGTGATGGACAGCTGCCGCCAACGATCATGTGGTCGTTGGCGGCAGTTTCTTCTCGGCGTGTCGTGCCCCTTCGGCCCGCGTAGCACAAAATCTCTTGTGAGTATTGTTCGATGCGATCGTTTGGTTTGAACCTGATGCTTCTTGCGCTACTCCCCGCGTCGCTTAACGCGCAGACGCCGTACGCCGATCGCGTGGAGATTCGCCGTACCGCACTCGGGGTGCCGCATATTGAAGCGGACGACATGGGTGCCTTCGGCTACGCCATGGCGTGGGTGCAGCTCGAAGACTACGGCGCGCGCGTCTCGCACGGACTTATTCGCGCGTGGGCATCTTGGCCGCGTTTTCGGACGGGACTCGGTGGATCGAGACTTCACCGCGCGACTCACCCATGCCCGTGCGGCGGACACGTGGCTGCAGTTGCAGCCTGAAACGCGCGAGGTGTACGAGGGGTTTGCGCAGGGGGTCAACGACTACGTGCGTCGTCACCCCCAGGACATTCCGGCAGGGACGCCGAGCAATTTTTCCGGTGTCGATGTGGCCGCACTCTGGATGGAAGCGCCACTGCTTGACCTCTCACCAAGCTTCGCCGCTCGCGAGCAGCGACTGCGCGAGCGGGCGCAGCGCGACTCGCTCCAGCGAGAAGGCGAGGGCTCCAATGCGTGGGCGTTTGCTCCATCACGTACCAAATCCGGAAGAGCAATCCTTCTCCGCAATCCACATCTCGACTGGAGCGCGGGCTACTATGAAGCCCATGTGACGGTGCGCGGTGTGATGGACTTTTACGGCGATTTCCGTGTCGGCAACCCAGCGCTGCTGGTTGGGGGATTTAACCAGTTTCTCGGTTTTGCCACCACAAACAACAACACGGACAATGAGGCGATCTACGCGCTCGATGTCGACAGTGCGCGCACGGATCACTACCTGCTCGATGGCCAGAGCCATCCGTTGCAGCGCATCGACGTTGTGGCCGAATATCGAAATGGGGCAGGGCTGTCATCGGTGGTCCGCACCATTTGGCGCACGCACGTTGGGCCGGTGGTTGAGCGCGCTGACGGCAAGGTGTACATCGCGCGGTGGCCGGCGGAGGGTGAGTTTCGGAAAGGCGAGCAGTTTCTGCGCATGATGCGCGCGCGCAACCTTGAGGAATGGAAAGACGCCATGCGCCTGCGTGCGCACACCACGTCGAACCTCACGTACGCCGATACGAAGGGCAACATCTTCTATGTATGGAACGCCACGGTGCCCAGGCTTCCGCACGTGTCTGGCGCAGACTCCATGGCGATTCCCGCGCGCACCAGCCAGGACATGTGGCGCGACATGGTCCCTTTTGATTCGCTGCCGCAGCTTCTGAATCCACCGGGCGGATACGTCCAGCAATCCAACGATCCGTTTCACTATACCAATCTCAATGCGATTATCGACTCGCTGCGCTTTCCTTCGAACTTTTCTCGGCCAGCCATGGGGTTCCGTACACAGCTCGGAGTGAGTCTTGCTACGCAGATGCGCAAGATGTCGCTTGAAGATGTGGTGCGACTCAAACATTCGTATCGCATGATGGCGGGCGAACGATTCACTGATGATCTGCTGGCCGCCGTTCGCGCCGGGTCGATGACGCCATCCGTGAGCTCCGCTTCGGAAGTGCTTGCGAGGTGGGATCGCACCACGGCGCACGATTCGCGCGGCGGTGTGTTGTTTGAGGTGTGGTACACCAGACATCTGGCGGGCGGTGAGGCCATGCGTGGTGTGCCCGCAGCCGAGCGCATGCGTCGGGTGTTTGCCGATCGGTGGGATCCAGCGCGTCCAACGATCACGCCAGACGGGCTCACCGACCCTGCGCGCGCGGCGGCGGATTTCGCGTGGGCCGTCGACGAGGTGACGCGCCGCTACGGTCGCGCCGATGTCGCGTGGGGAGAAGTCCATCGCGTGCGTCGTGGCAACGTGGATGAACCCGTTGGTGGATGCACGGGGGCGCTCGGCTGTTTCCGGGTGGTGCAGTACACGGAGGCGCCGGACGGAAAGCGTGTTGCGCGTGGTGGCGACGGGTGGGTGCTTGCCGTGGAGTTCACGCCCGTGCCGCGCGCGTACTCCGTGCTGGCGTACGGGCAGAGTGCACGTACGGAGTCCCCGTATCACGCGTCGCAGGCGGCGATGTTTGCGCGCGGGGAGATGAAGCCCGTCGCGTATAGCAAGGCCGATGTCGAAAAGGCGACGGTGCGGCGGTACCGGCCCGGGCGGTGAGGGCGCGGAGGGTTTGCCAAGTGCTCGCATTGATGCGACGTGGCCCGACTTTGCGTGCCGTTCTCCGTGTCTCTGTGCCTCCGTGGTGAATGCAGTTTCGGTGAGATCCTACGTCTCAATTGCGGGCGCCGGCCGCAGCAATCCGCTCCCACTCCACACGAATACTCCGCGCCCCAGCCGCTGGCCCATCAGGATGCCCGAACACGCCGCGCCCGGGCACAAACCCGAAGTCGACGGTACCAAGTGCGCGATACACGCCTTCAAGCGTGGCCGCGGAATCACTCCCGCCGGGCACCGGCAATGATGGCAGAATATCCCCCATCTCGTCGAGACACGCGCGCACGTTGGCCAGCACTTCGGCGGCCGGCGTCATCATGCGATCGCCCAACCCGGGCATGATGATCACATCGCAGCCGGCGAGACGCTGCAATCGCGTGAACACCACGGAGCTCACCCCGTAGTGCGGCAACCGTCCGAACCCCGCAATCATGGGGAAGTGCGACACGATCGGCACCCGCGCGTGCGCACGCAGCATCCGAATCGCACTGAGACCAACCGGCAGCGCATTGACCATCACCGCACCCGCGCCATTCGCCACCACCAGGTCGTGCAGCGGCACCAGTCGATCCACCTCATCGGTGATATTGGCCAGATACATTTTGCGCGCGCCCGTTGCGGCGGATGCGCGCACACGCGCGTCACCCAGTGCCGCACTGCGCGCCGAAATCGGCGACCATGGCGCATCCGCGAGCATCTCATCGTCCTTCGCGATGTCGAGACCGCCACACCAGCCCTCGTACGCCAACTCCGCGAACTCGCGCGCGGGCACGCCGATGTTCGGCTTGATCACACCGAAAAAAATCGGGCGGTCGAAGGCTTGCAACTGTTCGCGTAAGCCGCGCACACCAAACTGCGGCCCGGCAAATGCACTGAGGAAGGACGCAGGAAACCGAATGTCGTCCAAACGCACAATCGGAATACCGGGCGCAAAGAACATGCCTTCGCCCGCAACGGCCGACAACAGATTCGGGAGCTTCGGTCCAAAGTTCGCATGGGGATGCGCAATCACCGCACGGCAGCGATGCACCGCACCCGACGGTGCGCCTGGCACCGCATAGCTGAAACCTAGAGGCGAAGGCTCTGCGTCGAACTCGACAACCCGCGCGGCAAACGTTGGCCTGAAATCTTCGTTCACCCCAACGCGTTTCCACTGCGCCGTGGACTGCTCACTGCACAAATGCGCGGCGGCAACACGCGGATCACCAACACATTCGAACGTGTAGTCAAGCTCCAGATATTTTTCTGCCTCAAGCGCGCTGCGTGTCGCGAAAAACCCCTGTGCGTCGTCGTGGGTCACCGCGTTAGTCCGCGCTGATGAGTTGCAGCTCAACCTGACGCGACGTGCGTGGTCCGTCGAGCTCCACAAAAAAGAGCGATTGCCACGCGCCCAGCATCAGGTCGCCGTTGGCGACCGGTATGGTTTCCGACGCATTCACGAGCAGGCTGAGCAAATGCGCGTGCGCGTTATCGCGATTGTCTACGGTGTGTTCGTTGTGTGCGTAGGGCGCCTTCGCGGGGGCCAGGCGCTCGAGGAACGCCACCATGTCACGCTGCAATGCCGGGTCGTGCTCATTCAGCGTGAGGCGTGCGGTCGTGTGCAAAGAAATGGCGGACAACAAGCCGTTCATCACGCCGCTCTGCGCCACCCACTCGCGTACCTGCGCCGTTACGTCTACAAACTGAATCGGCGCCGACGTGCCAAACTCAATGCGATGTCGCAGCAGTTTCACAAAACCGCCAGGCAGGGTGGGGAATAGTGTTTATGCGCTCGCCCGGACTCGAACCGGGACAGGTTGCCCTACAAGCTCCTAAGGCTTGCGCGTCTACCAATTTCGCCACGAGCGCTCACGGCCAGCGGGTAAGATAATCCAATTGTAAACGCGGGCCAGATCGAATGACCTGGCCCGCGTGCACACGTGCGTTTCTTGGCGCTTACTTCGGGACCTGCAGCGTGACGGAAGACGTGGTCGTGCCGTTGGCAAACCGACTCAGGATGCGCAACCCCACGTAGTCGCCGGGCTGCAGTCCGTCGACTACCGCACGCAGATCGGCCACGGCCTTCACCGGGCGACGCTCCCCCGGATACGTGATTTCGAGAATGATGTCGCGCCCCGCGACCAGCTTGCCGTACGCCGCACCATTCGAGGCAACGTCCGTGACGCGCAATCCGCCCTTTTCGGACAGATTCATCGTGGCAATGGCTTCCGGTGTGAGTGATTCCACCGTGATGCCAAGTTTGCTCGCCGGAAGGCGCGACGGCGAGGCGGGCTCAGTGCTCGGCGTTGACGGGCTCGCCGCATTGTTGTTCGCAATCAAAGCCGGAATGGATTCGGCGCCCTGCAGCGTCACCTTGAAGGTGCGCTTCTTGCCAAAACGATAGCCAACGACCTCAATCGTTGCACCAACATCGTTGCTGCGCACGGTGCGCTGCAACGCACTCACGCGATCAACATCCTTACCGGCCACACTGACAATCACGTCGCCATTTTCGATGCCAGCCTTCATGGCCGGACCGTTCGGTGTAATCGATTGCACTTTCACGCCGGCAATGCGTGAAAGGCCCGCCAGTCCCGCGTCTTCAGGATCAACTTCAGTGACCGTAATGCCAATCACCGGCAAGCGCACCTTGCCGTCGCGAATCAGATCTTCCATCACGGCCTTCGCCAGCGTGATCGGTATCGCGAAGCCGTAGCCCGAGTAGAAACCCGTCTGGCTTGCAATCGCGCTGTTCACGCCAATCACTTCGCCGCGCAGGTTGATGAGCGGGCCACCCGAGTTGCCGGGATTGATCGCAGCATCGGTCTGGATAAAGTCGTTGATCGCAAGGCCGCCGCTGTTGGGCAGGCTCACTTCACTGCCGCGATTCTTCGACGACACAATGCCGGCCGTGACCGTAAAGTCGAGGCCGAGCGGATTGCCAACGGCGACCACCCAATCACCAATGCGCAGCTTTTCGTCGTCGCCCAGTGGAATGCTGGGGAAGCGCGCACCGTCAATCTTGATCACTGCAATGTCGGTCGTGGAATCTGTACCAATGATTCGCGCGCGGAAGCGACGACGATCAGACAACGTCACATCAAGCACCGTCGCACCGGCAACCACGTGGTTGTTGGTGATGATGTACCCATCGGGATTGACGATGAAGCCGGAACCGTCGCCCGTCTGTTCACGCGGCTGCTGCCGCTCAAACTGTTCGAGGAACTCTTCCATGCCCGGCGGCACACTGCGGTTGGACGCGCGCGGCCGTGCGGCGCGCGTGGCGCGAATTGACACCACGGCGGGCGTGACGCGTTCCGCGACATCCGCAATGGAGCCCGTGCCTTCTGGCACCACGCCGTTCACCGGCATGAGCGCTACGGGAGAGGTAGACGTACCCGTCTGCGCCCAACCAAAGCGCGTGAGATCCATTCCGGACGCGAACACCACGCCACCCACAAACGCTGCCGTGACCGCTACGGAGAGACGAACTCGACGGGATGTGCTGGATGCTGCCATAAGTCTTCGTCCTTGTGCTACGGTAAAAGATTCTGCCTGCTTGTATTGTAAGACACCGAAACGCCCGCCGCTGTTTCCAGCGGCGGGCGTTTCGTGTACCGCTGGACGATTATTTCTTGTCGTCGACGATCTCGTAATCGGCCTCGGCGACTTCGTCCGCCTGAGGTTCCGGTGCGGCACCCGCTCCGTCGGCAGCAGGTTCGGCGCCAGCCCCTGTGCTGGCCGCCTGCTGCTGATAGAACGCCTGCCCGGCTTCCGAGTACGCGCGGCTCAGCTCTTCCTGGGCCGTACGAATCGCAGCCACATCATCACCCCGGAGCGCCTTGCGTGCGTTCTCGATCGCCGTGGCGATGCGAGCCGTGAGTTCGGCCGGCACCTTGTCGCCCCACTCCTTCACGTTCTTTTCCACTTCGTACGTCTGGGAGTCCAGACGGTTACGCAGGTCGATCTCCTCACGACGCGCCTTGTCTTCAGCCGCGTTCTTCTCGGCATCCTTGACCATCTTGTCGATGTCACCATCCGAGAGACCGCTCGACGACTCAATGCGAATCTTCTGTTCCTTGCCCGTGGCCTTGTCTTTCGCGGTCACGTGCAGAATGCCGTTCGCGTCGATGTCGAACGCCACTTCCACCTGCGGCAAGCCGCGCGCGGCGGGCGGAATGCCCGTGAGCTGAAACTTGCCGATCGTGCGGTTGTACGTGGCCAGCTCGCGTTCACCCTGCAGTACGTGAATCTCGACCGTGGTCTGGTTGTCGTCCGCCGTGGAGAACGTTTCAGCCTTCTTGGTCGGGATCGTGGTGTTGCGCGGAATGAGCACCGTCATCACGCCGCCCAGTGTTTCAATGCCGAGCGAGAGCGGCGTCACGTCGAGCAGCAACACGTCCTTCTGCTCGCCGGTGAGTACCGCGCCCTGAATCGCCGCGCCAACGGCCACGACTTCGTCAGGATTCACGCCCTTGTTCGGCTCCTTGCCGAAGAACTCCTTTACGACCTGCTGAATCTTGGGAATGCGCGTGGAACCACCAACGAGAATGATCTCGTCGACTTCGTTCGGCTGCAGACCGGCGTCCTTGAGCGCGAGCTTCATCGGCTCAAGCGTGCGCTGAATCAGGTCGTCCACAAGCTGCTCAAACTTGGCACGCGTGAGCGAGTAGTTGAGATGCTTCGGACCCGACTGGTCGGCCGTGATGAACGGCAGATTGATGTCGGTGCTCATGGTGCTCGACAGCTCCATCTTGGCCTTTTCAGCGGCCTCCTTGAGGCGCTGGATGGCCATCGGATCCTTGGACAGGTCAATACCCTGATCCTTGCGGAACTCGGCCACAAGCCAATCCATGACGCGCTCGTCGAAGTCATCGCCGCCCAGGTGCGTATCACCGTTGGTCGACTTCACTTCGAACTGGCGCGTGCCGTCCACATCGTACAGCTCGAGAATCGAGATGTCGTAGGTACCGCCGCCAAGGTCGAACACGGCGATTTTTTCGTCTTTCGTTTTGGCCTTGTCGAGACCATACGCCAGTGCGGCGGCCGTGGGCTCGTTGATGATGCGCAGCACATCGAGGCCAGCGATCTTGCCGGCGTCCTTGGTGGCCTGGCGCTGGGCGTCATTGAAGTACGCCGGCACGGTGATGACGGCCTTCGTGACGGTGTGGCCGAGATAATCCTCGGCGGTCTGCTTCATTTTCTGCAGCACCATGGCCGAGATCTCGGGCGGCGTGTAGTTCTTGCCCTGAACTTCTACCGACACGATGTCATTCGGGCCTGAGCCGAGCTTGTACGGCACTCGCTTCAGATCACCGGCCGCTTCGGCAAACTTGCGGCCCATGAAGCGCTTGATCGAGAAGATCGTATTCGTGGGGTTCGTCACGGCCTGACGCTTGGCGATCTGGCCAACGAGGCGCTCGCCGTCTTTCGTAAAGCCGACAACGGACGGCGTGGTGCGTCCGCCTTCGGCGTTGGGGATCACGACCGGATCGCCACCTTCGAGCACGGAGACCACCGAGTTCGTGGTGCCGAGGTCGATACCGATCACCTTATCTGCCATTGCTGCCTCTGGTAGAAACGGGTCAGGGCGCGCCCGCGTGGCTGCGCCAACTGTCCTAGCAAGTAGCAAGAGGTGCGCCGAGCGGAGTGTGCCGCTCAGGCTGGAGAGGGTGCCAAATTGTCAGACTGGGCGCTCGCGCCTGTCGCGGACTGCCAGAATGGAGCGTTAGAAGAACGCCCGCACTCCGGACAGAAACGACCACTGATCCGAGCCACCGCCGCCTTGTCCGCCAGCGAGCGCCGCCCGCTCCACGGCCACCATCGTTTTCAACCCGTGTCCATGCAGGTAGTACGTAATGCCAGCGTAGCCGCTCACCGCTCTGTTCGCCCGGCCGTCTGGCGAGAGATCAGGGGCCAGCGCTCCGGACAATCGTTCATACCGTACGGCCGGGAGCAATCCGTCTCCACCAAACGACGCGGCGGCGTGCGCGCGGGCGATCAGTTGCACGTTGCTGGTCACGCGGTACGTCGGCAGGAATGTCATGCCGACCGATTCGACACCTCGGCCACCGGACCACAGGATGTCACTCTGCCAACCGAGTCGCCCTTCAGACAGCTCGCTGGTGAGCGAAAATGCGCGCGTGTATTGTGGCTGCAGATTCGCCGTTGGCTCCGTGTGAAGAAACGCGTCCAGCCCGACCCAGGCTTCGTCCACACCGAGTGCCGGCGACACATTGTGCGCGAGCTTCGCCAGTACGGCCACACCCGCGTCGAACCGACTGAAGTCGTCGACGGGGCGCGGATCATTGGCGTACACACCGAACCGATATCGCCAGTCCGCGCGGCGGCCGTACGCGCTCACACCGGTAAGCGGTGTCGTAATGATCTGGTTTGTGAGCAAGCTGCGTTCAAGCGTGGGGATTCGCGCCGAGGAAACCGTGTACTCCTGCGAGAACGGAATCTTTGTTTTACCAACACTCACGTTGAGTGCTGGCGTTCGCGACCACGTGAGCTGCACGTCGTAAATGTTCAAATAGACAGGCGCCAGATCCGGCCGAATATTGATGTGGCCATCCAGCATCCAGTACCTGGCGAATCGAACGCGCGGGCCGAGGCGCCACCGGCGCACTTCGAGCGATTCGCCCCACCGCGTGAACTCCGGCGCGTTGCGGGTGCCAAGCTGATCGCCATCGTTGTCGCGGCCGTCAGCGAACTGAACCATGAGCCGACCCTGCAGGGCAAACTCTGAGAGCCAGCGATTCGACGAATCGCGGTACAGCACGGCTCGCGACCACGGTTGTTCGAGCGATGAGAGCTCGTGACCCTGCGCATCTGCATGTGGTGCAGCTGCCAGCGCGACCAACCCGGACAAAAACAAAACCGACAGGCGTCGGCTACTCCTCAACCGCATGGCAGGCGCGAAGGGCAGATGGTCTGGTGTTCGCTTAGCTCACTAAGCCTGAGCCGGAAACTGTGCCATTCTCTGACTGTTCCGCACCTTCCGCCTTCCGATTGTCCGACGCGCGATGCTTGATCGAACGGCCTTCCACGAGATACACCACGTCTTCGGACACATTCGTCGCCAGATCGGCAATGCGCTCCAGGTTGCCCGAGACCAGCAACAAATCCATGCCCGCGCCAATGCGACGCGGATCTTCCATCATGTGCGTGAGCAAAATGCGGAAGTTGTTGGCATGCAGCTCGTCCACGCGATCGTCTCGCTTGATCACCGAGCGGGCCATCGCCGCGTCGCCGCGGATGAACGAATCGAGCGCGACAGAAAGCATGTTCGTGGAGATGCGCGCCATCTCTTCGATTTCAGGCAGCACGGGAAAGTGCGCGCCTTGCACCATGTAGATCACCGTCTCGGCGATGTTGACCGCGTGGTCGCCAACACGCTCCAGATCGTTCGCGATCTTCATCGCAATCGTGATCAGGCGGAGGTCGCGTGCCATCGGCTGCTGCAACGCCAGCAGGTTCACCGCGAGGTCGTCGATCTCCATTTCGGCCGCATCAATGCTGCCGTCCTGGTCGATGACTTCGTAGGCGATATCCTTGCTGCGCGTGGTGAGCGCCGTGACGGCCGTCTTGACCGCCGTTTCTGCCAGGCCGGCCATCCGGATGAGGGAGCCGTTGAGCTTGTCCAGATCGTCCTGAAAATGACGGTGACTCACCCGAATCTCCCTGTGATGTAGGCCTCAGTCCGCTCTTCACGAGGATTAGTGAAGAGCTCATTCGTGGGACCATACTCAACCACTTCGCCCATGTACAGGAACGCGGTGTGATCGGACACGCGCGCCGCCTGCTGCATGCTGTGCGTCACGATCACCACCGTGTAGTCCTGCTTCAAATCGTAAATCAGATCTTCGATCTTTTGCGTGGCGATCGGATCGAGGGCCGACGCCGGTTCGTCCATGAGCAGGACTTCGGGTTCGACCGCCAAGGCACGGGCAATGCACAGACGCTGCTGCTGACCGCCTGACAGCGACAGGGCGTTGGCTTCGAGCCGATCCTTGACCTCTTCCCACAACGCGGCCTGTCGCAGCGAGCGCTCTACCAGCTCGCTGAAGTCACCCTTGTAGCCGTTGATCTTGGGGCCGAACACCACGTTGTCGTAAATCGACTTGGGAAATGGATTGGGCTTTTGAAACACCATGCCGATGCGGCGACGCACATCCACGGCGTCAACGCCGGTGCCGTACAAGTTGCGCCCTTGAAAGAGCGCTTCTCCTTCGATCTTCACGCCGGGGATCAAATCGTTCATACGGTTGAAGCAGCGCAGCAACGTGCTCTTGCCGCAGCCGCTGGGCCCGATGAACGACACCACCTGGCGATCCGGAATCTTCAGGGACACGTATTTCAACGCGCGCGTTTCGCCGTAGAGCACCGACAACTCTCGCGCTTCAAGTTCGACCGGCCCCGCAGGGTTCCGAATCGCTTCACTCATGCAGTCAACTCCGCCGCGTGTACTTGTTGCGCAGCCAGATGGCAATTGCGCTCATGCTGAGCAGCAACGCCAGCAATACAATGCTGGCCGCGGCTGCCACCTCGTGAAATGCGGTCTGCGGCCGTGACACCCAGTTGAAAATCTGGAAGGGCAACACGGTGTACTGATCCGACGGGTTCGTGGGAATGAACGCGACAAACCCGAGTGCGCCGACAAGAATAACCGGAGCCGCTTCGCCGATCGCTCGCGACAGCGCGAGAATCGTTCCAGTCATAATACCGGGAAGCGCGACGGGCAGAATCTGATGTTTGATCGTTTCCCAGCGTGTCGCACCCAGCGCGTACGCACCCAACCGGATGGTGCGTGGTACCGCTTTGATCGCTTCCTGCGACGCAATGATGATCACGGGAAGGATCAGCAGCGCCAGCGTAAGCGCGGCGGCCATCAAACTGCGACCGAGAGACATCACGCGCACAAACAGCGCCAAACCAAGAATGCCGTACACAATCGACGGCACACCGGCCAGATTCGCGATGTTCATCTCAATGAGGCGACGCCACCGATTGTTAGGAGCGTACTCTTCAAGCCAGATTGCGGTGCCAACGCCGAGCGGGAAGGCGAACAACGCGGTGAGCGCGAGCACCCAGGCCGAGCCGGCCAACGCGGGGCCGATACCCGCCCGGTCCGCAAAACGCGATGGGAAACCCGTAATCATCGACCAACTCAACCGACTTGCACCATCGCGAAAAATGTCGATCAGCAACGCCGCCAGTACCACGACTCCGATCAGCGTTGCCACCAGGCACAAGGCCGCGAACGCGCTCGCAATGAAGCGGCGTTGAGCCACTCGCGGGGCAAACCGCGACGGATCGCGCTGCGCTGCAGGATGTGGTGCGCTGTTTGACTCGTCGGCGTTGATGCTGCCATTTGATGGCCGTTGCAGTCCGGCGAATGTCGGGCGCACGAACTGCGTAGCCGGTCGGCCATTGGTGCGCGGAGTCGGTGCGGCGGGAACGGCAACCGCGTCCTTCACGGGCTCCGTCATTCGTAGACCTCACGGTAGCGTCGCAATACCACGCCGCTCACCATGTTGACCAACAGGGTAACACAAAAGAGTGTGAGCCCCACGGCAAAAATCGTTCGGTACTCCACGGTCCCGTGTGGCAATTCACCCATGCTGGTTTGCGCGATGTAGGCCGTCATGGTCTGCACGCTCCGCAGCGGATTCAATGTCATTTGCGGCGTAGCGCCGGCCGCAATCGTGACGATCATGGTTTCACCGATCGCACGCGAGATTGCCAACAGAAATGATGCGATGATACCAGACAGGGCGGCCGGTACCACTGTACGTGTGGCCACTTCGAACCGCGTCGCGCCCAGCGCATACGCGCCCTCGCGCAGTGAACGCGGCACGGCGCTCATGGCGTCTTCTGAAAGCGAAGAGACCAGCGGCACGATCATGATGCCCATGACGATGCAGGCACTCGCGGCATTGAAAATGTCGGCGTTGGGCCACACCGTGCGCAGCAGCGGCGTCACGTACAAGAGTGCGAAGTAGCCGTACACGACCGTTGGAATACCGGCCAGCACTTCGAGCACGGGCTTGAGCACCCGTCGCACACCATCTTGCGCGTATTCACTCAGATAAATCGCGCTCGCCAGACCAATGGGGAGCGCCACAAGGGCAGCGCCACTCGCGACGAGCAGTGACCCCATGAGTAATGGCAGCACGCCAAAACTCTTGCTCTCGAAAAGCGGTGTCCAGCGCGTACCAGTGAGAAACTCCCACACGGAGACTTCGGCAAAAAACCCGATCGACTCGAACACCAGTACGGCAACGATGCCAACCGTTGTCAGGATCGAAACGGCGCTGGCAGCAATGAGCAGGATGCCGATCCGTCGTTCGTTTGAATGACGCTTCTCAAGTCCAATCTCACCCCACGAGCGCGAGTCATGCGCTGGTGTGGGCAAGGATGCGCGTGGTGCCGTCACGGCGCCGCCGAGGTGGCCACTGCAGTCGAATCAAACACCGCAAGCGTCTTCAAATGCTGTTCGTACACGTCGGCGCCTAGTGCGATGTAGCCGGTCTCCGGCACGTACTCCAGCGAGTGTTCCAGATAGAAGCGCACGAAGTCGCGAACCACCGAACGTTTCATGGATTCACGGCTGACATAGATGAGCAGCGGCCGCGCAAGCGGCGCGTAGGTGCCCGCCTGAATGGACTCCGGTGTTGGCTGTACGCATCCCGTGCCGGGATCTACCGCCACACTCTTGAGGCGCGTGGTGTTTTCAGCGTAGTAGGCATATCCAAAAAAGCCGAGCGCGTTGCGATCCCCTTCAACGCCCTGCACAAGCACGTTGTCGTCTTCACTCGCCGAAAAATCATCGCGAATGGCGCCAACGCGGCCCATGATGGCCTCTGTGAAATAGTCAAAGGTGCCGGAGTTAGTACCCGCGCCGTACAGCTTGATCGGTTCGTTCGGCCACTCGGCGCGCACTTCTGACCATCGACTGAGGGTGCTGCCCGGCTTCCAGATCCGTTCCAGCTCGGCAACCGTCAAACATTCCACGAACGTATTGGCCGGATTGACCACGACGGTGAGTCCATCGATTGCGATGTTGAACTCGACATACTCGATGCCGTTCTTTTTGCAGAGCTCGATTTCGCTTTCTTTGATGTGGCGTGACGCGTTACTGATGTCGCGCTCGCCTGCGCAGAAGGCCTTGAAGCCGCCACCCGTACCAGATGTCGCAATGGTGACGTTCACCTTTTCCGTGGCTGCGATACCGAACTCTTCGGCCATCGCTTCGGTAATGGGGTAAACGGTGCTGGAGCCGTCAACCGACACCGTGTAACTGGCCGAGCCCGGACCGCAGGCAACGAGCGTCGCTGCGGGGAGGACACACGCGACCGCGAGTCGAGTCGCGGCCATCGATTGTCGAGCAGAGCGCAAATTCATGAGAGATCAAAAGAATCCTGTAGAGCGGGCGAGCTCCACGCTCGTTTGCTCACACAAGCCAATCCACAAATATCGCCGTCCCGTACCCCGTCGGCCGATTGCTCATGTAACGAACCGGTAATCTCTCCTCAGCAGGGCACATCCCACCAGCCTGCCCGCACGCAAATACAGCAACTTTCGCGCACAGATAGCGCGAGGTCCGTTTGCTGCCGAACGATAAGCGCCTGCGTTCGAGGTGCAGGGGTGGCGCGGCAGGCTTCGACGGCGGCACCAGCCGCACTATATCTAGGAAGCGTTGGCGCGTAGACGGACACGCGAACGCAAGGAAACGACCCCCAATGAGAGCACGGAAACCAGCATGATGCCCTATCTCAACCGCGAGCTCAGCTGGCTGGACTTCAACGGGCGCGTGCTCGCGGAAGCCTCGGACTCTCGCGTGCCGCTCCTGGAGCGTCTCAAGTTTCTTGCCATTTTCAGCAGCAATCTTGACGAGTTTTACATGGTGCGGGTGGCGGGGCTTCGGCGCCGAGTGGCCGCCGGGGCAGGCATTGAGCCGCCCGATGCCATGCCGCCAGCGGAGCAGCTGCTGGCCATCAATCAGCGTGTGGCCGAGCTGCTGGACCAACGACGCACCCTGCTGCGAAACGAGCTGCTTCCCGCGCTCGCCGAACACAATATTCGTGTGGTCGGCATGAACGACCTGACGGCGACCGAGTGGTCGCTCGTCGACCGGTTTTTCGAGTCTCAGGTGTTTCCGGTGCTGACGCCGCTGGCCGTCGATCCGGGGCATCCGTTTCCGTATATCTCCAACCTGTCGCTCTCCCTTGCCGTTCAGGTGCGGGACCCGGTAACTGGCGCCGAGCACTTCGCACGCGTGAAGGTACCGCGCTCGTTGTCGCGGTGGGTGCCCATCGGTCGAAAGCACCACTTCGTGCCGCTCGAGGAAGTGATCGGTGCCAATCTCGGGACGCTCTTCCCTGGTATGGAGGTGGTGGCCTGGCACACGTTCCGCATCACGCGCTACTCTGATCTTGATCTCGGACAAATGGAGCAGCCGGAAGATCTGCTGGCCAGCATCGAACAGCAGGTGTTCCAGCGTCGGTTTGGCGAAGTGGTGCGGCTCGAAGTGCAGCGCGGCATGCCCGACGATATCCGGGAGTTGCTGCTGGAGGAGCTCGGCGCAGGTGAGCAGCAGGAAATCGCGCCGCTCACCGTTGAAGACGTTGATATGACCGACGAGTTGCTCGAGCTCGGTGATTTCATGAGCTTCGCGATGCTTGATGTACCGGAGCTACGCGACGCACCGTTCTCGCCGCGTGTACCGGAGCTGCTGCGCGACGGTCGCTCGATCTTCGATGTGATTCGCGAGCGCGATGTGCTCGTGCATCATCCGTTTGAATCGTTCAGTGCGTCTGTCGAACACTTTCTGGAGTCCGCGGCGGCCGACCCGCAGGTGCTGGCCATCAAGCTGACGTTGTATCGCACCAGTGGAGACACGGCCATTGTGCGTGCGCTCACGGAGGCAGCGCAGCGTGGCAAGCAGGTGGCGGTGTTGATCGAGCTTCAGGCGCGCTTTGATGAGCAGAACAACATTGCCTGGGCACGCACCCTTGAAAGTTATGGCATTCACGTGGCGTACGGGTTGCCGGGGCTCAAGACGCACGCCAAAACCGTGTTGGTGGTCCGGCGTGATGTGGATGGTATCCGACGGTACGTGCACATTGGTACCGGCAACTACAACTCCAAAACCGCGCGGTTGTATACGGATCTGGGATTGCTCACATGCAGTCCGTCCATTGGCGCCGATCTGAGTGATCTGTTCAACTCCCTCACAGGCGTCAGTCGTCAGAAGTTCTATCGCAAACTGCTCGTGGCCCCGGCGAACTTGCGTGAACGGACGGTGGAGCTGATTGCGCGTGAAGCAGACCACGCGCGCGCCGGTCGCGGCGGACGGATCATCGCGAAAATGAACGCGCTTGTCGACGCAGGAATCATTGCCGCGCTCTACAGTGCGTCGCAGGCCGGTGTGCAGATCGATCTGATCATTCGCGGCATTTGCTGCCTGCGACCGGGCATCAAAGGATTAAGCGAAAATATTCGCGTGCGCTCCATTATCGGCCGGTTCCTTGAGCACTCGCGGGTACTGCACGTCGGCAATGACGGGCAGGCAGAGTATTACATCGGTTCGGCCGACTGGATGCCGCGCAATCTGGATCGTCGTGTCGAAGTCATGGTGCCCATCGAAGATCCGTTGCTGCATCGGCAGATTCGCGGTGTGCTCGACGTGTGTCTGCGCGATAATCGACAGGCGTGGGAACTCCAGTCGGACGGTACGTACGCGCGTCTCTTTCCGGGCTCGGATCCTGAGCGTTCCACGCAGCTGCATCTGATGCGTGACCCGTGGGGGCTGGATGGGGACGGCAGTGACTCCGAAGTGCATATCCCCGACAGCGAACCGTCGGCGACGGTACCGGACGGCGGACGCATCAGTCGCAAGAGTGGCAAGCGCGGGAAACCGGCGAAACGCGGCTGATCGGCACGCGCGCAACGTTTCAACCACGTTGCGCGCGACTCGCGGCGCTTACTCGCCTTCGTCGGCAGACGTGACGACAACCGTTCCGTCTGGCGCCACCACTTCGATCGGATGACCGGCCACAATCTCAAGCAGCTGCCGTTTGCGACTCGCGCCCCATAGCTCGAGTCGCACCGTCAGTGCGCCTTCCGTTGGCACGGCCTTCACACGAATTGCGCGCTCGGTCCATCGCACTTCGAGATGGTCAACCGCACCAACGTGGCCGCGATCAAATCCGTCCGCAAAACGCAGAATCGCGGACAACTTTACGATCCGGTTGCGCAGCACACGATCGAGCTGGGCAAACGCGCGATGTTTGCGCTTGGGAGAAGCACCACGATGATAGCGCGCCACGTGTGCAATCGCGATCTGCTCGGCCGGCGTCATTCCCAACAGCTCGGCGTGCGAGATCAGATGGTACGAGTGCTTGTGGTGATTCTCGTAGTTGATGTGGTATCCCACATCGTGCAGCAGCGCCGCGTCCGCGAGAATCTGGCGATCCACGGCGTTGAGCCGCAGTCGAGGTGCCAGTTTGTCAAACAACTGCAGCGCGAGTTTTCGCACCTGCTTGGAATGCGGCACTTCGTAGTGACAGCGCTCTGCAAACTCGCGCACGGAACGCTCACGCGCGTCGCCCGGATCAGCGATCACGGGGAGTACACGCGCGGACTCAAGCAGCAGACCTTCGCGAATTCCGTAGCCTGACACGAGCAAATCACGCGGATCGAATCGGGCCAGTACTTCAGCCGCCACGCTGAGACCTGCGACAATAATGTCCGCGCGCGCGGGGTTCAGCCCGGGAACCGTGGCCCGTTCTTCGGGTGACAATCGCTGCAGCCAATCCAGCACGTGCTCCAGTTCAACACGTGTAATGCGCGTGCCGTGCGTGGAGCGCGCCGTGACACCCGCGCGTTGCAGTACAATGCCCGCAAGGTTGGTGAAGGTGCCGCCCGATCCGATCACCTGTGCACCACGCCAGTCTTTCACCGGCATCGCTTTGCGCAGCCCATCGCGCACGTGCTCGCGCAACGCTCGCACCGCGCGAGGACGCACATCCGGCGAAAGAAAACGTTCGGTCAGCCTCACCGCACCAAATGGCAGCGACGCGACACGTTCGATCAAACCGTCTTTGGCCAGCACGAGTTCGAGCGAACCGCCACCAATGTCCATGACCAACGAACGCCCGGCGCCCAGCTCGAAGTGACCGAGTGCGCTGCGAAAGCAGAGCAACGCCTCTTCCTCCCCGGTTAACACCCGCACGGGAATGCCGGTGTTTTCAAGAACACGACTGGTAAACTCCGCTGAGTTCGACGCATCGCGCACCGCGCTGGTGGCCACGATCTCGATACGTTCAGCGCTCAGCTTTCGGGCCAGCGTGACCATTCGGGTCACCGACGACACCCCAATGTCGATCGCCGCGCTACCGAGCGCACCGGTCGCCTCGAGCCCCTCACCCAGGCGGGGCATGGCTTTCATTTCATCGACCACCCGGATCTGACCGGTGGGCGATACATCGGCCACGATCTGGCGGATGGAGTTCGACCCAATGTCGATAGCGGCGATGCGTTGGTGCGGCGCGACGGGTTCAGTCATCTGCTAAAGCTAGCAGTGGCCGTCGCATCGCAGCAGCGCCTCCTGAATCTCCTCCGACGGGCGCCGCGGGCCGTGGTGCCTCTCAGTTCTGTCACAACCGCAGCGCTGACTCTCCTGTCCGCGCTGGCGCGTGAGTAACCTTCTGCATGCCCAGCGTGGTTCTCCTCTCCGATGTGCACGCCAACCTCGAAGCGCTCGACGCTGTGCTGGCGCACGCGCGCCTGCACGCACCGCACGCGGCGCGGTATCACCTTGGGGATCTTGTTGGCTACTCCGCCAATCCCAACGAAGTCGTGGCGCGTCTTGATGCCGAACTGATTCCGGGCGTGGCGGGCAACTACGACAGCACGGTTGCGCACGGTTACAAGCACTGTGGCTGTCGATCAGAAAACGCGCGGCAGGAAGAGCTGGCACACGAGAGTTTTGCGTGGACGCTCGCCCATACGAGCGTAGAGTGCAAAACCCGACTTGGCGCCCTTCCGTTTCGCCTTGATGTGCGGCCTCTTGGCGGGCACACGCCGGGGCCGCGGTTTGTGCTGCTACATGCGCACAGTACGAGCAACCTGATTTATGTCACCGAGGACCGCAGTGATGATTTCCTGCGCAAACTTGGTGAGTCCGTCGATGTGAGGTCAGGTGATCTGGTTGCGTTCGGACACACGCACAAGCCATGGCATCGGCTGGTTGACGGTGTCCACTACGTGAATACCGGGAGTGTGGGCCGGCCCAAGGACCACGATCCACGCGCAGGCTACGTCAGGGTGGATGTTGCCGACAGCGGCGAGTTGACGCTGGCGTTTGAGCGTGTGCCGTACGATGTGGAGCGCGCGGCTGCAAAGGTCGTGGCTGCGGGATTGCCAACCGAATTTGCGGACTTTCTGCGAATGGGTGGACGGGGATAAACCGTGAGCTGCAGTTCCTGACGAATCAGGAGCTGCAACTCTATTTCGGCGCAGCGAACTCTCTCGCCATAGCCTGCAACATGCGATCCGCTAATGGCGCCGGGATCGGCTCGAAACCCAGCTCCCGTGCGATCTGATCCCCGCTGTGCAGCGCCCACTCGGCCAGTCGCTGAACCGACTGAGTCTTGGCCGGCCCAATGTGCGCCGGTGCCACCAGCATCCACGTGAATGACGCGATTGGATACGCGCGATCGCCTGGCGCATTCACAATCGACAATCGCAAATCAAGCGGCTCTTCGGCAATCGCCAGTGCGCTTGTCGCCGCTGCGGCCACTTCGAACGCTGACGGCGACACAAAGTTACCGGCCGAATTCCGTACAAGCGCTACTGGCAGGCGGTTCAGTCGCGCATACGACGATTCGACGTACCCAATCGCACCGACGGTTTGTTTGACGTGCCCCGCCACGCCTTCGTTGCCCTGGCCGCCTGTTCCAAGGGGCCACTGCACATCCTTGCTTCGACCGGGACCGGCGGCCCAATCGACGCTTACCGCGCTCAGGTAGTCAGAAAAAATGTACGAGGTACCGCTGCCGTCAGATCGATGCACCACCAGCACTTCGTGATCGGGTAACGCCGCATCGGGATTGAGCGCCGCCAGTCGGGGATCATTCCACCGGGTCAGCCGACCAAAAAAAATGTCGGCCAGAATGTCGGACGACACACGCAGCGGTCGTTCGAGTTCCGGCAGATTGTATGTGATGGCAACGGCACCGAGCACGGTTGGGATGTGCACCACACGCGCCGTTGGAACGCGCGCAATTTCTTCGTCGCTCATTGGGGCATCGCTGGCCCCGAAATCCACGGTGCCAGCGATCATCTGATCAATGCCACCGCCCGAACCGATAGACTGATAATTTACGCGCACACCGGTTTCTGTAGCGTACGTGTTGAACCAGCGGGCGTAGAGCGGATACGGGAATGTTGCGCCTGCGCCGAGCAGGTCGACATCGCGTGTTGCAACGCTGCCTGAGTCTGCGCGATCGGCCGCTCGGTCGCTGCACGCGGCCGCCAATGCAAGCAACACGACGGCGGCCACGCGCATGCGGGATCGCTGATGAAAATGCAACGCCGCGACGGTCACAGCTCGTTGGAGAAGCTCATGAGCTTGAAGGTACCGTTGCGCTCAATAATGTGCGACGTGAGCCACAAGGTATCGGTGACCGTTTTGCCGCGCCGCACAATACCGCACGGGCCGTGGAAGCGATTCTGACCAAGTAAGCGTGCGTCGCGACTGCACACCGTACCCACAACCATGGAGTCTGCGCCGCGTGCACGCTCAAGGGCGCGGGCCAGACCGCGTCCCCCGTTGTTCGACAGCAGCAGCCACGACACGTGCGGTTGCATGCCGTTGCCCGGTTCGTCGCTCTCTGGAAAATACAAGTACGCGAACTCGGCTTTGTTGAGCACGATTGGCGAGAGCCCCAGCGAATCACCGCGCACCAGCGTGCGCCAGTAGCGCCGCACCAGCGCATCGACCGACGGCTCACCGTCGGCAAGCGACGCAACAGGAACGCCGCCGGCTTCAGTCTGGAATCGACGTAGCGCTTCTTCCGGCGGAAAAATGCTATCGACTACGTAGCCGGGCGTTTTGACGAGCGAGTCGCGAGAAGCAATCAACACGCCGTCAGACCGCCACTCCACCATGGCGGGATCGATACCCGGCGGAATCGGCTGCCGTACCGCACCCGAGTCGAGCGTGGTGGTATCACTGGCCAACGCCGCCGCTCGGCGAGCTTCATCGCTTGAAGCGCCGCACGCGGCGAGCGAGACCACGCAGAACGCAGCCACCGCGCTGATTGCACGACGCGCGCGCGTTTCGAAATGATGCACAAACATGATAGTCGAGATGCATGAAAAGGAAACGGGGGCCGGATCCGCATTCCGCGAATCCGGCCCCCGAAAAGATAGTGCGGTTTAGTTGCGGTAGTACGTGGTCCAGCCAGCGTACCACTGGGCGGTCGAGGCGGGGTCAATGGCACCCACGTACGTGGTGCCAGCCATCGTGCCGCCGAAGTAGTTCGTCACGCGCGTTCCGATACGGCCAGGCAGCGTGGCGCCGGTTCCGCCGGTGGCGAGGATGGAGCCCGTTGCCGGACGCCAGTCGAACGCAAAGTTGTTTGCAATCGAGACCGTCGCAGCGGGCACGTTCACGAAGAGCGTGTTCGTTGCGGCCGTCGTTGAACGCATGCCGTTGTTGGCAAACTTGTCGGCCGTGCCGAAACGGTTTGTCGCGCCAGCCGCATCGTAATCACGCGCGTTGTCGGCGAGAACCAGGTTGCGGATGTTCAGCGAGTCTTCGGTGATGCGGGTGTTGGTTTCCGGATCAAAGATCGAGAACGCTGCTTCCGGCCAGCGTGCGAGCACGCCGTTCATCCACACGCCACCCGTGCCGCGGCGAATGTTCGCGCCCAGGCCACCGTCGCCGTTCGGACGAGCCGGCAATATACCAGCGCCCGGTCCAACGACCGTGAAGTTCGCAAACACCGGCATGTTGTACGGTGTGGAGTTGAAGCCCTGTGCGCAGCTTCCCGACGTCGCGCCGCAGCCGTCCACTTCAAAGCCGCTCTGTTCCGACGAAAGTGCACCCGGGTTGCCCGGACGCGGCTGCACGCGCGGGCCCGTCTGCAATGCGATCAGGAACTGATGACGGCCGCGGTGTCCTTCGGCCGCGTCAAAGTGATCGTCGCCCGACTCGTATGACACGAGATTGCGGCTGTCGACGGTGCCACCGAACCATTCGAACATGTCGTCGAGACCACGGATCGCCTGCAGGAACTCCATACGCGTGCCACGTCCAACCGCGTACATCGAGAAGGAGTTCAGCTCAACGTTCAGGATGGCCGCGGCGCCTGCAAACTCAACACGCACGTAGCGGTAGTCACCCGAGTTGTCCGCGTCGTTCGTACCGCCATTCCAGCTGATCGTGTCGGCCGGCGCTGGTCCTTCAACCACCGTGCGTCCCGTGCGGTTCGACGCCGCGTTTCCAACGATGATCAGGCCGCCCCAGTCACCTGGGAAGCGCTGTCCATCTGCAGCAGCCGACGTCATGATGATCGGCGCCGCTGCGGTGCCGACGGCGTTAATGCGAGCACCACGCAGTACGATCAGCGCGGTCACGGCCGGTGCCTGACCAGCAGTGATCGGTGCACCAATGATGCGCGTGCCCGGAGCGATCGTCAGCGTTGCGCCATTGGCCACGGAGATGATGCGCGTGAGCTGATAGATGTTGTCAGCGGTCCAGTTCGTGTTCGTCGTGATGTCTGCCGACACCTGTACCGTGGTGCGGCTGGCCGAACGAACCGTCGCTTCCGTTGAAAAAGGACCCTGCTCGGCGTTGCGCAGTGCGCGCACGCGGAAACGATAATCCGTTTCAGGCGAGAGTCCCGTTACAACCAGCTCAGTCGCGGTGGCCGTGCCAGCCGGAGCGAACGTACCACCAGTCGCACCCGTCACGCGTTCAACTTCATAAGACGTCGCGCCTGCGACCGCCGTCCACGTGACGCGAATGCTCGTTGGCGAGGGCGAAGTGCCCGCAACACCAGTCGGTGCTGTCAACGCCGCCGGCGGCGGCGCAATAATATCATCATCATCATCGCCGCAGGCAGCGACCGCGAGCAGACTGGCGAGGGCGCTGACTTTCAGCAGCCGACGGGTCAGTGAGTAAGACATGAGCATCCTGTGCGTAGAAGTGAAAAGGGGATGGGGAACACATCCCCATCCCCTCAGACTACCGTCACACTGTCATGCTCCGGCGACTACTGTGTCACGAACCGGTCACTGACGCCACTGAACGCCCACCGCGAGGTTACGTCCGAGGCGATACGATTCGCGAGTGACAGGGCCCTGTGTGAGCTGGAACGGCGAGTCAATCAGGTTGCGCGCGTCCATGCGCCACGTCCAACGATCACCCATCGGCAAGCGCAGCGAAAGATCAATGAGATGACGCGGCTGCTCGTACACATCGGGGAAGGGAATCGTGCCGGCGCTGTAGATACGCTCGCCCACGGCCGAGTACAGCAGCGTGGCGGAGAGACCATTGGCACGACCTGTGTACGTGGCACCGGCGTTCACCACCCACGGTGCCTGACCCATCATTGGGCGATTGCCGTTCGTGTTCGACGAGGCATCGCTGCCCACTTCGATATCACTGCGCATCAGCGTGACATTCGAGAAGAGTGCAATGGGCTCGAGGAACTCGGAAATGCCACCGAGGCCCTTTCGTGCCTCCAGTTCCACACCAATGTTATTCGCGGCCGCGGCGTTGAAGAACGAGACGAACGGCTGGCCGCCGGTGGAGAGGTCGATACGCTCGATTGGCTTGTCGAAGCGCTTTACAAACGCGCCAATACTCAGCACTTCACCGGCATTCGGAAACAGTTCGTACTTCACGTCGAAGCTCTGAATGAGCGTGCGCACAAGATCTGCGTTTCCACGCGTGATCTGTCCGCCAACAACTTCGAGATACTGAACGGGCGAGAGCTCACGGTATTCCGGGCGCGCCAGCGTCTGTGACGCCGACAACCGCAGCTGACCGACGTCATTCGTTTTTACGTTGAGCACGATCGCAGGCAGTACATCAAGATTGTCGAGGCCGGAGTTGAAGAAGTTTCCATTCGACAAAGACGTATTCACATCGATCACCGCATTCTCGACACGCGCCCCGGCAATAAGCTTGAAGCGCGAACCGAACGGCAGCTCTGTCATCAAGTAGCCGGCTGTCACACGCTCGGTCGCGTTGTACACACCGTCTTCGGCCACGTTGATGATGTTGAACACATTGTCATCTCCGCTGGTGAAGCGACCGTCAAACAACTCTTCGGCCGGCCGCGAGCGATCGGCAGTTGGCACGAAGGTGGACACGATGCTGAACTGCCGATTTACCGCATCGCGCTCGGTGCTGCGGAAGGTGCCGCCGATTTTAACGACTGGTGCATCTACACCGCTGGTCAGCGCAAGCTTGTAGTTGCTGCTGAAGCTCCAGTTGTCTTCGCGCAAGTCGCCGAAGGTTCGACGCGCTACGTCGGGGTTGCCGTCGCTCCACGAGAACGGTTGGCCTGTGCCAAACTGCGCGTACACGAGGTCCGAACGATCGGGTTCCTTACGAATGACACCGGCCGTTGACGCCGTCCAATCGAGGTTCTGCCGAGTGCCGATGGTGTGTTCGCCCTTGAGCTGCGAACTGCGAATGGCGCGTTCCACGTAGCGAAGCGTCTGGCGTTCAATCGTTGCCAGGGAAAACGTGAAGGACTCACCAGCCGTGCGACGCGCGTCACTGTCAGCGCTTCGTGTGTAGGTGTTATTGAGCGAGATGCGAGTATTGGAGGTGATGAGGCTGCTCAGATTGAACATGCCGCCCCATGATACGCCACGGCTGCTGCCCTGTCCCGTCCACGATTCCAGCACCTGGGGTACACCATCACGCTGCACCGGATTGGCCTGATAGTCGTCTTCACGAATGTCTTGCGTCGCGGAATACGTGAGCGACGCGAGGTAACCGACGCGCAAGCCGAACAACGGGTCCTGTCCGCCGACGGAAAGGCCGAGCGATCCATTGGGAAGTCCCGTCTGTTGCAGCGGTGACCAGCTATTACGCAGGGAGTTGATCGCGCCGTTGATCTGCGGGCGAGTCGTCAGCTGACCCAC
This sequence comes from Gemmatimonadaceae bacterium, assembly GCA_022843265.1. Lineage (GTDB taxonomy): Bacteria > Gemmatimonadota > Gemmatimonadetes > Gemmatimonadales > Gemmatimonadaceae > JAABRT01. Next base: position 72,581 of record JALHNZ010000011.1, read on the forward strand.
TGATGATGCTGAAGACAGACCTGACGGCAGCGGACGAGAACCTGAGCCAAACCCAAACCACTCACCGCTTGCACGCGGTGCCGCCTGAATCGAACGGCCAGTCGCGAGCTCATTACCACCAAGCGACGCCGAGAAGGTGACCGCACGACGCGCCGGAAACTCACGCGTCTGAATATCGACCGAAGCGCCAGAGAAATCTCCGGAGAGATCCGGTGTGAACGTCTTGCTCACATTGATTGCTTGCAACAAACCAGACGGAAACATGTCGAGCGGCACGAAGCGCTTTTCCGGCTCCGGGCTTGGCAAACGCGTACCGTTCAGGTTGGTCACGGTGTAACGCTCGCCCAATCCGCGCACGAAGACGCTGCGGCCGTCCTGTACCGTAACGCCGCTTACACGCTGAATCGCCTTGGCCGCGTCACCGTCGGGGCTCTTGGCGATCTGCTCCGCCGTGACAGCGTTCACAATGCCAGATGCGGTGCGCTGTGCATCAAGCGCCGCGTTCACCGTGCCACGTTCTGCTGCAGCGGAAACCGTCACGGCGGTGAGTTCAAGATTCGCCGCCGACATGGACACATTCTGCTCAAGCGCCGATCCGCCAACGAGAACAATTCCCGTGACGGTTTTCGCGGCATAACCAATGCGGCGGAACTGCAGCGTGACTGTGCCAGCGGGCACACGAGCGATCGTGTAGCTACCGTCAACGCCAGTCATGGTCCCGATCGTGGTTCCAACTACCTGCACACCAACACCGGTTACGGCCTGACCTGATTCGGCGTCAATCACGCGACCCGCAATACGACCAACCTGCGCGGCGTCTTGCGCGGCGGCACTGTGTGAAGCAACAACGGTCATCAACACTGCAGCGCCAGCATATATTGTCACAGCCCGTGCGCTGCCAACAAAAGCGCGCAACAGAACGGTGGACAGAAAACGACGAGAAACTCGCATAGGGCAATCCTGGATAAGTGGCCCGAGCCCGCCATCAGGTTCCTGTGGCAGATGCGAATAATCTCCGTGACGCTGGTTTCGGATCGTCCACGGATCTGCAACGATTGTGTCACAGACACAGTCCGCCGGAGCCGGTTTGGAGGTGTTCTCCCTCTGGCAGGCAGTTCTGATTCGGTCATTCGGCCGTCTTGGAAAGCCCACGGCCATTTGGCCTTTCGGCCTCACCGTTTCGAACGAGGGCACCGAGAACCGATGCCTATGATCCCGGCGCGGCGTAGGTCGTGAAGGATCGATCCGGCTGTTCCGTGCAGCGGTTCGAAACGGTGAGGCCGAAAGGCCAAATGGCCATGGGCTCCTTTTACTGGGCCGAATGACCGAATCAGGAACTGCAACTGCCGGCGACGAATTATGAGGGGAAATTTCGTGTCATATAGTTGCAGGTTGGGCCAGACGGTTGCACCTTGGCCAGCGATGAAAAATCCGCCCTCCTCCCGCCGACATTCGCACGCCGACCCGAGTCGTGCCCGTCTCGTCTCTGTGCCAGCCGCGCCTGCTGCGGCCGAGCTCGCCACGGACCTTGATGCGGCGCTCACCAATGCCGCGCTCATGCTGCGGTCGTCCGAAGTGGTCACCATTCTCACCGGTGCCGGTGTATCGGCGGAAAGTGGCATCCCGACCTTTCGCGATGCCCTGACCGGGTGGTGGTCGCAGTTCCGACCGGAGGAGCTGGCCACCCCCGAGGCGTTTGCAACCGATCCGGCGCGCGTGTGGGGGTGGTACGCAGCGCGCCGAGCGTCGGTGCGTCGGGCTCAGCCGAACCCGGCGCATGAGGCGCTGGCGTATTTGGCCAGGCGCGTCGGTCGCTGCACGTTACTGACGCAAAATGTCGACGGGTTGCACGAACACGCCGGCCATGAGGATGTCGTCTCGCTTCACGGCAGCCTGATGCGCGTGCGCTGCAGCGCAGACTGCTCGCCGGCCTTCGAGGCGCCGCTGGAAATGGACGCCACCGAAGACGCGAACGGACCCATCACGCCGCCTGCGTGCACGAACTGCAAGGCACCGCTTCGTCCTGATGTGGTGTGGTTTGGCGAGCCGCTGCCGGAGGCCGCGCTTACCAAGGCGCGATCGGCGACCTTCGCGTGCGACGTGTTCCTGTCGGTGGGCACGTCCAACATGGTGGAGCCTGCCGCCTCGCTGCCGTGGCTCGCCGCGTCGCACGGCGCAACAGTGCTGGTGATCAATCCGACCATGCAAGGACAGCGCACCGGCCCCTCGATTGTGCCACTCCTCGGAAACGCGGCGTCGCTGCTGCCGCGGCTGCTGGCGCGCGCCTGGCCGGCCAAGCGATAACCCAAAACGGCGCGCCCCCGATGCTACACGGTGTCGGGCTCAGGTGGGGCGTGCGGAAACAGCGCCGCGATCGTCGTGCCACTCCCGAGCACACTCTCGGCGCGCACCCGTCCGCCGTGCGCCTCCACCAGGTGCTTCACAATCGCCAGACCGAGCCCTGTACCGCCGGCGTCGCGCGCGCGTCCCGGATCGGCGCGATAAAAGCGTTCAAAAATGCGCGGCAAATGTTCTTCGGCAATGCCTGATCCGGTGTCGCGCACGCCAAGCCACACACCCTCGTCGGACGGCTCTGAAAAAATGGTAATGCGCCCCTGCGCGGTATGTCGCAACGCATTCTGCGTGAGGTTTGACAACACCTGCCGCGCTGCCGTGGGATCCGCGAACACACGAGCGGCGTGTTCGGCGAGCTGCGCGTCAATGCACACGCCTTTACTCGCCGCCTGATCCTGCAGCGGCGCGAGAATCTCGTTGGTGAGCGCGCGCAGTTCGAGGTCGCCCGGCTTGGGCAACCAACCGCCGGATTCGATACGCGACAAATCGAGCAGATCGTCCACAATGCGCTGCATACGACGCACGTTCGATGCGGTCATTCCAACAAACTGTCGTCGCAGGTCTGGCGGCAGTTCCTCGTCGGCGAGCGTTTCGACAAACCCAGTGATCACCGTTAGTGGTGTGCGCAGCTCATGCGATACGTTCGCCACAAAGTCGCGACGCACGGCTTCGAGTTTGCGAAATGGCGTGAGGTCGTAGAGCGCGAGAATCGCGCCGCCATCAGGCAATGGACGCGCCGTGAGTGACAGCGTACGATCGTCTACACGCACTTCTGATGGTGTGGCCACTTCACCACGCAGCACATCCGCCAGTGCGTCACGCAATGTGCGATCGCGCGGCAAATAGTCGGCGGGGAAGGGCACCGGCTCGCGCAGCTTGAGAATCTGCCGCGCCGTTTCATTGATGCGCACCACACGCTGCCGCGGGTCCACCGCAATCACGCCTTCGTTCAGTGATTCCGTGAGCGCCACGAGCAACGCTTCTTCGGCACGCAGCGCGCCCATGCGCGACGTGGACTGCTCGGCGAGCGTACGCAGCGCCTCTGCCAACGCGCCGACTTCACCGGAGCCACGCAGGCCTGGTCGGCGTGTCATATCGCCATCGGCAAGGGACCGCGCCACGCTGCGCAGATCTTCAATGGGGCGGGCAATGGAACGCGCGACGACAATACTCGCGGCAACGCCCAACCCCAGCGCTGCAAAACCAGTGAGCCACAGGTGGCGCTGTACGTCCGCTTCAATCGCAGTCACGCGATCTGCATCCACAGCCGCCTCGCGCAGCCTGTTGCTGACGGAGCGCTGAGTGACGGTGCCCACCACCACAATTGCGGAGGCGAGCACGACCGTCGCTGAGAGGACCAACCGCTGCGTCAGTTTCACACGCACATACTGTGTAAAACTGACGCCGGTGGCAACACACAAAGCGGTAAAGTTGCGGCCACAAGCCGTACCGCAGGCGCCATTACAGTCCGCGTGACTGCGACGAACGCAGGCGGTAGCCGAAGCCACGCACCGTTTCAATCAGGTCACCGGCTGCGCCCAACTTGGAACGCAAACGCTGCACGTGCATGTCAACAGTACGCGTCTGAATGTCTGGCGCTGCTTCCCACACGGTTTCGAGCAGGTGACCACGCGCCTGCACGCGTCCGCGGCGCTCGGCCAGCGTAATCAGCAACTTGTATTCGGTGGGCGTCAGCTCCACGGCCTGTTCGTCCACGTGCACCGTGAGGGCCGACCGATCAATCTTCATCGGCCCGATCGCGAGGACATCAGAGCTCGATGTCTTGGGCTGCGCGAGGCGCCGGAGAATTGCCGCCACGCGGAGGACCAGTTCCTGCGGTGAGAACGGCTTGGTCAGATAATCATCGGCGCCGAGCGACAGGCCTCGAATGCGATCGACTTCTTCGCGACGGGCCGTAAGCATCAGCACGGCCACTTCGCGAGTGGATTCTTCAGAGCGCAAAATCTCCAGCACTTCAAACCCCGACATGCCAGGCAACATCAGGTCGAGCACCACAAGTGCTGGACGTTCGCGGCGTGCAATGTCGATGGCGTCCTGCCCCGATGCGGCCGTGGCGACACGATATCCAGCTTTGGCGAGATGAGAGGGC
>JALHNZ010000012.1 GCA_022843265.1 Gemmatimonadaceae bacterium
GTGCTCTATTGGCGAGGTGCTCCTAGTGCTGGGGGACCTGCGGGCGGGAAGGGCACGAAAGCACGAAGGACACGAAGCACTGCAAAACACATTGAGGAATGCAGTACTGATTGGTTCGATCGCACTCGCCAGACGCGGAGATCACATCTCAGCGCCCTCCACAGTGTTCCACGTGGAACAATCCGAAGCAATAAACCGCACCCTGAGCACGAAAAACGCCCCAACCTGCCACCGGCACGTTATACTAGAATTACACGCTCTCCTCCCCGCACCCAGACCCATCCGTGGCCCGTATCCTCGCAATCGCCAACCAAAAAGGCGGCGTCGGCAAGACTACCACCGCCGTGAATCTCGCGGCGTCCCTTGCCGTGGCCGAACAGCGCACCCTCCTGCTCGATGGCGACCCACAAGGCAACGCCACCTCCGGCATGGGGCTCAATCGCGACGACATGGTCGGCAAAACCACGTATGAGTTGTTGTTGGGAGAAAAGACGGTGCAAGAGGTGATCCAGCGGGGCGTGCAGTTCAAACACCTCGACGTGATCCCCGCTACGCCCGACCTGGCCGGCGCCGAAGTGGAACTCGTCGACGCCGAAGACCGCGCCCTACGCATCGCCCAGGCGCTCGAGTCAGTGCAAGCGGATTACGACTATATCCTGCTCGACTGCCCACCGTCGCTTGGCCTGATCACGCTCAACATGCTCGCCGCTGCCGACGCGCTGATCATTCCGCTCCAGTGCGAGTACTATGCCCTCGAAGGCCTCTCCCAACTGCTCGGCACCGTGCAGCGGGTCCAGGAACACCTGAATCCCAATCTTGAAATCGGCGGCGTGCTGCTCACCATGTTCGACGCCCGACTCAACCTCTCCCGCCAGGTTGTGGCCGACGCCCGCGAACACTTCGGCGACCGCGTGTTTGATACGATTGTGCCGCGCAATATCCGATTGGCCGAAGCCCCATCGTTCGGCAAACCGATCGTGGTCTACGACATCTCGTCGATCGGCGCACAATCTTATATGTCTGTCGCCCGCGAACTGCTCGAACGCGATCGCAAAGCCGCCGCTCCCACGTCCTGAGAACGACCCGATCATGGCCACTCCCCCTCCTGAATCCGGCCGACGACTCGGCCGAGGCCTCGACGCGTTGATGGGCGCGCGAAAGCCGGCGCCCATAACCCAATCGGCCGCCACCGAACAATCACCGAAAACGGACAGCGCTGCACAGGGGGCACTGCGCTCCATTCCGATCGGCCAGATCCGCGCCAACCCCTATCAGCCCCGTCAGGAGTTCAGGCCCGAACAGTTGGCGGATCTTGAGGCCAGTCTCAAGGTGAATGGACTGCTCCAACCCATCACCGTACGCCCGTCGCCTACCGGATCCGGCTTTGAGCTCATCGCCGGCGAGCGCCGCTACCGAGCCGCCTCACGTCTCGGTTGGACAGAAATCCCGGCCTTGATCAAAGCTGTTGATGATCGCGAAGCGCTCTCCCTCGCCCTCGTTGAAAATCTGCAGCGTGCTGACCTTGATCCTATAGAAGAGGCGGAAGGCTATCAGCGCTTACAACAGGAGTTCAGCGCCACGCAGCAGCAAGTGGCCGACGCGGTGGGCAAAGACCGCTCGACGGTCGCCAATGCGCTTCGGCTTTTGCAACTCCCGGCCAGCGTGCGTCGACTCCTGCAAGACGGCCAGCTCACCACCGGCCACGCCCGCGCTCTGCTCGGACTGACCAACGAACGCGCAATGGCCGACCTCGCCCGCGACACCGTCGCCCAGGGCATGTCGGTACGCGAAGTCGAGCGACGAGTCAAAGCCGTTCGCCCCGCAGCCGCTGGTAGTTCGGCGCCGAAAGCCAAACCAGGAACGCCGCCCACCACCAGCGCCGCCGCCGCTGAAACACGACGGCTGGAAGAGCTGCTCCGGCGCCGTCTGCAAACGCAGGTTCAAATCGCCGCCACTGGTCGGGATCAGGGCGAGCTCCGGATTGCGTTCACTTCGAACGAGGATCTGGAGCGCCTGCTCGAGTTGATTGGCGTCTCCTTCGAGTAGTAGTCGATTTTAACGACATACACACACCACCAATGAGTCAGTATAAGGCGATGAATGCCTTTCAAGCGTTACTCTCTGGTCATGCCGTCAGCCGCCGAGCGGCCGCGCGCGCCTTGGCAGCTATAACGGCTCTCGCTGCGCTCACCGCGTGCGGCGGCGACAAGCCGGAAGCGGCGCCGGCCATGAGCGAGTTCCGCGTGGCCCTGCTTACCCCCGGACCCATCTCCGACCAGGCCTGGAACGGCGGCGCCTACGATGGCCTGATGGCCATTCGCGATTCGCTCGGTGCCAAAGTCAGCCATATCCAGACCAAAACGCCCGCCGAGTTTGAGGAGAATTTTCGGCAGTACGGCGCGCAGGGTTACGACATGGTGGTCGGTCATGGCTTCGAATTTCAGGATGCCGCGCTGCGGGTCGCGCCAGCATATCCCAACACCGTCTTTGTCTGTACGTCCGGCAACGCCACGGCTCCAAATCTGGCGGGCATGAACTTCGCCTTTGAAGAAGCCTCGTATCAGGCTGGGATGATCGCTGGCGCGCTCACCAAGTCGGGCATAATCGGTGCGATCGGTGGCACAGAACTGCCGCCGGTTCGCGCCAGCTTTGTGGCCTTTGAGCGTGGCGCCAAGTTCACCAATCCCAACGTCACCGTGCTCATCTCATATCTCGGCACCTGGGATGATGTGAACGCGGGTAAGGAGCAGGCGCTGGCGCAGATCGCACGCGGCGCAGATATCGTCTTTCAGAACGCAGACGCAGCCGGACTTGGCATTCTCGCCGCGGCGCGCGAAAAGAACGTGCTCGCATTTGGTGCCAACTCGAATCAGAACAAAATTGCTCCCGACCACATATTGGGTTCGATCGTGATTGATTGGCCGCGCGCCTTGCTGCAAGTGGCGCGCGAAGTGCAGTCTGGGGAGTTCAAGAGCACCGTGTATCAATTCGGACTGCGCGCCAATGTCGTAAAGCTCGTGTTGAACCCGAAACTCGCGTCACGCATACCAGCCAACCTGAAAGCCCGCGTCGATTCCGTTGGCGACGCCATTCGCGAAGGCCGCTTTCATGAGATGGACGACGTGCTGCGTCCCGCCGACAAACTGCCGGATACAACGCGCCCGTGAATACACCACTCGCCGATATCGTGGTCGCGCTCGACACCGAGCTGCGCACACGTGACATCACCGACTACAGTGGTGCGCACAACGGCTTGCAGGTCGCGAATCGCAGCGGTATCACACGAGTTGCGACTGCCGTGGACGCATCGCGTGACACGATTCAAGACGCCGCGGCGAGTGGCGCCAACCTGCTCATCGTGCATCACGGATTGTTCTGGGGTGGTGTGCAACCCATCACTGGCGTGACCTACGAACGATTGCGGTTGCTGCTCGACCACGACATCGCACTCTACAGTTCGCATCTCCCGCTCGACGCTCACCCTGTGCTCGGCAACAATGTGCAGTTAGCGCAGGCGCTCGGGCTCACGCCATCAGACGAGTTCGCGCAGCACAAAGGGCTGGCCATTGGAGTGCGCGGCACGGCAGACCTTCGCACGGAAACGCTGATAGAACGTGCGCGCTTCTACGCCGAGTCGTACGGCGGCAGCGTGCGCACATCGCTCCCCGCTGAGCAGCGGGTAACAAAGCACTGGGCGATGTGCACCGGCGGCGGCGCCAACAGCGACACACTGCGCGAAGCCTACGCGCTTGGCGTCGACACGTTGATCGTTGGTGAAGGACCGCACCACACCGCGGTTGACGCCATCGAGAACGATCTCTGTATCATCTACGCCGGCCACTACGCCACCGAAACACTCGGCGTACAAGCGCTCGGCGCGTGGCTTCACACCCAGTTCGCCCTGCCACACGGATTCATTCTCCGCCCCACGGGGCTGTGAGCCAGGCGTGATCCCTGATCACGACAGCAACGCACAGTCAACGCAAGGCGCTTCAGCACCACCCGCGCTGGCTCTGCGCAACATCAGCAAATCATTCGGCGACGTGCGCGCATTGCACAACGTCGACCTGTTCATCCGTCCTGGCACGGTGCATGCTTTGCTCGGCGAAAACGGCGCGGGCAAGACTACGCTGATGCGCATTGCCTTTGGTCTCGCTACGGCCGACGAGGGCACGATACACATCGGCCAGACCCGACTTAGCGAAGCGGATGCACGCGCACATACGCCGGCCAATGCCATGTCGCTTGGGCTTGGTATGGTGCATCAGCACTTCTCGCTCGTCGCAGCGATGACCGTAGCCGAAAACATTGCGTTGGGCAATCGCGGCCGATTCACGCCAGCGCAAGTAGCGAACACGGTGCGCGAGATCAGCGAGCGCACCGGCCTGACGCTCGATCCACACGCACAGGTGGGCGAGCTCTCGGTGAGCGCGCAACAACGCTGCGAGATTGTCAAAGCGCTTGCCCGCAACGCCCGCGTGCTCATCCTCGATGAACCCACCGCCGTACTTGCCCCTGATGAAGCCCGCGCCTTACTGCGCTGGGTGCGTGCATTTGCAAACGAACATCCGGACCACGCCGTGGTGCTCATCACGCACAAACTGCGTGACGCACTGGCTATCGCGGATGACGTCACGGTGCTGCGCCGAGGCGAGCTGGTAGCCACGGGTTCCGCACAAAGTCTGACCGAGTCGTCACTCGCCGATGCCATGCTCGGCCCGCACGACCGTTCCGCGCAACTGACGGAAGAAGTGGTGCCACTCATCAAGCGACACACCGACAGTGTGGGCGCGCACTATGTGGTGCTGCAGGCAGACGCACTCACGGTTCACGATACGCGCGGTGTACCGCGCGTACGGCAGGCGTCCTTTACCGTGCGTTCCGGCGAAGTGGTTGGCTTGGCGGCGGTGGAAGGGTCAGGGCAAGCCGAGCTGCTGCGCGCAGTGGCCGGTCTGCTTCCGGTGCACAGCGGCCGTCTGCACCGCCCGGATGACGTGGGCTTTGTTCCGGAGGATCGGCATCGTGATGCGCTGTTGCTCGACGCATCGCTTACGGAGAATTTCGCGCTGCGCGATGCCGGTGTGCGTCGAGGACGAGTGCCGTGGAACGAGCTCGCCGAACGAACGAACGTGGTGCTGCGCGACCGAGATGTTCGTGCGTCAAACGCGTCGGTCACGGTGCGCACGCTATCCGGCGGGAACCAGCAAAAATTTGTGCTCGCACGCGCGCTCGATGACGCGCCTCCCGCGCTCGTGATCGAAAACCCGACCCGTGGTCTCGACTTTCGTGCCACTGCGGCGGTTCACACCGCCCTGCACAACGCGCGCGACGCCGGCATTGCCGTGCTCTTCTATAGTAGCGACCTCGACGAAGTGCTCACGGTTGCCGACCGCGTGTTGGTATTGCACAACGGCCTGCTGCGTGAGGTGCCGCGCGAACGCGACGCGGTGGGTCGCGCCATGCTGGGTGTGTCGTGAATAGAGCGCTCGCACCGGTGCTGGCCGCCATTGCGCGGGTCGCTGTCCTTCTGGCGGTGACGCTTGGTTTGCTCGTGGTGCTGCTCGTCACGAGTGGATACGACGCCGGTGAGGCCATGCAGGCCATGGTGCGCGGCGCGGCGGGTTCGTGGTACGCCGTCACCTCGGCAACGCTTGTCCGTGCGATACCCCTCGCGCTTGCGGGGCTTGCAGTCGCGATCGCGTTTCGCGCCGGTCTGCTGAATATTGGCGCCGAAGGTCAGCTCCTGGCCGGCGCCGCGGGTGCGGCCGCTGTTGCCACGCTCGCCGGCAAAACGCCCGGCGCGTACATGTTGCCGCTTGTGTTGCTGGCCGGCGTGGTGGCGGGTGGTGCGTGGGCCGGCATCGCCTCGTGGTTGCGTCAGCGTTTTGGTGTGCTCGAAGTGATCAGCACGATCATGCTCAACTTTGTCGCGCTGAATGCGGTGGGCTGGCTTGTGCGCGGTCCGCTGCAGGAACCCACGCGCATTTATCCGCAAACCGAAGCACTGGTGCCATCGCTGCAGCTCCCGGTGTTGCTGAGCGGATCGCGTCTTCACCTGGGTGTGGTGCTGGCCGTTGTGCTCGCGTTTGTGATGTGGTGGTGGATGCGGGCAACCGCCGGTGGATTTCGTTTGCGGGCAGTGGGAATGAACGCCGATGCTGCCGCGGTATCCGGGCGAATCAATGTGGCGCGCGTGAGTCTCTTCGCCTTCCTCGCCAGTGGCGCATTAGCGGGACTGGCGGGTGCCGTTGAGCTCACTGGCGTTACGTACGCCCTCTACGAATCACTCAGCCCCGGCTACGGATACACGGCCATCGCGGTGGCGCTGCTGGCGAGATTGCATCCGCTCGGTGTGCTCGGCACCGCCGTCTTGTTTGGTGCGCTGCAAGCGGGCGGCAATGCCATGCAGCGCGACGCGGGTGTGCCCATCGCGCTCGTGAACGTGGTGGAGGCTGTGCTCATTCTGCTGGTGATTGCGGCCGATCGCCTGCAAGATGTCCGGACACGTCGATCAATCACACGAACCGATGATGCGGCGCCTTCGTTGCCCGGCAACGCGGTGAGCGTGCCATCATGATGGTACCGCTCGAAGATTTTCTCGCGGCGGCCGTACGCACTGCCACACCGCTCGCGTTTGCGGCGCTTGGTGAATGTGTCACCGAACGCAGCGGTGTGATCAACATCGGGCTGGAAGGATCAATCATCTGCGGCGCACTCGCGGCCACGATTGTTGCCGGGGGAGTAGGTGTCACCGGCGGTTTTGCCGCGGGCGCCGCGGCAGGGCTGATCGTCACGCTGATCTTCGCGCTGTTCACTGTGTACTTGCGGGCTGACCAGATCATCACCGGTACCGCCATCACATTGCTCTCGCTCGGATTTACGGGACTGGTGTACAAGGCATTCTACGGCGCAACGGGAGTTGGTCTCACCATTCCTACGATCGGGGCGGTCGACATTCCGTTGCTGTCGAACATTCCGCTGCTCGGACGCGCGCTGTTCTCACAGCCCGTGGTTACGTACGCACTGTACGCGATTGTGCCGATTATGACGTGGTGGTTCTGGCGCACGCACACGGGACTGGCGCTGCGCGCCGTGGGAGAGAGTCCGGATGCAGCGCTTGCCGCTGGAGTTCGTCCGCGTTTGGTGCAGTTGCTCGCCGTGTTGTTCGGCGGCGCGTTTGCCGGCATCGCTGGTGCAACGCTCGTGCTCGCGCAGTCTGGCACCTTCGTTGAGAACATGAGCGCCGGCAAGGGTTTCATTGCCATTGCGATCGTTGTGCTTGGACGTTGGACTCCACTCGGCGTCACGGGAGCGGCGTTGTTGTTCGGCGGTGCCAGCGCGTTGCAGTATCTGTTTCAGTCACTCGGCTGGAGCAATGTGCCATATCAGCTGTTTCTCGCGTTGCCGTATGTGCTCACGCTCGTTGTACTCGCTCGCGCAAGCGGCAGATCGGCGGCACCGGCGGCACTCGCCAGACGCAAACTCACGCTTGGATAGACCACTGTTCGTTTTCGCATCGTTGACATGACTGCTCTCACGTTCGACAATCGATTTGTCACCGAGTTACCGGGTGATCCTGAAACGTCGAATCGTCGGCGACAGGTGCTCGGCGCATGCTGGAGTGCGGTGGAGCCCACGCCTGTGGCCGAACCCAGGCTGTTGGCGCACGCGCGCGAAGTGGCCGAGTTAGTTGGTCTCACGCCGAACGACGTGGCGTTGCCGGAATTTGCGCGAGTATTTGGTGGCAACGCGTTGTACGCCGGCATGCAACCGTACGCCGCGTGTTACGGTGGCCATCAGTTCGGCAACTGGGCCGGTCAGTTGGGAGACGGACGTGCGATTACACTCGGCGAAGTAGTCAACGCGCGCGGCGAACGGTGGGAGTTGCAACTCAAGGGCGCAGGCCCCACACCGTATTCGCGCAGTGCCGATGGTCGCGCCGTGCTACGCTCAAGCGTGCGCGAGTTTCTGTGCAGTGAGGCCATGTTTCACCTGGGTGTGCCAACCACACGTGCACTGAGTCTCGTGGACACCGGTGAACCCGTCGTGCGTGACATGTTTTACGACGGCAACGCCCAGGCCGAACGCGGCGCGATTGTCTGTCGCGTCGCACCGAGTTTTATCCGCTTCGGCAACTTTGAAATTCTGGCGGCACGTGACGAACGTGCGCTGCTGAACCAGTTGGTCGACTTCACGATCTCACGTGACTTTGCGCACCTTACGGGCACCGTCGCCGAGCAACGCGCCGCGTGGTTCCGCGAAGTGTGCGAACGTTCGGCGCGCATGGTGGTGGACTGGATGCGCGTAGGATTTGTGCACGGCGTGATGAACACCGACAACATGTCAATTCTCGGACTCACCATTGACTACGGTCCGTATGGTTGGCTCGAAGACTTTGATCCCAACTGGACACCCAATACCACAGACGCGGCTGGTCGACGGTATCGCTACGGTCAGCAGCCGGCGATTGTGCAGTGGAATCTTGTGCGTTTGGCCGAGGCGCTGCGTCCGGTGTTTGATACGCCTGAGCCGCTCGAGGCGGGACTTGATGCGTTTCTCGCGGTGTATGACAGCGCGTACGAGCGCATGATGAGTGCGAAGTTCGGATTTGCTGAGCGTACGGCGAGCGGAGGCAACGTGACACTCGACGACGCCGAGCAACAACTTATCCGCGAAGCATTCGGCCTCATGAACGCGGCGCAGGCAGACTACACCCTGTTCTTCCGCGCGCTCGGCCACGTGCCCGACATCATTCCGCCTGACGCAACGATCGTGGGTGTGCTCGGCGACGTCTTCTACCACGAAGACGTACTCGTCACGCACAACGAACCGTTCATGCAGTGGCTGCGACGGTGGCACGCGCATGTGCTGTCCACCGGCTCGTCGTCGTCGGCCCGTCGCGCGCGCATGCACCGCGTGAACCCCAAATTCGTGTTGCGAAACTGGATCGCGCAGGAGGCCATCGACCTCGCGGACCAGGGTGACAATACGCGCATTCACGAACTGCTTGAGCTGCTGCGCGCTCCCTACGACGAGCAGCCCGGCAACGAGCGTTTCGCCGCCAAACGTCCTGAGTGGGCGCGGCACAAGGCGGGGTGTTCGATGCTGTCCTGTAGTTCCTAGAGTGAGTCGGGATCGCCTTTAGCGCGAAGCGTGCGCACAAGATCCTCGCGCCGTCCATTGTTAATGTGGTCTCATGTAACTACATTTCCTGTCATGAGAACGGTTGGCATTCGCGAGCTGAAGGCTCATCTGAGCGGCATTCTTCGAGACGTACAGTCGGGTGAAACCGTGCTCGTAACTGATCGCGGGCGCGTGATAGCCCGTCTCTCCTCTCCTGCGCTGCAAGAAACAGGAATGACAGCGGTGGAGCTTGGCCTGGCTCGCCTCCAATCGGCGGGCGCGCTGCGAGTCGCAGAAAATCCGCCGCCGCCGTATGGCGACAGCCCTGTCCGATCGGCTCCCGGTACAGCTCGCATCCTACTGGACGAGGGTCGCGACGAGTCATGATTGTATATCTCGAATCGAGCGCCGTGCTTTCCTGGCTGCTCGGCGAGCCTGACGCGGACCGCGTCACCCACGTCCTTTCACAAGCCGAACGAGTCACCACATCGGCACTCACCTCGGTAGAGTGCGCCCGCGCCCTTGTCCGCGCGCGACACGCGAGGCGGCTGACACCAAGCGAGGAACTGGCGACGCGCGATATGCTGGAAACAGCCGAGCGCAGTTGGGATGTGCTTTCACTTGGAGACGATGTGTTGCAACGCGCTCGTGCTCCGTTGCGCGCAGATCCCGTGCGAACGCTCGACGCATTGCACGTGTGTAGCGCCATGCTGCTACGAGACACCATTGGCCCCTTGGCTTTCGTCTCGCTCGATGTTCGCGTGCGGAGTTGCGCTGAGCAACAAGGATTTGTGGTTTTGCCATAGCAACTCTCTTGATCTCTATTGCGGCGATGCGCGCCGTACGCCATCGTCCCGCGTGCCCGATCCCACCGCCCCCGAACCACTCAAACGCGAGCTGACTCGCGTTGCCCTCGCCGCTCTGGCGCTGAACAGCATGATTGGCGCCGGCATCTTTGGTTTGCCAGCCGGCGCCGCGAAGCTCACGGGGCTCTTCAGCCCTGTGCTGTTTCTCATCTGTGGTCTGCTCATGGCCACGCTGATGCTCAGCTTTGCACAGGCCGCGAGCTACTTCCAGGGCACGGGCGGACCGCTGCTCTACGCCAACACGGCGTTCGGTCCGTTCGTGGGATTTCAGACCGGGTGGTTGCTGTATGTCGGACGTGCCACCGCACTGGCCGCAAACGCGAATCTGCTCGCCACGTACCTCGGCAACTACATCACTGCGGTGAACGACGGCGTGGGACGCATGCTGGTGATCCTTGGTATTGGCGTGCTGTTTGCGTGGCTCAATGTCACCGGTGTCAAACAAGGCATGGGCGCGATTCTCGCCATCAGCGTGCTCAAGTTTGTACCGCTGATTGTATTTGTGCTAATGGGACTCACCTATGTGCGCCCCGAAATGTTTGCTGGTACAACCATCCCGAGCTTTGGCACGCTCGGTGAAGCGGCGCTGCTTGTGTTTTACGCATTTGTTGGTTTTGAAGGCGCGCTGGTTCCGGCGGGCGAATCGAAAGATCCGAGACGCGATCTGCCCGTCGCGCTGCTGGCGACCGCCGTTGGCGGCACGCTGCTGTACGTGGGCATTCAGGTGGTGAGTGTCGCACTCACCCCGAATCTGGCGACTTCCACACGTCCGCTCGCCGACGCCGCCGCGATTTTCATGGGCTCGTTCGGCGTGGCCATGATTTCATTTGCGGCCATTGCCTCGAGCCTCGGCAACTTCGCGTCGTCGGTGCTGGCCGCACCACGTATGACCTACGCGCTGGCACGCGAAGGCTCGCTGCCAGCGATTCTTGGCACGGTGCACCCGCGCTACAAAACGCCGCACATTTCCATTCTGCTGTTTCTTGCGCTTGGCGTGTCGCTCGGTATCGCCGGCACCTTCACGCAGCTCGCCGTGATGAGTTCACTCGCGCGACTCGTGGGCTACACCACGAGCCTCGCGGCGCTGCCCAAACTGCGTCGCATGTTCGGACATGAACCGCAGGCCATGCAGTTGCCCGGTGGCTACCTCATTCCGGGTGCGGGCCTCGCGATCTGTGTTTGGCTCATGCTGCAGGTGCAGTTTGAAGCCGTCTGGAAAACTGCGGCGCTGATTGCGTTTGGTACCGTGCTGTATCTCGTGGCTCGGGCGACGGCGTCGCGCAAGACTGCGTAGGCCTCTCACGAACCAGCATCAACGCCGTTTGCCACGTCAGTTGTAGCAGCGAACACGACAGTCCCATCGTCCTGACTCCAAATCAGCGTAACAGCGATCCCCCAGCGTCCGTGTTCCGAATCAGCGCAACAGCGACTGCACGAACGCGTAGTCGCTCGGCGCCAGCGAGTATGACGACAGATCGTTCAACGCGATCCAGGCAACGCGTGCATGCTCAATCGACTGCGGCTCGCCGTCTATCCGCGCGTCAACAAACGTAATTTCGAACACACTGTCACCATCGCGCTGCACGAACCGCTCCGCGCCAAGTGCGATCAATGTCACACCCAGTTCTTCCCGCAGCTCGCGCGCCAGTGCATCGTGATCAGACTCACCCGCTTCGACTTTGCCACCGGGAAACTCCCACTGTCCCGCGTGGCGTTTTCCTTCGGGACGAAGTCCAAGCAGGTATTGTTCATCACGCACAATCACTGCGGCAAGTACGCGCACCGTTGCTGACATCAGCACATCCTGACTTTATAGGGAGCCAATAAACTACCATGACCCAACACGAACTGGCGGCGCAGTTCCGCGCCATGCACGCGGACTCACAGATTCTGATTTTGCCCAACGCCTGGGATCCCATGAGCGCGCGTCTTGTGGAAGATGCGGGCGCACGCGCGATTGCAACCACCAGCGCTGGTGTATCATGGGCTCTTGGTTTGCCAGACGGACAGGGCCTCTCGCGTGACGCGATGGCCAGCGCCGTTCGGCGCATCGTGCAGAGTGTTCGCATACCCGTGACCGCGGATATGGAACGTGGTTACGGCAACGGCACACCGGAAGACATTGCGTTGACCGTGCGCGCCGTAGCTGACGCCGGTGCGGTGGGTGTGAACTTCGAAGATTCGCCTGGCACAGACGGCGCCCTACTCAGCGACGCGTCACTGCAAGCCGAGCGATTTCTTGCGGCGCGCGAAGCCGCGGCAGCCACCGGCGTTGACGTGTTCATCAATGCACGCATTGACACCTACGTCAAGAAGTTCGGCAACGACACGGAACGGTTCGATGAGACGGTGCGACGCGCGCTTCTCTACATCGCAGCGGGTGCCGACGGCGTGTTCGTTCCGCTCGCCACCGAACCAGACGTAATTCGCAGGCTCGCCGCAAGCGTCGTTGCACCGCTCAATGTG
This sequence comes from Gemmatimonadaceae bacterium, assembly GCA_022843265.1. GTDB lineage: Bacteria > Gemmatimonadota > Gemmatimonadetes > Gemmatimonadales > Gemmatimonadaceae > JAABRT01. Next base: position 12,456 of record JALHNZ010000012.1, read on the forward strand.
ATTGGCGGCCCCGGCACGCCTACCATTCCCGAACTGCAGGCGCTCGGCGTTGCGCGCGTGAGCGTTGGCCCCGGATTGGCGCGCAGCATCATGGCGCATATTCGCAGCGCAACCAAAGAGCTGCTCGGAGCGGGCACGTACAACGGCATCCACGAACAGATTCCGTCGCCTGAGGCAAACGCACTATTTGCTGCGCGGTAAACACTGGGCGTGTAGCGAGCACGACCTGCGGGCAATGCGTGCGAAGGGCGAGATTAACGCGCCACGCAGGCTACCCCCGCCCACAGATCTGTAATCTTCGCGCTTGCAGCACTGGACTCCAGAATCCCCTGGAGTCCACCCGCCATGAACTCCATGCCAAGTGTGCTCGGCGCGATTTCCGCCGCGTACACCGCTTCAAGTTCAGCGCGCGTTGAGCCCAGTCCCACATTGCTCATCGTGCGCAGCGTGTCGTCACGAGCGCGCACCGTCCAGCCGAGAAACTGGTCCTTCTGCAACACGATCTGCAGTCCGTTGTTGAACGACACATACTCAACCGGACCGGCGCCGCACTCCTCATTGGTGCCGCGCTCCACCACCGCTCCCGCGACCGCAGTGAGCATGTCTATCGCCGACGACGCTGGCATTCCGAAGCTGATGGCTCGCGTTGAGCCGCTTTCGCTGTTGACCAGCATCAGACCGTCGCCAGCGAGCGCCAACAATGCGCGCGCCATCGGAGGTGCTGAGTCTGTTGCGGAATCCGGAGCGATAGAGAGAGTGTCGGCCGCGACGTCGGCGCCGTCCGCCGCGGGCTTTTCCGACTGACATCCGACCAGTAACAACGCAAAGACACAACCAGTGAGCAGTCTCATGGGGTGAGATGTACCACCGGGCGCTCGCATAGGCCAGCCGCCGTGCTACGCTTACCTTGGCGTGCGCCTCTGCTGCGCACGTTGCAGTTCTCACCTGAATCCGTGCTTCGGAGTACAATGGGATATGCATACTCCCACTTCTCCCCGGTCACATGCATCGCGAGTCGTCACCGCGCTGCGGTGCGTCTCGTCAACAGTGATGTGGCCACTCGCGTGCGCGATCGTACTGCCCTCGGCAGTGGCCCTCCCGTTGCCCCTCGCCTTGCCGCTCGCGTCGCTTTATGCGCAGCCCGCTGCATCGCGTCCCCCGCACTCCGTGATTCCGGTTCCGACCGACGTCAACCTCGACGCCTCGCGCCGATTCACCATCACCGATTCCACCGCGGTGATCATTGCCAGCGATGCCGACGAAGACGTGGAACGCGTTGGACGTCAGCTAGCGACCATGCTTGGCCCTGGCGCACCACGGACTGCGCGTCGACTGCCCGCACGCCTCGACGCACCGCGCGGCGCGATCCGGTTGCATCTGAATCCAGATGATGACGACCGCGGCGCTGAAGGCTACAATCTCGAAGTGCGCGCGGAAGGCATTCGCATTACCGCGCGCGAAGTGGCGGGGCTGTTTTACGGTGTGCAGACGCTGCGTCAACTGATGCCCGCCGCAATTGAACATCGCGCCGCGCTGTCGCGTGGGCTTTCCGTGCCACTCGGCACCATCACCGATCGACCGCGCTATCGCTGGCGCGGCGCAATGCTGGATGTGGCGCGTCATTTTCTGCCGCTCGAAGACGTCAAGAAATATGTCGACGTGATGGCGCTCTACAAACTGAATGTGTTGCACCTGCACCTGTCGGATGATCAGGGGTGGCGCATCGAGATTCTGTCGCGTCCGAATCTCACGCGTCACGGCGGCAGTTCACAGGTAGGTGGAGGCCCCGGCGGCTTCTACACGCAGGCGCAGTATTCAGAGCTCGTGGAATACGCGCAGGCACGACAGATCATGATCGTGCCGGAAATTGATATGCCAGGACACACCAACGCTGCACTGGCGAGTTATCCGGAACTCAACTGCGATGGGGTTGCACCGCCGCTCTACACGGGCATTCGTGTTGGCTTCAGCACGCTCTGTGCGAGCAAGGAGTCGACTTACGCCTTTGTCACTGATGTGGTGCGCGAACTCGCGGCGCTGACACCGGGTCCGTATTTGCATCTTGGCGGAGACGAAGTCGAAAAACTTACGCGTGATGAGTATCTGCGCTTCATTGAGCGCGTGGAAGGCATTGTGCGCGCCGAGGGTAAGAACATGATTGGCTGGGGTGAGATTGCACCGGCCAATCTTGATCCGAGCACCGTGGTGCAACATTGGCGCAGCGACGCGCGCGCCAGTCGTGACTCCGCCTATTTGCACGCGGCACGTGGCGGATCAGTGATTCTTTCGCCCGGCAATCGTGTGTACCTCGATATGAAGTACGACGCGAACACAGTGCTCGGCCTCAAATGGGCTGGACTGATCTCGGTGCAGCACGCGTATTCGTGGGAGCCCGATACGTTTCTGTCGCGCGTGAGCGGCGACGCCGTGCTGGGTGTGGAAGCGCCGCTCTGGGCCGAGACGTTGGAGAAGCGGAGCGACTACGAGTTTCTGGCGTTTCCAAGACTGATTGCCGTGGCCGAACTCGGATGGAGTCGGGCAAATAATCGCAGCTGGGACGGCTTTCGTTTGCGTCTCGCGGAGCACGGTCCGCGGCTGCAGGCGATCGGTGTGAATTTTTATCGGTCGCCGGAGATTCCGTGGCGGTAGGGCATATCCGATAAAACAACAAAGAGCGGCGCGCCAGACCAGGCGCGCCGCTCTTTTTGTAGTGCTCGTTTGGTTGCCGAACGACTATCGGGCGATCGAGAAAACAAAGGGCTGCTGCACGAGCTGCCTCACCTTCTTTCCGCCAACTTCAGCCGGCAGAAATTTGATCTCAGCGAGTGCATTCTTCACGGCGTTGGTGAACAGTTCGTGATCAGACTTGAGCACCTTGAATGATCGTACGTCGACTTCTCCGGTGGTATCCACCACAAAGCTCGCCAGTACCACGCCCTCGACCTCAGCCGAACGCAGCATCGGCGGATACACCATGGCGTTCGTTTCGGGGCGCATTGTAGCTGGCTTCTCTGCCTGGAACTCGAAATAGGGCCTTGACGGATCCGACTGAGTTGGAAGCGCGTTGTCTCGAGCCGCAATCACCTCTTTTACTCGCACACGTTGCGCCTGCATTGCAGCAGCAGAGGGCTCGACTAGCCGTATGGGAAGAGCCGTGTCTTTCGCCTCTGCCACCTGCGTCTCTCTGTCTCGCCGTGCATTCTTGATTTCGTCAGACGGCACAGCGCGACGCTCACCGAGCTGAAACACAAAGGGCTGCTGTACCAACTGCTTCACACGCTGTCCCTTAATCTCTGCCGGCATGTACGCGATATCTGGTACCGCCGTTCTCACAGCATTGGTAAACAGTTCGTGATCAGACTTGAGCACCTTGAAGGTGCTCATATCGGGCACGCCCTGTTCATCCACAACAAAGCTCGCCAGTACAACGCCCTCCACCTGCGCCGATCGCAACATGGGGGGATACACCATGCGACTGCTCCCAGGTTGCATTGACGCCGGCTTCTCTACCTGAAACTCAAAGTACGGCTTCGGCTCCGTCGATGCGGGGAGTGCAGCCGCCGTTCGCGCACTGTCAAGACGCGTCTCCAACGCCGAAGCTGCTCCGTTGCGCGGCTCAGGTGCCAGCGCATTTCCAGGAATCTTCGTACCGCACGCCCCCGCAATCGCAAGAACTGCAGCGCCGCCCAATGCAAAACGCACTGTGCGCGATGTTGTTCGTACACCCTGTTGCATGGCCACAATCCTCCGACTCAAATGGGAACGGGATGCGGCCAGCGAACTCGCCAACCGAAGGTGCGACGCGGGCGCCGCGTGTTGCTGCGTCATGAACAGCAGCAGTTTTGCATAGACCAGCGGATCACCTCCGTGCTGCAGCGTGCGCACATCGCAGTCGAGCTCGAGTGCGAGACGCAACCGGCGCGACAACCACCATACGCCCGGATTCCACGGCATCAGCGCGGTCGCCAACGCGGCACTCCACACGTAGCGCGGATCACCCGACTCGCAGTGTTCGCGTTCGTGACGCAACACAAGCGTACGCAGTGGCGCGTCAAGCGCGAGCACCCATTGCGGCAACACGATGCGCGGATCGCGCACACCAACAGACGCCGGACCAAAGCCTTCGGCCAGTAGCACGTCCTGTTGGTCAACGGTGGTGCGTGTTGCACTGCGTGTTAAGACATGAATGCGATGAGATGCCAGCAGCAACCGCAGTAGCAGGGCCGCACTCATCACTGCCCACGCAATGAGCAGGGTAGTCACCAACCACGGCGCACGGTCAACCACTACCAACGTTGCACGCTCCACGACTAATGGAAGCGTGCTGAGTGTTTGCGCGGCGCGTTCAATCCAGCTGGCCGATGGCGCGTCCAACCCGGCGCTGATGGCTGGGGCCAACGCACTGCCACCAACTGGCGGAATGACAACGCTCGCGGCCTCAGGCCACAACAACGGCCGCACAACCGGAACCACCAGCGGCCACACCACGGCGATTGCCAGCGCGCTGGCCCACACTCCGCGCGTGGAACGACTCCGCGACTGCCGCAAGCGGTCGAGTGCGTACGCCGCCGCACCCACACACAGCGTGAACACGCCGGCCATGACCATCCAGGCGACAAGCATCACTCACCGTCCGTTTTGTACGGTGACTGCTTTTCAGGCGGTGCCGACGCCCGGTTCAGCTTGCGAGCAAGCCGCGCCAATTCATCGGGCGACACATCATGCTGCTCCACAAGCCGCGCAATCAGCGCCTCTGGTGACCCACCAAACAGCTGACTCACCAATCGCGACAACGCATTCTGCTGCGCCGCCTGCTGCGCCACGCGCGGATAGTAGCGATGCGCGCGCCCTTCTTCTTCGCGTGTGACGTACTGTTTGGCCTCAAGATTGCGCAGCACCGTGAGCACGGTGGTGTAGGCCAACGGCACGCCCAGGTGTTCGAGCACTTCGGTGACCGTACCGGAGCCGAGCTCCCACAGGACGGCCATGACATCGAGTTCCCGTTCACCGAGCGGTGTGAGATCAACCACCATGGGGGTTTGCCTCGTGGGCAGGAGGGGCGAGTTACTACCTGCATAGTAGTGTGCAACGATCGGTCCGGTTTGTCAACTATGCCCGTAGTAGACAGGAGGTCCGTAAGCGCCGCTGGCGTCTTGCTCGGCCAGGTAGATAGCCACAGTCAGCGCGCGGCTGGCGCTTTGAGCGGCCGAGGGGTATTCGTGGGCATGCTTACCCAACGTCTCCGCGCACTCCGCGGCTGTGTGCTCGGCGCCGTCGCACTCCTGAGCCTCGTGTTGCTGACGGCTCGCGTCCATGCACAGGCCGCCCGAGCCGACACGCTGGATATGGTCGGCCGCGTGGCGCTCGTGACCGGTTCCACCGACGGCCTCGGTCGAGAAGTTGCGCGCGCACTTGCCGCGCGAGGCGCGCATGTGATTGTGCACGGCCGCAACGTGGAACGCGGGCGCGAGCTCGTGCAGGAAATCACCACCCAGCGCGTGGGCAGCGCACGATTTTTTGCCGCCGACTTTGCATCACTCGCGGCTGTCCGTGCACTCGCTGACAGCGTACTCAAGCACTATCCGCGCGTACACTTGCTCGTGAACAACGCGGGCATTCGTCTGGCGGATCGCACCGAGCGGCAAACGAGCGCAGACGGTTACGAACTGCACTTCGCGGTGAATTATCTCTCGGGTTATCTACTCACCGAACTGCTGCTCCCACGTCTGCGCGAAAGTGCACCATCGCGCATCGTGTTCGTCGCATCACGCACGCAACAACCGATCGACTTTGCGAACGTGATGCTCGACGGCAACTACACCAGCGGACGCGGCTACGCGCAGAGCAAGCTGGCGCAGATCATTTACGCGCAGGATCTCGCGGAACGCGTCAAGAGCAGCAGCATCGTAGTGCACGCCGTGCATCCGGCCGGTGTCATGAACACCAACATGATGCGCTCCATCGGCGCCACACCACGCAGCACGGTTGAACAGGGACTGGCCTCCACACTGCAGGCCATCACCACAACGGTCGCGCCAACCGGCACCTACTTTTTTGAATCCACGATCGCCACACCAAACGCCCAGGCAGCAGATACTTCCGCAAGACGCCACCTGCGCGAACTCAGTCAAACACTGACCGGCACTCCGTAAACTCGTCCTCTTCAATCCGTTGCTCTTCGGCGGACGGCCCGTACAAACCCGGCACCGGGATGTCGAGCAAGCGCAGATACACGACCCGCTGCGCGCGGTGGTGAATGATTCAGAAAGGATGAGCGATCGATCAGTTCGGCAACGGCTTGAGACCCGCTTCAATAGACGCACGACGCGGCTCGAGAAACGGCGGCAACGCGAGTGAGTCGCCGAGTGTGCGCGGATCTTCGTCGGCGGAGAAGCCGGGCCCATCGGTGGCGAGCTCGAACAATGTACCGCCCGGTTCGCGGAAGTAGAGCGACTCAAAGTAGTAGCGCTCAACCAGACCCGAGTTCGGCACACCGAGTGATGTGAGGTGCGCCAACCACGCCTGCTGCGCCGCGTGATCGGTCACGCGGAAGGCGACATGATGCACACCGCCGAACCCCTGCACCGCACGCGGCAGGTCCGAACGCGGCAGCACGTGCACTTCCGCCGACGCACCGCCGGGACCCATGGCGTACACAGAGATTTCCCGCGCGGCGGAATCCGGATCGGCGTAGCGGCCGGCCTCCGTCATGCCCATGACACCAGTCAGAAAGCGCGCGGTTGGTTCAAGCGAACGCACGTGCAGCACCACCGGGCCAAGTCCCAGAATAGCATGCTCGCGCGGCACCGGCGCCGTTTTCCACCATTCCTGTTCGGCCCGCTCGAGCTCCGCCGTTGCGGCATCAGCCGGCGCTGGAGCGTTCGCATCAACAATCAGCGCAAACGGCTGTCCTTCGGCGTCAGAAAACCGCAGCGCCGGCCGCCCCGCACGTGTGGTGCGTCCACGAACGATCATGCGCGCGTCGGCGCGCAGTCTCGCTTCCCACCAGTCGAGCGCGGCGTCCGACGGAATCCGCAGCCCCGTCTCAGCGACTTCGCCCGTGCCGGGCTGGCGCTTGGGCACGTGGCTCCACTCAAAGAACGTGAGTTCGGTCCCAGGGCGGCCGATTGCGTCACCATAAAAGAGGTGGTATGCGGACACGTCATCCTGATTGACGGTGCGCTTGACCAGCCGCATACCGAGCACGTCACGCGCCATGCTGAGATTGGCGCCAGCGCGGGCGGTGACAGCCGTGAGGTGGTGCAAACCGCCGAGGGCGGGAGCGTTCATTGGATATACTCCGAAAGAGGATATATCACAGTACTGAGATATTATCTAGCGCGCAAGGGCTGGCGGTCCTCATGCGTTCACAGTTTGCCGAGTCGCGTGGCTCGCTGGCAATAAGCCATTTACAGGACACCTAGAAAACACTTAACAGCCAGTAAGGCCACTCTCCCAACGAACTCTCCACGATGTACCCTCACGCTCCAAAAGCGCCAGCGCCGTGCCCGAGCCATCGTCGCGTCCGAGCACCAGCGTGATCCGACGGCTTCCCGTCACGCGAAACGCCGCCAACGGCTCGCTGGCGATCACTTCTTCCTCTCTGCCACTCGCTCGCTCGAACCACGCGACGGTCCACTTCTTCGGACTGGGATCCCCGGTGGACACCACAATCAACATGCGCTCTTCAAGCGGCCGGTCTTCCTGCGGAATGCGTCGCACCAGCACCCCGACCGCAAACCCATCGGCCGCCGCCGCGCCAGACGTGCCCGCGCTATCGAGTCCCGGCGCCACGCGATAGGCACGTAGCACCGTAAACGGCAGCCCGCGAAACGCACTGCTGCTGTCTTCCTGGAGCGACGAAGCCGCGCGCGTCAGCGCCGCCGCCAGCACCGACGAGTCACGAGAGGGGAGCGCTTCAATGGAGTCGAGCGGAATGGCCGAAACCCGACCGACCGGAAGGGCCACGAGCCAGCGTGCAGCAATCGGGACGCCGCTCGACGCCTGCACACGCGCCACCGGCCACGTGGCACAGCCGCTGGCGGTGCTCGCCGTCGCCAAGGCGGCGTCTACCCGAACCACACCTTCACCCACGAGCCCCGCGCGGGAAAACAGCTGCACCGCACCAGCGCCCACGCGGGCGCGCAAACCCGTGGTGTCGCTCGGCATCGCGTCGGGCGCGATGAGTGGACTGAGCAACGTCGCCAGTTCGCGATCGGCCGGCTCCCCGACAACCGGCAACAAGAGAATGTCACCTAATGCCGGATCGTACGTCGACTCGAGAGTGGTGAGCTCGATGCTGTCCATCGCGGTGTCTACCACGGCAACCGAATCCACCGCCGGAGTCTCCTCACGCGCGGCATCGGCACACGCCGCCAGGCTCACCCCGACCAGCAGAACGCGAGTCGCGGAGAAAAATACAGAACGGAGGCTGGACTTCGCGTGAGTAGGCACGGACACTAATCTGCTCGCAACTGCCCCCGTTTGTCAGCGGGTCATGGTCACTGCGCGTTCCTCAAACCCCTCTCCGATGTCTGCTACGCCTGCGCCAAAGCGACGATTGCTTGAAACGTTGGGACTTCATCGACCAGAGCTGCGCGCGTGGGCCATGTACGATTGGGGCATTTCGGCCGCGCAAACTACGATCATGACGGCGGTCTTTCCAATCTTCTTCGTATCGTACGCTGGTGCGGGAATGGCCGATACCAAGGCCACGGAAACGTGGGGCATTGCGAACACCATCGGCGCCGTACTCATCGCCATACTCGCCCCACTGCTCGGCGCTGTGGCTGATTACAAAGCCGCCAAAAAACGCTTCCTGACGCTGTTCATGATTCTGGGTGTGGGCGCCACCATGAGCATGTTCTTCATTGGACAGGGTCAGATCATGCTGGCGTCGGTGTTGTTTATTCTCACACTCGCGGGTGCAACCGGCAGCATGACGTTTTACGAAGCGTTGCTGCCGCACATTGCCTCCAGTGATGAAATCGACCGCGTGTCGACCGCCGGGTACGCGTTCGGGTACGTGGGTGGTGGCCTCCTCCTCGCACTCAATCTGTTGTGGATTCAACAGCCGGGCATGTTTGGTTTGCCGAGCGGCGAAGGGCTCACTCCGGAACAAGCGTCGCTTCCCGCACGTCTCGCCTTTGTCAGTGTTGGTGTCTGGTGGCTGCTATTCTCGCTGCCAATCCTGCGACGCGTCCCGGAGCCTCCACGCACGCTTGAAGCCGATGAACAGCCCGGCGCCAGCGCGTTTCGCATCGCGTTCACGCGTCTTGGCGAAACGGTGCGCGAACTGCGTGGATACAAGCAGGCGTTTCTGATGATGCTGGCGTTTACCATCTACAACGATGGCATTCAAACCATCATCAAGATGGCCACGGTGTACGGCGCCGAAATTGGTATTGGCCAGAGCGATCTGATCACGGCCATTCTGCTGGTGCAGTTCATCGGCATTCCGTGCGCGTTTGCCTTTGGTGCGATCGCCGGAAAAATCGGGGCCAAGCGTTCCGTGTTTATTGGACTCACGGTGTACACCGGCATTTGCATCTTTGCCTATTTCATGAAGTCTGCGCGCGAGTTCTACATGCTCGCGATTCTGGTTGGCCTCGTACAAGGCGGCACACAGGCCCTCAGCCGTTCCATGTTTGCAACGCTTATTCCCAAACACAAAAGCGGGGAATTTTTTGGCTTCTTCTCCGTGTTTGAAAAGTTTGGTGGCATCCTCGGACCGCTCGTTTTTGCCGTGGTCATCAATCAGTTTCAGTCGAGCCAGCTGGCGATTCTCAGTGTGATTGTCTTCTTCGTTGTTGGTGGAGTGCTGCTGTTGGGTGTTGACATGGAAGAAGGAGAACGAACCGCCCGTGCGGCTGAGGCCAGTGTTCGCGCCGTGAGCTGAACCGTGTTGTTATACACGGTCTTTCGCCCGCTCGCGCGCATCGCACTCGGCTGGTACTACCGATCGGTTGAAGCCATTGGACTGGATCGCATTCCAACGAGCGGGCCGGTCTTCCTGGCCGGCAATCATCCAAATGCGCTCATGGATGCGCTCGTGATCGGTGCGCTGGTGCCACGCCCCGTGCGATTGCTGGCCAAGTCCACGCTGTTCAAAAATCCGTTCACAGGCGCGTTGCTGCGGGCGGCCGGCGTGATACCACTGCACCGCGCCAAAGACCTCGCGCAAACAGACGCCAACAGCATTGATCCGTCGCGCAACGCGGCTTCGTTTCGTGCGGTGGCCGACGCGCTCTCCAAGGGCGGTGCGGTGGTGATCTTTCCCGAGGGGATCAGTCACGACGCACCACAGCTCGCCCCGCTACGGACCGGTCTCGCACGCATGGCGCTGGAAGCGCGCGATATGCATGGCGTGAAGGGCATCACGATTGTGCCGGTGGGCCTGGTATTCGAGGCCAAGGAAGCACCGCGCTCGCGTGTGTTGCTGCAGGTTGGTGACGCGATCAATCTGGACACACTCCGCGAGTCTGACGCCACTGTGGCAGCACTGACTGGGATTATTGATCAGCGTCTGCGTGCAGTCACGCTGAACTTTCGCTCGGAAGAAGACGCGACACGCATGATGTCGTTGGCGCAGTCGCTGTTCGCGCTCTTTACGCCGGTCACGCGGATTGGAGCCGAAGCCGATTCGCTGGCCGATGTGGTGCAGCTCGTACAGCGCATCAACCGCGCCGCGGCGCGCATCACCGGTGAGTTTACGGTCATGCACACGGCGGTGCCTCACAGTGACGCCATGTCACACGAAGCGAAAGACATCGTGGACGGCACCAGTGCTGCCTCGATGTCGCTCAAGAGCAGACCGACACCGCGCAGCACGGCCGCGTATCGCATTGGCTCACGCGACATAGCACTGACCACGCGCATGCAAGCGTTTGAAAAACGTTTGTCGGCACTGAACGTGAAGCTCGCCCGCGAGGAGCTGGCGATTGAAGACATTCAGATTGATCCGGGCAGTGCAGCGGGCACCCGTTTCGCGTGGCGGGAAGGTGCGCTTGCACTCGTTCGCGGACCGATCGGACTGTGGGGCCGCATCAATCATTGGGTACCGATCACGCTGACCCGCACCATGGCGCTTCGCGGGGTGAAGAGCCTGGACCAGCCGGCCATGCGTAGTGTGATCTTTGGTCTCGTGTTGGTGCTGGGGTTTTACGCCGTGCAAACGGGACTGGTGGCGTGGCTGGCCGGTACATGGTGGGCGCTTGCATACGCGCTATCGCTCGTGCCCTCGGCGAGCAGTGATTTCCGATTTGGCGACCGTACGCGGAGAGCGCGTGAGCGCATGCGCGCCTACTTCCGATTCAGACGTGACACTGCGCTGCAACGCACCCTGCGCGCCGAAGCGGAATGGCTTCGCGATGAGGCGCTCGCATTGGAACACGCGTTGCACGAGGGAGAAGCGGTCCCGCGCTGACCGTATCAGCGCTCCGGTGAACGCTCCGGTGAACGCTCCACCGAACGCGACGGTGGCAAGTACGGTCCACCGAGATCCCAGTGCCAGGCGGCGCGGCGCACACCCGTGCGTGGGTCCTTGAGCGGCTTGTCTTGCAAACGATCCGCTGGAATTCCAACAAACGCACCGTACGTCAGCAAGAGCTCGCGATCGGTCGACACCAGATGCGCCATCGGTCGACCCATCCACACATGAAAGTGTAGCCACATGCCGCCGTCCATGGCGTGGATCATGCCGTCAGTGCGACGCGCGAACTCGCGCAGCGCGAATCGATCGCGTGCCACCAACGTGCGCGCGACAATGCCGTCAACTTCGTGCGCATTCGGACGAGGCGGCGGAGTACGACCCGGCAACGCCGGCGGCAACTCGTCAGGATTGAACGCGGCTCCATGGCTCATGGCATGCAGCCAAATAGAGAACGCGCCGGTCCGCAAGCGATGCTTCCGGATCCGGCGCGTGTACTGACCGATATGGCGAGCCCGGGGCACGGGCGTTCAGCACATCAGTTGCAGTTCACCACACCTTCGTTGACCGCTGGAGCGACAGGCGCGGCGCTTCCGTAAAAGACTGCGCACGTGAGCGGATCCGCGGCCGGATGCGTTGCAGTAGCCGACCAGCCACCAACGCTCGCTTCCGTAATCGTGAGCACCACTCCTGGCGAGCCTTCAAACGCCACGTTCGCCAGGACCGTGGTGTAGGTCTCATTCGAGTAGAAATAATCTTCCTGCTGACTGGACAGGTTTCGCAGGTCGCTCTTCATGGACGAGGCGTAGCTGCGGCCCTTGGTCTCGTTGAACTTCGGGATCGCGATCGCGGCCAGGATGCCAATGACCACAACTACGATCAGCAACTCGATCAGCGTGAATCCGCGCCGACCCGTCAACGCGCTTGTGCCCATCGCACCACCTCAGGAAGAGAACCTGCCGAGTCGTGACGGTGCGATGTATGCCCCGCCCATGCCGGCTGCTGCGAGGACTAAGAGCAAGGGCGGTGCCGCAGTGTGCAAGAAAGCGCAAACCTTTGTTTTACAACGAGTTGGAGTTTTCCACGTACTTCACCTCTGTGATCTGAGCATCGCGAAGCCCATCCCGTTCTGGCAAAACGCAACACCGCGGCAGCGGCGACCGCCGTGGCGTGATCAGGCTTTGGACGCCAGCCAGTTGTCCCCAACACCGATATCCACAACGAGAGGCACGGCCAGCTCCGCGGCGCCTTCCATTTGTTGTTTCACCAGCGCGGACAGGGCCTCTACCTCGCCGGTGGGCACCTCGAACACCAGTTCGTCGTGCACCTGGAGCAGCATGCGAGCCGCCAGCGGACCGGTGGCCAGAGCCTCATGAATGCGAAGCATGGCGATCTTGATCAGATCGGCCGCCGACCCCTGAATCGGTGCATTGGCGGCCACGCGTTCTCCGAAGGCTCGCGTATTGAAGTTCCGATCCTTGAGCTCCGGAATGAAACGCCGACGCTTGAATATGGTCTCCACGTATCCGCGCGCTTTCGCGTCCACCACGCACTGCTCGAGGAATGCTTTGACGCCCGCAAAGCGTTCGAAATATGTCTCGATAAACGCCTTGGCTTCACCCTGCGAAATCTTGAGCTGACGCGCCAGCGCAAACGCGCCTTGCCCATAGATTGTGGCAAAGTTGATCGTCTTGGCACGCGCTCGCATTTCACTCGTCACGTCCGCGAGCTCCACACCAAAGATCACGGCCGCCGTTTGTTTGTGAATGTCGCCACCCGCGAGAAACGCCTCAACAAAAGCGGGATCGCCGGAGAGATGCGCGAGCAGTCGCAGCTCAATCTGTGAGTAGTCGGCCGCGAGCAACTTGCATCCTTCGCGTGGCACGAAGCCACGACGAATGTCTCGACCCAGTTCGCGACGGATCGGAATGTTCTGCAGATTTGGATCGCTCGACGAGAGTCGTCCTGTGGCCGCGACGGTCTGATTGTACGACGTGTGCAATCGCTGATCGCGCGGATGCACCAGTTTGGGCAGCGTATCGATGTACGTGCCTTCAAGCTTGAACAGCTCGCGGTACTCCATAAGCAGCGTGGGCAACGTATGCCCTTCTTCCGCGAGCTCCTGCAACACGCTGGCATCGGTACTCGGACCAGTAACCGTTTTTTTCTTGACGGGCAGGCCGAGCTTTTCGAAGAGAATGGTGCGCAGCTGCGGATTGGAGTTGATGTTGAACGTCTCGCCCGCGGCCTCGTAGATCTCCTGCTCCACCCGCTCACGCTCGCGCTGAAAGCGTGTTTTGAGTGAGGCGAACCAGCTCAGATCAATGGCGATGCCTTCCCACTCCATATCGGCGAGCACGCGCACCAGCGGCATCTCAATGTCGTCGAACAACGACTGCATGCCGAGATCCACCAGACCGGGCTGCAACACGTTGTACAAGCGCCACGTCACGTCCACATCTTCGCACGAATAGTCACGCGCTGCGTCAACCGGCACGACATCAATGTTGAGTTGATGGCGACCCTTGCCACACAACTGTTCGTACGACGTCATCGTATGTCCGAGATGCTCAAACGCCAGCTGATCCAGACCATGAGATCGCCGACTCGGATCCAGGATGTAGCTGATGAGCATCGTGTCGGCATCAAGCCCTTCGAGCGCGACACCACTGCTGCGCAACACGAGCACATCGTACTTCGCATTTTGTGCCAACTTGCGCACGCCGGGATCCGCCAGCAACGCGCGAAGCGGCGCCATATCGTGGCTGGTAATCGCGGGCAGGTTGACCGGCGTACTGCCGGACTGCGACAACCTGGCACCGGCAATCCCCGCGTCACCGGACAGCAGCGACAGATTGCCGGCACCATCGTACGCCTGATGCGCAAATGGCAGGTAATACGCTTCACCGGGCGCCACCGCGATCGACAATCCCACCAGTGTGCAGCGCAGCGGATCCACGGCAATAGGCGCGTCCGCATGGCGCACTGTTTCGGTGTCGAACGCGATGCGTCCACTTTCGCGCGCACGGGCAATCACATGTGCCACACCCTCGAGCGTATCAACGAGTGTGTACGTGGAGTCCGTGCGCACCGGCACACCCGACGCTCCCGTGTGCATCGTGACTGTTGGCATCTGCACCGCACTGCCCGAATCCGTGTCTGAAGCCGGCGCAGTCAGCGCGCTCGGCGCGCTCGCAGCAGGTGCCGCCGTCACACCAGTCGGCGTGGGCAAATCACGCAACAACGAATTGAACTCCAGCTCCTGATACAACAACCGCAGCGCATCAAGATCGGGCGAACTCACGGCCAGTCGCGCCGGATCAAACTCCACTGGCACATCGGTGCGAATCGTCACCAGCGTTTTTGACAACCGCGCGTTGTCGGCCTGCGTCTGCAACGCTTCACGTGGACGCTTCTTGGTGATTTCATCCACGTGCGCCAGAATGTTTTCGAGCGCACCGTACGCTTCGATCAACTCGATCGCACCTTTTTCACCAATGCCCTTCACGCCCGGCACATTATCCGACGAGTCACCAACGAGCGCGAGATAGTCCACGACGCGTTCCGGTGCGATCCCGAGTCGCTCGTTCGCGTTCTCCATGCCCACCCACTGCTCATCCACCGCTGCCGGACCGCCACGTCCCGGATTCAGCAACCACACATGGGGTTGCAACAGCTGATAAAAATCCTTGTCGCCGGACACAATCACCACATCAAATCCCGCTTCCACACCCTGACGCGCGAGCGTGCCAATCACATCGTCGGCTTCATAGCCCTCCACGGCAAGCACCGGCACATCGTACGCGCGCAACAGCTGCCGCACGCGTTCAATGCCGGTGTCAAAATCTGCCTGCAGATCATCGGCCAGCTTCTCACGGGTGGCCTTGTACGCGGGATACAGCTCGTCACGGAACGACGCGCCGGCGTCATGTACCCAGGCAAGGTTCTCTGGTTTGTGCGTGATCAGGAGGCGCTTGAGAAAACTCGCGATGCCCCAGGCAATCGAGGTGTTCTCACCGCGACGCGTCACCAGGGGGCGATTGATCAGCGCAAAAAACGCACGATAAATGACCGCGTAGCCGTCGACCAAAAACAGTCGCGGTCTGGACGGCAACGTCACTTTTGAATTGTCGGGCACGACGGGAAGGAGCGAGCAGGAATCAGGGCATCTCGGCCAAACGGCGCCGGATCGTGGCGGCCAGTTCTACGGACGCACTTGGCGACAAACGCCACCGTCCGAGACCGGTCTGGTCGAAGAATACCAGCTGGAGACGCCATTGGCGGTATTCCCACACCTGCTGCCGATTCCGCTGCGTCAAATCGCTGACCTGCGGTTCAAAAATGTTGTCTGGATCCCCCAGCCCAACAAACGCCATGCCCCGATCGGAGAGCCAGCCGACCGGGCCGTCATCCCGGAATCGCTGATTGGCGAGACGCAGGCGCGCGAAGTACGCGCTCAGTCCTTCGTGCTCCGATGTGCCCGGCACCGGATCGGTAGACTTCAGAAACTCATTCCACGCCTGCGCGCGCTCCGAACCCGTGGTCTTGGACAGCCGCTCAAGCTTGTAATCCGGCGCAAAGAAGCGCAGGTACCTGATCATTTCCTCGAAGCCGGTTACTGGCAGATCATCGCCGAGCGTTACCAGCAGTTTGGTACGCGCGGTGTCGGGCTGATCCGCCTGCGATACCTGCAACGTGACTACGCCAACACCGATGTTCGCGGCCGGCACCAGCACGGTGCCACTCACCAGATCACCACCTCGGCCGAGCAGGACTGTCGAGTCGAGCCACAGTCTGGCGCCACCTTCACCGGTGACCTCCGTGCGTACGCGTGTCGCCGTGCGTGTGCCCGACACTTCCAGATAGACCGGGACAAGCGAGTCCACACCAAACGTGACCGTGGCGCGAGGACGGGCCAGCAGTCGCGGCAGCGAGTCTTGCGACGACCGGGGAATCACTTCGTACACCGGCACGGGTGAGGCCAACCGGCCGGGATCGAAGCGCGGTACCACCAGCGACACTTCTTCGGCACTGGAGCGCGGGCTGCCCTCATCACGCACGCCCACATTCAGCGTGTACGTGCCGGGGGCCATGCGAATGTACTGCTGCCAAATCACGCTTTCGTCGGTGCGCGACGTTTCGCGAAAAGTGGCCACGCGAACGGTTTCCTTCGCTTCGAGCTGTCGAACCAGGTTCGGTCCGTCGCGGGCTTCGAGTCGCACGGTGTAGTTGCCCGCGTACTGCTCGCCCTCGCGCGCAAAGGCCACCATGCGCGGCGAAAAGGACAGCGATACCATCACCAGCGTGCTGTCCGAGGTCCGATCAGGGAGAAACGCCACGCGTCCGACAAACGGAATCGCGCCGCGGGCCGCGATCAATCCCATGCCCCTATACAACTCGGACACATTGACCGGTGTCAACGCGAGTGCTTCCTCAGCGCGTGGCCCCGATACCGGAGCAGGTCGGCCGTCACTCCCGACCTGCTGTCGACTGGCGCACGCAGAGGCGGAAGCCAGAACGCCGAGGAGGAGGGAATGCGCGAGGACACTTCGCTGGACAGACATGCAGCCGGACACCGGTGAAAAGAGAGCGTCGGTCGAACGGGGGGTCCGACGACACGGATCAGAATCGGATGTGGAGGGGCAGACGAGATAATGTTACCGCTGGCACCCGCAATCTGTGCCATGAAATCCGCGGGAATCGCCGCTTCGGCTTGCTGGACGGCGCGGCGCGAGTTACGTTCGGCCCGTGTCCATTGAGTCATTGGTTGGTCAGACGCTCGCCGGCTATACGCTGCGCGCCAAAGTCGGCGAAGGTGGCACCTCCACGGTGTACCGCGCTGAACATCCGGAGCACGCGACAGTGGCCGTCAAGGTGCTGCGCGAGAAGCTGCGCCACGATAAAACCGCCGTGCAGCGCTTTCTTCGCGAAGCGCAGTTCGGCAAGCGCGTCGTGCATCCGAACATTGTGCGCACGATCGATTTCGGACAGGCGGAGAACGAGCGCTACTACCTCGCCATTGACTGGGCGGCGGGTGAGCTGCTCGAGAAGTACGCCGAGAAGAACGGCCCGCTACCCAGCGCTGAAGTCGCCGAAATCATTCGCCAGCTGTGCGCCGCCGTACAGGCCGCGCACGACGCAGGCATTGTGCATCGCGATCTCAAGCCCGAGAACGTGATGTACGACCCCACGTCGCATCATGTGATGCTGCTCGATTTTGGCATCGCGGCCGATACTGACGCGTCGCCCGACCAGCGCCTTACCCGCGCCGGATTTTTTGTGGGCACGCTCATGTACGTGGCGCCCGAAGCACTGTCGGGCGAGCTCGTCGGGCCCGCCGCCGATCAGTATTCGCTGGCCACGATCGCGTATTTCCTGCTCACGGGCGCTTTGCCGTACGTGGGCAAAACGCCGCGCGAGCTGTTCTCGCAGCTGCTCACGCAGCCGCCCACATCGTTGAGCAGCGCAAAACCGGGTCTACAGTTTCCGCAGACGGTGGAAACGGTGGTCATGAAGGCGCTGGCCAAGGCGCCAAAGGATCGCTACCCGGGCGTCACGCAGTTCGCTGCTGCACTCGGCGATGCCGTGGCAAATCCGGGCGAAATGGTGGCCGCTCCCGCCGCCGCTGCGCCGAAGCCTGCAGGCGCACCCCCAGTTGCCGCTCCAGCTGCCGATGATGAAAAGTCCGGTGGGCTGTTCGGCAAAATGAAGGGATTGTTCAAGCGCTGATGCCGGTGGTTGACCTGTCGCTCGCTCGCGAACAACTGCTCTCCCTGCTGGCCGAACGCTCCGCGAAAACCGGGGATTTTGTGCTTGCCTCGGGGCGTCGCAGTTCGCTGTACGTGGATTGTCGTCTCACCACGATGAGTCCCGAGGGCCAGCGTCTGCTCGGTGTATTGGGATTGGCCGCCATCAGCGACGCTGGCTGGGCGGCCGACGCCGTAGGTGGACTGACGCTCGGCGCCGATCCGATCGCCTACGCCATGGCGCACGCCAGTTCGTTCGCCCATGAACGCGGTGAAGGCCCACTGGTTCGGGCCTTTACGGTGCGCAAGCAGCCCAAGCAGCACGGGACGGGCAAGCGGGTGGAAGGGCCATTCGTCGCCGGTGATCAGGTCGTGGTGGTCGAAGACGTGATCACGACCGGCGGCTCGGCGCTCACGGCGGTTGAAGCGGTGCGCGCGGAAGGCGGCGTGGTACTCGGTGTGCTGGCGGTGGTCGACCGCGAAGAAGGCGGCCGGGAAGCGCTGGAGTCGGCGGGGCTCGCGGTGCGAAGCCTTGCGACCGCATCTGAACTGGTGGCGCGACTG
The DNA here is from genome assembly GCA_022843265.1 of Gemmatimonadaceae bacterium. Classification (GTDB taxonomy): domain Bacteria; phylum Gemmatimonadota; class Gemmatimonadetes; order Gemmatimonadales; family Gemmatimonadaceae; genus JAABRT01. The sequence goes on from JALHNZ010000012.1 coordinate 31,194, forward strand.
GCCCGATAGTCGTCATTCGGGGAACGCCGTCGGGTCACCGTGAGTGCTCACCGTGACGCGCGGCCACAGCCCGGATTGCCGTGACCCCCCCTTCAGTCCTTCCGTTTTCTGCGACGGCCGCCGCGCTCGCTTTGGATGAAGAGCGCGCGAAAGATCTGAACACATTCCGCGTGGCCGAACGCCGGCGCACCTGGAGCACCATTCTTGTAGCCACGATGCTCATCGTGGGTGTGCAAGTCGGGCTCGTTGATGTGCCCGTGTCGATCATGATTATCGCGTTCGTCGTCTCCGTGTCATGCAATTGGGGACTGAGTGCGTTTGCGCTCAACGAACAACGCTACCGCTGGTGGTTCCGCTATCTGTTCGCCGCGTTTGACACGATGCTGATCAGTTTGCTCGTGACCATCTTTGGCGCGCCGGTGCTCGCCATTCTGTATTTGCTCGCGATCGTACCGTACTCATTCGATCGGGGACGCGCGCTGGGGTTTGTGGTGCTCGCGTGCTCTGAAGTGGGATTCATTGCCAGCAGCGTGTTGCACGCGCGGCTGTTTCCCGAAAGTACGCCGCCAATGGCGCAGGTTGCACTGGCCGCGATTCTTCTCGCCGTCGTGTCGCAGCAGATTGTGCCCATTCCCACGAAGCTTATTCGCCGTCTGCGTCGCACACGGGAACGCATGTTTCTGGTGGAGTCGGGTGATCTCACCGCCCGTGCAGACGCGCGACACACCGACGAACTCGGTTTTCTCGAGCGCAGCTATAACGCCATGCTCGACGAAGTCACGCGGCTCATTGCTTCAGTCCAACAGGAGAGCGATGAACTGGCCGCCGTAGCGGCGCAGCTTGGTGGTGCGTCGACCGTGTTACAATCGCGCGCGCGCGACGCACACCGCGGTGTGCAGGCGCTGCAAGACGAACTCGGCGCACAGCGTGTGAGTGTGGCGGAAGGTGCGCGCTCAAGCCGGTCCGCGAGAGAAGCCGCGGTGCTGGCCGTAACGCGCGCTGATCAGACCGCACAAGACGCACGCGCCATGGACGTGGCCACCGTGGCCAGTCGCAACGCGATTGAACGCGCCGCGCAAACGCTCGTGCAGGTCGGTGACGGTGTGCAGGAAGCCGCCACGCAGGTGAGTGCCCTTGTGCCGGCATCGGAACGCGTGGGTGAGTTCGTGACGACAGTATCGCGGATTGCGCGCCAGACAAACTTGCTGGCGCTGAATGCGGCCATCGAAGCCTCGCGTGCCGGTGAACATGGGCTCGGTTTTGCAGTCGTAGCCGAAGAGATTCGCAAACTCGCCGGTGAAAGTGCTCGTGCTGCAAAGGCCATTGCGGTCACGGTGCAGGGGGTACGCGAAGAGATTGCGAGCACAGTGGCCACGATGGACGCCACGGCGCGCGAAGTGCACGGTGTGGGTGGTATTGCCAACGAAGCACGCGGCGCGCTCGATGCGATTCTCGCGGACATCTCACGCATTGCCACGCACGCTGATGACGCGGCGCGTCTTTCCCGAGCGCAGGCCGACGCGGCCAGCGCCGTGGACTCGGCGTTTCAGAATGTTGACGAACGTGCCGAACGTGCCGTGGCCGATGCACAGCACGCCACAGCCGCCGTCGTGGCGCAGGGCGGCGCGCTGGATGATCTCGCACGCAGCGCGGCCACGCTGACGGAAACAGCCAATCGTTTGCGACACGCCGTGGCGCGTGTGTCGAGTGGTGCGTCGTCAAACAAAACAACTCCGATCATGCCGACCGCAGATTCGGCCTCGCGTACGCGTTCGACTACCGCGCCGGTGGCGGGTCGCCGCCCGGTTGCCGCGTAGGTTCCACCACACGCGACCACATGGGCAGGACAATCAGCGGATGAAAGTGCTGCAGCACATCGAGATGCGGCACGATCAGATCACCTACAAACCGCGCGAGCATTCGATCAGCTGTGAACTCGCGCCGAAACTGCACAGCCGTCACGCCGAGCATGGTGTGAATGTGTCGGCCAAAACTCTGTGGCGACGAGTACTCGAGCGTGTTGGAGACCTGCGTAATGCTCAGTCCGGGGTTCTCGAAAAGCGCAGCCGCACGTACCAGTCGCGCCATGGCGAGATACCGTTTGGGCGCTGGCAGGCCGGAGCGATAGAAGCGACTCATCAGCGTGCTTGCTGACACGCCCAGTCGTTTGGCAAGCTGACGCACGGTGCCCACTTTCGCAGGCGCGATAAAACACGCGTCGAGAAATCGCCGACAATCTTCCGGTGCGGCGCACAGGATGTCGGCGATTTGCAAAATTGCCCGCCGCTCAATGCTGCTGCCACGATGCGACGTGAACAGCTGTCGCAAATCACGCCACCCGGTGGGATCACGCACGTCGACCAGCGATTGCACGCCGTATTGTCCAAGCGACAGCACCGTGTGCGCCGATGACGCGCTGCTTTCCGACAACAAGGCCACCGCCGGCACGCCGGGAAACTCGCGCACCATGCGCGCCACCGAAGACGCCGCGCGTGCATTGCAACAGGCCACCGAGACGATCACGGCCTGCGCCCGACATTCGCGCAGGTCTTGCAACAACTCGTCCATGGTGTCGCGATGCACGGCTACGTAGCAGCCTTCGCCGGCCGCATCCACCTTGGTGCGCTCGTGCGGCGTGAGCATGGTGACCACGGCCGTGTCGGCCTTGCTGCGCGCGGACGTGACGCGATGCTGCCTGGCCGGACGCAGGAGTGATGGTGGTGTGATCTTCGAGTCGCGTGTGCTGCGGCGCGGATTGGCGTAGTGAAAATCGTCCGACATGATTCACTCGGCGCAGGCGTGAAGTGGCGAACGTGTGTGCCGACGTGGCATTCGGCACCGCACGTGCAATGAGCGTCGAGAAACACGGTACATCACCTCGTCACGACACCGTCACGTGTGCGGTGCACCTGTTCGCGCCGAGCAGCGGAATATTGCCGACGTCCGGGTTTGTTATATTGCGGGAGACCAGTGGGTGGTCGTCGGCCGGACGGTCGCGTCGGGTGTGCGCAAGTGCATTCGCCGAGGAAAGTCCGGGCTCCACAGGGCAGGTTGCCAGGTAACGCCTGGGCGCACGCGGCGTGAGCTTCGTGTGACGGACAGCGCAACAGAAAGTAAACCGCCTCCGCGCAAGCGGCGGTAAGGGTGAAAGGGTGGGGTAAGAGCCCACCGCGGGCGTGGCAACACGTCTGGCACGGCAAACCCCAGCCGGAGCAAGGCCGAATAAGCGGCGAGAGACGGCCCGTCTCGACCACGGCGTGGCAACACGTCGAGCCGCGGGTAGGCTGCTGGAACGTGCGGGCGACCGCACGTCGAGAGAAATGACCGTCCGGTGTGTGGCTGGGTATCGCACCACACTGACAGAACCCGGCTTACAGGCCGGCGACTCACCCACTGTTTGTTGTGCTCTCTGGCCCGGATTTTGTGTTATGCGTAGCGGTTTGTTGGCCGTTTTGAGTGTGGTGGTATTGAGTGCCTGCACACGCGGCGTGACGCCGCTGCCGGCGCCTACTCCGATGCCACCACCGGTGGTAACACCCGCGCCGGCCCCCGCGCCGGTTGTATCGCGCGTTTCGATTGCGACGCGTCATGACACCGCGCGCTACGATGTGACCAGCACGGCGCGCATTGTGCGCGACAGCGGCGGGCGTCCGGTTGAAGAGGAAATTATTACGCGTGCGCAGGTCGCATTTGCACTCGAGCGCACCGGCAGCGCGCGTCCGGGCACGGCGCGAGATCTACGCAGCACGGGCCGCGTTGATGGTTTTACGATCAGTGCGTCGGAGCGGGTGACAGGCGCACGTTCAAGCGCCATGCAAGGTGCGGCGCAGGGCGCCATGCTCGGTTCGACGGCGGGCGGCCTGTCGCGCGCGCCACTTACCGTACCGTTTGACGCGTCGCTCAATGGTTTGAACGCCCGTGTCGCGCCGAGGCCGTCGCTGGTGAATGAGTGTGATCGTCAGGAGATGAGCGCGGCGTCACTGGTGCGCGAGTTGTTGCTGCGGTTGCCGCCGGTGCTTGAAGTGGGCGCGACGTGGAGTGATACGTCGCGCGTGTTCTTGTGTCGCGGTGGTGTGCCGGTGACTGCGCAGACCGTGGCGACGGCGCATGTGCGCTCGCTCAGCGCCACGGCCGGCGGTACGCAGGCCGTGGTAGAGCGCGACCTTGTCATTCGCATTGAGGGAGAGCTCGCAACCGCCTGGCGCACGGTGGCGATGAGCGGTCGTGGCACCGGCCGGCAGCGTTTTGTGATTGATGCCGAACGCGGGCGCGTGGATTCGCTGCGCAGCGAAAGCGAAACGCGCATTGATGTGCGGGACTCGGTGCGGCCGGATGCTGGCGAGCAGTCGCTGACGCAGCGTGTGGTGCTGGTGGCGGAGCGGCGGCCGTAACACGCGTGCTGAAAAAGGCAATTGGGCATTTGCCCAATAGCGCCGAGTGAGAGGGGAGCGGATGTTGGGCACGCCAGAGCTCGCTTCTGTTTACGCTCCTTGAACGCTTCTATGCAAAATGTTGGTGTAATTCAGAACGGAGTCTCCGTGCTCCGCCGGATCGAGTATTCCGTTTCCGATCCAGAGCCAACAACGGAGACGCTTTTCTTTTTGCGAGATCTGCGTGGCTTGTCAAATCGGCTGGTAGACTCGACGCTTGAGGAATGGCGCCAGGGATCGATTCGATCGGTACTGTCGCCGCTCGACGTACACCTCGTTAGTCGCTGCGAAGAGCACGTGTACGAGGATCCCGTTTGGGCGACGGACGAGCAACGTGAGATTGATGCGTTACACCTGAACGAGCTGAAATTATTGCTCGAGCAATACATCAGGGGCAAAACACTGCCGGTTGAGTGGTGGTGATGCCTTTAGCAGAACGTGAGCTGCGGCAACTTTTACATCCGCGCGCAGTACTCGACCGCAATGAGCGTTCAGCAAAAGCGGTTTTTCTTGTCGCCGTTTCTCGTAGACACGCTTTCCGCCCTACAGATTAACGCCATCGTCCAGCAAGGATAGAAGAGTCAGAATGCAGGCGCGAGTGCAAACGTCTAGCACAACAGCGTTTCGATTGCTCCCGCCTTCAATGTTAGTCTGCCAAACGACGATCGTCGTATTGCCGACCATTGAGGTAGACCCTCAGCATTTCTGCATTTGCTAGCACCGATCACCGCGATATGCCACGCGGATGCGCTCTTAGCAGGCGTGCGCGTTCAGGTCAATTGGGCATATGCCCAATAGCCGTTTCTCGATGACAGAAACACCTTGCGACTCCAACACTGCGCGACGGCGTTCAGCCACACGAATCGATAGTGCGTGACGCGGTGCATGAACACCGTTTTCGTCCACTCGAGCACGGAGCGCCTATGTCGCAACGCTGCACACGATGCACCACCACCTACTCCACTGCGGCATGTCTGTTAGTAAGAATCGTAAGTTCGAACTTGCAATGACGCAATTTAAGAAGCGGCTGTACGAGCGGAGCTGGGCGTTTGCTCAAGTAGGTGCGTGAGCTGTGCGAAAACGCAATGACTAACACCGCCCATCGCAATCGAACGCCTTTACCCCCTGCTGTGATTGGCGTTGGTGTACAGGGCTCCACGTACATGCAGATCCTGAGCGCGCTCGACGACCGTTCGTCGTTGCGCTGTGTCCTTACAGGTCCCGAGGCGGTGACTGAGTTGACCCGGACGCCCAACGCGTGCCTCTTAGTCGTGGTGCCATCCGCGAACGAGAGCTTGCTGTTGGCGGAGTTACTCCGCATTCGAAGGCTGTTTCCCAGCGTTCCGGTTATCGCCCTGTTCGTCAACGACGTCTCGTCGCATCGCGCCACCCTACAACTTGGCGCGGTCGGAGTGGAAGAGCTCATCGTCGTGCAGCAGCGCGTTTGTCCCGATTCGCTATTGCTGGCCTTGACGCGTGTGCATGCAACTGGCGTTGCCGTACGGCTTTGGAAGCACTGCAATCTGCGCCTGCCTGAAGCGGCCGTCCCGCTCCTCAAGTGTGCATTGCGGCTGGCACACGCGCCACTGACTGCTGTGCAGCTTGCCGCCAACCAAGGATGGCACGAGCGTACACTCCGGAAGTACTGCGTTGAGCATGATCTCCCGAGCCCACAATGGATTACGGGTTGGGCACGTCTGCTAATTGCGGGACACTACTTGGAGGATCCGGGACGCACGATTCAAGCAGTGGCGGAAATGCTACGCTTTGCGAGTGCCAGCGCAATGCGAAACCAACTTCGCCGATATAGCAGCCTCGCGCCCTCGGAGCTGCGAGCTCGTGGCGCGCTTTCCATTCTGACGAACGTGCTTGAGCAGCAAGTACGGGGACAAATGCCGCCGCGCAGAAATGAGACCTCACAACGACAAGCAACAGGCGTTGACGCAAATGCTGCTCAGTAGTGGATTGCTGGGTACTTCGCATGTTATAACGCGATCAGTGTGGATAGCGCCGACCAAAACCTTCCCGCATCTGCTGGCGTGGCACCTACCGGTGATGCGGAACAACTTTTTGTGTGAACTCAGAGATAGCCTGCGGACAGGTGGTTGCTTACCAGCGTGAGGCGCCAGGACCAGTTGATGGAGCGCACACACGACGATTGGTTTGCTCGCGCATGGTGCGCCGCTGATTGCACTGCGCGCACGACAGCGCACGGCATATTGTCCCCTGAACGCAAGAATCCACTTCGGTGGCTAATTTCGGCTAGCGATACTTCCCGGTATGGATTGCCAGACCGGCGGGCCACTCCATCGGATCATTTCTTCTTGAACGCATGGGCGCTGTTGTATGCACTTTGACTCCTGTTAAGCGGCACGTTTTTCCGAGACGTGTCACAGACTAGTCGCAGGGTGAGATGAGATTGGTATGCAGCTCGGCATCTTTGCTGTGTATCAGCATGGTCTTCCCGCGTAAGCGGCGCGCCGTGATGACGCTGGTCAGCCCTCTCTCAGCGACTCAGCGTCCGGCGGCGAGTTCGCGCACGGAAGATGCTCGTGTTGAACCAGCGTAAGCACTCTAGTCTTTTGGGCCGGTTGGCTGCGGCCGACGGCCGAGCAAGTTCTTCTGGGCGCATCGCGCACTCGCTGTACAGCGTAGAGCGGCTATGACCCCTACTGGACTGCACGAGTCTAACAAGTACTTCCCGCACCTTCTCCAATCACAGCAACGGATGCTGGCTGTAGGCAGTACCCTATCGGTCGCGAGCATTCTAAACACGTTTCGCGCGGCGTAGCACACCGAGCCATGCTACCGCGCGCGCTGACGACCACACGTGGTCTGAGGGTGTTCGCGGCGACGAACAAGTCATCCCTGCGGCCCAACAGACGGCTCAATTTCATCCCATAGCGCCGCGAGTATTGGATCGTCCGGCCTCAGCACTAGCAACCTACAAACTTCTTCCTCGTCTGTGACCTCCTCCTTCGTCCCATTACCCCAAAGACTTCCCGTCCTCGTGAGCACTTCGTCAGCAGAAGTTTGAGCTGTTGCCGGTTCGCCCGGCAGCAGTTGCGCGAGCGCCGCCGCCTCCGCAAATGTCGACGGCTCCGATGCGAAGTGCGCAAGGACAAGCGCACGTGGATAAGAAGGCGCGTGCCGAAGAAACGCATCCAGGGCCGCACGGTTCACGCTCGCGCGAAGGAGACTGAATTCGCCGTCGGTCACCGCATCGGCTGGCGGGGGAGCGTCAGCTTCACCAAGTCCATGCATGTTTGCCTCGTTTAGTTGAAGAGAATGGTGCGCGAGATGGGCCGAATACGTATCGCCGACGGCGTTGAGGTACGCTTTCGCTATTGATCGTGCGCGTCCAAGGCATCACTGTCTGGTCGATCCCAACTTTGAGTGCATGTGTTGCGTGCGCGGCAGTGTCGTTCCCTCCGAGTCTCTTGTCAATGTTCACAACAACTGAATCCCGGCGCATTCTAGTGGTAGGAATGATCAGCCTGATCGCGGGCGGTGGCGCTGCGATGGGATGGATCTGGCGTTCCCCGCAGCGAGAGCGTGCACGCGATGAGCGTGCCATGCGGGCAGTACTAGGACAACCGGCCTTTCTAGAGACAGATTCGGCCTTTACCGAAGATGGGCGCCGCGTCAGTCTGGTGCAGGAGACGCGCGATGCCATCGTCGTTGTCGTGGACACGTACTGTCTCGCATGCCGGCTTAACGTGCGTGCATACCACGCCGCACTCGACACAGTGCGCACGCGTGGTCTGAAGATGCGATTTCTGTTGAGCAACGATTCTAGCGAGGCTGCTCAGTATGCCCGTTTGCTGCGTGCCCCCGACGCCGTGCTTCGTGTAGATGGCGCAACAATTGATCGGCTGCGCGTAAGCGCGGTTCCGACCACATTTGCCATCGAACCCGGTGGACGCGTCGGACGTCGTTGGGAGGGCGTCCCACGTTTCGGTGAGCAGCGAGCCGTGCCGTGAATGACCACCTATCACATCAGAAATGTGCGCTGGCCGCGCCGTAGTAACGTCGAGAGGTGCGGCTGCGTTAGCGCATTCCCGAAAACTCGCACTGCTTCCAGTCCGATCACAGCGGTCTCTACTTCTAACCGGAGAAAAATCGTGAAACTACCTTTAACTGGAGTAACTTCGTGAAACCGATGAAAAGATCGTGGATGACCGCGCTGCTCGCTGCACTGTTCGTAGTCGCAGGTGCGACCTCAGTGCTGGCTATGGAGTCTCGCCTGCCAAGGGGAGGCGCGGGGGGCGATGACTGTGGCGGAGGTGGAGTTGAGCTGGCGGTAAGTGCGACGAATGCGCGCTTCCAGCGTGCCAGCCTGTCGGTTGAGGCACTCGAGGAGGAGATCGAGTGCGAAGGAGGAGAAGCCCCGGAGGGGGACTTCGGCATTTGCGATGTCTGCGCGTCGTCTATTACGCGGACGAGAAATGGCGCTCAGGTCATCTGCCCGTACAATCGTTGCTTTTACATTGGCAGCGGTGCCCCGGGTGGGACGCGTCTGGTGATCTGCGTATATAGATGCCCAAGTGGCAGCGGCTCGGAAGCGGCGCTCTCTTCGCTGACGACCACCACTTCTACAACCGGCCAGTAGTGTTCCGCGCCGCTGTGATCGGATCGGAACCACAGAATCGAGCAGGCTGGAGAATGCGGCTGCGAAGGTGGTCACCTCGAGTGCTGGCGCTGCAAACCCTCGTCGCCTTGTGTGCCTGCGAGGATACTGCGGTTGTATTTGTTGCTGAAGGTACACCGAATGGCACCGTGATTTGGGAGATGGGTGAAGATCCGCAGCTGGATGCGCGGTTTGAGGTCGGCGTACCGGTCGCGGGAGCGGTATCACCTTCGGGTACGCAGATCGCCATCCTAGATGCGGTCGCGCCGCACTTACGTTTGCTCGATCGGAACGGTCAACCGCGCGATGCATACCTCGGGGACACATTGACCTCGACGCAGCCGCGTCCCAGCCTGTCCTCGATCGGGCTGGGCGAAAAGACCGCCCTTGTGGGGGATGCCGCAGCGCGCGCGCTGTTGCTCATAGACTTGACCACACATCACGTACAGCTCGCGGACAGCTTAGGCATTCGTCCGTTCGGTGCCTTAGCGTTTACCGATAGCACGTTCGTCGTCTACGGGCCGGATGCCGGCGACGGCGAGAGCGCGCAGCCCCGTTGGTTTCACTGCGTCTCTTGGTCGACCCGGTCGGGAGAGAGGTCGCGACCGAGGATAAGGAGTAGTGAGGCACTGGCAACGCACTACGATAGTGTGCGCACGCAGATGACCGCGAGCCTGAGCAGAGTGGGCGAATCGGCGCTGATGATCCATCGGACCGCCGAAGGCCCTGTTCTAGTGCGTGTCGGCTGCCTCGACGACAGTGCGAAGGTGGAAAAAGTCGCGGATCTACGATCTTGCGAACCCAGGTCGAAAACTGACGATGCTAGCGCAGTAGTCACCTCTTTCGTTCTTGAGTCAGGTGTCGCCACCCTCGTACGAGCGCCCCTAGCGGGCACCGAGCGTGCTACAGAATGGACGCATTGCGATGCGGCGGCAACGCGTACACGACGGCGGGGAATGTACAAAGCCCTTGCAGCCGATGAACAAACTGTACTCTGGTTGTCAGCCGTGCCGTTCTCAAATGTGCAACTCGTGCGAAACTCCGATCGACGTTGAGACTCCGTTAAGACTCCGCCGTTGTCGTGGTGCACACAAATTCCCATTTATCCTGTCGATGCTTCTTCGAAGATCTTCTCACGCGTTTGCCTTCCTAGCTGGAATAAGCGCAGCCGCCACTGCCGTTGAGCCGCTTCTTTCACAGCCACCTGCTGAATGGTCGGTCAACACCAAGCCACTGCTGATCATCCCCAACGACATTGCAGGCGGTGACGTGTTGGATCGAGTACGTTCTATCACTCGCCGCGCGGACGGGGTCATCGTTGTAGCCAACGGCGGCTCCAAACGAATCCTGCTCTTCAACGCCAATGGATCGCTGCTTAAGGCGGTCGGCCGTGACGGTAGTGGGCCGGGTGAGTTCCGACAGCTGGCGAGCCTCCGCCTCGCGAAAAACGGCGCGATCCACGCCTACGATGGAATCGCACGGGCGGTGCATGTGTTCTCCGGAGACGGCTCTTTTCAGCGGGCGGTGTCTTTGACTTCGGTCAGTGAGCGCATGCCCTCTGGTCTGAGACCGCTGTACCTCCCGGTCCGCGATGATGTGTTCCTCGCCTTCTCGACGGAACGATTCACCAGCCGCCCGGGATCGGTGTTCCGACCGATAAGCGTTGTTTATCAGGTCGATGCGAACGGCCCTGTGAGTCTGGGCCGCTACCCATCACTGGAGCAGTTCCAAGGGCGAACGACGGGAGGTACGGCTCTTGTACCTCTAGGGCGCGATCTTATGGTGGTGGCGTCCGAACAGCACACCTTTATCGGCGACACCGGCAGTGACTCAATCCAAGTATTCAACGCCCGAGGCGAGCGGCTGCCTGCAGTTCGCGTACCGACGAGCGCACGTGCGTTGTCTGGAACACAGCGCGACCGCCTTCGTGACAGTGTTGTAAAAATTGCTGAAGCGTCCAGCCGAGCGACTGCAGAGGACATGCAGCTGGCCCGTGAAGTCCCAATCCCTTTGGTGCGTCCCGCGTTTAGGGAACTGGCCGTAGATGTGGACGGGCTGCTTTGGATCCAGGAGCACTCTTGGCCGAGCCGATCAAACCGCTGGACAGTGGTTTCGTCTGCCGGTCGCGTTGTCTCCAAAATCAACCTACCACTCGGCCTGCGCGTGAAGGAGATCGGCCGTGATTATGTGCTAGGCGTGATGTTTGATGAAGACGGACTGGAATCCATTCATCTTGTACGTCTAGAGCGGAGATGAACAGCACGGCGAACACACCTAACGTGCCAGAGTAAAAAAAAGGCCCTCCTCCCGCAAAAAACCGCGAGAGAAGGGCCTGGCCTTATCCACCATGCACAACCGCGCTGGCGGCGCCTTCAGGCGCCCGCACCAGGTCGCTTAGTCCATCAAGCGCAGCGGCATCACGAGGCAAAGGTAATCCGCCGGGCTATCCCACCCCTGCGGTTCGATCGTGGCCGCACGCTCCGGCGCCTTGAACGTGAGCTTGATCTCGTCCGTGGGCATGAAACGCAAAATCTCGAGCAAGTACGCGGCGTTAAAGCCAATGTCGAGCGGATCACCGTCGTAGTTGATTGGCAACTCGTCCGCAGCCTCGCCGAGATCTGGCGTTGTGACGGCAAACTTCAGCATACCGGCGTTGAACGACAGCTTGATGCGATGCGTCTGATCTGACGCAATCACGCTCATGCGCTTGAGAGCGCCGGCGAGCGCCGCTTTGTCGAGAATGCAGTGCTTGTCGTTGTCCTTCGGAATGACCTGCTCGTAATTCGGATACGGGCCTTCGATCAAACGCGTGTACACCGCGGTGAACGGCGAACGAAAGCCGAGGTGGTTGTCGCCGCGCGCGATTTCGAGTTCTTCTTCGGCCGGAAACAACCGACGTACTTGTTCAAGCGCCTTGGGCGGCACAATCAAATCGCTTGGCGGTGCACTGCTGCCTGGAATGGGCAGATCCATGCGTGCCAGGCGATGCCCGTTGGTGGCCACCATGCGCATGCGTTCTTCGCGAAGCTCCCACAACACACCGTTCAGAATCGGACGCGACTCTTCGGTGCTCACGGCAAACGCCGTGTGCGAAATGAGTTGCTGCAACTCACCCGACTTCACACGCCACGCTTCGTTGAACCGTACCTGCGGAAACGTGGGGAACTCGTCGCGTGGTAACCCAAGCAACTTGAATCGCGAACGTCCGCATTCAAGCGTGACACGCTGTTCACCCGATGTGGCAATCTTGACGGGTGCCGGCGGTAACTCGCGCGCGATTTCCGACAACTTGCGCGCCGGAATGGTGATGGCTCCCGCGGCTTCAACATCCGCACTGACTTCCGTGCTCACGGCAATGTCGAGATCGGTGGCGGACAAGCGAATACCACGGTCGGTTGTTTCGACCAGAAGATTCGCCAGTACGGGAAGCGTGGTTTTGGCGGGCACGGCGGCGGTGACCGCCGATAAGCCCTCCAGCAACTTTTCGCGCGAGATCGTGAAGCGCATGCCAGACGTTGAAAGAATGGTCAGCCTGCTGTTGTTCTTTAATTAAAGAACAAACTAGTAGTAGCAGTAGAGCATGTGGACTTGGGGAGAACGCCCATAACCTACGATAGATGAACGTGATGCGCTACAGCAGCTCATGTGCGTTCGATGGGGACAGACGGGCTGCGTCCCCGCTCGCCCACAAAGCCAAATGGAAAAACGTGGAAGAGTGTGGACTCACGAGGAGAGCGACCCAGTTGTCCTCAGGGTTTCCAACATGCTACGCAGGCGTGTCACGCGTTCCGCAAACTCCGGCATCGAAGCCATGTCGTCGGCCACACGATCAAGCGAGTGGATGACGGTGGAGTGATCGCGCCCGCCAAAGGCATTACCGATTTCGACTAACTGCAGCGCCAGCAGCTCACGGCAGAGGAACATCGCCACCTGGCGTGGCCCCGTGAGCTGTTTGGTGCGGGTTTTGGAGCGCAGTCCGTCCGGGGTGACACCCCATTCGCGGGCCACGACCTGCTGAATCGTGGCCACCGTGATGCTGGTGGGCGGTACGTCCGGAAAGTCTGAGGTATTGGCGGAGCTGCGCAGCTTGTCTTTCAGCGCCTCGCGGGCGAGCTCCACGGAGATTTCGCGGTGCTTCAGCGAGGCGTACGCGAGCAATTTGATGATCGAGCCTTCGAGCTCGCGCACGCTCGATTTCACGTGCTGCGCGATGAACTCAATGACTTCGTCGGGGATCGTGAGCTCAAGATGGTCGAGGCTCGCTTTCTTCTTCAGGATCGCGATGCGGTGCTCAAGATCCGGCGAATCCACGTTCGCGACCATGCCCCACTCGAACCGCGACACGAGTCGCGACTCAAGTCCGGGGATCTCTTTTGGCGGCCGATCGGACGTGAGCACGATCTGGCGGCCCGCTTCATAGATCGCGTTGAACGTGTGGAAGAACTCTTCCTGTGTGGATTCCTTGCCTTTAAGGAACTGCACGTCGTCCACGAGCAGCAGGTCAATTTCGCGGTAGCGACGGCGGAACTCGTGCATCTGGCCGCCCTGAATGGCGCTCACAAAATCGTTCGTGAACTGCTCGGTGCCCACAAAGGCCAAGCGCAGTGAGGGCGTTTTGCGGACCAGTTCGTGGGCGATCGCCTGCATGAGGTGGGTCTTGCCGAGCCCCGTTTCGCCGTAAATGAAGAGCGGGTTGTAGACCTTGCCGGGGGCTTGCGCGGCGGCCTGCGAGGCCGCGGCGGCGACGTCATTGGACTTGCCGATGACAAACTGCTCGAATGTGTACCTGGGGTTTAGTGGCGCTGATATCGCTGATTTCTGCTGCGATACTGGCGCCAAAGGAGCCGCTGGCTGCTGGACAAAGATATCCAGCTGGGCCCGCTTCGCCCGCTCTTCCGAGATGCGAAACTGTAGCCGGATGGGGTGTCCCAGGGCGACCGGCGCAAAGCTCGCCAGCAGCTCGCTGTGCTTGCTTTCGTTCCAATCGGCGGAGAACTGGTCCGGTACCACGACGGTTAGGAGACCGTCCTGGAAGGCCGACGGCTCTGCCGGTTCAAGCCACGTCCGAAACGTCTGTTCGGGGAGGACCTGTCGCGCGCGCGTGAGCAGGCGCTCCCAGATATCGGACGGGGACAGGGACATGACGGCGATCGAGGGGTTCGGGCGAAGCGGATGGTTGGGGGAGCGAAGCTAGCCCGATGAATGTGGATAAGTCAAATCGTGACCGGCTCCTCATCGCGCCCCCTTCATGCCGCACGTTCAACGGCTTGACGCAAGCCCAAGTAAATGGCTATCTTACGGATCTGTGCCTAGCACCATTTATTCACCAATATTTTTTAGAAAGGCAAGCATATGGGCAAGCCCACGTATCGCCCGCGCAATACCAAGCGTCTCCGCAAGCACGGCTTCCGCGCTCGCATGGCAGACAAGTGGGGCCGCGCGACCCTGAGCCGTCGTCGCCGTAAGGGGCGCAAGCAGCTCACGGTCCAGTTGCCGTCCAAGTACGCAGGCGCCTGATTCCCGTCGGCTCCGGCGCGCGCAGCGAGTTACGCGCGGACCGGAGCTTGAGCGGACACGTCGCGAAGGGAAGCGGGTACGCACCAGTACACTTGAGGTGCGTGCCATCGCTTCCCTTCATGCGCTTCCACGGGTTGGGATGATCGTTCCCAAACATCGGCATTCATCGGTTGAGCGCAATCTGCTCAAACGTCGTTTGCGAGAACTCCTGCGCGTGGAGCTGCTGCCCGTGTTGCTCGCTTCCAACTCATCGCTTGATGTTGTGGTGCGCGCGAGCCCGAATGCGTATACCCGCTCGTTCAGCGAGCTGCGCGATGAAATGCTCATGGCGGCAAAACGATTGCAGCAGATGACGTTTGTCACCCCGCACGATCATGTGCGCTGATCACGCGTTGCCGCCCGCGCCGGTTGAGCACGAGGCGGAGCACGACGTTGATCGGGCGGACGTTCCGGTGCCGGCGCAAGGCATCGCGGGCGTGCCACGATTTCTGCTCATTCTGGGCGTGCGACTGTATCAGGTCGCACTCTCGCCGCTTTTGGGCGGCTCCTGCCGCTATTTTCCGTCTTGTTCCGCGTACGCGATCGAGGCGCTTGAGCGTCACGGTGCGGCTCGCGGCAGTTGGCTTGCCATTCGCCGGATCGGACGGTGTCATCCGTTTCGACCTGGTGGATTCGACCCCGTGCCCTGACACGCAACGGTGGACTCGGCCGTATGGTCGATATCCTCGTCGCCTGACAGCGTCGCTCTGCTGCCCGTAGAAACACACAATGGAACCACGTCGTCTCGCGCTCGCCGTTATCCTCATGGCGGTCGTCCTTATCGCTACGCCGATTCTCTTTCCGTCGGTCACACCGGCTGTTTCTGAAAAAGGCGTACCGGTCGACAGCCTGAGCTCGGTCATGAGCGGTGCTGCTGGCATCGAGGGCGATGTGTCGCCGCTCGCCGCGCCGCAGCAAGCCACCAACGTTGATGGTGTCACGCAAGGCGCCGCGATTACTGCGCTGCCCGATGGCGATACGCTGCTGCCGCAACGCGTCATCATTGACACCACCTCCGTTGTCACCCCGCTCGCGACGTATCGCGTGAGCTCGCTGGGTGCGGCGCTGGTGTCGGCAGAAATGCAGACATACAAAGCGCTTGATGAAGGCGGACGCAAAACAGAACGGCCCGTGGAGCTCGCGCAGACCGGCGATCGACTGCTCGCCTGGCGCATGGTGTTCCCGGGTGGTGATACGGTCAACCTCACGCGCACGCCGTTTACGCTCACGCGGTCCACAGCGGAGGGTCGCACGCAGCTGCGCTACAGCGCGCTGGTTGCGCAGCGTAACATCGCGATTACGTACAGTTTCTTGCCCGACAGCTTTCGCGTGAACATTGGCGCGACGGTTACGGGTCCGAACAGCGATGGGTATTTGCTGGTGGATCTGCCACCGAGTTTCAAGAGTTCGGAAGCGGATTCGGTGGAGGATAGAACGCACATGTCGTATGCGTTCAAGCCGGAAAATCGCAGCGCCGATCTGATCGCATTCAACAAACTCGATCCTGGTGAACGGGAGATCAAACAGGGTCCGTTTACGTGGGTCGTGGCGAAGAACAAATACTTTTTGATTGGTGTGCTCGCGCCGCTTGATGCGCCGGGCTTTGTTGAGCTTGATGTGACGGGTGGTGCGCGCGTGAGCAAACAGGCCACGCGTGCGCAGGGTCATGTCATTGTGAACCTGCGGAACGGTGCCGCCGCGCTCGAAGTGTACGCCGGTCCGCAGGAGTTCAAGCGCATGGTCGCCATGGGCCGCGAGTTCGAATCGTCGAACCCGTACGGCGGCTTCATGCAGAAGATCATCCAGCCGTTTGCCACGATGGTGATCAAGACACTGCTCTGGATGAAAGAAAAGGGCGGTTTGTCGTACGGTTGGGTGCTGGTGATTTTTGGTGTCGCGGTGCGACTCATTTTGTGGCCGGTGAATCAGCGGGCGATGAAAACGTCGCTTGCGATGCAGCAGATTCAGCCCGAGATCCAGGCGGTGCAGGCCAAGCACAAAGGCGATCCGCAAAAGACCCAGCAGGAAATCATGAAGGTGTATGCGGACCACGGCCTCAATCCGTTGAGCTCGCTCACGGGCTGTTTGCCGATGTTCATTCCGCTGCCCGTGTTCTTTGCGCTGTTCTTTGTATTTCAGAATACGATCGAGTTCCGCGGCGTGCCGTTCCTCTGGCTGCCGGATATTTCGCTCAAGGATCCGTTCTACATTCTGCCGATTCTGGTGGCCGGTACAGCGTTCCTGGTGTCATGGATTGGTCTTAAGAGCACGCCCGATAATCCGCAGGCGCGTCTGATGACGTACCTGATTCCGGGCATCATGCTGATTTTCTTTGTGAACTTTGCGTCGGGTCTCAACTTGTATTACGCGGTGCAGAATCTCGCGTCGTTGCCGCAGCAGTGGCTGATTGCGAAGGAGCGTCAGAAAATGAAGATCACGCCGCGGGTGCAAACGCCGCCTAGCGCTGTCGCAAAGGCTGGTAAATCGAAAGACGCGGGCAAGTCTGAGCCGAAGCGTCTGAGCTGATGTGATGCTGCAGCTGCCGGGCGCCGCGGATACGATTGTGGCGCTGGCAACAGCGCCTGGTCGTGGTGCGATTGCGTTGGTGCGGGTGAGTGGTCCGCGTGCGATGCAGGTGGTACAGGCGTGTTTGAATTTTGAAACGAGCGCGGCGGGTGTTGGCACTGAGATCGGTGCTGATTCCGCCGCGTTTGTTGTGTCCGGGCTTGAGCCGCGCCGAGCGATGCTGCGTGCGGTGCGTCATCCGGTGAGTGGTGATGTGGTGGATCGCGCGCTGATCACGTGGTTTCCGGCGCCGCATTCGTACACGGGTGACGAAGTTGTTGAGATCAGCACGCACGGTGGTTACGTGGTGCCGGCGGCGGTGATTGGTGCGTTGCTGGCGGCGGGTGCGCGTGAGGCGTTGCCGGGGGAGTTTACGCGACGCGCGTTGATGGCTGGGAAGATGGATTTGCTGCAGGCCGAGGCGGTGGCGGATCTGGTGGATGCGCGGTCGTCGGCGCTACATCGTGTTGCGCTGGAGCAGCTGGACGGTGGGTTGTCTCGCCGGTTGCTCGCGCTGCGATCCGAGTGTTTGCAGCTGGAAGCGCTGTTGGCCTACGACATTGATTTTCCGGAAGAGGACGACGGGCCGATTGATCCGGGGCGCATTGGTGCGGCGGTTAAAGCGGTGATTGATGCGCTGGATGAGTTGCTGGCCACGGCGCCGGCGGTGCCGATGTTGCGCGAGGGGGCGATAGTGGTGCTCGCGGGTGTTCCGAATGCGGGCAAGTCGTCGCTGTTTAATGCGCTGATTGGGGAAGCGCGGGCGATTGTGACGGAGGTGCCGGGGACGACGCGTGATGCGCTGGATGTGTTGATTGATTCGCCGCGCGTGCCGATACGAATTGTGGATACGGCGGGGTTGCGGGAGACGGATGACCGCGTGGAGCGGCTGGGGATTGAGGTGAGTGCGCGGTGGCTGCAGCGCGCGCATGTGGTGTTGGCGTGCGGCGAGACGGTTGAGGATGTTGAGGCGACGGTGCGTGCGGTGGGTGAGGCGGGTGCGGGTGCGGTGCCGGTGGTGCGGGTGTTGACGAAGCAGGATTCGGCAGAACGGCAACAGCAACGGCAAACGCAACTGCTTGACGCAGAGAACGCAGAGCACGCAGAGGACGCAGAGAGTTTGGTGCGACAGCAGGATTTTGTGGTGACTAGTGCAGAGAGTGGATTGGGGTTGGGGAGGGTGTTGGAGGTGGTGCAGGAGATGGTTGCGCGAGAGTATGGGGTGGTGGCGCCGGATGTGCCTCGGTTAACGCGCGAGCGGCATCATGTGGCGGTGCGAACGGCGCGTGAGGAGTTGGCGGCGTTCGTTGATGCGTGGGATGTGGGGCGCGGTGTGCCGGCGATTATTGCGGCGGTGCATGTGCGCGCGGCGGTGCACGCGCTCGATGAGCTGATTGGTGCGGTCAGTCTTGATGACGTGCTGGACCGGTTGTTTCGCGAGTTTTGTGTGGGGAAGTAGGGCGGGTTGATGCGGCGTGGTTCTGCAGCAGGCTCCACTATTTCGTGAGCGCGAAGTATCCGAGGTGAACGGCGCCATCGTCGTCTTTCCACGAAAGCGCGATGCGATCCTGCAGCACTTCCACGATGAGTGGCGTGACGGATCGACGGGCGTCAGCTATGCGCGGTATTTCAACGCGGCCGAGCAGTGAGCCATCTCGGTCGAGCACGGTCCACCACGCGCTGCGTGCTTCGAGTGGATAGTCTTCAAGCCAGATCCGTCCGGACGGATCAACTTGCATTTGCAGGAATGCCGGAAGCAAATCAGGTACGGGCTGCATGCGAAACGCTGCGATGCGTTCGTCAACGACGGAGCGCGGCGCGTCCTTGGGAACGGAAGCTCGCACGCGTCGCTCGAGCAGTTCGTTTGTTACGCGCGTTCGTGGCGCACGCCAGCGAATAACGCGCGTGAGTTTGCCGCTCCCATCGAGAACGCGTACGCTGGCGTCCTGACTATCGCCGATGTAGATGCGGTCACCCACGACCTCCGTATAAATCGGCGCTTCAAACGCGCTGCTTCGGTACGAAAGCCACGTGCCAATAGATCGCATCTGACGATCGCTGGCCGAGATTCGGTGGTAGTCGGCAATACGATCGAGAAATCGGGCGCGTTCCTCGGATACTTTGATTCGATCATCAACACGCGCGCTTGTGCGGATCAGAATCGAACCGTCGCTAAAGCAGCCCGTTCCCGCTGGTGATCCGTCGGTAGTAATGGTTCGGACAAACTTGCCATGCGTGGTGAATACGCTCGCGCGGCGCAAACTGTAGTCGCGGACGATCAGTGAATCACCCGCGGCCTGGCATACGGAGTGTGTCTGCTGAAACTCGCCCGGTCCGCTTCCGCGTCTGCCGAGCACGTGGAGCAATCGTCCGGCAGCATCAAAAATTTTGACGGCTGAAAAGTCGTTCACAACGATTTGGCCGTCGCTGAGTCTCAGCGTACGGAGTAATCCATGACGCGGACTGAACTCCGCGCGCTCGTCGTCCTGCAGGCCGCCCAATCGCACCAGCGGCTTCGGAGAAACAACGAACGCAACGCGCGACGTCTGGATCGATGCGAGCTCGACTATTTCGACACCCGAGCTGTCGACGCGTGTTTGTGCGCAGGCGTGATGGCGCGGAATGAGCGAAACGACGCTTGCTGCGAACAGGAGCAGTTGAGTCAGCGCGGACTCTAACGTGATCATCTCGTAGTCTCCACGGTCCGATGCAGGTAGGGATGCAGCGCGGGCTGCCTGCTTTCAGTTCTGGCGATCCTGTCTCGCTTCACCCAAATATGCCGCCGCTTGCTCCGCGCTCAATCCCTGTCCTGAGGCGTGCAGGGCATCCAAAAGCTCTACTGGATTCTGTGCTTCTGCCGCAGCCGTCTCGGCAATCACGCGTCGGAGTACCTCGGCCTCTGATACGCCCCAGCGCGAACCGAGCATCCGGAGTCGCTCGATAGTGGCGTGGTCAAGGCTGAAAGTGCGCTTCATGGTCGATTCCATGGCATGAGACTATCACTTTCTGGCGCTAGTGTCAGCTCGGCGGCGCTCCCTTGCTGCCCCCAGAGCAGTACGGCAAGTTGGTGGCTCTGCGGTGCGTCAGGATATTTGCACAGCTCGTGGTTACCGGGAGCGTTGTATGTGGAAGATGTTAGCTGGTCTGGTGATCGCGACGCTTCTGGCAGGCCGTGGAGCTGATGCGCAAGCAACCGCACCGTTGACGGACGCTCCGTGGCGCAATTCGAGCCTGCCTGTAGACGTGCGCGTGCGTGAACTGCTCAGCCGCATGACGCTTGAACAAAAGTTCTGGCAGCTGTTCATGATTCCCGGCAGCCTTGATAATCCAGCGCACGACTATTCGAACGGCGTGTTTGGACTGCAGATCAGCGCGGATACCACGATTCCGCCCACGCAGGCCGCGCGCGCGCACGCCGAACGTGTGAACAGCATTCAGCGCTACTTCGTGGAGCGCACGCCGCTTGGCATTCCGATCATTCCGTTTGACGAAGCGTTGCACGGACTCATGCGCGAAGGCGCGATCACGTTTCCGCACGCGATTGCGATGGCGGCCACGTGGGACAGCGCACTGATCGGCCGTGCGAGTGAGGCCACGGCCCGCGAAACACGCAGTCGTGGCATTCGGCAGGCGCTGTCACCGGTAGTGAACATTGCGAGTGATGTGCGCTGGGGCCGCGTAGAAGAAACGTACGGCGAAGATCCGTATCTCACGGGTGTGATGGGTCGGGTGTTTGTGCGCGCGTTCGAACAGGCGGGCATTGTGACCACGCCCAAACATTTTGTGGCCAACGTTGGTGAAGGTGGCCGCGATAGTTATCCCGCCGAGTTCAGTCAGCGTGTGTTGGAAGAGCGATTCTTTCCACCGTTTCAGAGTTTGATATCGCAGGCGGGTGCACGATCGGTGATGACGGCGTACAACTCGGTAGATGGACTGCCGGCCACGCAGAACGGGCCGTTGCTCAATGGCACACTGCGGCGCGACTGGGGATTCACAGGCTTCGTGATTTCCGACGCGGCGGCGACTGGTGGTGCCACGGTGTTGCATTACACCGAAGCGAGCACGGCGACGGCGACCAAGCGCGCGTTTGAAGCCGGCCTCGATGTGGTGTTTCAGTCGGAGTATCCGCAGCACCGTCCGTACCTCGAGGCGTTCCGGCGCGGGATGGTTTCTGATTCCGTGATGAACGCGGCCGTTTCGCGTGTGCTGCGCGCGAAGTTTGATCTCGGATTGTTCGAGCAGCCGTATGTGAATCCGGATTCAGCGGCGTACTGGAGTGGACACGCCACGCACCGCGCACTCGCGCGCGAGGTGGCCCGCAAGTCGATGGTGCTGCTTCGCAATGCAAAGGGCACGCTGCCGCTATCACGCACCACGCGCCGGATTGCAGTGATCGGTACCGATGCGGTAGAAGGGCGTTTTGGTGGGTACAGTGGACCCGGCATTCGCACCACGAACATGCTCGATGGCATTCGAGCGGCTGCAGGTACGAACGCAACCGTGCACTACGCACCGGGACCGGGGCGGTTTGCCGCAACACACATGGTGGTGCCAGAAGAAAATCTCTCGGCGCTGCGCGGCGAATACTTCACCAACATCGCGCTCACCGGCACGCCGTTTCTTGTGCGCGATGATGCACGCATTGATTTTGGCTGGACGCTGAACTCTCCCGCTCGCGGCATTGCCTTTGACTGGTATTCGGTGCGTTGGACTGGTACGGTCACCGCACCCGCCGCTGGTGTTGCGCGAATCGGCGTCGAAGGCAACGACGGATACCGGCTGTGGATTGATGACTCGCTGGTAATCGACAACTGGGAGAAACGATCGTTCGGCGCGCGCATGGCGAACGTGAACTTTGCGGCGAACAGCAAACATTCGGTGCGGTTGGAGTTTTTCGAAAGCGCAGGCAACGCGCGCGTGAAGCTGGTGTGGAATGCTGGCGTGCGCACACCCGATGATTTGCAGTTAACTATTGACAGTGCCACACACATTGCACGCCAGGCAGACGTGGCCGTGATCGTCGCCGGTATTGAAGAAGGCGAGTTTCGTGATCGTGCCATGCTCTCGCTGCCGGGAAAACAGGAGGCGCTGATTCGCGAAGTGGCGGCCACTGGTACGCCGGTTGTCGTTGTGCTCGTGGGCGGCAGCGCGATTACCATGTCGCCGTGGCTCGAGTCAGTGGGCGCGGTGCTGCACGCGTGGTATCCGGGCGAAGAAGGTGGCAACGCACTCGCGGACGTACTCTTCGGCGACGAATCACCCGCCGGACGTTTGCCAATCACCTTCCCCGTGAGCGAGGGGCAACTGCCGCTGTCGTACAATCACAAACCAACCGGCCGAGGTGATGACTATGTGGACCTCACCGGTCAACCACTCTTTCCGTTTGGCTATGGACTGAGTTACACCACGTTTGAGTACTCGGCGCTGCGAATTTCACCGGACAGCATGAGCGCGAGTGGAACGGCCAGGGTGACGGCCACAGTCACTAATACGGGTGCGCGTGCTGGCGACGAAGTGGTGCAGCTGTACATTCGCGATGTGTTGGCCACGATGGCGCGACCGATTATTCAGCTGGCGGGATTTACTCGCATTCATCTCGCACCCGGCGAAAAACGTGATGTGTCGTTCACGCTCACGCGCGAACAGTTGCAGATGCTCGATGTCGACATGCGCTGGGTAGTGGAGCCGGGAGTATTTCGGGTGCTGGTGGGTGCGTCGTCCAAAGACATTCGCCTTCGCGGGGAGCTTGTGGTGCGATGAGCATTGATCGTCGAACGTTCGTGCGCCTCTCGGCGGCGGCGCTGGCGGGGAGCCCGTTCGCGGGTGCGCACCTTGTTGAAGCGGCGCGTTCAACTGTGACGCCGGGTGGTAGGCCAACTGCCGGCAACAGCCTGTTCGCAGGTCGCGACACCATCGTGCTCCCGTCACGCGCACAGCTCGATTGGCAGCGCGACGAACTGGCCATGTTCATTCACTTCGGCGTGAATACGTTTTCAAACCGCGAGTGGGGTGACGGCAAGGAAAGCCCGAGTTCGTTCAATCCAACCGCGCTCGACGCGCGGCAGTGGGCGCGGTCGGCACGCGCGGCCGGATTTCGCGCCATGGTGCTCACCGCCAAACATCACGACGGCTTCTGTTTGTGGCCCACTGCCACCACACAACATTCCGTGCGCAGTAGTCCGTTTCGGAGCGGAAATGGCGACGTGGTGCGCGAGTTTGTCGACGCGTGTCGTGCCGAGCAGCTGCGTGTTGGACTGTACTTGTCGCCCTGGGATCGCAACGCGCCAAGCTACGGCGATTCGCCGCGCTACAAAGACATGTACATCGCGCAACTCACCGAACTGCTCACGCGCTACGGCGCGATTCACGAAGTGTGGTTTGACGGCGCCAACGGCGAAGGCCCGAATGGCAAACGTCAGACGTACGACTGGCCGCGTGTGTGGGGCAAAGTGAAAGAGTTGCAGCCGCAGTCGGTCATCTTCTCAGACGCGGGTCCTGATGTACGCTGGATTGGCAACGAACGTGGTGTCGCCGGCACGACCAACTGGTCTACGGTGAATCCATCAATCGTGCCGTATCCCGGCATGTCGGGTGACGAAGTCATGCGTTCGCTGCAGGACGGTGATCGTGACGGCTCGGTGTGGCGGCCCGGTGAAACGGATGTGTCGATTCGTCCAGGGTGGTTTTACCATCCGGCCGAAGACGCACGCGTGAAATCGGTGGATGATCTCGTGGAGATCTACTGCACGAGCGTGGGGCGTAACTCGAAGCTCTTGCTCAACGTGCCGCCCACGCCTGAGGGTTTGCTGCACCGCGTGGACGTGCAGCGGCTCACTGGAATGCGTGAACAACTCGACAGAATGTTTGCGAATGATGTTGTGCGCGGTAGCTCGGCACGCTGGCGCGTGCTGAGCGATACTGCGGCAGTACACACGGTCCCGTTCGCACGCGAAGAAAGTGTGCGTGTTCTTGACGTGCGTGAAGACATCACGCGCGGTCAGCGAGTTGCCGAGTACGCGATTGAGGGCCTGGTAGGCGCGCGGTGGCAGCTGCTCACACGAGGCACCACCATTGGCTACCGCAGAATCGATCGTATCCCGCCCGTTTTGGTGAAGGGCCTTCGCGTGTCGATCAGCGACGCCCGACACCGACCGGAATCAGTGCAGCTGGCAGCGTATTCCTAGCCGGATTGGCCGCCGGTTATTCGAGCACCAGTGCATTTGTGGCAGCGTTTCGCCGCACGGTGGGTGTGACACCCGGACGCGACGTGAAAGGCAAGGAATAACGCACCGGGTGCTGTTGTGCGATTAGCGAGTTGGTGGCGAGAGGTGAATCACCCGCTCCGCGATCCACGTTCCACTCGTACGCGTGGCGCGTACGATGCCCGAGCCACCGGGTGCTTGCTGCGCCGCCCGCACTGCGGGCGTAACGCGCGGATCGTCTTCGAAGAGCACGTCATTTACGTAAAAGCCGCGTTTGCCCTTGAACTGCACCACCACGTGCAGGTGCGCGGGTTCAGTGCTGCGCGGGTACGAGCCGGGGCGAACCGAGTGCACCGTGACGAAACCCGCCGAGTCAGGATACGCCCAGCCGTGCAGCGCACCATGAAATCGCAGGCAACCCGCGGCGCCAGGAATGGGCGGGTACACGCCCGCGGCGTTTGTGTGATACACGTACACGAGCAAGTCGCGCAGTGCATCGCCATTCGGAGCGAGGAACTGCAATCGCAGCTGCAAGCGATCGCCCGGTTCCGACTGTGCGGCGAGCGTGAGCGTTGACGGCAGCGTGCGACTCGGCGGCGCGGGCGGTTGGCACGCGGCGTCGTCGGGCGAGTTCTGGGCGCATGCAACGGCCGGTATCAACGAGAACAGCAGGATGCTGATACTGCGCTTCATTGTGCAGCCTCACTGCTCGATACCCGCGCCACAATGTCGAACTCCAGATGTATGATGTCGTCGACCAGATCATTGGTCAGTCGTGAGCCGCGAAATGCCACGCCCCATTGCATGCGATCGAGCGTAGCGCGCGCGGTGGCGTGCAAGCGCGTGGGTTCGTACGACCAGACCGTCGCATCCATACCGAACGGACGCGTGACACCACGCAGGGTGAGCTGACCGTCGAGCCGCACCAGATTGCCGCCATGCGAGGTCACGCGCTGGACATCAAACCGCGCGGTTGGATGGTTTGCCACATCGAAAAAATCCGCCGCCAGGAGATGCGTCAGCAGCTTGCGCCGAGCCGTGGTTTCGGCGAGTGGCATGTCCGTGATCGCGATGCTTCGCATCTCGAGATCAAAGCGCGCACCACGCAACGCCGCGCGCCGCGCGTCGTAGTCGAGTGAGCCATGCCGCAGTCTCACCAATCCTGCGTGTGCACCGCGACCACCAAACTTGGTGCCGCGCCAGCGCACGACAGAGGCGCTGGTGTCGACAATCGCCCCACTGGCTTCCACGGCGCTTTCGGATGTCGTCGCCAGCGCGTCGCTGGTCAGCGATGCTTCAGAAACGGGCGGCGGACGAAATGCGGTGAACGTGACCGCGACAACAACGATCCCTATGACATACCGAATCATGCAATCCTCCAGGGGCAACGGGTGCACACGCTGGTATGGATGCCGCTAACGTCTCATGCGTTTAGCGCCGCGCTATTTCGGCGCCTTAAGCCGCGCCGCGTGCACGAGTCGGATCATTCGGTACAACTGGTCACCGTTAAACGTGAAGTCCTGCTCCGTGTTCACACGATGCACCAGCACCAGACGATGTTTGGGATATACGCCGAGCATGTGCACGCCAAGTCCCGTGTGATAGAACGCAGCATGTGCATCGCCAGCGTCGGGCACGAGGACATCCGATGTGAGCGCTGGCGCGATGTCATCGATGTTGAATGACGCGAGCGTTCGATCAAGCCATCTGCGCCGCGTTTTCCGGCAGCACATACTGCCCGTCGGCAATCGCCGTCAGTTCCTCGGCCGGCGCACGAACCGCCCAGGCGTACCCATTGGCCACAATTGCTGGCTCTACAATGCGTGCACCAAGAAAATACCCAGCGCGCTCCGGAATCACGGTACGCTCAATCGTGCGCGCTTCGTCGCTCATGCCGCCGGACAAATAGCGCAAACGCAGTCCGAGCCCTGCACGATCGAGATCGGCCGTAATCGCCCGCGTGAGCAATGGCTCGAGCTCACGCACCCGCGCGTACTGCTTGCGCGCGTAGCCAAAGTATTCCCACGCGGCGTACCCCGGCGAGATCGCGCGCGAGACCTGCACGGCGAGTCCTTCGTTTACGAGCAGTTCGCGCAGTGATGCGAGACGTCCTGTTTCCCAGTACGAGTAATAACCACCGGCGTCGTCTACCAGCGCGCGCATTTCACTGCGGCTCATGGGAGACGTATACCGCACAGTGTGCGTGATTTCGTGCGCGAGCCAAAGGGGCAATAGTTCGGGATCAAGCCCCAGCCCCTGCGTATCCGGATTGGCCACACCGGTGAAATGCTCAAGGCACACAAACGCCACGCCACGTCCGTCCACCACAAGTTCACCCGCGTTGGCCGCACCCACGCCCACCATGATCACCACGTCAATATCGCTATCGAGCGCGAGCAGCTCACGCACCTGCGCCACGGTGCGTTCGGCAATCGACACAATGTCCGTGCGCGCGAGCAAGGCCAGCAGATCGCTGCGATCAGCGAGCACCGTGCTGCGCACCACATCGTCAAAGTGCGGACCGGCCGGGTCGAGCACGTAGTTGTCCCAGTACGCAGTCAGCAGCGCCCGATGCCGATCAAAGTACGCGCGATACGCGGCGACTCGATCGGGGGCCTGCAGGACGGCGAGAAAGTCTGGGAGGAGGTTGACGATCATCAACGCCCGGAGCGCGGGATGTGCGGCGCAGGAAGACTCGCCGAGTGATTGTGCCGAAATACGCCAGAGTGGGCGGATAAGGGCGACGGGCCAAGATAGCGCGCACACGCGATTGCAGGCAAGCGCGAATCTTCCATCGGTCCTGTTATGTCACCGGGCGGTTGTGCCGACACTCCTTGACAAGAGACGGCATGGAGCCGACTTCGTCGCTCGATCTCGCAATGACCACACTGCAACTCATTGATCTTACCTGCCCTGTATGCACGACGCAGTTCCGCTCACAAGCGGTGCTGGCAACCAACGCATTCGGCGGCAAACGGACGGATTTTCACGAGCGCGCGGCCGGCATGCAGCCGCTGCCGTATTTCGTGCATCTGTGCTGCACCTGCGGCTACGCGGGTGTGGACCGTGATTTCGATCACGAGGTCGATCTGAGCGCAGAAACACGCGAGAAGGTGTGGTTCACCCTGCCGTCGTCACTGGCGCGCGAAGGACCACGTGGCTCGCTCAAATACGAGCACGCCGCGCTTGTGGCGTCGTGGCAAGGGTGCGAGCCGCGTTACCTCGGCGATCTGTATCTGCGCGCTGCCTGGTGCTGCGTAGACGAGCAGGACCACGAAGCCGAGCGTTTTTATCGTCGTCACGCCGCCTGGCAGTTTGCCGAAGCGCTGCGGTTGTACGATGGCGTGGATCGTTCCGAGCGTGCGGTGATCACGTATCTGATTGGCGAGCTCTGGCGTCGTGTTGGCGACGAAGATATGGCCAGCTCATGGTTTGATCGCGTGCCGCTGGAGATTGTCGAGCCGTCTACGCAGGAGTGGGTGCTGGACGTGACGCGTCAGCAGCGGCAGACGCCGCGTGAGTGGTTCGGGTAAGACAAAAGCTTCGCGTCGTTACCGCGTCCCAAACAAGCGATCACCCGCGTCACCCAACCCCGGCAGGATATAACCGTTCTCATTGAGCTCGCGATCAAGCGACGCGGTGAGCACGGACACATCAGGATGCGCCGCGGCCAACCGCCGCACGCCTTCGGGCGCCGCTACGAGACACAACAACCGAATGCGATGCGCCCCCGCGCGCTTGAGTGACGTGACCGCCGCCGCCGCGCTGCCGCCGGTGGCCAGCATCGGATCCAACAGCAGGAAATCACGCGCCTCCGCGTCGCCCGGCACCTTGAAGTAGTAGTCCACCGGCTCGAGCGTATCGTGATCGCGATACATCCCGATGTGCCCCACGCGCGCCGACGGCATGAGCCGCAGAATGCCCTCCACCATGCCGAGTCCGGCGCGAAGAATGGGCACCAGCACCAGCTTCTTGCCCGCCACCGTCCAGCCCATGGTGGATTCAAGCGGCGTGTCCACCGGCGCCGGCTCAACAGCGAGATCCTTGGTGGCTTCGTACGCCATCAGCATGGCGATTTCGTCCACCAGCTCCTTGAACGTTTTCGTGGACGTTTCGCGGTCACGCAGCAACGTGATTTTGTGACGCACAAGCGGGTGATCCACGATCGTGAGCGTGGGGAACTCGGGATGCGTGATCGCGACAGACGACATGGGCACAACTCGGCTCGGGGAATACCAGCGGCGCGACACCTGCGCGGACTAACTCCGTCGCGCCGAAGCTAGCGGTTGGCGGAGTGCAGACGCTAGCTTTGCCCTCCATGAAGGAATATCAAGCCGTAATTGTGCGCTTCGGCAAGCGCGTGCGCGACGACGAAGACGCACTCACCGATCTGCTCAACGAGCGTAGTCGCTCGGGGTGGACTCCGGAGCTGATCACGCAGGATGCCATGCGACTGACTGTGGTGTTTGCGCGTGAGGCGCCGGACCCCGAGGCCTAGTTCGCGTTGCTCGCCGCGCTGCGCGCGTTTGGACGGAACGCGACGTCGTTCCAGCTGCTCGAGCGCGACTTTCTGGTGTGGCGGGATGTTGACGCGAGCAAGACAAGCGAGGTCGTGACCACGACGCTCCGCGACGCGCCAATCGCCGCGGTCGGTTACGTCGACACCGGCCCCGCCTGGGTGGCCGGCGGCGAGCCTGTCGCTCGGGAAGACGATGTACATATCGTCGCCGAACGTTTCCTCGAAGCCGCGCGACGCGCCGGAAAACGGGCGGCGTTTTTCGCAACCGAAGGACGGCTGGTGACGTCGCCGCGATTTGAGCGATTGCTGCTTGGCGAACAACCCGTGTGGGACCCGGCCGCATGGCCCGACACGGTGCGCGCGTCGCGCTCGCTGCGGTCGCAGATCAAACGCGCGGCTGGCAAACGGGTCGCTGTGCGACGTGTGCACGCCGCAGACGTAGCGGCGGGCACCACGCTGCGCGATGAACTCGACCGGCTGATCCGGCGCTGGCAAGCCACGCGGGCCATGGCGCCGATGGGATTTCTGGTGCGTGTAGAACCGTTCACACACGCCGACGAGCGACGGCTGTTTGTGGCCGAACGAGACGGGCAGCTGGTGGCGCTGCTCTCCATGGCACCCGTATACGCACGCAACGGCTGGTTGTTTGAAGACCTGCTTCGTGATCCTGCCGCCCCCAATGGCACCACTGAACTGCTGGTCGACGCGGGCATGCGCGACATCGCGAACGATGGCTCGCGATGGGCGACGCTCGGACTCGCTCCCCTCGCTGGCCCTGTCACGCCGCTGCTCGCGCGCGTCCGCACGTTGAGCACGCCGTTTTTCAACTTCGCCGGATTGCAGGCGTTCAAAGCCAAGCTGCGCCCACATACGTGGGAGCCGATCTGGTTGGCGTATCCAGCGGGCACGGCATGGTGGCGTGCGCTGCTCGACGCACTCACGGCGTTTGCGGGCGGTTCACTGTTGCGGTTTGCGTGGGAAACGCTGCGCCGAGGACCGCGCCCTGTGCTCGTGGCGATGACGGCGCTGCTTGTGCCGTGGACCATCACACTGGGCCTGCTCGATACCGCGCGATGGTTTCCGGAGCCTTGGATGCAGCGTGCGTGGGTCACGTTTGACGCACTGCTGTGCGTGGCACTCGTGATGCTGATTTCGCGCTGGCGTGGCTGGCTCGGTACGCTGGTTGCAATGGCCGTCACGGCTGACGCGCTGACGACACTGGTGCAAGCCATCACGTGGTATGGTCCACGCGCTGCTACCATCACCGACTGGTTGTTGATCGCGATGGTGTGCACGGCACCCATGCTTGCCGCGGTGGTGCTATGGGGCACAGTAGCCAGACATCGCGTGAGCGAAGCACGAGTGTAACTGCCGCGTATCGCGTTGGGTACGCGAGTTGACGCGCGTCTTACGGCGAGCTCGGGTCAGCGACGTGGCAGTTCCAGAACATCTCGTTGCGATCCAACGAGCGTTCGGGAGGGTGCTTGTAGTTTTCGCGTCTTTCGCGCTCTTCGCGCCTTCCTGTGCCCTTCACGTTCGGTTAGTACAAAGTCCGCCGCACGATCCGAAGTGGACGGCACACGTTGTACCAAGTGCAGGTGAAGGGCACAGGAAGGCGCGAAGAGCGCGAAGGACGCGAAAACTGCAACAGATTGTAGGGGCTTGAAGCAAGCCACTCAATCATCGCGGGTGCTACCGCTGATGCGTGCCCGACGGCAGCTCGTACGGCACTTCGTGCGGCACACCCGTCGCAACAGGGGCAGCTGCGGGCCGCTCCAGCAACATCGCGCGTTCTACGACGCGAGTCAGGTGTGCACGCGTGATCAACCCGAGCAGTTGTCCACTCGGTACCGCCACTACCGGTAACGCGGCAAGGTCGCGGGCGCCCATGCGACGCATCACATCATCAAGCGGCGTGTCGAGCGTAACAGCCGGAGTGGATACGGCGAGGTCTGCAACCAACAGCATGGGAAGCGCATCGGCTTGACGCGATGCGCTGGCTAATGCACCAACCGGAAGAATGCCCGCGAGTTTGCCGTTTGCGTCAACGACGGGAAACATGGGCTGCGCCGCAAACGCCACACGCGCCAGCACCGTCTCCACACGCTCATGTTCGCGCACGACGAGCGGTGCCATGTCACACGCGTCACGCACATGCAAACGCGACAAGACATCACGCTCGTTTTCATGACGCAGCACAATACCGCGCCGGCGCAGCCAGCCGCTGTACAAATCGTCTTTTTCGTACCGGCGTGCAATCACCAGCGCGAGTCCGGTCACCAGCAGCAGTGGCGGCATGAGTGCGTAATCGTCGGTGAGTTCAAACACGAGCAGCACGGCGGTGATTGGTGCACCCGTGGCGGCACCAACTACTCCGCCCATGGCCACAAATGCCCACGCCGCGGGCGTGATCTGCAGTGATGGCATCGCCCACGCGAGTGCACCCGCCAGCGCGCTGCCCGTGGCCGCACCAACGTAGAGCGCTGGTGCAAACAGTCCACCCGAACCGCCGCTGCCCAGCGTGAGTGACGTTGCAATGATTTTCGCAAACACCAGCGCGAGCACAATCCACCACGCCGTGCCGGAAAACACTTCGGCCGGAATCGACAAATGGCCGGGACCAAGCAGCAGTCCACCCGATGCGTACACCAGCAAGCCGACGGCGCCGCCGCCAATTGCCGCGCGCAGTCCCGGATGTTTCACGCGCTCACGCATGGCTTTGCCAATGCCAAAGTACGAGCGCACAAACAGTACGGTGACCAATCCACACGCCACACCAAGCAGCGGTGGCAATGCGAGCAGCTCAAACCACGAGCGCGACGGATGCAGCACCGGAATCGGAAACGCCGGATGCACACCGAACACGGCCTGTGAGACAACAGCCGCGGTGACGCTGCTCACAACCACAGTGGGAAACGCACGCACATGCAAACCGCCGAGCAACTCTTCAAGCGCAAAAAATGCGCCCGCCAGCGGTGCATTAAAGGCCGCTGAAATCCCGGCGGCCGTACCAGCACTCACCAGCAATCGTGTACGGTCACGCGAAAACCGAAACACGCGCGAGAGATACGAACCGAGTCCGCCACCCACGACGGCGGCCGGTCCTTCGCTGCCCACCGATCCACCCGCGCCGAGCGTGATCGCGCTGGCCAGACTGCGCGCGCCCAACGCCTTCATTGGCATGTGCCCACCGTCCTGCGCAACACGCCGTTTCAGATCAGGCACGTTGATGCCATCCTCGCCCGGCGCAAACCGTCGCATCACGGCCACGGCGGCCATGAAGCCGAGCGCGGTGATCACCGGGCGATACACCGGATTTTTTAATGCCTCGACGTTTTGCCCGGGCAGCGACACAAACAGCCAGTAGCTCGCGTCGATCAGCTTGTAGAACACCACGATGCCAAGCGCCGCGCCAATGCCGATGATCACGGCAAACACCAGCAGCAGCGCATTTTCGCTCACGGCCGTGGTGCTCACCCAGTCAATCAGATCATCCCAGCCACTGAGCGCTGTTCGGCGCGGACCAAAGGTGACGCGACGCGTCTGCCGCCGAGTTTGTACCAGTACTGAGCGAATCGTGTACGCCGAACGCTGGCCCCACGGTCCAAGGGCCTCAAGTCGTCGCAGCAGACGATTCAGGATGCGGTCGCTTGCGCGGGGACGAGGCGGCTTCGTCGTCCGGTTCATGTTCGCAATGTAGAGCGCGTTCCCGCTGAATGGGTGCAAAGCTCGCGCATTGCTCGCATCTTGTAGTGTAGGAGTGCGTGCTGCTCACACATTGCCTGTGACGCGGCACGCGCGTTCGATGCAGTCTCACCCACCGACCATACTGAGCGGCTCATGTTCTTGTCTGCACGTCGCACTTTCCTGGCGCTTGCCACACTTGTGAGCGGAGGCTGCATGCCGGCATCGAGCAGCTCGCGCGCGGTCACGCCAGCGATGCCTGTGGTGACCGTGGAGCCCGTGCAAAGCAACGTGGCGTTGGTGAATCCGGTGGGTATACCACAAGTGAGCGGATCACTGCGCACGCTGCACGCCCTGCAATTCATGGAGGTGCGCGTGGGAACCGGCGCACCGTTGCTGCCACGCCAGTGCATTTACGCGCACTACACGGGCTGGCTGTCAGACGGGACCAAGTTCGATTCCTCGCGCGATACCATGCCGAACGGCGAACCGCGTTCTCCGATCGCGTTTCCACAGGGTGCGCGACGCGTGATCGCCGGATGGGATGCCGGATTCGAAGGCATGCTGGTGGGTGGCGCACGTCGTCTCGTCATTCCCTTCCCCATGGGGTACGGTGAAGCGGGCAGTCCGCCCACAATCCCCGCGCGCAGTACACTGGTGTTCGATATCGAGCTGCTCGCAGCGCGCGATACCCTGCCGCGCAATGCTGATGACATGCCCATGCGTAATGCACCACCACTCTGCGCACCGTGGAGCGACGTGGCTCCCACCCTCGCGCCACCCGCTGGCGGCGTGCCTCCCCTGAACTGAGCCCACTATGCACATTGAATTTTCCGGCGCCGCACGCGAAGTCACGGGCTCATGCCACATTTTGCATGCCAACGGACATCGCATTCTGCTCGACTGCGGTCTGTTTCAGGGGCGCCGAGCCGCGTCGCGCGAGAAGAATGAACGTTTGCCGCTTCCCACCAGTGACATCAGTGCGGTGTTGCTCTCGCACGCGCACATCGATCACGCCGGACGACTGCCGTTTCTGGTCAAGCACGGGTATACCGGCAGTATCTGGACCACGAGCGCAACACGTGATCTGTGCGCCGTGATGCTGGCCGATTCGGCGAACATTCAACAGCGTGACGTGGAGTTTCTCGCGCGACACGGCCGCGACTACGTGGAGCCGCTCTACGGCTTGAATGACGCCGTGCAAGCGGTTGATCAGATGATTGGCGTGCCGTACGATCGCTGGCTCGACATTGTGCCGGGCGTGCGCGCCATGTACACCGACGCCGGACACATTCTCGGCTCGGCGAGCATCGTGGTTGAGGTCAAGGAAGGTTCGCACACGCACCGGATAATTTTTTCGGGTGACATTGGTCGCGATGATCAACCAATTATCCGCGATCCCTCACCGCCAACCGGCGGCGCCGATACCGTGTTGATTGAGTCGACGTACGGCAATCGAGACCACGAGAGTGTGGCGGGTGCGCGCGCGCACCTTGCACGCGTGGTGCGTGAGACGGCAAAACGCGGCGGAAAGGTCCTGATTCCAGCGTTTGCCCTCGGACGCACACAGGAACTCGTGTACGATCTGCACGAACTCTGGCGCGCCGAAGAAATTCCCGAAATTCCGATCTTTATTGAT
Source organism: Gemmatimonadaceae bacterium (assembly GCA_022843265.1). Classification (GTDB taxonomy): domain Bacteria; phylum Gemmatimonadota; class Gemmatimonadetes; order Gemmatimonadales; family Gemmatimonadaceae; genus JAABRT01. Next base: position 65,419 of record JALHNZ010000012.1, read on the forward strand.
TCGCCGCTGGCACTCGATGCAACAACGGTGTTCAAACTGCATCACAACATCTTTGATCGCACAGAATCACTCATTCAGGACACCGCCGATCCGTTGGCGTTTCCGCTGGTGAAATTCACGCGCAATGTTGAGGAGTCCAAACAACTCAATGTGCGCCATGGTCCAATGGTGGTCATTGCGGCGAGTGGCATGGCCGAATCGGGGCGCATTCTGCACCATCTCCTGCATGGTGCGAGTGATCCACGCAATACGATTCTGATGGTTGGGTTTGCCGCCGAACACACCCTGGCCAGGCGCATCATTGAGCGTCAACCCGTGCTGCGTGTGTTCGGTACCGAGGTGCCACTCGCGGCGCAGGTGGAAGTGCTGAACGGCTATTCGGCACACGGCGACCGTACCGAGCTCAAAGCGTGGCTCGATGCCGTGAAGGCAGGTGGCATCAAGGCGCGCCGGGAGATTCAGCATGTGCACCTGGTACACGGTGAGTCTTCGTCGCAGGATGCGTTTGCCGCGCAGCTGCGGGCGGATGGGTACACGGTGGACGCGCCTGAACCCGGAGACACGCGACCCGTGTAACACGCCACCACCGCCCGCCGGCCGCGCAGGTGCGTGGCTGGCGCGGTGGTGCCGACTAGCTTTCCGGCATGATTCGCCGCGCGCGCCGCTTTGTCTCTGTGTTCCTGACCCTGGCGATCCTGGGTTGGGTACTGACCATCGCGCTGGTGTGGTGGTCATCGCGGCGGGACGACGCGGCGTCTGCAAGCGGTCCGATCGCCGACGCCATCATCGTGCTCGGCGCCGCCCAGTACGCGGGACGTCCGTCACCAGTGTTGCAGGCGCGACTCGACCACGCGCATACACTCTTTGATCGCAAGCTGGCGCCGTTTGTAATTCTGACCGGCGGTCGCGGTGATGGCGATACACAAAGCGAAGCCGGTGCTGGCCGTCGTTATCTCGTCAAACACGGAGTGCCCGACTCCGTGATCATGTACGAAGACGAAGGGCGAACCACGTTTACGTCCATGCACAACGCGGCGGAACGTGTGCGCGCGGTGAACGGACGCACTGTACTGCTTGTGAGTGATCCGTTTCACATGCTGCGACTATCATTGCTCGCACGATTGCACGGACTGGCGCCATTGGCATCACCAACGCTGACCAGTCCGATCTCGGCCAATCCGCTGCTCGAATTTGAATATGCGGTACGCGAGTCGTTGGCGGTGCCCGCCGACGTGGCGCAGTTTCTGCTTGAAAAAGTACGAAAGACGCGCGACTGACTTCAGCGCCCGCCGCCGCGTCCGCCACCACGCGTCACGCGCCAATCGCTATCGCGCACCAGTGTTTTCCGTCCCTGTCGGTCCACGCTCCAAATGGGCGACGGCCATTCGTCATTGCCGTACATGACCACGTTTGCACCGGGCATGACCATCGCACCAAAGGCACTCGTGCCGAACGCAGGCACCGTGAATGCTTCCGCATTGTCGAGTCGCACCTGATACCCGAGATCAGCCAACGCGCCAACGGACAGTCTGCTGAGTGGCATGCCACCTGGCTGCGCAAAACCGACCATCAGTTCTCGTCGCAGCACATTGATGCGCCAATGTGAATCACGCGTACCTTGCCCGCCCGTATTCTCCAGCGGAACCGGAGTACCGGTATACGTGCCACCACCAATCGCGGCAAACGCCGCACGTCCTTCGGCCCCCTGGAAAATCGGATCAGTGCTACCCAGTCCGTTGATCAGGCCCCGTCGGTTCCAGTTGAAGCTTTGCAGCCCGAGCACGTGTCCGAACTCGTGCGCCATGACATCGTCGAGCGTGCCGTTGTTGTTGAGATTGTTGAGGTCTGCCGTGTCGAGTTCCACGAATCCAACCACGGGAAGCCCGCCTTCGGTGCGCACAAAACACGGTCCAGCGCGACCAAGGATTGCGCCGGGTCCGTCAATGCTGTCGAAGTTCACGTACATGCGAACATTCGAAATCACATCGTCAATCTGAGGCACGCCCGGTCCGCACGCGTTCGCCCCGGCCACTACACGCGCTGGCGTGAGTTCACCGGCAATCACATTGCGCCACCGCGCAATGGCGCGTTCCACTGACAACAAGTTGCGTGACGATGGTTCGCCATTGATGAAGCGCACGTCAATGAAGAACACGCTTGGCACGGCATTCGCACGAAACACAAACGAATCCGACGGGAACTGCGGCGAGCGCGCAATCAACGATTGCTGCCTGGCGTCGCCAAGTACCCACGTGCCAACGCGCGCGATGCCTTCGGGTGTGTTCGTGGCGCGCGTGCTACCCGTCACGGAACCCGAGGCCGCGCCCGGCTGAAAGGTGATGGTCACCCCACCGGCCGGGTTGCCGTACTGATCTCGAGCACGAACCGTGGGTCGCAAACTCACGCCAATGCCGGGCACCCCATCCTGTTGCAACGGTGACGCGGCTTCAATGAGCACCGCCGTTTCGGCAATTGGAGTGGCGCGAAACTGCACCGGCGTAGACAGGCCGACGGTTTGCGCATTCAAAATTTGCGGCACGTCGGTGCGTGTGCCAATGCGCCAACCGTCAACTGACGCGACGCCGTTGGCATCCGTGAGACGTTGCGTGGTGCCAATAATGCTGCCTCCGCCACCCAGTACAGTGAAGGTGACGGTGGCGTTTGGTATCAGGTTGTCGAACGCATCGATCACGGTAACGGCGGGCGGCTCTGCCACGAGCGCATTCACGACCGTTGTTTGCGTGGCCGGTGCGCGCCGCGCCATGACAAACGGCGGGCCCGGGCTGACCGACGCGGTGAAAGCGATCGGTGCCAGCCCTTCTACCGTTGCGGTCAGCATTTGCGAGCCGGTGCGTGTGCCGAGCTGCCAGCCACCGGCCGACGCGATGCCTGATCCGTCTGTTCGGATGGTGTCATTGAACGACCGTCCACCGCCCGAGGTGACCTGCCAGCGCACCAGCACGCCGCCCAGTCCTCGGCCGCGCTGGTCTGCGACGATGACCGCTGGCGCCGGCGTCGCGATGGTCGCGTTCACTTCGGAGGTGTACGTGACCGGCCCGTCGCTCGTGAGTGTCGAGGCAACGCGCGGCTCGCTGTCACAAGCGCTTATCAGCGTCATCAACACGACAGTGCCAAAGACTCGCGCGGAAAGAAAGGTACGGGAGGGCATTGATGGGTCGCGAAGTTCGGGCGGTTAGTTGCGACGAATTGCGGTGCGCGGGGTTCCGACGCACGTGACACGTACGCCAATTTAGGAGATGCAGATCCCCGTCGAGAGCTACCGCCTCCCGAACGGTCTCCTGGTGGTACTCTCCGAGGATCACACGGCGCCGATCGTCGCGGTCAATTTGTGGTACCACGTAGGTTCGGCCAACGAACGCGCGGGGCGTACCGGCTTTGCCCACCTGTTTGAACACATGCTGTTCCAGGGCTCCGAGAATGTCGGTGCCAACGAACACTTTGAATTTGTGCAACGTGCTGGTGGTACCCTGAACGGGTCTACTTGGCTCGATCGAACGAACTACTACGAAACATTACCCTCCAACCAGCTCGCGCTTGCGTTGTGGCTGGAGGCGGATCGCATGGCCCGTCTCCTCCCAGCCATGACGCAACCCAAACTCGACACGCAACGCGACGTCGTAAAGAATGAGCGTCGCTGGAGCGTGGACAATCAGCCTTACGGGACATGGTGGGAAAAGCTGCCGGCACTCTGTTTTCCGCCGGAGCATCCGTTCCACCATTCGCTGATCGGCTCCATGGACGACCTTGACGCGGCCTCGCTTGAGGATATCGCCGAGTTCTTCCGCACGTATTACACACCGGACAACGCCGTGTTGACCATTGCGGGCGATTTTTCCGCGGTGGAGGCCCGTGCATTGGTGCAGACGTACTTTGGTTCGGTGCCGAAGGGTGGCGCGCGGCCCCCGTTGCCTGACATGTCGGTGCCGTTCACGTACGGCGGCCCGACGCGGGAGGTCGTGCCCGACGCCTGCGCGCTGCCGCGTGTGTTTGTGGCCTCGCGCATGCCAGTGCTGGGCACGGACGAGTACTACGCGGCCAGTGTGTGCGCGGCGATTCTTGGGCTGCGTACGGGAAGCCGGTTCGAGAAGTCGCTGGTGCGCAAGCAGCGCATTGCGTCGTCCGCCTCGTGCTTCACGTTCGATTTGGCCAAAGGCGCGGATCTGTTTGTGGCTGACGTCACGGCGTTACCAGACATCGCACCGGAGCAGCTGGAAGCGGCGGTGCATGCGGAGCTTGATCTCATGCACGAGCACGGCGTTGTTGAATCGGAAGTGCAACGCGCGATTGCGCTGACAGAAACACATTTCGTGACGAGCCTGCAGTCGGCGGCTGAACGTGCCGATCAGTTGTCGCGCTTCGCCACGTACTTTGGTGATCCCGCGATTGTGAATCAACAGCCGGCGCGATATCGCGCGGTAACGGCGGCGCATGTGACGGCGTTCGCAAAGGAATATCTGGGCGCACATAATCGAGCGACGCTGCTGTATGTGCCAATGGAAGAAGAGACCGAGACTGAGGTTGCTGCGTGAGCGCTTCACCTGAGGTGGGGACCACTGGTTCCCACGGGGCGCCGCCGCGCCCTGAAGCGGGCGCGGTGCGTCCGTACCACTTTCCGGCGTTTCAGACGCGCATTCTGCCAAACGGACTGCGTGTACTCGTCGCGCCGGTGCACGCGCATCCCGTGGTGACGGTATTGGCGGTGGTTGAAGCGGGTGCCACGCGTGATCCGCTTGGCAAGCATGGACTGGCGGTGCTCACGGGACGTGCGTTAGCGGAAGGCACGAAGGACATGTCGGCGCTTGAGTTGGCGGAGCGTGTAGAGTCGCTCGGTACCGTACTCGATACGGGCGCCGATTGGGATTCGAGCATTGTGCAACTCACCGCGCTTACCGAGCGTGCGGGTGATGCGTTTGCGGTGCTCGCCGAAGTGTTGCGTGCGCCGTCGTTTCCCGAAGCGGAAATGCAGCGGTTGGCCGAAGAGCGGTTGTCGGATCTCACGCAGATTCGCGCCGAGCCGCGTGGGCTGGCCGATGTGGCGCTGAATCGTCTGTTGTACGCGTCATCGTCGAGATTTGCGCGGTTGGCGGGTGGTGATGAGCGCAGCATTCCCACGATCACGCGTGATGACATTGTGCAATTTCACGCTGAACATTTTGTGCCCGATGCAACGGCGTTGCTTGTGGTTGGTGATTGCACCGTCGAGCACGCGGTTGCAATGGCTACGCAGCACCTCGGCGATTGGCAGGGTGCGTTTGTTGAAACGCCGGCGCCCGACGCATCGCGCCGGTTCAATGATCGGCGCATTCACCTGGTGGCCAAGCCTGACGCGCAGCAGACGGAACTGCGACTTGGTCATGTGGCGGTGCCACGTTCACACCCGGATTATTTCCCACTCGTGGTGATGAATGCGATTCTTGGTGGACTGTTTTCGTCGCGCCTGAACATGAATCTGCGCGAGAAACACGGTTACACGTACGGTGCGCACAGTGCGTTCGACTGGCGCCGCGCGGCGAGTCCGTTTGAAGTGTCGAGTGCAGTGCAGACGGACAAGTGTGCGGACGCGGTGCGTGAAGCCTTGGCCGAGATTGAGCGCATGCGCACGGAAGCGGTGAGCGATGAAGAGCTGTCGCTCGCGGTGTCGTACCTGGACGGTGTGTTTCCGATTCGTTTTGAGACGACGGCCGCGATTGCTGGCGGTCTCGCGAATGTGGAGATTTTCAGATTGCCGAGCAACTACTTCGACACGTATCGCGAGCGGGTGCGGGCGGTGTCAGCCGAGGATGTGTTGCGCGTGGCGAAGACGCATCTGGATACGCAGCAGCTGCAGATCGTGGTGGTGGGGCCGCCGGAGGTGTTGCAGCCGTCGTTGGAGCAGCTTGGGATTGGGGTGGTTACGGTGCATGCGCCTACTGATGAGCTTGGGGCGGATGACTGAGTGTTGTGCACAATTGCGTAACTAGGACTGGGCAACTTGCAGATCAATCACTAAGGACTGACGGGAAGAGATGTCCTCACTGCGACTTCTGACTTGGGCAACTTGTGATGTCTAACAGTGATGCCAACACCGTTTCACAAATAGACTCATTCGTGCTCAATGATGCTCGAATTCGAGAAGCATTACTTCGCAAGCTAGCGAAGTCTCGTCCGCGAGGAGTGATCGAGGAGTTGCATGTGCACAATGGCAGTGCAATCGCTGATGTTGTAACTCTTCACTCGGAGGCGCATTGTTACGAAATAAAGGGCGCTACCGATCGCGTTGAAAGGATTGCCATTCAGGGAGGCTACTACAACGCAGTCTTTCCACGGATCACACTCGTCACCGCGGAGTGCAATCTTCGAAAGGCGCTATTGCTAGCACCAAAGTTTTGGGGTGTGATAGTTGCGACGGCCGACCGAGAAGCTGTTCGCTTTCGCAACGTTCGCATGGCGCGCCGGAACCCCAACTTCGAAAAGCGAATCGCCGCGATGACACTTTGGAAGAGCGAGATGCTTGAGTTACTGCCCAAAGAAGGAACCGAGCGAATGCCACGCCGTCTCTTAGCGCAGATGATCGCTGATACGAGACGAGAGCTTGAGCTCAGTAGGAACATTTGTGAACTACTAATTTGCCGAAGCCTGAGAACTCAGGAGTCCGAGCGGCGAACCACATAGGTTATGTGCGACACGACGGAAGGAGTTACAACTGACCCGTTTGTGGCGTTTTTTCCGATGCGCCTGCGCTTGTCATCAAAGTAATCCTCGCCCTTCGAGTATCCTCGGCCTCGGAAATAGCTCTTGCCGCACAGTTCTGCAGTCAGACCGACATACTGATCAGGACCGCCCGACTTAAGCGAACCTCCTCGAGCGATGTGGTGGGAGTGGTCGAACGAGTAGATCAACTTTGGGGCGGTTATCGTCTGAAATAGCCAAGGCTCGATTGCTGCGTCAGAGTAATACGGGCTTACGATTCCATAATCACCCGGTATCACGCGCAGGTGCGCGAGACGCTTGGCGGCAGCGATGATTGCAAGCTCACATCTTGCAACGACTTCGGTGCTGTTCGGAGAGACGATGTCACCGAGCGATGCAGGGATGGAGGATCCAGTGACGATCACTCTCCCAACCGCAGGGAAATCCTCGCTGAACTTGCGAGTGAAGTCGGCGATTTGTACGGCTATCGCAGTCGCGTCGAGCGTCACGCAAAGTCTACAGTCAAATACAAGATCGATTCGGTCGAACTTCCGGACGACATCTGCCAGTTCAGCTACTAGCTCAGTCCGAATGCTTTGATAGTCTTCGAATTCCTCAGGGAAAACGCGAAACGCAACGCACTCTGCACCGATGATGCCATTTTGCCTAAGCTGGTTAACAGCGGCGTTGTGGCTTGTTCGGTCAAGGGACATCACTGGGATGGCCCGCAGCCCTTTGAGTTCGCCGAGGATAAAGGCGTATTGCTGCTTCCCTTTAACTTCAAGGGTTTGATCCACGTCAAGGTCGTCGAAGTAGAACTCAGCCTCGACACCGTAGTGCCGCTGCAGACTTCTTGCACAAGCACTAGCAGTCTTTGCAAAACTCTCAGAGTCGTATATGGGAGACTTTCTAGGAAAATCGAAGAATGGGCAAACTGCGTTTCTAATGTCTGAATCCAACTGGCCTAGAGCGTTGAACTCTCCGCGCTTCGCCTTGAGAAAAGGAACGTATCGGATCATACGCGGAAGATCTCGGCCCGAACATCGAACTCGTTCACGATACTGCTATATCGGGCATAGTTGCCAAACTCCTTTCGCAGGAGGCCAGCGACCAAGCTTGAGTGCACACCTTGCTCTGCGGCGTATGTGTGTACTGCTCCGTCACTGGTATCGTACTTGGGTGCGCAGCTACGCCACGATCTACGTTCCACGATCGAGTCTTTCGCGAGACGATTAGCAGCCTTCTCAATTTCATCCTGCTCAGCACCGGACTCGACGTCAAAGAAGACCGGTGCGTTGAGCATCTCGCGATGAAGAACTAGATGGGCGAGCTCATGAAGAAGAGTGAACCAAAAGTAATCCAGCCTCGAGAAGCGTAGGCTCATCGCCACAACCCCCCTGTGTCAGGATAGTTGTCGCATGAGCGATGCAACCGCATCGCGCATGGCAATGACATGACGGGGGTACGGAGTTGGTGCACATGCAGACGTACAGTGCCGCGTTCAAAGCGCG
>JALHNZ010000013.1 GCA_022843265.1 Gemmatimonadaceae bacterium
TTGTGCTCGGCGCGCTCATCATGCTCGGCGTGGGCAACTACGGCCCCACATTCGTATTGCTCAGCGCACTCGGCATGGATCCGCGCGCCGCGTTCCCGATCATGATGGGAAGCGGCGCCTTTGCCGCGCTGTTCGGCTGTTTCGCTTTTTTGAAGCGTCGCAGTCAGGTGAACCAGCCGGCGCTTGGACTCACGATCGGTGGTATTCCCGGCGTACTTGTCGCGGCGCTGCTCGTCACGTCGATGCCGATCAACGTGCTGCGATGGTTGGTGATCGCGGTGGTCGTGTACGCGGCGTTTACGATGTTGCGGCCCGGCGCGTCCGTGAGCGCCTCACCGTAGCGCCACTCACTTCCGGCGCGCCTGATCCTCTTCCCACTCCACAAACGGCCCGTCAAAATCCATCAGACGAGTGCCGTTAAACCACCACACGCGCGTCGCGACTTCACGCAGGAACGCACGGTCGTGGCTGACCAACAGCACCGTGCCTTCGTACTCATCGAGGGCGTCTTCCAGTACTTCGATGTTCTCGACGTCGAGGTGATTGGTCGGCTCGTCAAGCACCAGCAAGTTGGCGCCAGTGAGCGTCATGATGGCGAGCGCCATACGCGCACGTTCACCACCGCTCAACGTATGAATTTCGCGAAACACTTCTTCGCCGCTGAAACCGAATGCGCCGAGGTGGTTCTGCACCTGTCCGCGATTCCAGAGCGGGCGTTGCGCGTGAATGGCGTCGGACATGGACGAGCGGAGCGGAAGATCGGCCAGGTCCTGGCGGAACCACGCCGGCATGATCGACGCGCCCACTTTGGCGGAGCCAAGCGCTGGTGTGCGATCACCAAGGATCGTGGAGATGAATGACGACTTGCCCGCGCCATTTGGGCCAACGAGCGCGACAAAATCGTTGCGTCGCAGCACCGCCGTGAAGTCGTCAACCAGTACGCGACCCGGCACCTCCACACGCAGATCCTTGATTGCAACCACCTGATCACCACCGCGTTCCGCGACTTTAAACTCGAGGGACATTGCCGCAGGGTCGCCGGGTGGCGGCGCCAAACGCGGCAATCGCTCAAGACGCTTGCGCTTGCCCTTGGCCTGGAACGAGTTCACACCCGCAAGATTTCGCCGAATGTACTCTTCTTCCTTTTTTACATACGCGCGCTGCTTCTCGAGTTCACGTTCGCGCGTAAGGCGACGTTCCGCGCGCTGCGGTACAAACTGGCTGTAGTTGCCCTTGTACGCCTCGCTCGACTTCGCTTCGACGTGCAGAATGTTTGTACAGACGGCATCGAGAAACGCACGGTCGTGTGACACCACGAGCACCGTTTCTTCGGCATCTTTCAACCACTCCTGCAACCACGTGGTGGTGTCGAGATCCAGGTGATTGGTGGGTTCGTCGAGCAGCAACAAATCCGCCGGCGCGATAAGCTGCGCGGCCAGACCTACACGACCGCGTTCCCCGCCCGAGAGCGTTGAGACAAGCCGGGTTTTTGAATCCTCGGCATCAAAGCCGAGTCCTTGCAACACTGCGTCTACGCGCGCGTGATACACGTAGCCACCCAGGTCCGCGAAACGCTCCTGATCGTGGCCGAACTTTTCGAGCATGTCGTCGGTGATTTTGTCGCCCATCTCGCCCAGCGCCATGGCCTGTTCGGCGATGCGTTGCTCGAGCGCGATCACTTCACGCCACGCGGCCGCTCCCGCTTGCCACACGGTGGTCGCACCCTCAAACGCACGGTGCTGATCGAGCAGCGCGTGCCGAAGCCCCGGCTTGCGTGCGACCGCGCCAACATTGGGCTGTCGCTCGCCGGTGATTACGCTGAAGATCGACGTTTTACCGGCGCCATTGCGCCCGATAATTCCCCACCGCTCACCCTCTGCGACGGTGAAGGTGATGTTCTTGAGCAGCTCGGTGGCTCCGAAGGAGATACCGATATTGGAGCAGGAGAGAAGAGTCACGCGGCAGAGATTGAGTCAGGAAAATGTCGTGTAAGGAAAGGTAAACGGTCGCGAAAACAGATCCACCAACCCCGCACCTGGCGTACGTGCAGTTCACACGCACTCTGTCAATATTTGCAAGGGGTCAGGATTCATGCTACGAGGCACACTGAAGCGCACTGTTGTCGGCGCACTGCTCGCGGCTGTCGCCGCCAGTGGCGCAGCCGCCCAGGTCACGATTGGCACACCCGGCGCGGCCGGCAACGGGAGCAACTACCCGTTCGGTCATTCTGGTGGCTGGACGAAGTTCCAGCAATTGTATTCGTCGACGTTGTTCACCGCGCCGCTCAACATCGGCTCGGTAAGCTTCTTCACCAAGCCGAACACCGGCATTCTGCAGCAAGGGACGTTCAACTTTTTCTTCTCGACGACCACAGTCGCGCCGGTGGATGTGAACACGAGCACGCCCAGCGCAAATGTGACCGGTCCGCGTCAGGCTTTTGGTACGCTGACCATTGCGGCAAACACGGCGGCACCCTCGGTGCTCACGGTCACGGGCTCGCCCTTTTTGTATGACCCGATGCAGGGCAACTTGCTGCTCGAAGTCGATTTCACTGCGATCGGCGGCGGCTTCGCGATTCCAGCACGTGCGGCGTTTGATCTGTACCGCGACGCTCCGGGCGAGTTTCTGGTCTCTACTGCCAGCGATCGTCAGTTCGGCGTGTTGGCGAGCAATGGTATTCGTGGTCAGGGGCTTGTGACGCGATTTGGCGAAGCGAATGTGGTACCGGAGCCAGAATCCGTGCTCCTCATGGTGAGTGGCTTGGTCGGACTGGCGATGGCTGTTCGCGCACGCCGCCCCTCCACCAACCACGCCTGAGCTCCCCTTCCTGAGCTCTCTTCCTGAGCTCGCCCGCCTGATACAGGCGTATCATGCTGGTGACGTGGGACCAACTGAGAAACTGAATACCAACGCGGCCGTACGGGCGTCCACACTCTTCACGAGACGCCCGTGCACGCCGCAAACTTCTCTCGCATTCGCACCGTATTTGTCGCCGCGCTTGTACTCGGCTACTGGTCGCTCCTCGCATACCAACACGCCAACGGCGGCGTACCATCACACAGTTTTCTGGCGCGCAGCGACATGCCGGAGATTTCAAACTGGTGGGGCGTTCTTGTTGTGCCGGTTGTTGCGTGGACACTCACCGGACTGATTCAGCGAAGGCTCACGGCGTTCGGTGCCGATCGTATCGCCGCCGACCGTACACTGAGGTTCGCCGTGTACGCCTTTGTTGGCGCGCTTCTGTACGCCGCGACCATGGCAACAAGTTTTTCGCTGAATCGGGAAAGCGAACTGATTTCCTACATGTTTTTTGCGTTGCCACTATTCGCGCTGCTGTTGCCGGTGTTCAAACCAGAGTACGTGCTCGGATTTGTGCTTGGCCTGACCTACACTTTTGGCCCAGTGCTGCCGCTCGTGATCGCCTCCGGCGTATCGCTGCTTAGCGCTCTGGCCCATCTGCTGGTGCGTCCACTCGCGCGTCGATTGTATCAGCGCGCCCGCTGACGTTCATCCGGAAGCAACACGCAGATCCTAAAACCGCCACACCCGCGTCAGAAATAGTCCCAGCGCGTGCGCGCGACGCAGTTCCTGCTGCGTGAGCGAAGGATCCGGCAAGAAGAACCGCGGCTGAAACGTGGACTCAATGGTGAAGCCCGGACTGCGACGGAAACGGTGTTCAATCCGGAACCCCGGTATGGAAGTCAGCTGCGCTTGCAGTCCGACAAACGTGCCCGTGTTGATGTACTTGCCGAATTCAAACTGCGTGCCCTTCAGAAAAGTCTCGAACGCGCCAAAGTTTCCGCTCGCGAGCTCGGTGGGCACGTTCGCTGGCGTAATGTTGAACACGTCGGCACCAAGCGAGCGGGACGCCTGGCCTTCGAGCTCGTTTACCGCCACGCCGAGTGCAACGCTGGCAAGCTGTCGCGTGGCGAGTGCCGCACTCGTGCCAACCAGCGTGCCGCCTGCCGATCCGCCCGACACGCTCGACCCACCAAACTGCAGCAGCGAACCGGATTCACTGCCAAACGCGAGGTAGCTGAGCAGATCGCTCTGCGAGATGGGTGGCTGCGCGTCACTCTCCAGCGTAATACGCGGACTCAGCATCGTGCCACCAATATTCACGCGTACCGCAAGCGCTTGCTGCGAGGCTTGTTTGACTTCGAACTCACCCGTGAGCTGCAGCAATGGATCCAGTTCCTCGGTGCCGATAAACGTGGCCGTGCCACGCTTGATCTGGAATCGTTTGCTCAGAAACTCGTATTCACCACGGTCGGTATTCACGACACCATCCAGGGCCAGCGCCTTACGACGCTGATCGATCACGATGCGCAGATTGCCATCGCTGTAGATCTCGACATTCGCTTCTGGCGAGCGCACCCAGGTGTTGCGGTCCACCGACAGTCGGAGATCCATGCGCAGATTGTCCATGAGCGCCGACGTTTCTGGCACAAGCTCCGTTTGCGCTTCATTGGTGGTATCCACAACGGCAAATACAGCCGGATCACTCGCGGTGATAGCGGTGGCCGTGCTGGTTTTCGGAATGTACAGCACACCTTCTCGAATGCGTGCGGTGCCGTTCACCAAAACGCCATTGAACGGACCCTTGATTCGAATGTCCGCGTTGGCGTCGACGCGACCCGTTTCGTTGTCAAGCACTCGCGCGTTGACCGCCGTGAGATGCAGGTCAAAGCTCGGCTCGGCGATTTTCGCAATTCCGATTCCGCCGCGCAGGCCGATCGCGCCACGACTGCGTGCGTTCAAAGAATCGAGCAACACCGTATCGCCCTGCAAACGCAGCGTACCGGTGATATCCCGGAACGTCACGCCGAGCGCATTGATCCGCCCGCTGCCCAGTGCGACGTCGAAATCACCCGTTAGCTCGGGTTCCTTTAGCGTGCCGCGCAGCGACGCTTCGCCTTTGGCGTAACCTTGGATCTGCGAGACGGCGTCGGTGAAGCGCGACGCCAGATCCAGCGGCAGACTGTCCAGCGTCATATTGGCCGTTACGGGCGCGTCGAGCAACCGCGAGGCGGTGTCGGCCCGCAACGCAAGATTGATCGGAAGCACCCCATCGCCACGTGCAATCTGACGCCCAAAGTATGTGGCGTCGGCTCGCGCGGTGAGCTGGAGATCCTTATACGCAAATGTGGTGCGAATGTCGGGCACCGTGTCGCCGGCGTACATGGCATCAGTGAGCGACGCATTACCGCTGATTACCGGCGCCTCACCGGTACCAGACACGGACGATTTTACGGAAAGCAGTCCTCGCCCGGGAACGTCGCTCTGCAACAGGCCGAGCAGATCGCCGAGCTGAAACCGTTCAATCACCACGTCAAGATTGGCGTCTCCTTCCGTCGGCACGCGGCCGTTCACAAACAGTCGACCGTTCGCGCCGCTACGCAAATCAATCGAATCGATGACGATTCCCGGTTGTCCCCACCGCACTGCTCCCTCTCGCGCCGACGCCCAGAGCGTCGTATCGAAGCGCATGCGGACTCGGTTGAGCAGCAGCTCACTGCTGTCGGCATAGAGCGCATAGTTGGCGGCCACACTGTATTCGCGGGTGTTGTCCTGAAATACCGCGACCTCCGCAGATCCGCCGGGAGCCCGATACGTGGCTTTGACGGACACGCTGTCCAGCGCGAACCCTGACGCGCTGACGGTATCGCCGCTGATCTCCCCGCTGGCAATGGCGCTGTCTGTGAGCGCCCCAAGCCAGGTGTACTTCGCCCGGGCAATACGCACGCTATTTCCAAGCACGACCAACTTCTCAGCGCTGGCGATACCACGCACATCGAATCCGCCGAGCCCGCCTTCCACGGTACCGAGCGCTCGGACGGAACCGGAAAGCTCACTGCGACGCACAGACGGGATCGAATCAACGAGAATTGGTCTGCCTGGCGGCTCAACGCCCGCCGCGCGTGCGACGAGCAGCCGTTGTGCTTCCGCCATGGAGTCAGCGCGTGCACGGGCGACGCGCGCGGCCAGGATAGATGGACGTGGCAGCACGATTGCCGTGTCTCTCGGCAGATAGCGCGCGAGCCCACGCATGGAATCCACGGCGACATCATAGGTGAGCGATCCGCGCGCCGTCTCTGCCAGTCCGAACGTTCCGATGGCACTGATGCGCGTGCCCGGCGCGCCAATGAAGAGCGTATCAATCGACGCCATGCCATTGGCAATGCGCACGCGCACGCGCGCCGAGTCCACCGCCACGGTATCAAGCGTTGACGTTGAGATATTCGCGAAGAGATCCGCTCGCATGGTGGCGGGCTCTACACCGCGTCCCGTGGCGCGAAACAATCCACTGAGCGATGTGACGGGTGCGGTTTCAGCCAGCAGGTTCGCATTGAAGAGCACCGTGGAAACTTCCAGATCGTAGCCCAGCAGTTCACTTTCGAGATCAACCCGCCCGCGTGCAACGATCGTACCGCCGTCCGGTGCGCGAAGCGTTGATGAGATCTCGAGATCTCGCAGGGGGCCGCGTACGTTGATCGGTCCGGTCACATCGCCGCGAAGTCCTGCGGCGGGAGCGAACAGGCCCACCGTCGCGAGCGACAACGGCGACGCTTCGAGCGCCGCCTCGATGAATGGCGACGTACCAAAGCGCACTCCGCCCGAGCCAGTCACGCGAGACCGCGCGCCCCGATCGCGGTGCGTAAGATCGGCGCCACTGAACGCGAGACGCTTGTCAGTCGCGCCATCAAGTGTGACGCGGCCCGTGACCGTGCCACGCACCGGCAGCGCTTCTGCCAGGACATTGTTCGCCAGCCCAACCTGCATTGGCGAAAACGTCAATCGCAGATTCTGAGCCGAGATCACATCACCCGTCGTTCCAAATCGGCCAACCGCCACGACTCGACTGCGGCCCGACAGTTCGTCATCAAACGTGACGTCACCGTCGACATCAAGCGCCAGCAGGTCTCCGTCGAGACTGGCGCGTCCCGACAACTCGCCCGTCGCTGGCAGATCCCATGCCGGCACGAGCTGCTCAATGAGCGCCGTCGATACACGAGAGAATGTGACGTTTGTCTGCTCGTACGTTATGCTCGTGTCGCGCAGCATCACGCCGATCTGCCCCTGCGCACGCGCCGATCCGGATGTGACATCGAGCCCGCGCACGTCGTAGCGCTGCGTGTCGCCAACCCACTGCAGCGCCAGATCAAATTTCGCCGTGCCGCTGTCCGGCATGGCGGGATACACAAATCGCACATCGGCGAGCGCGACTCTCCGCGCAGCGATCTGCAGTGCAAGATCGCCGTTTTCGATGGTGTAACGTCCGCCCAGCGTTGCGTCAGATGCAGGCAGCTGCAGCTCAAGATTGGCAAACCACACGGAGTCCGCATTCAGCTCGATCGCGCCGCGCGCCTGCCGGACATCAATGGCGGGCGGGGCGAAGGCCCGTGCGATCATTCGCAGCGAGTCGGCTTCTACACGCCGGGTGTCGTAATCGGGATGCGCCCAGCGCACCAACGGCAGACGCGCATCGATCCGATCGAAACGCTGTACCACCTGCAGTCGCCCGTCAATACGCTGCACCACCACGCGACTGTCGTCACTCTGCGCAAACAACGCTGCGCTGTCACGCTGTGTCGTCGACAATGTGCTGTCAGGCGTCCAGGGCATGCGAACGGTTACAGAACCTTGCACCATCTGCACATCATGCAAGACCAGCCACTGGCCCCATTGCAAGTCCTGGCTTGCTGGAGAGCCTGTGGAATCCACAGGGAAAATGCGCTCGTAGTTCCACTTCCCGTTAACTGCACGCTCAAGCACAATCACTGGGCGATCGAGAAATACATCACGCAACTCAATGCGTTTGGTCCACACGAGTGGAACGAGCGAATAGTCGGTGCGTACTTCCGGGATACTGATGAATGGCGCGCCGCTGCTGTCTGTGATCGTCAGGTCACGAATGCGCAGCCCCGTGAGCACATTGCCTTCGAGCTCACCGATGGTCACGGTACCGTTGGCGGTTCCTTGCAACGCGGACACGACGCGCGCGCGGATTTTCTCGCGGCCCCAGTCACTGCTGGTGAGCACAACCGTAGCGCCAACAACGACAACGAGCGCGCCGGCGAGCACTGCGGCCGAGATCTTCAGCGCTTTCCGCATCAGAAAGCCTGCCCGATTGACAGATGCAACGTCAACCGATTCACAAGTTTGTTGAGAAAACTGCGCGGCTCGTCAAGGGACGGGAACACGCGGCATCCCGATGTCGTGGCGGTCACGCAACCACCAAGCGGTGTGAGATCCACCAGCCTGCGCGTACCGGTGCTGTCAGTCTCCTGTGTAATCACCGGCAGTGCACGACGAAGCAATGGACGCACGCCGAGATCGATACGAATGGGACCAACCGGCGACTCGTAGCGCACGCCGAATCCTGGGGTAATCGCTCCACTGCCCCGCGTGATCGAGCTCAGCGTGCCTTCGCCCAGAATTGCGCCGTCGACAAACAGCGCGCCAACCACGGAGCCCCACACAGGAATGCGAACTTCCACACCGCCCTCAAGCAGCGTGGTGCCACCTAGAGGCCGCGGGCGGAAATCTGCATTGGTGAGCCCTTCCCGATTCAGGTCACACTGCTGAATAGGTGTAGACGGATCACACGCATACAGGGTAGTTCCGGCCGAGTCGCGACGTCCGCGCAAACGATCAGGATCGATTGTGAGGACACGAGGGCCGAGCTGATTCTCCCCGAATCCACGAACGCTTTGTGAGCCGCCAGCGTAGAAGCGCTTTCTGGGGTGCAGCACCGCACCTGCCGAGGCACCGGGCGCGCCACCAATCCCTACGGCGTCTGTCGTGCTGGCGAGCGGATCCACCCAACCGGCGCGAATATTGCCCGCAACAACTATGTCGCGCCCCGGAAGAATCGGAAACGGCAAGGTCCGGTACAACGCGGCCTCAGCGTACGCACGGTTGTAGCGAAACTCTGATCCGGTGTATGCCGACGCGTGCTCCAGCTCGGCGCGTACTCGCATCCCACGGGTGGGAGAAAACGGCAAATCCGTTGTGCTCAGATTGAACGCCAAAGCAACGGGAGAGAGTCGCTGATCGCCGCGCAGGGCATCGATAGTACCAAGATCACACACGCCAAAATTCACGCAGAAATACACATCGCCGGCTTGCACGCGTGAAATTTCGAATCGATAGATGGCGCTGAGCGTGGTACGCTCCGCCAGCTCGCGAGTAAACGTAGTATTGGCGCCGTAGCCTTGATCCACAAACACACCGGGCGAGCTGCGACGATGGCTGAAGATGCCTGCACCAATGGTGTTGCGCGGGTTGCGGAACCAGCGCTGTCGAACATCGGCGCTCACCTGATACGTCGGGACAAAGAAGCGGCCCAGCGCATTGTCCGGCACGATGTTCGCGAAGTCCGCGAAGATCGGGGTTGAACTGAGCTGTTTTGCAAACAGGTTGCCAACCGCAGCATTCAGATCCAGTCGGCGTGCTCCGCCGAGCCAGTAGTTGTGCGTAAATCGAGCGTCAACCAGGGCGAAGTCCGCTGTGGTAAACCCAGCGCGTAGTCGCGCCTCGCGCAGCGGCGCTTCCTGCACGCGTACGATGAGACTGATTGCCGTGTCCACTGTGGCGGACGGCGAGCGCGCCACCGTATCGATCATGACGCGCCGAAACAGGTTCGACTCGTACAACGCCCGCTGACTTCGTCCGATCGTGGAGCGCCGGAACAGGTCTCCTGACTTGATGAGCAGAGAATTTCGAATCGACTTCTCGTCTACGGTTTCATGTCCGTCAATGCGTATCTCACCGATTCGTACCACAGAACGCGGCTCGACCACCAGCCGAAGGTCTGCCGTATTGAGCGAGTCGTTTACGACCGTTTGTGTAGTGACCTGGGCATCCGCGAATCCGCGATCCCAGAGCAGGCCGCGCAACTTCACCACACTGGAATCGAGCGACAGGAGATCCAGCGGTTCGCCGACACGCGGCTTGAACGCCTCGGTGAGCTCCCGTGCTGACAGGCCGCCACTATCCGCAACGGTACGCGTTGCCACCTCGGTTGGCGGGCCTTCTGTGACATTCAGCTCGAGCTTTACCGTATTGTCTCGACCCCGCGTGACCACTGTGTCGACCGAGGCGCTGCGATAGCCGCGCCGATAGTAGTACACGAGCACGCGCAGCACATCACGCGAGAACTCTTCCGAATCGAGATAGCGCCGCTCGTACACGAAGCGCGACTTGTTCACGAGGCAGAACGGCCGCAGCAACAAACTCAAACAGGCCGACGGTCCGGTGACGAGACTTTCTCTCAGCTCAGACTTGTCAACCGAGCGCACGCCGGTGATCCGCAGCTCGCGCACTTCCGGAGCTCCGATTTCGTCCGGATTGTTGCGCGACTGCGCGTACAACGACGTTACCGCCGGCGTGCTCAAGAGCAGAGCGCTGCCGGTCGCGAAGATCCAGCGTGTAGCCGCGCTTCGAATCATCAACGAGAATTGAACTTTGAGCACAACAGGTCTGGCTATGAAACACTAGCGTTCCATACACGCCAGCAAGCCGTGCGTTCAGAGTACCTCTTATGGGATACTCCCAAAGAGCGAGACGCTGCTTGCGCGCGCAACAAGGTCGCGTGATGTTTCTGAGGCGTCTGGAGATGCATCCAGATATCACGGAGCCGCCTCGCGATTTTGTTATGTCGTTACGACCTGTTGCTGTGCGTCTGCTCATGATGGCGTTGTTGTTCCAGTCAGTCGGAGCGATCGGCGGTGGAATCGCGCTGCTCGCGGATCCAAGTGGCGCAAAGATCGGAATGTCGGTCGACATGTTGTCCGGATCGCCGTTCGCTGATTTTCTGATTCCCGGCATCGTCCTGCTTGGCGTGCTCGGCTTGTATCCTCTGACTGTCCTATGGGGTGTGTGGCGGCGGGAGCGATGGGCGTTGGCGGGCTCAGCTGCGCTTGGGCTCGCGCTCGTAGTCTGGATCGCTGTGCAGATCAGCGTGATCGGCTATTCATCACGCTCACCGCTTCAACTGGTGTACGGGCTGCTTGGTGTTGCCTTTCTTGCGCTCTCCTCACTACCAAGCGTAAAACACGACCAGCGCACACCACACTCACACACAACGTGACGTTGCCAGCGGAATGGCGACGCATTGCGTCGCGGCGTAGACTCTTCCAGGCGCAACACCCATCATGACCTCAGCGAGGCAGTCGATGCACAAGCGATCCTTCCGGGTCTCCGCGCAGGCATTCACGCTTGCGACCACCCTTGCTGTTTCCGCGCAGTCCCTTCAATCGCAGCCCCCCGATGCCTGCACCGCGCGATGGGAGGGCTCGATTACGCTACCCACCGGCTTGCTCGCCTTCGATGTGGATCTGCGTCGCAGTGCCGCTGCTGCGTGCGCTGGTGACATTTCGATCCCTGCGCAGAGCGTCCGCGATGTGGCGCTGCTGAATGTGCTGGCAACGGCTGACTCGTTGCGGTTCACCATCAGCGGTGTGCCAGGAAATCCCACATTCTCCGCGGCGCGCTCCATTGGTGCACGAACGGTGAACGGCACGTTCGCGCAGGGAGCCGCTCGTTTTCCGTTCACGATGTCGTTGGGCGCATCACCCGCCGAACAAGCACGTGCTGCGCTGGCGACGTTTGGTTCCTGGATTGACTCCACGCTGGCCAGGTGGCACGCGCCGGGACTCGCCATTGGCATTACCGTAGACGGTGAAACAGTGTACCTCGCCGGACACGGGCTGCGGGATCAGGAGCGCCAACTTCCCGTCACAGCAAAAACGTTGTTCGCTATTGGCTCCTCGTCGAAGGCGTTCACCACGTTCGCCATGGGCGCACTCGTGGATAACGGCACCATGCAGTGGGACACACCGCTGCGCACGTACCTGCCGTGGTTCCGCATGCACGATGATGTGGCCACGCTCCGCATCACGCCGCGCGATCTGGTCACGCATCGTAGCGGATTACCCCGTCATGATCTGGTGTGGTACAACAACAACTCGAGCACGCGCGAAGAACTGGTGCGTCGCATTGCGTATCTTCCGCTGAGCAAAGATCTGCGCACCACGTTTCAATACAACAATCTCATGTTTCTCACCGCCGGGTTTCTGGTGGGTGAGCTGACCAACTCCACGTGGGAAGCGGGACTGCAGCAGCTCGTGCTCGATCCGCTTGGCATGACGCGCACCAACTTCAGTGTTAAACAATCACAGCTCGATTCGGATCACGCGCTGCCGTATCGAACCACTGGCGATACGATCACCCGCATTCCTTTTCGGGATATCACACTGGTTGGTCCAGCCGGGTCGATCAACAGCAGTGCCGAAGACATGCTGCGCTGGCTGAATCTGCATCTGAGTGGCGGCAAGCGAGGCGACACGCAGGTCATTCAGGCCAATACCCTGCGCGACATGTATCGTCCGTACACACCGATCTCCGGACTGGGCACTGATCCGGAATTCGGTCCACAGTCGTATGCGCTGGGCTGGTTCGTGGATACGTATCGTGGACAGTACCGTGTGCAGCACGGCGGCAACATTGATGGCTTCACCGCGGCCGTGCAGATGCTTCCCACGAAGAAGATCGGCATTGTCGTACTTGTGAATCAGAATGCTTCTTCACTTGGCGAGCTCATCTCGCGCCATGCAATGGATCGTTTGCTCGGCGGCGACACGCGCGATTGGAGCGCCGAGGGTATCGCGCGCCGGAATGCGGCAGCGCTGGCGGCGCGTGGCGCGCCAAGTTTGCAAACAGTAGCGCGAGTGGCCAACACCAAACCGATGCACGCACTCTCACGCTACGTGGGAGCGTACGCCGATTCCGGTTATGGCACCCTGAACATTACGTTGGAGCGCGATACACTGCGGGGTACGTACAACGGCATCTCGGCCCTCTTCGGGCATTGGCATTACGAAACCTTTAACGGGTTGCGTAATCCCGAGGACCCGACCTTCGAGAACCAGAAGGTCACGTTCCGCACGAACAGCGCGGGGCGTGTTGACGCGTTGCATGTTATCCTGGATGGCAACGTGCCACCGGTCACATTCCTCAAACAGGCCGACGCACGACTACGCGAAAGCGCGTACCTGCAATCGTTTGTTGGTCGCTACAACAATCCGGCCGTACAGATCGAACTCGTCCTGCGTAACAACACGCTGGTGTGGCTGCAGGCCGGCACGCCCAGTGAGCTTGAACCGTTGGAGACGGACCGTTTCACGATCAAGGGCGTGCAGGGTGCAACCGTCGAATTTGTGCGTGACAACAACGGACGAATCACGTCGCTTCGCGCGATTCAACCGGGCGCCGTGACGGTGTTTACGCCGAACTGACGCCCGCCACCTGTCTCAGGGCCTGATCGTAAGATTGTTGACCACCGAGTAGCCAGCCGACTTCGACGTCGCCACTTCGCCCGCGAGTGTCTTTTCCGCTTCCGTCTTCACCGTGCCGTTCAGTGTGACGGTTTTGGTGGCTTCATTCGTGTCTACGTTGATGTCGGTGGCGCCAACGCGCGTGTCAGCCAGCAGCGCCGACTTGACTTCACCGGTTTGCAACGCGCCGTCCATCTTCGTACCTGCCTGGTCGGCCGCCCGCTCCGTTTTCTCCGCAGCGATGTCGGCGTCCTGCTTCACGCCGTCAGCTGTGTTTCCGCAACCCACCGAAAAGGCAAGCAGCGCAATCGCGCCAAGAACTGTGACCTGTTTCATCGTGTTCTCCCGGGGAAAAGAAGTGTGGGGATGGCTAGCGCACTCTGATTGTACCACACAATGTAGGTCCGCGTGCCATCCCAGCCGCTCGATTTCGTTCCCTCGTCGGAGAAGCCGATGAAACGCTGACGAACATCACGTGCGCGTCAACCTCGCCTCTTGCACACCATATCCACGCAGTCGCGTCACTTCAAATCGCGCTTCTTCAAACTCCACCACATCACCCACACGTGGTGGACGACCGAGCAACGCGAGAATGAGCCCGCTGACGGTTTCGACTTCGTCGTGCTCAAGGACGGCGTCGATCGCGACGCCGGCATCGCTGAGACGCACGGTGCCCACGATCAGGAATCCTCCCTCAGGGCTCGGGCGGATCTCGGTGGTAGCGCCCGGATCTTCCGTCAGCTCACCTACCACTTCTTCCAGCAGGTCTTCGAGCGTGATCACACCGGCAGTTCCGCCGTGTTCATCCATCACCACCACCATCTGCGCGCGCGCAGCGCGCATGGCGGCGAGCACCTCTTCAGTCGTTGCAGACTCCGGCACAAACGGAACGGGACGCGCGGCCAGCGATGCGATGGTCGTGCCAGCCGCGAGGCCGGCGAGCAGATCCTTGACGTGTAGCATGCCAACGATGTGGTCAAGATCACCCTGAATCACCGGGTATCGTGTGTGCGGCGTGCGATCGAGAATTTCACGTAGCTCGGCGGGACCATCTTCGAGATCCAGGCCGACGACTCGTACGCGCGGCACCATGACCTGCGAGGCCGTAAGATTTCCGAATTCCAGCAGCTCCTGCACCACGCTTGCCGCTTCCCGACGCAGCATGCCACCCGCCTGACTTTCGCGCACTATGTACGCGAGTTCGTCAGCCGTTCGCACCGATTCGCCGGAGGCATCATTGCGTTGCAGGCCTAACATACGCATGACCGCATTGCCAACGCCGTTGAGCACGACGACCAGCGGAAACAGTGCGAGTTGAATCACACGCATGATCGGTGCGATCAGGAGAACCGCACGATCAGCACGCTGCAGCGCGATCGATTTGGGCACCATCTCGCCAACCACGATGTGGAAGTACGTGAGCGTCATGATCGCCACGATGCTGCCGAGTGTGTGCGCAGCAATCCAGCGCCCGGCACCAAGCGCTTCGAATTGCTCGGCAAGCCAACCAGCCAGCAGATGCTCGCCGTACATACCGAGGCCGAGACTGGCAAGCGTGATACCCAACTGCGCGGTCGCAATAAAGCGATCGACTTCACGCGGTTCGGCAAGCAACCGTCGTACGCGCTTGGCCGCCCAGCTTCCTGACTGCGCCAGTCGGTCGATCGTTGCTTTCGGCGCACCCACGATTGCAAACTCAGCCGCAACAAAAAATCCGTTCAGCAGAATGAGCACAGTCACAATCAGCGTGGGTACAAGCGTGGCCGCTACAAAATCATTCATCGTCGACGTCCTGCGTAACCGGTCGCACCAGCAACGATTCAATCGCGCGACCTCGCATGCGCTCGACTTCGATTTCAACACCGTCTATCGTGAGCAGGTCGCCTTGCCTGGGCAGACGGCCGAGCTTTTCCATTACTAGCCCGGACACCGTATACGAATCGGCCTCCCAGAGGACGCCAACGAACGGGGCCGCGAGGTCGAGACGCGCGGTACCCGAAAGGCGGATGCGACCGTCGTCCAGTGTGGTCGGGATCGCGTCGCCAAGTTTGAACTCGTCGGCCGTATTCCCCAACAATTCATCAAGCATATCACCCACGGTGATCAGGCCAGCCGTGCCGCCGTATTCGTCAGCGACGATGGCCATTGCCTTGTGCTCGCTGCGCAATCGATCGAGCAGACGATCCGCCGTCATTGTTTCCGGGACGATCATCACTTCACGCACAAGCTCCCGCACCGAACCAGCTTCGCTGGCCGACGTCGCCGAGCGGTGCGCGAGTCGCTTTGCAACATCGCGCACGTGCAGCGCGCCAATGATATTGTCGAGCGATTCTTCGTACACCGGTAATCGCGAATACGGCGTGCGCTTCATCATTTCAACCACTTCATCCCACGGTGTATCCACCTCGACACCAACCATGCGAGGCCGTGGCACCATGAGCTCGCCCGCCGTGCGCAATCCCAAACGCAAAGCCTGACGCAAGCGTGTGGACTCGGTGGGTTTCAGCGCGCCGCCATCGCGACTTTCGCCAATGAGATACTCAATCTCCGACGCCGAATGGATGTGGCGATGTCCGCTGGCCGGCATGCCGATCAGCTTGAGAAGAAACACACCACTTCCGTTGAGAATGGCGATCAGCCACCGCATGGCTCGGATGGACCATTCCAGCGGAACAACGGTGTACCGGGATGTGGGCGTGGGATACTGGAGCGCGATCGACTTGGGCACCAGTTCGCCCAACACCATTTGGCACACGGTCAGCACGATCAGCACAACCACAGTGGCCACGCTCTGCGCGGCAGCGACCTGTAGTCCGCCAAGCCGCTCGAACACCGGCACCAGACTGACGGCAAGCGTCGCTTGACCGTAGGCACCGAGTACCAGACTCGAGATGGTGATACCGATCTGACAGGCGGCGATGTAGCGGTCGAGCTTTGCGCCGTCCATCACAATTGGCAGCATGCGACCTGCGAGGCCATCACCCTCTTCTGCCAGCTGCTGGAGGCGACTTCGCCGAACGCTGACGGCGGAGAACTCGGCGGCTACGTAGAGCGCGTTCGTGAGAATAAGCATGACGAGCACCGACACAACAATTAGACTCATAGCCTATAAGGCTAATGCAGTGCGAAAGTACCCGCCATTCGTCGGTCGAGTGATATGATCATGAGCACGGCAGCGCGTCGAGCGAAAGCCGCTCTCCGCGGAAGGTCACCGCGCCGAGCTGATCAATCTGTATTTCGCCCTCGATGCGAAGCGTACCCGACGCATCATTCCAGATGCGCAGCGGTCGCTGTGGAACGAAACTGAGCGGCCGTCGCGTGGCCGCCGCGTCTCGTAGACGCTGCCTCCACGCGAGACGTTCTTCGTTGCCGAGCACACTCTCGAGCAATCGCGGATCAAGTCCACCCTTCCACTCACGCGTCGTGTCCGTTGGCCCGGTGCCGTGCCAGTCGAGATCGACGTACGCCACCACACTCCCGGTTCCAACCGCAACGCGACTGAAGCAAGACGCCGCGAGCGCAGCGATAGTCGGTGCTGCCGCCGCTTGTACGTAATAGCCCTCGGGCTCACGCGGTACCAAAGCGGTGTCCGTGGCATCGCGAGCGCCGTGTTGCAACGATGACACCTTCGACGCGACGCGCAGAAAAAACACTCGCGGCGCTCCTGCTATCGTACTTTCAAACCGGTACGTACCGCCGACCGGAACGCGCACGCCACGAAGACGCGCGTTATCGATATCGATGCGCGCGTACGATAGAAATGTGCGCGACGGAAAACTTGAACGTAGCGTAGAGTCGGCACGCACGCGTTTGGCGAACTCTAGCGCGGCGACCGAATCGGATTCCTCGCCGTGATTGGGCAACATGTCGTAAAAGCGCAGCAACGCGTCGGTGCTCAAGCGTGGTGCTTGCCGAGGTACGTCGAGGGCCGCGAAGTTCCCACGGCGTGGACGCCGTCGAACATGCGCTGACCGGTTTTGCTATGCTCAGCAGTACGCAGAGGGGCGCAACGCGTTGGATGCAGCGAGTTGCAACAGAAACAAGCATGACAATACGCGCGGAGAAAGAACTAGCTGGATGTCTCTCTTAATAATCCCCGCCGCATCGCCATAATGATAGCCTGCGTGCGATCGCGCGCCTCCAGCTTATCAAGTATCGCCTTTACGTGCGCCTTGACGGTTGCCTCGCTGATGAACAAGGTCGCCGCAACTTCATGATTGGATTCGCCTCGGGCCAGACAGTCGAGCACTTCCTGCTGGCGAGGGGTCAGCGACTTGCTCGACACGTGTTCCGCCATCCGCGATGCGATATGTGAGCTGAACACCTTGTGCCCAGCGTGCACCTCGAGAACCGTCTTGATCAGCTCTGCAGTGGGCGTGCGTTTCAACACATAGCTGGATGCTCCGGCCTGCAACGCCCGGAAGACATCTTCGTCCGTGTCGTAGGCCGTGAGAATGATCACCTTGCACTCCGGGCGACGCTCGCGAATTGCCCGGGCAACGTCGCAGCCATCCATGGGCGACATTCGCATATCGGTGGTGCACACATCGGGCTGCGTCTCGTCCAGCATGGCGACTGCGGTTTCGCCATCTTCCGCTTGTCCAACCACATGCATGCCCGCCTGGCGAAAGACTGCCGCGAGGCCGTCACGCATGATCGCGTGGTCGTCAACGATCAGGACCCGGATAGGTGCACTGTCCGTGGACGTGCGTGAGGTCTCATTCATCGCACACTACCTCGGTCGGCAGTTTAGGCAGAAGCACACAGGTGATGGTCGAACAACCAGTCAGGGGTGTGCCAAGCTCCGCCAGCGATGGACGAACCTGGCGGATTGTAGTCTGCTGCATAGCGCAGCATAACTGCAACAGGCTTTCCCCTACGTAGCGACGTGCGCGCCTCAAAGTTACACCGCTGAGACATCTGACTACTATCGGGCGCCATGCGCCAGCGTGCGGTGTTCCGGTAGCAACGATTTATGGATCGCCATCGCCACGATTGCTCCTCCACATGCCGCCCGCACTGCGAGCTGTGGTCCGGGAGTGATATCGCCGGCCGCGAACACGCCATCAACCGACGTGGCGCCGTGTTCACTCACGACCACGTGCTCGCCGACATCGCGTTCGCACCCCAATTGCACGCCCACATCATCCGCCGGGTGCTGCGCCAACGTGAAAAAGATCTTATCGGCATTGAGCCGCTTGCCATTCGAAAAAATGAGACTGTCGATCTTCTCTCCGTTGCGCCCGAGTTCAACGATTCGATCAGGCACCACAGAGATGTTGCACGCCTCGAGCTTATCGCAAAGCACCGCTTCGTCAATTTCGGGCGGCTCTCCGTGCGTGCAAATCGTGATGTGCTCAGTCCATGTGGTCAGCGCCAGCGCCATCGACACAGCGCGCTTGCCGCTCCCGATGACCACCACCTGCAGGCCACTTGCTTCATGACCATCGCAGTCGGGGCACACATGTGCGTTGGCCCCGTACACGTGTTCGAGCCCAGGCACGTTGGGCCAGACATCGCGCATACCCACCGCGATCAACAGTCTCGATGCTGAAAGCATCTGGCCGGTGCCGAGCTCAAGCAGAAAGTCTTCCGCACTCCTCATTGTCGCCTTTACCACATGCTCGTCGAGCAGCACCACACCATACTCCGCGCACTCCGCCCGCCCACGCGCCCGCAGTTCCGAGGGCAGCACGTGCGGCAAGCCGAGGTAGCCGTTGACCCCGCGGGATTCCCAGTTACGCGGATCACCGCGATCAATCAGCACGACCGAGTGCCCGTACCGCGCACTCCACACGCCCGCGCTAAGCCCCGCGGGTCCACCGCCAATAATGGCAATATCAAAACGCGTTTCGGTATCAGCCGCAGACGACATGATGCGGCGCCTCAGATCAACGGTGGATCGGTGTCGCGTTCCGGATGCCTGTGACGCCCGAGCGCCGCGATGAACTGCGTGATGGCCGCCTCCGGCTTGCCCGATGCGCCGATGATGATACCCGGATCTGGTTCATCGGTGAGAAGCATTGCAGGCACATCGCAGCGGGTGAGCAACTGCGCTCCGGCACCAAGCACCAGAATTGTTTTCGTGTGTCGATAGGTATCGCGCATGAACTCCCGGGTGTGCCCGTCGCGCAGTAACGCTTCAATTGATGCGGGTCCGTCGGGGATCACGACGGCGTCGAACAACACCGACGGCGACATTTCCAGCGACCGGTCAGCGGCGATCGTTTCCCCAGTGGCCGCCACGAAGTCGCCAAGTCGAACGCTCACCAGTTCGCACACCGCTCCCTCTCCTTCAAGCATCGACTTCGCGAGCGAGAGCGACGCGCCGTTCACTCCCGATGCCGCCAGTATTGCGACCTTGCGCGTGCGAATGCCGCCATCGCCCGGATGCGCGTGTAATGAGAGCATGCTTGACTCTGTAAACTCGGGAAGGACATCCGTGTCGGCGCGCGAGCGTGGCTCCGGCACCGCGATGCCAAGTCCGCTCGCCACCCCTTCGGCCAGCTCATCATGCACGTTGGCCAGTAGCGAGACCATTCGCTCGCGAATCGCCGGCACCGTCACTTTCGAGAGTTCAAAGCGGAAAGCGCTGATCATGTGCCGACGCTCAACCACGGTCTGACTCTCGTAGAACAGCCGTGCCTGATTGTAGTGTTCGGCGAACTTCTCCGGCTTGCCCCGCAGTTTGTCTTCGTGCACCGGCTCCGGAAACGACGTAAAGCCCATGCTGCCCGCCTGAAACGGACATCCGCCGCCCAGCGAATTCGGCTCGTACGCCACCCGCCCGCGGTTCACCGCCTGACGGTGCATGCCGTCGCGCTGGTTGTTGTGCACAGGCGCTAACGGCGCATTAATCGGAATTTCGTGGAAGTTGGGACCACCGAGTCGCGAGATCTGCGTATCGACGTACGAATGAATGCGGCCTGCCAGCAGCGGATCGTTGCTGAAGTCGATGCCCGGTACCACATGCGCCGTACAGAACGCGGCCTGCTCTGTTTCGGCAAAAAAATTGTCCGGGTTGCGATTCAGAATCATGCGCCCGATCGGGCGAACGGGAATCAACTCTTCGGGCACCAGCTTGGTGGCGTCGAGAATATCAAAGCTGAACTCTTCGGCCTCTTCTCCCGTGATCAGCTGGACACCGAGCTCCCACTCCGGGTACTCGCCTCGCTCAATCGCTTCCCACAGGTCGCGGCGATGATAGTCCGGATCCGCTCCGCCAAGTTTCATGGCTTCGTCCCACACCAACGAGTGCGTGCCAAGCCTGGGCGTCCAATGAAACTTCACGAAATGTGAGATCCCTTCGACGTTTACAAATCGAAATGTGTTTACGCCAAATCCTTGCATCATCCGATAGCTGCGCGGGATACCGCGGTCAGACATGACCCAGGTCAGCATATGCGTGGACTCGGGCATGAGTGACGCAAAATCCCAGAATGTGTCATGCGCAGACGCCGCCTGTGGCATGCCGTGATGCGGCTCTGGCTTCAGTGCGTGCACGAGGTCCGGGAACTTCATGGCGTCCTGAATGAAGAAGACCGGGATGTTGTTGCCCACCAGGTCCCAGTTGCCTTCGTCGGTATAAAACTTCACCGCGAAACCGCGGGCGTCACGCGCGGTGTCGAACGACCCACGTTCGCCCGCCACAGTGGAGAATCTGGCAAACACCGGAGTTTGTTTGCCCGCGGCAGCAAACGGCGCTGCCCGCGTGAACTCGTCGAGCGCTTCATATGCCTCAAACACGCCGTGCGCGGCCGATCCGCGCGCGTGCACAATTCGCTCGGGAATTCGTTCGTGATCAAAATGGGTGATCTTCTCGCGCAGAATGAAATCTTCAAGCAGTGTTGGCCCGCGTAAGCCGGCGCGCAGCGAGTTCTGATTGTCGGCAACCGGCACGCCCTGATTGGTCGTAAGCATCTGCCCACCAGAGTCCACGCGAACACGGGCAATCGAGCCATCCATCGCGCTGTGTCCCGCCGGCGCCCGCGAGCCCGTCTTGTTCGTCGCGTTCCCTTCGCTCAACGTGCTGGCCGTGACGACTTCATCCGTAACGTCTGCAGTTGCTCCGACCGGCGGGTTATGGGCGTTGTCGTAGCCGTACTCGAGCGGCTTGTTGATATTCTCCGGCATCGCGGCGGCTAATCGATCCGCGGCTGCCGCTTTCATGTCGACGGGATCCTGTTTCGCGGCAACTTTGTGCTTTTTAGGCATGGGATTTCAACCTGAGAGAAGAGATTGTGGATCACGACGTGCGCGAAACAACAACGCGCGCAGCAACTGCTGCGCGCGCTTCACTGGACCGACATCGCGCAGTTGAGACGACTACGGTCTCGGTGCGCCGGGATTTGTCGCCGTTCCAACGCTTCCCGAGTTCCGGGACATTGAATCGGTGTTGCGGGACATCATGTTGTCATTGGTCGCGGACCGGCCGAAGGCAAACCAGACCACAGCGGCAAGCACGAGCAGGCCGATAATCCAGGGCCAGATGTTCGTGTCTTTCTTTTGTACGTGAAGCTCAGCCATTTTGATCTCCTGATCAGACGGGCATCTGCGTGGGCTGCACTACGCCCGCTTCAGAATCCCATACGCGTTGAGTGGCACGGCCGATTTCTTCGAGACGTTCGGTGCGCACCGGGAATCCTTCCTCTTTGAGAAAGGTCATCACTGCTGCTGGAATCATGTTGTGCACCGTCATCACGTTGCGTGCGTGCTCTTCCAGATGCTGCTTGGCCATGTCCGCGACGGCTTCGTCATCAAGCGCGGATGCTGTTGTGTGGAGCATCACGTATCCGATCGACGCCAGTGAAAGGGCGGTGTAGTCGTCACGCAAGTTCTTCGGCAGTTTTTCGGCGCGTACAAAATCGATGCCCGCGGCACCAACGCCCAGAATGGCCGAGGCCGCCTTCTTGACAGCGCCGGCAATTCCCTGACCACCACCCTCACGCTGCTCAGCCATTGCTTCGAGCGATTGCACGTGCATCTGACACTGAGCGTGAATCGGCTGCAGTTGACGCACAACCTCCGGATACTCATCGAGATCCGAGATCTGTCCCTCGATTGCCTGCATGATGTGCTTTTCGAGCGCCAGCATATCGGTGATGTAGCTCGCAATTGCCTCGCGTGTCTCTTTGCTGTCTTGCATCGTTTGCGTCCTGAAGTTGAGAGAAGGATTCGGTTACGAATCGTTAGTTCGCGGTGCCAGCGTTTTCCGCACCCCATCGGTCAACATGTCGGCAAGCCGCTGCCCGACAAGCGTGGACACGGTCAACGCCATATTGCCGATGACCTGTCCGGACTGTGACCGCGCTGCAGACCGCAGCGTGGACGGATCACGCTCGAGCGCTTCCGATACGCGTGGTCGATTCGCCGAGCGGTTGCTGAGCACACCGAGCACAACGCCCAGCGCTGCCGCCGCACCGACGGTCATCAATGGGTGTTCCCGGAGCCGCGTGCGAACGTCGAGTCGATCGCGCACCGTGGTGCTGAGTTCGTCGAGCGAGCGCTTCAGTTTCTGTCGTTCCGCCAGCACCACGACTTCAAGCTCTTCTGCAGAATCCGGCAGACTGTCCGAAAAATCACTGGTGCGATTGGTGGCGACGTCACTCATGACTCTGCTCCATTCGTGCGTGCAGTGAGAAAGAACAGAATCAGCGCAACGGCGCCAACGAGGAGTCCCGCACTCAGCGTGACGAGCCACATGTCCGCTTCGTATGACAACCGCATAATGCCGGCGACCAGCAAGACGATGAACGCCACCAAACCCAGTACCGCGCTCATCGCCAGAAACACGAACCGTCGCGCCTGTGCCATCAGCTGATCTTGTGCGCGAACAACTGCCAGCCTGATCTCGCCGCGTACCACATTCTCGGTCAGTGCTGCGGTACTCTGCAGCACCTCGGCGACCGATCGCGACGGCGTGGCGGTCGACGCGGAATCAAGCCGGCGTTCAATCATGAGCGTGTGGCCGCTCGGCCCGCGAGGAAGCCAACCACAGCGGCGGCGGCGAGCGTGACACCGGGGTGACGCTTTGCCATGGCGGTGATGTCTTCCATCACATCACGCGAATCAATGTCGCGCACATACTGAGCGGTGGAGCCCAGCGCACCGGCCGCCTTGTCGGCATACGTCGCGACACGATCACTCACACTGTGACCCGCGCGTTCCACATGACCCGCTGCACCATCAAGCGCGTGCGTGGCTTTGTCTTTCAGATTATTGGCGCCAGCGTTTACGGTGCCAGCGGCACCCGACATGCTGAGGTCGCGATCAAATGGCTGAGCTTCCATGATGTACTCCTTTGGGATGATGTCGCAGAAAGAACTCGCAGCAGCGACGAAACGCTGTGGATCTCTTCTGAACCAAGGAATACGGGATTCGTGCATTATGCGCTATTCGTCGGAAGGACGAATACGCTCCGCTGTAATAGGACAAAAAGGATGACTCACTTTGGAAGGAGTGCTATGGCATCCCAACTGCTAATGCTCGTTTGTCTGACAGCAAAAAGAATGACGTGTATCACTGCTTGTCGCTCGGTTGATGGAGCTGTGTTTCACTCTTCCGACGTCTGGCTGACGTGGAAGCTCGTCGCAATACTGCGAGTCCCACTAACGCTACAGGTATCTCACATGTCCGTACGACTTTCCGAAGTTTCCGATCCAGAGAGCGGCGTTCTGCTGTGCTTCTCGCACCTGCGCTGGAGCTGGGTGTATCAGCGGCCTCAGCATTTGCTCACACGCGCCGCGCGAAACCGTCCCGTGTATTACTTCGAGGAGCCGATCTTCGACTCACCAACGCCGCGACTTTCTGCGCACACCGTTGGCGAGAACATCGTGGTGTTGCAGCCGCATCTGCCCGGGGGCATGCCGGAGCGTCACATCGACAACGCGCAGCGAGATCTGCTCGACGCGTTTATCGAGTCAAATGCACTTCGCCTTGAAACACTGTGGTACTACACGCCAATGGCGCTGACCTTTACGCGCCATCTTAAAGCGCGCACGTGTGTTTTTGATTGCATGGACGAGCTGACCGCCTTTGCGGGTGCACCACTTGCACTCCGCCTGCTCGAGCGGCAGCTGATGCAGCAGTGTGACGTCGTGTTCACAGGCGGCTGGAGTCTGTACGAAGCGAAAATGCAGTTGCATTCCAACTGTCACGCCATGTCGAGCAGCGTCGACGTCGCTCACTTCTCGCGGGCGCGCATTGCGAATCCGGAGCCGGCGTCTCTCGCCGGTATTCCGCATCCGCGTATCGGGTATTGCGGCGTGATCGACGAGCGCATCGATCTCGGCTTGATTGCGACGGTGGCAGCGGCCCGTCCAGACTGGCAGCTGGTACTCATTGGTCCGGTGACAAAAATTGATGAGGGCTCCTTGCCGCGCGCCGCAAACATTCATTACCTCGGCGCGCGCGCGTATGACGAGCTTCCAACAGAGATGGCGGGTTGGGACGCGGCGTGGATGCCCTTTGCCATGAATGAATCAACCCGCTACATCAGTCCCACCAAAACGCCTGAGTATCTGGCGGCTGGACTGCAGGTGGTTTCCACGCCGGTGCCTGATGTGGCGCGAAACTGGGGCGCCGACCAGCTGGTGCACATCGCCTACGACTGCCGCGAATGCATTGACGCACTCGCGCAGTGTCTGCTGCCGGCCGAAGAGCGCTGGCGCATGCAGGTGGACCGGGCTCTCTCGCAGCTTAGCTGGGACAACACCTGGAATCGCATGCAGAGCATCATCTCACGCTCTGCCGAAGCGGCGGCCTAGTCGAGCATGCAACAGGCCTATGACTATCTGATTGTTGGTGCCGGATTCGCGGGAAGCGTTGCGGCGGAACGGCTAGCCCGGGTGTTCAACAAGCGCGTGCTGCTGGTCGACCGCCGGACGCATATCGGTGGCAATGCTTTTGATTTTCATGATGCGCACGGCGTGCTCATCCACAAGTACGGGCCACACATCTTTCATACCAACTCGGATGAGGTGTTTTCATACCTCTCGCAGTTCACTGAGTGGCGCAAGTATGAGCATCGCGTGCTGGCATCGGTTGACGGTAAGCTGGTGCCGATACCGATCAACCTGACCACGATCAACCAGTTGTATGACTGGTCGCTGAACAGCGAGGAGCTGGAGCAGTATTTTCAGTCCGTCGCCGAACCCGTGGCGCAGGTCCGCACCTCAGAAGATGTGATTGTTGGACGCGTCGGCCGGTCGCTTTACGAAAAGTTCTTTCGCAACTATACACGGAAGCAGTGGGCGCTTGACCCATCAGAGCTTGACGCATCGGTCACGTCACGCGTCCCCGTTCGCACCGACACGGACGATCGGTACTTCACCGACCGTCATCAGGCCATGCCCTTGCATGGCTACACCGCGATGTTTGAACGTATGCTGGATCATCCGAATATTGACATCGAACTCAGCGTTGACTACGCCGATGTGAAGCGCCGCGTACAGTATCGTGAGCTCATTTTTACGGGCCCGGTTGACGAATATTTCGATTGGCAGTTCGGCAAGCTGGAGTACCGCTCGCTCGAGTTCCGCTTTGAAACGCATCACCAAACAAAGGTGCTGGCGGCGGCGGTGGTGAATTATCCGAACGATCACGAATACACGCGCATTACGGAGTACACGCAGCTGACCGGGCAGCAGCACACGCACTCCACGCTCAGCTACGAGATCCCGCGCGCCGAGGGTGATCCGTACTATCCCGTGCCGCGGGAAGCCAACAAGGCGATCTACGAAAAATATCGCGAGTTGGCGGAGAGCGTTCCCGATGTGCATTTCACGGGACGGCTGGCGACATACCGCTACTACAATATGGATCAGGTGGTCGCGCAGTCACTGGCATTGTGTACGCGCCTCACAGGTGTGGCGCGATCTACGCTTGCGGCAGCCACATGATTGAGGCGTGGGTCGGACTCGAGTGCACCGTAAATCGAGTTGGCGATCGATATCTTGATCAGGTGGATCGAACCGGACACAGTGGCCGTGTCGATGATATCGACCGGATTGCTGCGCTTGGCGTGGGCAGGCTGCGTTATCCGCTGCTTTGGGAACGCGTTGCGCCAAACGGATTACACGCGCCGCAGTGGCATCGTACTGACGCGCATCTGGATCGCATGCGGGCGCTCGGCCTTGCACCCATCGCGGGCCTGATGCATCACGGGAGTGGCCCGTCGTATACGCAGCTGCTCGATCCCCTCTTCCCGGAGCATCTCGCGAAGTACGCCGAGGCGGCCGCCACCCGGTATCCATGGATTGACGCGTGGACGCCGGTGAACGAACCGATGGTGACGGCGCGGTTTTCCGGACTGTACGGACATTGGTACCCACACCATCGCGATGACCGGTCATTCGTACGCATGGTGATGCACCAGGCGCGCGCCAGTGTGCTCTCAATGCAAGCCGTCCGTCGTGTGAACCCGACGGCGGAGTATGTGCACACGGAAGATGGCGGTACGGTCTTCAGCACACCTGTTCTTGGCTATCAGGCCGACTTTGAGAATGCTCGTCGTGATGTGTTCCTCGACCTGCTGTACGGCAAGGTGGGTCCGCAGCACCCGATGTGGACCTACCTGATGACGCACGGAGCCAGTGAGGCAGAAATAGGCTGGCTCGCAGAACGTCAGGTGACGCCCGACGTGATTGGGATCGACTACTACGCCACGAGCGATCGATTCCTCGACGATCGGCGCGCGTACCACCCGGCGGAAGCGTTTGGCGGGAACGGGACGCATCAGTACGCCGACGTGGCCGCTGTGCATGGCATGCCGGGCTGGCAAATCGGATTCAACAGTGCGCTTCGACGCAACTTTACTCGCTATCGCACTCCCGTCGCCCTCACAGAAGTGCATTTGGGTTGCACGCGCGAGGAGCAGCTGCGGTGGCTGCACGCGGCGTGGAAGGGAGCGCAGCTCGCGGAAAGCCAAGGCGTCGACGTTCGAGCAGTCACCACATGGTCGTTGTTTGGTGCGTTCGATTGGGATGCACTCGTCACCAGGGAAACGGGAAGTTACGAACCCGGCGCGTTCGATGTGCGCTGCATACCACCGCGCAAAACTGCGATCGCCGATGCCGTGTACTCGTTGACGTCGACTGGCTGCATGACACACCCGGTGCTGTCGCAGCCTGGATGGTGGGAAGGCACGGCGAGTCGTGTTCTCCCGAGCATGCAAAGGCCCCGTCACAAGCGTCTTCTTATTTTCGGAGCTCGAGGAACGCTCGGAAGCGCGCTCGTCCGGCGCTGCGAACAACGCGGCCTTGGTCATCTCGCGCTGTCCCGCGCCGAAGTGGACATTCGCGAACCAATCGAAGTGCGGCGAGCCATTGCCGCGTGTCGTCCCTGGGCCGTCATCAACGCAGCGGGATTTGTTGACGTGGACGCAGCCGAGCACGATGTGGAAGCGTGCGTGCGCACCAACACACTGGGCGCGGAGTATATGGCAGACGCCTGCGTCAGAAGTGGCGCCAAAATGCTGACGTTCTCTACGGACCTCGTGTTTGACGGTCGACAAGGCACACCCTACGTGGAGAGCGACGTCACGTTCCCGCTCAGCGCGTACGGGCGCAGCAAGCAGATCGCCGAAGATGCGGTGTTCGCATGTTTGCCAGACGCGTTGGTTGTGCGTACCAGCGCATTCTTCGGACCGTGGGACGACAGCAACTTCGTCACGGGCGTGATGGGGTTGTTGAGTCGCCGCTGCGAAGTCCGCGCGGGCGCGCAAATGATCTCGCCGACCTACGTTCCGGCCCTTGTCGATGCCGCGCTAGACCTCATCATTGACGGCGAGTCGGGCATCTGGCACCTGAGCAATCGTGGCGCATACTCCTGGTATGAACTGGCGCGACTGATTGCCGAACGCGCTGGATTGAACCCTGAGCTCATTGAGCTGTGCACACCTGACAGACTGGGTTGGGTAGCGGCGCGCCCGCCGTACAGTGTGCTCGGCAGCGAGCGCGGCGCCATTATGCCCACGGTCGAAGAATCACTCGACGCGTATCTGATCTCGCGTCGGGTCGGCAGCGCCTGATTGCGCGAGGCCATTGGGTTTCATCACGACCTTCACGCAACCATCGTCGTGCGCATTGAATTTCGCGTACGCGTTGGGAGCGTCGTCGAGTGATACCCGATGAGTGATGACAAACGACGGGTCGATGTCGCCATTAAGTACATGCTCCAGCAGTCGCGGCATGTATTTGTGCGTGTGCGTCTGACCCATCTTGAAGGTGAGGCCTTTGCCGAAGGCGACTCCAAAGTTGAGCTTGTCCACAATCCCTGAATAGACGCCGGGCACTGACACCGTACCACCAGGGCGACACGCCTGGATTGCCTCGCGTAGCGCATTCGGTCGATCTGTCTGGAGACGCAGCGCCTGTTTCGCGCGATCGTATATCTCCATAAGCCCGGTGCCGTGCGCTTCCATGCCCACCGCATCGATTACCGCATCGGGCCCGCGGCCGCCCGTCATTTCCTTGATCGCTTCCACGACGTCGTCTTCTTGCTCAAAGTTGATCGTGCGAGCCCCACATCGCGTTTCGGCGAGTTGCAAACGCTCCGGCGTTCGATCAATGCAAATCACCTGCTCCGCGCCTAGCAGCTGCGCGCTGATAGCGGCCATGAGTCCTACCGGTCCCGCGCCCCAGATCGCCACAGTGGCACCCGGGCGAATGTTGCAGTTCTCGGCGGCCATGTAGCCGGTGGGAAAAATGTCGCTGAGAAACAGTACCTGCTCATCAGGCACTGATGGCGGTACAACGAGCGGCCCAACGTCCGCAAATGGTACGCGCACGTACTCCGCCTGACCTCCTGCATATCCGCCGTACATGTGGGAGTATCCGAAAAGCGCGGCAGCCGGGTACCCAGTCACGGCGGCGGCGTCCATTCCATTGGGATTGCTGTTTTCGCAGGCCGAATACTCTTCCCGCATGCAGAAATAGCACATCCCGCAGGCGATGTTGAACGGCACCACAACACGGTCGCCAACCTTCAGACGTCGCACGGCGCTACCAACCTCGACAATCTCACCCATGAACTCGTGCCCGAGAATGTCGCCCTTTTTCATCGCGGGATTGTAGCCGTTGTACAAATGCAAATCGCTACCGCAAATGGCTGTGCTCGACACACGCACAATCGCGTCTGTAGGCAGGATCAGTTCTGGATCGGGGACGGTTTCCACGGTCACGTCATGCGTACCTGAGAAACACACGGCTTTCATCGTGTCTCCTGCGGCTGGCCGCTCGTTGCTGGTTCTTGCTCGGCACGCATCTCGTCGCGCTCATCCTGCAGCTCGTCTGACTGCGCACTACCTCGTGGTTGACCACGAGTTGTGGAGACGTAGCCAGTTTCCATGCGCTGTTTGAACTGGTGCAAATCAACGTCGAGTTGTTTGGCCGGGTCGTCTCCAGTGAGCTTGGCGATGGCCGCACCCAGTGCGCCTGCGGGTGGCCGCCAGTGCAGGACCACACTCATCTCGGTACCAGAGCCTTGTCGCGCCGGTGTGAAGCGCACTTCGCCCGCATGTTCAACATCGGCGGCGCCAACGGTGCGCCAGCTGATGACCTCGCCCGGCACGTCATCAACGATTTCCGCATTCCATTCAACGGAGCCGCCTGGTGCGGAGACTTGCCAGTGCGAGCGCCGCTCATCGAGCTCAACAACCGAAATCACCTGCTGCATAATCTCTGGCAGCCGCACAAAATCTCGCCACTGCTCATACAACTCGGTCGGTGTACGACGAATGGTGAGCACCGTGCTCACCATTCGTGACCCGCCATCTTCAACGACTTCGCGAGCCATGACTTCCCCCTGCGATGTGTGGACCGACGACATCTCGTATGTCAATGTCCTCGCGTTCTTGTTTCCACGATATTCATCGAAGGGACGAAATTACCGGCTCGGGAGTTTAGTTCTCCATCAGTCGTTTGAAGCAGTTGAGATTCTGCTCAATGTGAGCGCGTGCGTGCTCGAGCACGGGCGCGCTCGTGGCGTTCTCTGCACTGGAGTCCCAGCTCAGCATAATGCGGACTTCCGTTGCGCCGGCGTTTGATGTGGAGTGGAACCACACTTCGCCGCTTTCCTGAATGCTCGCCTGTGGCAGCGATCGCCACGCCAGAAATACACCGGGAATCTGATCAACAAGCAGCGCGCTGAT
Source organism: Gemmatimonadaceae bacterium (assembly GCA_022843265.1). Taxonomy (GTDB): domain Bacteria; phylum Gemmatimonadota; class Gemmatimonadetes; order Gemmatimonadales; family Gemmatimonadaceae; genus JAABRT01. Next base: position 30,490 of record JALHNZ010000013.1, read on the forward strand.
ATCGGGTCCCACGCATGGCGCTTTGATCACCGCGCCGCGTGGCCCGGCATTCGGCGCTGCCTGAGTTCGGTAGGAAGACTCTGATGGGCGGCGTGCGAGATCCTGCCATGCCGAATAGAGAGCCATAGCCGAGCGATTGATGCTCACCGAATGTGAGCATCGATGTGTTGCTGTGCCGGCGTCCGCAACGTCGTTCATACCTGCCTCAATCGCGCGGGGTGGTGTACGCTCCGGCAAACGACGTCCGAATTCACACACCACGTGTATAGCACATAATCGGCGATTCCGCTGTGTGGCGCGATTAGCCGCAAGGTTGATCTGTCGCTGGACCCTTTGGCGGATAACGGCCCATGGCTCGTTTGCAGTTTTTGTGGAGTGTGCTGCGCGGCACAGTTTCGGAGGCGCTCGACGACAATTTGTTGCGCCTGAGCGCCGCGCTCTCCTACTACGCCATCTTTTCGCTCGCACCGCTGTTGCTGATCGCCGTGTCAGTTGCCGGGCTGGTGTTTGGTGCAGATGCAGCATCTGGTGTGCTGGCTGATGAACTCACCGCGAGCATGGGCAAACCTGCGGCGGAGACGGTGCAGGAGTTAATCAAGAACTCACGTCGACCGTCTGACAACATTCTCGCCGCTGTCGTGGGCGTGGCGATGTTGTTGTTTGGTGGAAGCGGTGTCTTCCTGCAGTTGCAGGACGCACTGAACACCGTGTGGGGATTGAGAACGCGTGCAGGGTCCGGCATTCGCGGCATGATCAGAAACCGACTGCTGTCGTTCTCCATGGTGCTCGGCGGGGGATTCCTCTTGCTCGTGTCGCTCGGGCTCAGCACCGCCCTACACGCCGCGAGCAACTGGCTCGCCAACGTGGCGCCATTGCATCCGGTGGTGTGGAGCCTGCTCGGCAGCGCCGCTTCTTTCCTCGTGATCACGCTGTTGTTCGCGACGATTCTGCGCGTGCTGCCAGACGCCGACATTGCGTGGAAGGATGTGTGGCTTGGTGCGGTGGCCACGTCGCTACTCTTCTCACTCGGCGAGTACGTGCTGAGCTGGTATCTGGGGCGCGAAGCAACCTCATCCAGCTATGGCTCGGCTGGTGCGCTCGTGCTCATTCTGCTCTGGGTGTACTACTCGTCAATCATTCTGCTCTTTGGCGCTGAGTTCACGCAGGTACTCGCCAGCGCCCGCGGCCGCGAGATATCGCCCACTGACCGTGCAGTGCGAGTCGAGGTGTCGGTGATTGAACAGGAGTAGCACGAGCGACGTGCGGTTTTCAAAGCGCGCTGGTGTTGCTCGCGACACGGGCAACAACGCCTGTCACCGCCCGTCGCACGGCCATTTGGTCAGCGACGGTACGCGTGCACCACCCTGCTCAGTCCGCGCCGCAAGCTGCTCACGCGTCATCGTGGTGCTCATGTCGGCGCGGATCGCAGACACCATATGGCGATCAAACGTGCGCGGTACGAGTGACCGCCTCTGCACCGAGTCCGAGCCAAACAGCACATACAGCGTTGTATCTATTGGTGGAGCAGCGCTGCATCCGCGAACGTAGCGTACCGTGTCCCGGTGCTGCACGATCCGGGTGTTGGCCGAAATGAAATATTCGCGCGGTGCGGCCGGTGACGCATCCGGACTCATGCCTGACCTCGCCATGGCGGGGAGTCGCGCCTGCATTTGCTCAGTACGCAGCGTCTGTTCGAGAATCTGGCGTTCGCCCAGCACCACCATCATGGGCACGCGATTTCCCGGCTCGATCGCACTTCTTGGCGATCCGTCGGCGCCGCTTGATGCAACAAGCTGCGCCTCGTCTCCGCGTTGCACGTACGTGAGCGAGCTCACGAGCTTGCCATTCACGTACATGGTTCGCACGGCCGTGTCGCCGCGCAAGATGAGTCGAGTCATCGTAGTATCACGACTGCGCCAGATCGTGTCGCCATGATAGCGCAACTCAGCGCCGCCAATGGACTGCACCGTGGTTTGTGCGGCGAGCGGGCGCACGACGATCAGGCCCACGATAGCGAACACTACAGCCGATAACGGTCGGGCCCTGACTTCCGGAAATCTCCGAGCGATGGTTGTCTGAGTCATGACGTAAATGACAATCCAAACCGAACGCTGTCAACGCGGCCAAGCGTACTGGATCCAGCCTGACCGAACTTCGTGTACGGCCTTAGCGCACGTTGATCCAGATGGGATTTGAGTAGAACCACAGATCCTGCCACATGTCTTCCCCTTTCGGGTCAGGCAGTGGTTCAAGCTCGTTCGTGTTCGTGCCGCGCACGCGCAGGTAGCTGTTGCGCTGCACGCCGCGCACAAGATGCGACATTACGAGGTACTCCCCGTCTACCGTCCACTGGTTCGGCGAAAAGCGTTGCACGACGCGAGTGGTGGGATTGCGGTCGAGCGTTCGGTCAGCAGATGGGCCCACAACCTCACCCATGATCAGATCAACGCGAACCACACTGGGAGTATTGCCACGATGATTCGCCGCGAGCGGATCGCGGACTCGGATCGTGACTTCGATATCCTGTGTGCCGCCAAGCGACAGTGTCCCGCCAATGGATGCCGTTGCCGATCCCTGACCGGCGCGCTTCACGGTCACGTCGAGTTCGCTGATCAGATCTCCCGTCGTCACGAATACACGGCCGTTGCGAATCCCGTCAAGAATGTCAGCGTGTGTGGGACGCGCAAGCACGTAGGTTTTTGAGAACTCACCGGGCCAGAAATCACTCCCCCCTTCACTGTAGTGACGGTGCGAGTCCGACGTCGACGTAACAAACCACTTCCGTCCCTCACCAAGCATCGAATCCCAGAAACCGCCGAGAATCGCCGTCATCTGATCAAACCCACCAAGCGTTGGCGAGTTGCTGTAACCGCCGCGTGATCCAGTTGAATCAATAGAACCATCACGGTTGAGCGCGCTCGCCTGATGTCCGGGCGCGCCCTCCATCCCCACGGCAACCTGTGGTGCGGTATCGTTCCAGTCGCGAAACTCACGCGGCGAATACAGTCCATACGAGCCAACACCACGCGCCGAACGCGACGGATGATTGCCAATCACGACGGGCGGCGTTGGCAAACCACGCATATACGTAAGCGCCTCAAGCATTTTGGGTTCGGTATCCCTCGCGGTATCGCGCGGATACGCATCGCGCTTCGAAAAGCGGGACTCAATGTCACGCAGCGTCTGCCGTTCAGCCGGCGTGTTCGGCATGATCATGCTGCTGTGATCTGCACCCGGTGTGTCGAACTCCATGCCGTAGAACTGCACAACGTCTGGCACCTCGTTGCGCGATTTCAGCAGTGCGGGATAGGCCTGTTCGTAGTTCAGCTTCGCATGGTTCGGCCCACCGTGATCCGTAGAGACCATCCAGCGCAGTCCATGTTCGCGCGCTTTGCTCGCATTCATGGAGATCGCGTAGCGCCCATCGGCACCGAGGATCGGCGCCGGCGGCTCCGAGCTGCCTTCGGCAGGCAACGAATATCCGGTGCTGAACTCGCTGTGAATGTGATGATCACCAGCAAGCCATGCGCGGCCATCCGACTCCCGCGACGGCTCGGCGCCGCGTGGCGAGATCACGGCGCAGGCCACAACCGCTCCCAGCATGGTCAGGGCGAACAGGTTTCGCGCTCGTCGCGGAGCGAAAGAGTAGGTAGACATAAGACAAGTGTAGGGGGACCCGGGAGGTCCAATAGAGCCAGGAAACGCCCGTGACAAAATCGCTACGATGCACCAAACCGGAAAAGCAGCAACAGCATCACAACCAACACGCCGAACACTATTGGCGCCACACTTCGCAACGCGTCGTCGGCTCGCGCGGGATGCTCGACCCGAACCCTGGCGCGAAGCGACTGAAGCGCGACGATAACAGGCGCGGCAACCGCGCCGCTTAGTGTGGGACTCGCGCCGCTCTTCGCGCGCTCGCTTGGATCACGTCCAATTCCTGTCCCCTGCGCTCGCACCCAATGCCAGAGCGCGCGAAGCGGAACAAGCAGGTCGCCTGAAGGCACGCGCCACAACGGTAGCAAACGTTGAGATGAAGCCCACGCGGCGGCACCCACCAGTACCAATGCCAGCGCGATTGGCCACATGAGTGAGACAGCGTCCAACCATTCGGCACCGGGCCAGGCGGGGGCCGCGCTCGGCAGGCCGAGTGACCACACCCCCAGCACAACGAGCCCCACTGACATCAGCCAACCAACGGGCCATGACGAAACGACCTCGCCTTCTGCCGTTTCGTGCGCAAGACACCAGAGGGCGCGCACCACGAGCAGCGTGGTGCCAGCCGCAGCGAGCGAGAGTGCCGTGCCAAGCCACGGCCACACACTCGCCACATCGTACAATGCGTACTTGGTCACGAGCTTGGCCGCCGCGCCGCTCGTGAAGGGGGCACCAGCAAGCGACGCACCAACGAGAGCGCACAACGAGACGACCAGCACTCGACTGAATCGGTCTGAGCCTCGTGCGGTGTCGACACCAAGAAAGAGTGACGCTTTCGCGAGCCCGTGATGCACCGCAAACAGGGTAACCGCGCCGATCGCGAGCGGCGCGATAGACGGAGTGTGCAACGCCGCACCAATCGGCACCATAAGCAATCCCATCTGACTGATACTCGAGTAGCCCAGCACCGTGACAGACGCATGCTGCATGATGCCGACCAAAGCGCCGCCAAACGCACCCGTGAGCCCCACTACAATGATGAACGCACCGAGCGTGGGCAACGAAACAGTGCCGAGCGGGAGCGTACTCAACATGCCGAGCACGCCCGCATTGATCATCGCGCCACCGAGCACCGCCGCCACGGGTGGTGGTGCATGTGTATATGCGCCCGGTAGCCAGAAGTGCAGGCCTACCACGGCGGTCTTCACACCAAAGCCCATCCACAAACAGAGCGTTGCGATCGCGGCGTGCGACGACGTCGCAATGGCCACGGGAACGTCCGTGAGTAGCGGACTGGAGAGACCACGGGTGGCAATCAGCAATCCGCTCAGAATCAGCACTTCGCCGAACACGGTCATCGCCACATACACTCGCCCCGCGGCGAACGCGTCGTCGGTCCGCGTGTGCACCACCAGCAGATACGCGCTAAACGACATCAGCGCGAAAAACGTGTAGAAACCAGCGACATCCTGCACGAGCATCGCCGCGACGTTGCCGGTCATGGCGAGCAGCCATCCGAGTTGCAACGAGGTGCGATGCGTTCCGTCAACAAAGCGCGTTCGCATGTGCAGTCCGGCCAGTATCCAGACCAGCGCCGCGGCCGCGAGCAGCGCACGACGCGCCGGATCAATTTCCCAGACACTGCCGAGTAACAACCACGGCAGTTCGAGGCGTATGCCTTGAGTAGCACCAAGCGCAGCGATGAGCGCGGGAATGGGCGCGAGCGTTACAAGCCACGACCACCACGATGCGTCTTGTAGCGTGCCGCGAAACACGGCGCTCGTGGCCAGCATCGTTGCCAGAGCCAGAGGCCACGCAACGGTTAGCACAAGCAGCACGACCCCGATCATTGTGTGTACACCCGCGCCACCACCAACATCGCCCAGCGCAACGGACTGTACGGCATGTTCGCAAAGACGCCAGCACCCACGGTGAAGACGGCCGTGGCAATGGTTGGAATGAGAAGCCAGCGATTGGTTTCGCCCGTTCCGAACGAGTGCTCATCCGGCCATGGGGCAGTCTGCGGACGGAACCAGAGACGATGCACGATCGGCAGGAAATACGCCGCATTGAGCAGACTGCTGAGCACGAGCACACCGAGCACCCAGGGCATTCCTGACTCAAGCGCACCGAGCCCGAGATACCACTTGCTGACAAATCCGGCGAGGGGCGGCACCCCGATCATTCCAAACGCACCAATCGTGAACGCCGCACTCGTGACGGGCATACGACGTCCAGCGCCATCGAGCTCCGCGATATCATGCACGCCCAGTGTTTCCGCGTAGTTTCCCGCGCAGAAGAAGAGCGTGATTTTCATCAACCCCTGATGCAGCAGGTGCGCCAGACCACCGATGGATCCCCACGGCCCAAAGAGCGCAATGCCGAGCGCAATGTACGACACCTGGCTGATGGTGGAGTAGGCGAGTCGTTTCTTGATTTCCGTTTGAAAGAGCGCGCGCACCGAGCCCCAGAGAATCGTTATGCTGGCGAGTACGGCCAGCGGAAACAACACGCCGAGCGCCTGCGCCGTTTCTACACCGTAGACGTTGTACACGACGCGAACAATGCCAAACGCGCCGGCTTTCACCACGGCCACGGCGTGCAGCAACGCACTCACCGGTGCCGGTGCCACCATGGCAATGGGAAGCCAGCCGTGCAATGGGACCAACGCGGCCTTCACCCCAAGGCCGGCGATCAACAACCAGAAGGCGACGCGCAGCAGTGTTGCATCGTACGACGCTTCGCTCACCAGTGCGCCCGTGTCTGCGAACGACACGTCACCCACAAGACTCGTGAACAGCGCGACGCCAACGAGCAACACGGCACCGCCACCGATCGTGTAGCGCAAATACGTTCGGCCCGCATTGAGTGACTTGGGTGTGCCACGGTGCACAACCAGCGGGTAAGTGGACAACGTCAACAGTTCATAAAAGACGAGAAACGTGACAAGATTGCCCGCCAGCGCAATTCCCATCGTGCTCGCCACACACAGACTGAAGAACCCGAAGAACCGACTACGATTGGGCGCACCTTCGAGATAGCCAATCGCGTAAATGGTGGTGAACAACCACAGGGCCGCCGACAGACCGGCAAAGAGCATGGACATGGCGTCGGCTCGCAACACGAAGTCCACGCCGGGCATCATGCCAAAGCGCAGTTCGTAGTTGTTGCCAAACGCAACACCCCACGTCATGTACGCCACCAACGCAAGCTTCACAACAGCCGCGCCAAGATTGAGCACGGTGCGTACGCCTTGTCGGTGTTCGGCGAGCAACATGATCAGCAACGCCGGCACCAATGACGTGCCGAGCACGGCGAGCGGCAACCACCAGCCGCTGATCTCCGGAATGGGGCTCACGTTCCACCCGCCATCACGCGAAGCCCGCTGGTCATGGTAGACAACGGCGCCTGACTTGCCAGTCCGAGCGCAATGGCCATGGCGGCCAGCGTGAGCGCCACCCAATCGTAGCCGCGCGGCGTGGGCGTAAACTGCGAATCCTTGCTCTCGACAAACGATTCGCGAAACACACGAAACACATAACCTGCGGTGAGCAATCCTCCGCTCAGCAACACACACAACCAGAACCACTGACCACTCGCGAGCGCGCTCTGCAGCAGCAACCACTTGGCGTTGAATCCGCCACTTGGTGGTAGTCCCATCAGACTGACGCCCGCGAGTCCGAACGCGAACAACGACATGGGCATGTGTCGGCCAATACCGGCCAGATCAGCCACACCACCGCGACCGGCGGCCGCGATCAGCGTGCCGCTGGCCAGAAACATCGCGGACTTTGCAAACGCGTGCGCGACCAGATGCAACAACATGCCTTGCGTCGCAAGCGCCGCCGCCGACACACCAGTGCCTACGGCCAGCGGGAAAAACAGAAACAAATATCCCAGCTGCGCTACCGTCGAGTGCGCCACGAGCATTTTCAGTTTCGGTTCACGCAGCGCCTGCCAGCCGCCCCAGAGCACCGCACCGGCACCTAACACTCCAAGTCCTTGCGCGGCGAGCGGTGTCACAGCCTCTGGCGCCACGTCAAACCACAAGCGAAACAAAATGTAGAACGAACCTTTGACCACGAGCGCTGACAGCAAGGCGCTCACGGGCGTGAGCGCGACGCCATGCGCGGGCGGAAGCCAACCGTGCAGCGGAAACAGCGCCGTCTTGAGACACAACCCAATCGTCATCAGCGCAATCGCCAGTTGGGTCAGTGGCTCTCGCGCGATCAGTTCTGCCAACTCCGGGAGCGCCAGCGTTCCGTACGCGGCATAGATGAGAGCTACACCCAGCAGATAGGCCAGCGAGCCGAGCAACGCGGCCATGAGGTAGCGCAATGCCGACGACAATGCCGTTTCACTACCACCGAGCGCGACAAGCCCAACCGCCGACAATCCGAGCAGTTCAAGTCCGACGTACAAGTTGAAGAGGTCGCCAGCCAGCCAAATGCCGTTGAGCGATGTCACGAGCAGCCAGAACAGCGGCCAAAAATAGCGCGGCGTCTCGGCGTCAGCGTCGTGAGCGGCGCGTTCAGTAGTCATCACGTACACCGCGCACGCGGCCGACACCACCGCCGTGAGCAGCACGAGCGTGACGGCGAGACCATCAGCCCGTAATCCGATACCGAGTGGCGCGCTCCAGCCGCCCAGCGCGTGCGCGGCGGGACCGCTGCGTGCCACTGATGTGTACAGCGCAACGCCAAGCGCGACGTGCAGCAAGACGCCAATGGCGTGCACCGCGATCGTCAATGCTCCGCGACGTGACTCGATGAGCACGGCAATGACCGCCCACGCGAGCGGCGCAACCAGTAGCCATGGCAAGAGCTGCCCTGCGCTGACAGCCGTCACGCCGAGACCGCCAACATGGTGGTCACGACTGATCTTCCGGGAGTGCCGTGCTCCGACTCAACGCAAACCAGCGACGCAGCAGTATGATGGCCAATGCGGTTGCCGAGACGGCCACCACGATACCCGTCAGCACGAGCGCTTGCGGCACGGGGTCAGGTCCTCGGCCGTCTTGAGCGAGGCCGACAAGAATAAGGAAGGTGCCGCCGCCCATCACATTAAACGCCAGCAAGCGACGCAGCAGATGCGTGTGCGTGAGAAAGGCATACATCGCCATGGCAAACAGCACCACGCCCACGTAGGCATAGAGGCGATCAGCGTTCATGCCTCGCCTCGTTGCGCGGGTGCTGCGGCAGGCCGCGACTGCGGTGCGTTGTCAAACAGACTGAACAACACTACGGCAATAGAGAGCGTAAGCGCGGCTTCGATCATCAGAATGAGCGCGCCTGCCCACGCCGGTGGATACGCCAACAGCGGTTGACCAGCCAACAGCGTTCCAGCGGCCACGAGCAAGAATACCGACAGCCCGAAGACAACAACCACGCGCGACGCCAGACGGTCGTCGACCGACAACACGGCAAGTCCGGACAATCGCAGCAACACCGCTGCGCCCGCGAGCACAGAGCCCGCCTGAAAGGCACCGCCAGGTCGAGTGCTGCCAGCCCACAGCAGGTACGCCGCCACGAGCACCAGGAGCGGAGTAATCCGCCACACGAACGTATCGAGAATCAGATACGGTTGGCTCGCAGGCATGCGCTCGCGAGGCGTATCCCGCAACGCGAGCGCAACCACAGCAGCGGCGAGCAAGACCGCGATTTCAAGGAGTGTATCGTAGCTTCGAAAGTTGAGCAGTACGGCGGTGATGTCGTGACTCACCCCGCTCGCTGGCATGGCTTCTCGCACAAGCGCGGGTAATGACACCGTGGGGATTGAACGCACGCCAATGGCCTGCCAGAGCGCGATACCGACCGCAACACTCGCCACGCCGGCCACCGCGTGTCGCGCAACACGGCGTCTCACGTTGATCCCTTAACCGCGTCGTCATCGTTGTGCGATGGTGTCACGCTGCGGCTTTTCAGGTGTCCGATTGCATCCAGCAGCAGCGCACCCGTGAGTCCCGCGCCAATTGCGGCTTCGGCCAGCGCCAGATCTGGCGCCTGCAAACGCACCCACGCAAGCGCCATCAACAATCCGAACACAACAAACAACACCACACCACGAAAGAGCGTCTTCGAGAACAGCGCACCCGCGGCCGTCGCGACAAGCACGACGCCCAGCACCCAGTCAAACGCCAGCGATATCGTCATGCCGTTGGCTTCTCCGTCCATGGTTGCAGCCCACGCGCACGCGCACGTCGCGCGACGAGCTGACCCGAGGTGGCGCTGCCAGCCAACACCACCAGCCAGACGAGCAGCAGCTTGAAGCCCTCACTCACGCTCCCCGCCGCGGGCAACAAACCAAGGACCAGCAACCCAAGTCCCAGATTGTCCGCCTTGGTGAGCGCATGCACGCGCGTGTACACATCAGGAAATCGGAGCACACCGAGCGTTCCCACCGCGTAGAATCCCGCTCCGCACACGAGCAGCAGTGTCTGCACCCACTCAAGCCACGTCATGATCCTCCCGGTGCTGTGATGGTCGCTGGTTCGGCATCTCCGGCAATTCGCTGGCCGGGTCCGCTCCAACGCGTCCCACAAAGGCCACGACCGCGAGGACGGCGAGAACCGCCAACACAAGCGCCACATTTCGCAACGCGGGTTCACGAAGCACGACGGAGAGCACGAGCATGATGCCCACACCCGTCGTGCCAAAGAGTTGTGCGGCGAGCATGCGATCCTCGGCGGCGGGCCCGCGCCACACGCGCAGTAGCCCGGCGACAAGTGTGAGCAGTAGCACGAACGCAATCGCTGCGCACACCGTGTCAAAACTGTCGCTCATGTCAGCGTTCGTTGAAAGATCGCGGCAATTCGACGCTCCACCTCACCAAGCTCACCGACCACATCATGCTGTGCATCGAGGACATGTACGGCCAGGCAATCGTCATCGATCGAGACACAAAGCGAACCCGGCAGCAAACTGAGGGTTCCCGCGAAGAGCACACGGGGTGCCCCCGCGCCCAGAAGTGTGCGATATGTCACCACCGCCGGCGACAGCGGAATCACCGGCGACAGCGTGCGTCTCGCCACATCCACACCGGCCGCGAGCGAGCGACGCATGAAAAACAACAAGAATCCTGGTACCGCGCGCCACTGCACGCGGTGTGCGGGCTGCGGTCGCCAGCGCGTGACCACCACAGCGATCGCAACGATCACGGGCGCGCCGATGAGCCAACTGTCCGATGCCCCTCCCGTGAGCACCGCCCAGATGACAACACCGAGGAGTAACGACGACCAGGATATCATATGAAAAAACCCAAGCGAGTCATGCCTTCGATGATAGCACCAAACGTGGCGCTCGTATCGATTTTGGGCGCTCGAGGACCGACACCACGCCGAGGGTGAGCCAGTTTCCCCCGTTTTCACGCGTGTGGAAGATACTGTGCTGCGGTGCGTCCCCGCAGTGCACGTCCTGCGTTGTCGACGCGGCCCATCCTCCTGGAGCAATTCGCATGATAGCTCACTCGTTTCGTTGTCGAACTCTCCGTGCGACCTTTGTGTGCCATGTGTTGCTCGCCGCCGCCTGTGCAGGTGGCGACAGTGAGCCCACTCCGCCGCCGCCAACGCCGGTTGACGCACTGCGTGGTATTGGGCTCTCGCCATCGACTGACAACATCACCGTCGGTGACACTCGGACGCTTACGGCAACGGCAGATCGCGCCGCTGCAACTGTGAATGTGTCACTTTCATACGCATCATCTGCGACCGCAGTGGCCACGGTTAACGGCGACGGCGTGGTCACCGCACTCGCACCCGGCGCAGCCACAATCACCGTCACGGCCGTGGGAAGCGGCGCGGGTTTCGTCACGAATACACGAACCGCAACAGCCAATATCACTGTGGTACCACGGCCTTCCGCGCTCACCGCGTTCAATGTGAGCCCGGACTCCGCTGTTATTGCGCCAGGCACGACTGTCGCACTGACCACTAGCGTCACAAGTGCTGCGGGCGCAACGGTGGTGTACAGTTATGCCACCTCCACACCAGCGGTCGCAGCCGTGAGCAACGCGGGTGTCGTTACAGCACTCACCGGCGGAACGTCAGTCATCAGGGTAACGGCGAGTGCGACCGGTACTGGACTCGAGCCGAGTACACGCAGCGATTCCGTACTTATTCGTGTCGTACCGCCACCGGCAATCACAATGCTCACACTGGCTGCGGATTCCGTCGACGTTGTCGCCTTTCGCGAACAGACAGTCAACGCGACAGTGGCCGCTCCGGCGGGTGCACCAACAGCGCTGCTCTCGGCAACGTCGTCGTCCACGACGACTGCGACGGCCATGACTTCCGGAGGCTCCATTGTCATTACCGGAGCTTCACCAGGTACAGCCACCATCACCGTGCGCGCGAGTGCCCCGGCGAGTGCAACCTTCGCCGCGGCTTCAGTGGAGCGCCTGTTGCGCGTGCGGGTACTTCCCGCTCCGGATGCGCTGCGCAGTGTATCACTCACACCAGCGCGAGACACGTTGCAAGCTGGTGACGCGGTGACGCTTACCGTGTCGACCGATCTCGCCACCCCACTCGCAACGGTCACGCGCACGTTTCGTTCGACTGCCGCAGCTGTTGCAACAGTGAACGCCTCTGGTGTGGTCACGGGCGTGGCGCCAGGCTCTGCATTGATCATTGTGGATGTCACCGCCTCAGCCGCTGGGTTTACAACGCGAGCGCTGGCTGACACCACACAGATCGTGGTGATCGCTGCACCGGTACTTGGTATCGGCTTCGGCGACGAACAGTTTGCGGCAGCACGCGGCGGACAGTTTCAGATGGGATCCGTCAATGGAGACGCAGACGAGGTACCGCTGCGGCAGGTGACCACCAATCCGATCCGCATGCAACGCACCGAAGTCACGCAAGCGCAGTGGCAACAGGTGATGCAAGGCACATCACTCGCAAACCCTTCTGCTGACGCGTCGTGTGGACCCACGTGCCCGGTTGAAACCGTGAGCTGGTTGGACGTTCAGGAGTTTCTCACGCGCTTGAACGCACAGCAACCAGGAAAGGGGTACCGGCTGCCGACTGAAGCCGAATGGGAGCAGTGGGCGCGTGCTGGCACTACGACTGACTATGCTGGCAACGGCGTGCTCGACGACATGGGCTGGTGGTCTGGTAACTCTGGCGGCCGAAAAAAGCCGGTGGCGCAAAAGCGGTCCAACGCCTGGGGGCTGTATGACATGCACGGCAATGTGTGGGAATGGGTGAGCGACTGGTACGGTCCGTATATCGCCAACAGCCTTCAAAACCCGACCGGACAGCCGACCGGCACACAACGTGTGCGTCGCGGTGGTGCCTTCAATAGCACGACGAACAGTCCGCGTTCAGCGAACCGCGGCAGCGGCAATTCTGCCGATTTTGACCGCGGCTTCCGCGTTGTGATGTCGGTGCTACCCAACTGAACCGACGAGGTCATTTCGCAGTGCGCGATCTCACGCGGCGATGCGGTGCGTCATACCAGCGTACCGCACCGCCGTGCCACTCTGGCGAACCGAGTCGACGCACGTTTGTGCTGTAGCGCACGATCGCAGCCGCGCCAAGTTCGCGCGACACAGGTAAAGATCACCCCAACGGGCGATGTGGTTCCTTCACGGCGCTACCTACGTTGCGGTACGCGCCATTGAAAACGAGTGCTCCCTGAGAGCAGTGCGCGCGGCGCCCTGTCCCGTCGTTGTAATGATCACCGTTGCCATTATCGAAGACAATCGTCTGGTGCGCGACGGAATTGCCACAATGCTGAACGCGTTGACGGATATCAGCGTTGTCTGTAGCGCCGACGGCGCATGTGTTGACGAGCTAAAACGCGTCAGTCCGCGAGTTCTGCTCCTCGATGTTGGCTTGCCTGAAGTGGATTGCCTGAGCATTGCCAGCAACGTACGACGCCAGCTTTCGCGATGCGATGTGATCGTCATGGATTTGCTTCCGGTGCACGAGGAAATCGCGCAGCTGATCAACGCGGGCGTCGCGGGTTTCATTCTCAAAGACGCAACATTTGACGAGTTTGTGCAGACGATTCGATCTGTGGCAAACGGTGTGGCGGTGCTCCCGCCACCGATGATCAGCCCGCTGTTTGCGCAGCTATCGTGCGTGGCCGTTGCCCGGCGGCCTCAGGCAACCGATGGGGCCCGTCGATTGACACCGCGCGAATCCGAAGTCATCGCGCTCATCGCCCTCGGCCACAGCAACAAGGAAATCGCGGTGCAGCTTGATGTCGCGGCCCACACGGTAAAAACGCACGTACGGAACGTGATGGAAAAGCTCGAATTGAATACACGTCTTCAGATTGCCGCATACGCGCACGAACATTTCGCCTGACGGCTGAATGGCGTACCAAATGTGGTACGCGCGCCCTCCCACCTTGTAGCGATGGGAGTCGATGTCTCTGCACGCTAGCCTCCCTGTAGCGCATGCCACACAGCACGACGCCGCGACGTCGCCTCTGCGTTCACAGAACAGGCCAGGAGCAGAATACAATGTTTCACAAAACAGTCGGTACGCACGTCAGCGTACCACGAGCGCGTTATTCCATGATTCGCGTGTGCGCCGCGTTGGTTGCCGCCGCGATTTCGATTTCAGCATGTGACGTGCACGGCGTGAGTGAGCCCGGTTCGCTGACCACGTTGACCATCTCGCCAACCACGCAGTCGCTGCCGATCAATGGTACGCAGCAGTTTACGGTCGTGGGCAAGGATGCGGCCGGCGTTGACGTCACCGTTTCTCCCACCTGGACGGTCGCGGCGAACGGCGGCACGATCAGCAGCAGCGGATTGTTTACGGCCGGCACAGCGGTTGGCTCATTTCCCAACACGATTACCGCCACGAGCGGTGGTGTGACTGCGCGTGCATCCATCAACGTGGTCGCGGGCGCACTCACCACAATCGCCATCACACCAAATCCTGATACGCTCACCGTTGGGCAGACCCGGCAGTTCACTGCCGCCGGTCGCGACGCAGGTGGCAATACGGTACCCGTGACGGCAGCGTGGACCGTTGGCACCGCGGGTGGTGGTTCGATTTCGGGCACTGGTCTCTTTACCGCTGGCACCGTTCCGGGCACCTACACAAATACCGTGACCGCGTCGAGCGGCAGCACGGTTGGCACCGCGACCGTTGTCGTGAGGGCGGGTGCGCTTGCCAGCATCACCGTCACGCCGTCACCAGTAACGCTTGCAGTGCGCGGAACACAAACGTTCACGGCGGTAGGTAAGGACGCGAGTGGCAATGTCGTGCCGCTTACAACGACCTGGAGCATCACCTCGGGTGGAGGCGCCATCACCAGCGCCGGTGTATTCACGGCTGGCGACAGTGTGGGCACATTCACCAACACCGTGCGTGCCACAAGCGGTTCTCTGAGTGGCTCCGCGACAGTGTCCGTGACGGCCGGTGCCGCCACGACGCTCCTGATCACACCGAATCCGGTCACGCTCGCGACTGGTGCAATGCAGCAGTTCACCGTCGTCGCACGCGACGCGGGCATGAACATCGTACCCGTGTCGGCGCGCTGGAGTGTCGTCGGTGGCGGTGGGACGATTGACAGCCTGACCGGACGTTACACCGCCGGATCTGTTGGCGGCACGTTCACCAACACCGTGCGCGCGACGGTTGGCGCGATTGTTGGTTCGGCCACCGTTGTGGTGACGAACGCGCTGACCACCATGACCGTTTCGCCGAATCCGGCGGTCGTCATGGTTAATGGCACGCAGCAGTTTACCGCGACGGGTCGCGGTTCAAATGGCGACACGCTCGTCATCGCACCGAAGTGGAGCGTAGTTGCGGGTGGCGGATCCATCGATTCCATGACGGGTCGATTTACTGCCGGCACAACGACCGGTACTTTCGCCAGCACGGTGCGCGCTACGAGCGGAGCCATCAACGCCTTCGCAACCGTACAGGTTACGGCGCCAGCTGCGCCGCGGATCGCCACGATCACCGTGTCGCCGACACCAACCGCTGTGCTCATCAACGGCACTCGGCAGTTCACGTCGATCGCCAGAGACAGCAGCGGTAACGTGATCACGCACACGCCGGTGTGGTCTGTGGTGGCAGGCGGCGGCACCATTAATGCAACAACAGGCCTGTTCACCGCCGGCACGCTCGCGGGCACCTACACCAGCACCGTCCGCGCCACCGTTGATTCAGTGTTCGGTTCCGCCACGGTGGAAGTGCAGAACACGCCGACGCCCGCACTGGCCACGATCACCGTATCGCCGAATCCGGCGTCGATGCTTGTGAACGGCACGCAGACGTTTACCGCAGTAGGACGTGATGCGAGCAACAACGTGGTCACATTCACACCGATGTGGTCGGTGACAAATGGCGGCGGTGTCATCAATGCGACAACCGGGCAGTTCACGGCCGGTGCGACGGCTGGTACGTACGCAAACACGGTGCGCGCCACCAGCGGCAGCATCATGGGCAGCGCAACGGTGACAGTGTTGGCGGGAACACCCGCTCCGCTCATCAACCTCGGATCAGCGGCCGGCAGTGGTATCATGGCCGGTTCCACCGTGACCTGCGTAACCGGCGGAACGATCAGCGCCGATGTTAACGTGAGCCCAGGCAATACCATCAGTGGCTTCGGCCCGTGTGTGATTGCTGGCGTGCAGAATCTGGCCAACGCGGCCGCAGCCAACGCGCAGCTATCGCTGACCAATGCGTACAATCAGCTCGCCGCGCTGCCATGTCCGCCGGCGAATGCGATTTCGGCTGACCTTGGCGGTACGACCAAGGCGGCCGGCGTGTACTGCTCGGCCACAAGCATCGGCGTGACTGGCCCGCTCACGCTCGACGGCGGCGGTGACTCAAATGCCACGTTTGTCTTTCAGGCCGGCACGTCGCTCATCAGCGCCGGCAACATTGTGCTGATCAACGGCGCGCAGGCGAAGAACGTGTACTGGCTGGTCGGATCGTCGGCTACTCTCGGTACCGCGTCGGCGTGGAAGGGCAACATCATCGCGCTGACGAGCATCACGATGGTTGATAACGCGACTCTTATCGGACGTGCGCTCGCGCGCAATGGCGCGGTCACGCTCGGAACCAACAACGTCATCACACTGCCGTAATACGCAGTCATTCACTGGAGATTGTTATGTTGAAGCACGCAGTTCTGGCTGGTGCAGTGATCTGCATCGGTGCCGTACCGGTCGCCGCTCAGGAACGCGGCACCATGGAGTTCGGCGCATTTGGAAGTGTCGCATCGTTTGACAAAGCCCTGAGCCTTACGTCGGCGTTCGGCGGTGGCGGACGCGTGGGCATGTTTCTGGATCCGAGATGGTCGATTGAGTTTGAAGACGCAGAAATGCGTGCCAAGCGACCGAACGGATTGAAAGATGTCAACGTCGGCATCCTCTCCGGGCGGTTGGTCGGCGTTCCCATTGTTGCAGGTCGCTGGTCTGTGCTGCTCGGCGCGGGCGCCGGTGTGTCGACGGAAACGAACTTTCTGCATAGCTACGGCGTTGATGTGCTCGGCGGAGTGAAGTTCAAGATCAACGACAAAGCGGCGCTGCGAGTCGACGGTGTGTGGGATTGGCTCGCCAACGAAGACTGGAAGAGCTATCAGAGCGTGCGCGCGGGCATCACGCTGTATCGTCATCCCAATCGTCGCGTTGAAACGGTGATGGTGCCAGGCCCGATGCAACATTCGGCAGATTCGGTCAGCGCCGCGGAAACACGGCGACTGCGTGAAGCCGATGCGGCACTGCGTGCCTTGCGCGATTCCATCCGCAACGCGCGGCCACTGTCCGCGGCATCAATGGCCACGATGGAAGCAGACATTCGCTTTCCGTTCGATCAGTCGGAGCTGACGGATTCCGCCAAGCTTGTCTTGGATGACAAGGTGGAAGTGTTCCGCGCGAACCCCGACATGAGCATCGCGATTGTTGGACATACCGATCTTGTCGGCACGGCTGGTTACAACGAGGCGCTCGGTGAACGTCGGGCCATGGCAGCGAAAGCGTATCTCGTATCGAAAGGCATCGCCGCAAACCGGATCATGATCGAGTCACGTGGCATGACCCAGCCCACCACGTCTACGCCGGGTGAGGGTGCGCAGGCACAGAATCGCCGAGCCATCTTTCGGTTTCGTGTTGCGCAGTAGACTGAACAACTGACAGCTACACCAGACGACGTACGTGCATCGCTCTGCAAGCGGAGATGTGCACGTACGTTTGTCGTTTTTTCCATACACAGTTCGGCGCGAATCGCGTGCTGCTGGTGCGCGTGGTACGGATCGCCGTCATTACTCAACAACAGGGAGACTGCCCCGATGACCGAACCCGTCGTTCGACCCGATCACGCGGAAGGCGTACAGAAAATCGCCGAGATCATCAAGGATCAGCGCATGGCGATGCTTGTGACACTCGATGCGCGCGGGGTACCAAACAGCCGTCCCATGGCCACACAGGGGGACGATTTTACCGGCACCTTGTGGTTCTTTACCGATCGCAACTCACCCAAAGTGCGCGATGTGACCAACAATCCGCGCGTCAATGTGGTGTACATGAAGAGCGCGAGCGAGAGTTATTTGTCTGTGGTCGGCACCGCCACGATCGATAATGATCGCGATCGCATGCGTGCCATGTGGAGCGCGTGGATGCGCTCGTGGTTTGACAGCGCGGACGACCCCAACCTCTGCCTCATGCGCATCGATGTGGAAGACGCGGAGTATTGGGACACACCGGGCGGCAAAGTCGCGTCGCTGATGTCGCTTGTGAAAGGCGCGATCACGGGCGACGGCGGTGACATGGAGTCGGACCACGGGCGCGTGTCATTCTGAGCGCGCGAAGGCGCACGGCGCGTCACCAGTTTTCGTCGTCCGGGTAGTAGTACTCAAAGCACACGTCGCAGATGCCGTGTGACGTGCCTGCTGGCATCTGCTCAACCCAGGCCGGCACCCAATCCCATCGTGTTTTGTCCGCTCGGCGAACCATCCGGCAGTGGGAACATTGCAGAATGAGTCCGTCGGTTGACTGGTAAAGAGCTGTGTTCGGCGGCTGCGGTTCACCCTTGGACGCGTCGTGCGGGCGCGATGCAATGAGCGAATTGATCACGACGAAGCCTTCATCTTTCGGCAGCGCATACACCTTCATCACGAACTGCCGAAAGATGTCAGCGGTGGAGCACTCGTACACGTGCGACACCGGGTGCATCGCGGTTCCCTCCTTCGGTGCACGCTCAAACAGCTGCGCATAGAACGGCTTGAGCGGCTCGGCGATCACATCCAGATACCGCTGACCAAGCCAGGCGCTCGGTGCATCAGCGACGTGCGCACCATTCTCACGCGCAAAACGAGCCCACGCCGGATTGACATAGGCGAGTCGACCATCGGGCAGCAGGCCGAAGATGCTCGCAGGGTGCTTCTCAAGCTGTTCCAACACAAAGTTCGGCGATAGCACGCTGGCAAATCCCTCCGCCAGGCGCTGTGCGAGCGGCCACTCGCTGGTGGCGCTGGGTCTGACATTCACAAATGTCTACTCACGAGCACGGGAGGACAGGCGCGGCGAACCTCCGCGGAAAGTGCGCAACGCGCACATCGAGTGCTACCCTGCGTGACTCTGTTCGGACCACAAGGAGTCGGGGAAGTCCTTACTCCTACTTTTGAATAAACGCTGAAGATTCCTTGAGCGGTAGGACGATCATTAGACGCACCGCACACTTCTTCGGGAGGCCGGGTGATGAGACGAGCGCGATGGCTGGGCCTCGCCGTGCTTCTCGTGGGCGCCGGCTGCATGTATCGCATGGATCGCCGCCTCTACGCGCCAAACGCCGCGCGGACGGTGGATCGCGCCGCCCCGTTCCTCAAAGCCCATATGCGCGACGGCGCACTGTACGTGTTGTCGCGGTGGGATGTGGACGAAAACACCCGGTCGCTTCGCGGGAGTGGCGTGCAGTACAATGCGGCGCGAGGTGTCGTGCACGAAGGTGAGCTCTCAACGACCATCGATTCGGTCGTGCTGTTCGAAACAAACGTCACGCGGACCTCCCCAAGCGTTGCCGCGCTGGCCGTCGTTGCCGGTGTAACCGCAGGGGTCGCGGTGTATTGTGCCACCAATCCCAAGGCGTGTTTCGGGTCGTGTCCTACCTTTTATCTGACCGACGGTTCGCGCGAATCCCTGCAGGCCGAGGGCTTTTCTGCAAGCATCGCACCGAGTCTTGAGGCGCGTGACCTCGATGTGCTGTATCGCGCACGGCCGCGAGGACGCGAGGTCCGCATTGACATGGTGAACGAGGCGTACGAAACGCACGTGGTGCGCTACGCGAATCTGATCATCGCCCCACGCGCTCGAGACCATCGTGTGTTGCCGGATGCACAGAACCGCTACTGGTCAGTGTCTGCACCGATTGCCCCCAAGGTGTGCCGTGCGCCTGAAGGCGACTGCAGCGCGGCCTTGGCGGCGTTTGACGGACACGAGCGTTTGAGTGCCGCCGACTCCACCTCCCTCAGCGCACGGGAATACGTGGACCTGGAGTTTGACGCATCCGTCGCGTCACCGGCGCTGGTGTTGGCCTCTCGTCAGTCGCTACTGCCGACGTACGTGCTCTATCAGGCATTTGCGTGGATGGGATCCTCCGCTGCAGAGTGGATGGCGTCTCTCGAACGAGGCACGGACGAGACCGTGCGCCAACTGCAAGGGCCGGCTGCGGCGCTTGGTGGGATCGACGTGCTGGTCGAGAACGGGGAAGGCGGCTGGGATTCTGTCGCAACGATTCGCGAAACCGGACCGTTGGCGGCGGATGTCAAAATGATCCCACTGCCACATCGCGACGTGGCCGCGCGCTCGTCGGGTAGCGTTTTGCAGGCGCAGCAGCCTGTCGCGACACCACCACTGCGCGTGCGACTTCGCATGGCGAAAGGTGCGTGGCGAGTAGACGCGGCAATGCTCGTGTCACGTGTGCAGCAAGTGCAGACACAGCGGCTGACGCCTCGCGTGGTATCACGCAACGGACGTCCCGACATCGACGCGCGCAACCGGTTGCACGACACCCTGCAGGCGCTCGTAACATTTCCGGGTGACCGATACACGCTGCAATACACGTTGCCCGCAAACGCCAGCGAGTTCGAACTGTTCTTGGAAACCAAGGGCTACTATCTCGAATGGATGCGCGACGAGTGGATCGCAGAGCAGAATCCGCTCCGCGCCGCCGAACTCTTTCTTGATCCCGCCACGGCGTTGCGTCGACTTGCGCCTGCATACAAGCGCGAAGAAGCCGCCTTGGAACAGGCGTTCTGGAGGAGCAAGTATGCTGGGTTCCGATAGTCGACGCGCCATCGCGCTCATGCTCGGCGTGTGCGCAGTCGGACTCGGCTGCACCAGAAATCCTGCGCCGGCGAAATGGCTGAAACCCGCGAAAGAAGCCACCGCGGACCCGTACGGCGCGTGGATCGAAATCACGTCGGACGACAAGCCAGTTGCCGTATTGCTGCGCGGCGAGTTGCTGTCGATTGAGCGGGACAGCGTGTTTGTCCTGCAGCAATCCGGAGAGGTTGGCGTGAGGGCACTCGCCGCATCACCGCGCGCTCGGGTTGCGTTCTACGATGGCAAGCACGGCAACACCGCCTCCTGGACCCTGCTTGGTGTCGTGAGCTCCGTGTCCAACGGTTTCTTTCTTGCGCTCACCGCGCCGGCCTGGATTCTCACCGGGACCTTCGCCGCCGTCGGCGATTCGAAAGCCCCGATTGTAACACTTGTCACGTCTGCTGACTGGGTTGGGGCGCGCAAGTACGCTCGGTTCCCGGCCAATATGCCGTCCGGACTTCCGCGACGTTTGCCCGTCAAGCGTTGAGCGTTTTCCGGTCCTCCCGTAGCTTAGGACAATGTCATCGCTGAACAAGAAATGATGTCAATACCGGCGGCGCTTGCGCTTGTCGCACTCTCGCTTGAGATCGCGTGCGCCGCCGTGATGTTCTTCATCGCTCGGGCGCCGGGTTGGTCACGCGTTCGACTCATGGGGCTCATTGCGACGTCGGCCGCCGCTTACACGGCGGTGAATCTGTTGTCGTTCTCTGTCTCGAATGACGCGCCGTCGCTACGCTGGATTTTCGAGATGAATCTGGTGAACGCTGCAGTCCACGCCTGCATGTGGATCTGGTTCACCTTCGCCGACGAAAAAGGCGCGTGGAGCTCAGTGCCAAGATGGGCGCAATGGCAGGCGCTCATCACGTTGCTTGCGGCACTGGCCGTGGCCCTTAGCGGATCGGCCACCGATCCGGACTCGGTGTTTGCTGTTGCGCCAGGGCTGCGAGGCGTCGCCACAATCGGCTACCAGCTCACGGTCATGGGCAACCTTGTGGCTGCGCTCATCGTGTCCATACTGGTGAGCTGTGGCCTGGAATACTTTCGGCGCGCTCGATTGGGGTATCCGGGCTCGCGCGAAATTCTGGTCGGTTTTGCCCTGTTTGGTTTGTGCATCGTGGAAGAAGCGCTCGTTGCGGCCGGCGCGCTCGAGTTCTACTTCCTCTCCGATGTGGGTTATCTGTTCATTGTGATCCCGCTCGCGGGACAACTCATCGCGCGCTTCTCCGACGACGCCCGCCGTCTCTCGCGACTGAGCGTTGAGCTGGCCACGGAAGTGAAAGCGCGCACAAGCGAACGAGACGCCGCGCGCGAATCACTGATTGAGCAACAACGACTGGCCGCGCTTGGTCGCTTGGCCGCCGGCGTGGGGCATGAGATCAACAATCCGCTGCAGTATGTGATCTCGAATCTTGAAGAACTTGAGTCGGAAGAAACGGGTGACGAGGCATCGTGGCAGCAGAATGCACTCGCCAACGCGCTTGAAGGCGCCGAACGAATCCGGCGCGTGGTAGAAGGTTTGCGGCGTTACGGCGCGGTCTCCGAGCGCTTTGAGCCGGTGGCTCTGCACGATGTTGTGCGCACGGCGCTCCGGATCGCGGAGCCGCAGCTGCGCGCAGTGGCCAATGTACGAACGACCCTCGGTCCCGTACCACTTGTGCTTGGAGACGAAGGACAGTTGGTGCAATGCGTAGTCAATCATCTGGTAAATGCCGCACAATCACTTGCGAGCACCAAGCAACGCAGCTCCGAGATTGTGGTGGGCACCGACACATCCAGCAACGGCCAGGCGTGCGTTCGTATCAGCGACAATGGCGACGGGTTCCCTGCTGAACTGTTGCCGCGACTCGGCGAACCGTATGTCTCAACGCGCGTGCAGCAGGGCGGAACCGGCCTTGGGATCTTCCTCTCGCACGGCCTCATCGTTGCCCATGGCGGTACGCTCACGCTGCACAATGCAGAAACCGGTGGTGCTGTGGTCGAAATCTGTTTGCCGCCAGCCACGTCCCCGTCAACCAGCGCGATTGCGAACGGCGGCGATATGCCGGGTTCCGCACACCCCGCGAAACAAGTCGCCGGGCGCGCGCGGCGCATTTTATTGGTAGACGATGAACCGGCGCTCGTCGCAGTGCTGCAGCGTGGCCTCTCGCGGCTTGGCCACACTGTTATCGCGGCACGCGATGGCGTGGAGGCGCTTGCGCTCGCCCAGCACGGTGGTTTCGACGTTGTGCTGTCCGATTTGATGATGCCACACATGAGTGGCGCTGAACTCGCGGCGGCGCTGGCTGATCAACACCCGAGACTGCGTGAACGCATGTTGATCATGACCGGCGGTGCGGTGAGTGACGAGCATAGCGCGTTCCTCGAGCGTACTGATGTGATCGTGGTCGAAAAACCGGTTCGCCTCGCACAGCTCGCGACTGCTATTGATCGGCTGACGTAGGTCGCATCCAACCGCGAATCAGCAGGACAAGCACGACCGCGGTGGCCGCAACGACAGCTCCCGATGAGGGAATCGCCAGCCACGCGAGTGATTCTTTAGCGGCCCCGGTACTGCCGAGGCCAGGCGCACGAAAGCCCGCCCACATCCAGAACACACTGTATCCCAGTGCGCCTGCGCCGAGCATTACGCTCAGCGCGCGTGCAACGCCGTGCCCGGTTCCGAGAAGTACGAGAATCAGACTTAACGCGATCGCCACCACGCCAAGGCTGCCCGCGTGCAAGTGCGCGCGTTGCATGTACGCCCATGACTTGTCGACCACCGCCTTCTGCGCCACGGCATCGCCGTTGTATGCCGTCGTCGCTACCGCCGCAGCGCTTGCATTCAATCGCGACTTGATCGCGTCTTCGTTCAATCCAAACACAACGCCGAGTGCGAACCCGAATAGCAGGGTCAGCATCGCGAAGACCAGCCCTGGCATAACCGGGCGCAGGCTGACGGACATTGATGACGTTGGCATATAACCTGAGAGAGTATCGGGTGATGGCACAGCGCTGCCACAAAGTAGGTGGGTCCACGCTCCGACCAAGCGGGATAACCCCTACGAGAGATGCATTGAAGCGCATGGTTATGCACCACACGCCCGCACGCACGCGCAATCGTGGCACTACCACCTTCGTGCGATAGCGCGAAGCAGCCTGCTTGACTGGTGTGCATTGCTGCTACAGCGCACCTGCTGCGTACGCTCTGCACGAAATGTGCAAATCGCACATTGGTGGCGGCGCCGTCGTGAGAGTTTTCGCGTCTCTCCATGCGGGTTTGAGAGGCGTTACCGTGGTCGCAACGATCTCGGCCGTGCACGAAGACGTCACGCGCGAATTGTGCATACATCACCAACTCCCGCTGGCACGCGAATCGCGCACATAGACAACGCAGGAATAGGGGTTTTGGCACTCATGCCAATCGTAGGATCTACAAGGAGAAACATCATGAAGTTGTCACACCGCTTGACGGCTGTCGCAGCCGCTCTCGCCATCACCGCAGGAACCGCCGACGCGCAGATCATCAATTTCACCTCGTCGGGTCTGTTCACCGGAGCTGGCTGTGCTTCGACCATCCTGACCGCAACGACGGCCTCGTGCACGGCCACGGGTGGCGTTGAACTGAAGTACACGTTTGGTGACATGCAGGTGCTCGACACGTTTGGTAACGCGCAGTTCGGCAAGTTTACCACGAGCGGCACCGGCCCATCCACCTTTCAGAATGTGTTCTTTGCGCTGACCATCAATCAGACCGCACCGAGCGCTGGCAACCAGATGGTCTCCGCCAATGTGACCGGCGTAGTCTCCGCCATTCAGGGTGGATTGAGCTGGGCGCCGCTTTCGGCCACCACGTTCTCAATCGGCACCGTGAACTACAACATCACGACCGACCTCCTCACGAACGGCGTTCGCATTGATCCGCCGGGAGTGGGTGGCATCGTGAGCAACGATCAGACGATTCGTGGCTTTGTAACCACGCAGCCGATCAGCGTCCCGGAGCCGGGTTCATTCGCGCTCCTCGCCGCCGGCCTGGTTGGCCTCGGCGTCATGGTTCGTCGTCGTCAGAACGCGTAATCGCGTTTCGTAGTACGATGGGCAACGCGGGGTCACCTTCACGGGTGCCCCCGCGTTTTTTTGTCTTGCGTCACGAATGCGCGACTCACCCTTGCGCAGCCGCGTCACGTGCTCGAAGATCGAGCAGCTCACCCGTATAACCTGTGGGCTAGCGCACACTGTGACCCGAGTGACAGCCGAGCTCGCCGGTCCAGGCCACCGTTACGGTTTCCCCCTCTCGGAGACTTCGTTATGGCCCTCTGGAAAGATCAGTCTGCTCCGCCGCGCACCGACGCGCCCAAACCCCTCGACACCGCACCACGCGACGAGGTCTTTACCGCGATGCCTGAGTACGCACAGCCGACGCCGAGCAGAAACAACGGCAGCGACGGAAAAGAATCGATCATTGGCGCGGACCTCGCGATTGAAGGATCGATCACGGGCAGCGGCAGCGTGCGACTCGCGGGACGTTTTACCGGAGACGTCACCGTTGATGGCACCGTGAGCATCGAGCCCGGCGCGAAACTCGCCGGCGGCGTGCGCGCGACCACCGTGACCATCGCGGGTGAGCTTGAAGGCAACGTGTTGCACGCGTCGCGGGTGGATGTGCTCGCGTCCGGCGCACTGCTTGGCGATCTCAAAGCCGACACGCTCACCATAGCAGCAGGCTCACGCGTGCGCGGACACATTGAGTGTGGTGCGATCGAAGGCACCAGCAAAGCGCGCACAACGCCCTCGCGCGTGAGCAACGCCATCAACAATCCCGCGCCATCCGATCAATCTTTGAAGAACGGCAGCGAGGCGCTCAGTTCGTCATGAGCACCACGCGCGCGGCGGTGCCGGGCGCCACTCGCACGTGTCCACACTGTCGTACGACAGTGTTGGAACGCGCGGTGAAATGTCCGCAATGCCAGAAGCATTTGCGCCATGATCCCGACGCAAACGTACGTGCTGCGCCGTCGGTCTCCCCGTTCCGGGTTGAAGGCACGATTGTGCCGCCAACCGGAGAAACGTGGGAGTACAACCTGCTCGTTGTGGTGAAAAACGCCAAAGGCGAAGAAGTCACGCGCCAACTTGTGGAGGTTGGGGCGTTGCCAAGTGGCGAACTCCGATCGTTTTCACTCGCCGTTGAAGTGCTGCCAGCCGTGAGTCGAAAGCCGGTCAGGTAAAGGCTCTGTCTAGCCCAGCCACAGCGTTTCGCGGTACGTGTGACCGGCATTGTCCGTGGCTTCCACCGTGATTTCCCGTGCGGTCGGTGACGGATTGGCAAAGAAGAGATGCGTGGTTGGCACCGGATCCACCCACGTTCGAAGCGCGGGTTTGTCGGGACCGTCGTGCAGTTGTACCGCCAGCGGATCGCGCCCCTTCCGTCGCGACATCAGTCCGCGTGGCGCACCATCTTCAAACCAGCGCACACGCCACGAATCATCCCACGCCCAGACATTCGCCACAATCTCGTCGGGGGCGGAGACATCCGCGCCGCGCGGATAGACGCGTAGCTGATGGTTCGCATCCTTGCCCGTACTCTGATAACGCCAGGTCACAGCGGAATCGTCACCATTGAGTACGAGATATCCGTTGGGCGTGCCGTCATAACAGATCGGACCGCTCCACCACGCGCCACATACCGCGCCAGACACCACGTGCGTCGGTCCCCCTTCGTGCACGTGTTCAAGTTCGTGCTGATGACCCGACACAATAAATGCCTTGTACGGCTCGAGCATGCGGTAGAGCGCTTCCCGGTTCATTGTGGAGTTGCCGGTGTTCGGGCGCTTTGCGTTCGTGGCGCGCATATCGAACGTGCTCAGCGCAGGAATGTGCTGCAGCACCACCACCGTGCGCCCACGCTCTACGGTAGCCAGATCTGCCGCCATCCAGTCCAGCTGTGTCGCATCGAGATAGCCGAGATAGCCCGCACCGTGCCAGAACACATTATCGAGCACGATGTAGTGCACCGCTCCGATATCCATCGAATACGCGGTCGGACCGAAGTGCTTGCGATAGGTCGCGCTCGCACCCTCCGTCGTACGCGACGCGAAATCAAGATCATGATTGCCAATCACTTGATAGAACGGCACGCCCATGCGCTGCACCGCGCGTTCCCACTCGGGATACAGCGTGAGATCATCAAACATGATGTCCCCGCACGCGACGCCGACCACGGCACGGTCGCCGAGTGTGCCAACCGTCTTGACCACATCGGGCACCGTCTGCGCATGCAGGAGATCCGTTTCGCGTCGATTTTCAGTTTGCGGGTCAGCCAGTACCAGCAGTGAGTGCTTGCTATCGCCAGGGCGCGGCACCAGCGCGAAGTCAACGGACTGTTCGTCGCGGCTTGCATCCAGTGTGTGATAAAATCGCGCGGTGCCCGACGCGTTTTGCGGTGGTTGCCAGCCGGCCGGCGTACAGACAAAGACAAACGGCTGTGAACGGTCGGCGAGCAGTGTGTACGTGCCGTCCGCGGCCGTCAGAACCACGCTGCGGCCGTCAGAGACTCGCACGTTCTCCAGCCCGCGACCGTTCCCCGTCACGCGTCCACGAACGCGAGAAGGCCCGGACGGCAACGTTGTCGAAGGAATCGGCGCGTACGGATCGGCGAGCAGGATTTCGGGAATCGCCAGCGCACCAATCGTGGCGCCACCGCGTGCGAGAAAATCACGACGTTGCATAAGAGAGGGTTTGAGGTAGACCTCAACGTTGCAAAGTCACCGCGCACATCACCGCACGGTCGCGTAACGTGGCCGTCACGATGTGCCGCGATCGCACAAACGCAACGCGGGCCGCCCCGATCAGGAGCGGCCCGCGCGTACCTCGACGAACGTAGACCAACAAATCAGACAAGTCAGGATCCGTTAGTCGCCCTCCACATCAAAGGCGAATGCGTCGGCTTCGCGCATGTTATCGAGCCAATGCTCAGCGCCGGCGTCATCAAGTCGATTCAGCGAGCCACCACTGGCCGCTGTCGCGTACAACGTGCCCAGCGTGAAGCTGAGCGCCCGATCAGTGCCTTCCGGCCAATCGGGCATGGACAGACCTGCCGCCACACGCCGAAGCGCGGGGCCATTCTCGCCAAGCAACTCGGCAGCACGCAACTGGAGCGTAGCCAGCGGAATATCGAGATCGCGTGTAACCAACCGACCGGCGTCATCCCGCCACGCCGAATCACCCAACGCGCCCCGATCTGACCAGACACCAAGATGCCGTACCACTCCACTGCGAGCCTCTTCGAGCCGCTCACTCTCCACGGTGGCGGCAAGCGCCAGTGCGAGTGCGTTCGCGTCCGCCACACCATACAGCGTGACTACTTCACGGCGGGAACGAGTGCCGAAGGGGAGCACGGGAAGCGAGTTCACGTGCGCAAGTACCGGCGAATCGGTCCGACCATTCTCGAGTCGGACGAGCACATCCATTGCAGCCTCCTGGCCAAAGGGAAAAGGAGCGGTGTGAGGCAGCGCCGAGTGCGCCGTATCACTGAGCAGACGGTCTCCACCGCCACTACGCAACGATATCCTGTGCAATCATGGTGCCAAGGTGACACTGGTCACCTCTTTGGCCTCAATCGCGTCACAGTAATCGGTGCTGCACCCTGTACCCCACTACACGCCTGCAAGGTCACGCCGAGCGTGATGGAATCAGGCCAATGGTGCCGGCGCCGGGTGCTCTTCGGGTACCCCTGAAGCCCATGGGGTGACCAGCAACGCGACGGCGATCGCGAGGGCAAACGGAATGGCGCGCGCCAGACTGGTAACCACGGCGAAGCCAACACCGAATATCGGCGGAATCAGCCAGAGATTCAGCGCGACAAACAGCGTTGCAATGAGCAGGGCGGCGAGTACAAAAGCGACGCCCCGAAAATGTCGCACGATGAGCATCAAGAGCGCTCCCCAGATCGCGGACAGTACGAGATGGTGCATGAGGCCCACAGCGGTTGCCACCGCCGGCAGCGCGGAGGCCGGGAATTCGCGCGACTCCAGCAGCATGCGACCAACATTGCGAAATGCCTTGCTCGGTGTGCCATCCTGCCAGCCGAACGCGAGCAGCGCTCCCGTGGTCGCCATCAGGACTAAGAGACCGGCTGTGCCGGGACGTGCGCGCGAAACCTGAGCCATGGTTCAAAGCAATCCCATACCGCAGTCCATCTCAAGGCCGCAGGGCCCGGATCGTTACAACGTTCTGAAAGAAGCGTGCGTTAACGCGGCCGCGGTGCCAACGTCCATCATGCTGTCCGGGGTAGAACGATCCAGCCCTCCTTGCCCGAGCCTCACGATGACATCCTCCGCCTTCCGCCCGCGTCTTTCGCATTGGGCCACGATCCGCAACGTCTCTTTCGGTGCCGGTGCGATGAGCGCCCTTCTGGCGTTCACGCCGCTACCGGCACAGCACATGGCCACAGCGTCTCTGGCTGGCCGCGAGCAGACTGCCGATCAGCAGGTGCAGCACGCCCTCCACCGGCTCGCGTTTGGTCCGCGTCCGGGAGACGTGGAAAAAGTGCGCAGCATGGGCGTCGACACATGGATCGCGCAGCAGCTGTCCCCCGAAAAAATCAGCGACGCGCCCATGGACGCGTGGCTCACCCGATTCCCCACGCTCACCATGACGGGCGCGCAGTTCATCGCCAAGTATCCGCCGCCAGGTCAGCAGGTTGCACGCGCAGTGGCGATGCAGCAGCGCGAGATGGGCGCGGCACGTGCGCCCATGACATCGGCGAATAGCGACGCCGCACGTGCATTCACGCTCTCACCCGCGGATTCCGCTCGTTTGCGCGATCAGGCGCGCGAAGGACAGCGCGCCAGCTCCGAGTTGTTCATCGCCCGGACCGGCCGCGCGGTCGCCAGTGAGCGTCAGCTGCAGGAAGTGCTGGTCGACTTCTGGGCCAATCACTTCAATGTTTTCGCCGGAAAGCAGCAGACGCGGTACTACCTCGCCGAGTTCGAGCACACGGCGATTCGTCCGCACGTACTGGGCAACTTCCGCGAACTGCTTGGTGCGGTTGCCAAGAGTCCGGCCATGCTCACGTATCTCGACCAGGCGCAGAGCGTCGCCGATAGCGGCCGCCGCACACTGGTGCAGCCGCGCACCCCGCAGCGCAATAACCTGCGCGGCGGACAGCGTGCGCTGCTCGACCGCACCACGGTTGGACAGCTGATCGATCGCGATCGCCTTCCCGAGCAGCAGAAGCAGCGCATCATGGCGTTGCCGCCCGAGCAGTATCAGCGCGTTCGCGACATGACGCTGGCGCAAGCACAGGAATTCATGGCGCAGCTCGCCGCGAATCCGCGTCGCCCCCGTGGCATCAATGAAAACTACGCGCGCGAACTGATGGAGCTGCACACGCTCGGCGTTGACGGTGGCTACACGCAGCAGGACGTCATGGAAGTCGCGCGTGCACTCACCGGCTGGACGCTGAGCCGTGGAGCGGCGCAAGGTGGTGCGTTCGTATTCCGCCCGGAAACGCACGATGCAGAAGCCAAGACCATTCTGGGGCAGTCATTCCCCGCCGGCAAAGGACAGGATGAAGGCGAGCGTGTGCTTGATCTGCTGGCCAATCATCCGAGCACGGCCCGTTTCATTGCCACGAAACTCGTGCGTCGTTTTGTCAGCGATGAACCACCCGAGCGTCTGATTGATCGCGCTGCGGCCACGTTCACACGCACGAAGGGTGATCTGCGCGAAGTCATGCGAACGATCGTGACCAGTGATGAGTTTTTTGCAGAAGATGTCTACCGCGCCAAAGTAAAAACACCGTTTGAACTTGTTGTGAGCGCGTCGCGTGCACTCGGCGGGCAGCCCGATATCACGCAAGGCACCGTGCAGTTGATTGCACGCATGGGACAGCCCATTTACGGTCGCGCCACACCCGATGGATATCCCGACATGGCGGACGAATGGATCAACACAGGATCAATTCTGAACCGTATGAACTTTGGACTTGCGGTTGGCGCCGGTCGCCTGCCTGGTGCGCGTCTCGCGCAGTGGTCGACCGCGCGCGAGCTCGCGAGCAAAACACCCAATGAACAAGTGGACGGACTGGTCCGCGCCCTCTTTGGTGGCAATGTGTCGGCCGATACTCGCGCGGTACTCACCAATGGCGAAAACCCGCTGTTGTCACGTGCGCCCGCCGGCTCGGATTCCCTGTTTCGCGATGACGCCAGTACACCACCTGTTACGCCCGCGCAGATCCGCCAGGAGCGACAGGAACGTCAGCGTGCAAACGCTGCGACGCTCCCGGAGCTCACCGGATTTCCGAAACTCGTTGGGCTCGCGATTGGTGCGCCCGAGTTTCAGCGTCGCTGATCCCACACCGACTCATTGAGGACCACACACATGCAACGCCGAGTTTTTCTCAAGTCGGGTGCGCTCGCGCTGGTGACGATGGGGTTGTCGCCCTCGTTTCTCGAACGCACGGTCATGGGCATGTCGCTACCCAAAGCGGCCAAAGGCAAAACACTGATCTGTCTGTTTCAGCGCGGTGCCGCAGATGCGCTGAATGTTGTAGTGCCATTCGGTGAAAAGGCCTACTACAGTGCACGCCCGCAGCTCGCCGTCGCAGCGCCAACGCGCGGCGCGGCAACGGCTGGCGCGATTGATCTCGACGGATTTTTCGGATTGCACCCGTCGCTGGCGCCGTTCAAGCCGCTTTACGATCGTGGGTTGCTTGTCCCTGTTCACGCGGTGGGTAGCCCGAGTGCCACGCGCTCGCACTTCGACGCGCAGGATTACATGGAGTCGGCGACACCAGATCGCAAAGGTACACGCGACGGGTGGCTCAACCGCTATCTGGCAACGCAGGGCACGTGTGAAGCGAACTGCGACGCGCACGCGTCGCCATTTCGTGCGGTGTCCATGACGCAGCAAACACCGCGCATTCTGGACGGCGCGGCACCGGTGGTGGCCATGAACTCACTCGAAGAGTTTTCCATTCGCTCGGCCGGCGGCGACAGCGAAAAGCGACTTGAAGCGCTGTACCGCACGGGCAAGGCAGATCTCGTTCATGGCTCCGGCTCCGACATGTTCGAAGCCATGAAAATGTTGCGCTCGGCAAACCCGCTGCAGTACCGGCCGGTAGCTGGTGCTAACTATCCGCGCTCACCGTTCGGTCAGCGCTTGCAGCAGATCGCGCAGCTCATCAAGTCAAACGTTGGCCTTGAAGTGGCGTTCGCAGATGTTGGCGGCTGGGATACGCACGTGAACCAGGGAGGCGCGCAGGGTCAGCTCGCCAACCGACTCGGTGATTTTGCGCAGTCCGTGGCCGCACTTGTGACCGACCTTGGTGATCGCATGGATGACGTGGTGATTCTTACCATGTCGGAGTTCGGCCGCACCGTTCGACAGAACGGAACGGGCGGCACCGACCACGGTCACGCTGGTGCGATGTTCGTACTCGGCGGCAATCTCTCGAGCAAACAGAAGGTGCTTGGCAAGTGGCCTGGACTCGAACGTGAGCAGTTGTACGAAGGGCGCGATCTCGCACTCACCACCGACTTCCGCGCCGTATTCAGCGAAGTCACCGCAAAACACCTCGGCGGCAAGTCGCTCGATCGTGTATTTCCGGACTATGGCGCGCGTGAAGCGGACTGGCTTGGGTTGCTGCCGCGTGCGTAATGTGGCAGTGCGGTGGCTCGCACTTGTGGGCGTCGCCGCGATCGCGGCGTGTTCCAGTTCCGATTCGCTCACACCACCGTCTCCACCGCCTGTCGATCGATGGCAGGCGGTGGATAGTGTGGTTCGCGCGCAGATTGCCACCGCCGGCGGCACGGGAGATCTCACTGTCTCGGTGTACAACAATCAGAACGAGCGCGTCTTCGAGAAGACGTACGGTACGTTTACCCCGGATCAGCGTGTGGCAGTGGCCAGTGCGTCCAAGCTGATTTCTGGCCTTGTGCTGCTCGATGTCGTGGCGCGCGGTGAACTGTCGCTCGAGAGTACCACGGCCTCTGTGCTCGGGTGGACCGGCGTGCACGGTACGATCACACTGCGGCATTTGTTGTCCTTCACGTCGGGGCTCGAGAACGAAAACGCATGCACCTTCAATCCGCTCATCACACTCAGCGCGTGTGTCGCAACAATTGCCACGGTCCCGATGCGCGCTGCGCCCGGCACGCGCTACGACTACGGCAGCACGCACTTGCACGTCGCGGCGCGCATGGCCGAAGTGGTGACGGGCAAGTCGTGGAACACGCTGTTTCGCGAACGCATTGCAGACCCACTCGCGCTGCCGACGGGCGTTCGCTACTTCACCTTTCCCAATCAAGGCGTGGGTGAAGCGAATCCGCTTATTGCCGGCGGGCTGCGTGCATCGGCACGTGAGTACGCGCGCATGCTTGCGCTTGCCTACCAACTGGGGCGTTACGATGGCGTCACCATCGGCACAGCGGCGCTGTTGCTGGCGCAGGCACGCGAGCCGTACCCGGGCGTGACAGTAGGCGCCTCGCCGGCAGTGAACCTTGGGCAGACATTTCGCTACGGCCTCTCGGTGTGGCTGGAGTGCAACACGCCAGCCGCTGGCTGCGCTGTGATTTCCTCGGCGGGCGCCTTCGGATTCACCCCATGGCTCGATCGCAACGCGCGCTATTACGCCACCATCGCGATGGAACAACTCGACGGTCGAGGCACGGGTTTCAGCGTACGCATGCAGCAGGCACTCATCCCATTTATCAAAACGGCGCTGGCCGCGAACTGACGCAAGCAGGGTGCATTTTGGTTAGAATGCATGCATGACACCCTGGGTTAAACGTCTGATTTTTGCGAACATCGCGGTGTACCTCGTACAGATCTCGGTACCGGGAATCACGCGACTCTTTGCACTGGTCCCGGCCGCGCTGCTCATGCGCCCGTGGACGATCATCACCTACATGTTTGCGCACAGCACGTTCGGGCTGACGCACATTCTCTTCAACATGTTCGCCCTGTTCATTTTCGGGCCGCGTGTTGAACAGCGGCTTGGTGGTGCGCATTTCCTTCGCATGTACATGATCGCGGGCATCACCGGCGGCCTGTTATCGCTCTTCTTCACACCGTACGCCTCAATCGTTGGTGCGTCTGGCGCGGTGTTCGGTGTGCAGTTGGCGTTCGCCATGTTTTACCCACGCGACCGCATCTACATCTGGGGCATCATCCCGGTTGAAGCACGCGTGCTGGTAATCATCATGACGGTGATGACACTCTACGGCGGCTTCCGCGGCGGCGGCGGCGTGGCGCACTTCGCTCATCTCGGCGGCTACATCGGTGCGTTTCTGTATCTCGCGTGGGCCAAGAAACAGGCACCATCTGCCAAATGGCAGGCCAAAGTTGCGGGTCCGCCGCCCAGCAAAGTCGCCATCGGCGATTGGCGTGGCGTTGACATCAACAGAGTACACGAAGTCAATCGCGACGAAGTGCAGCGCATCCTCGCCAAAATCCAACAGAACGGCGAAGGCAGTCTCACGTCACAAGAGCGCGTGTTTCTCGGTCACTTCACGCCGAAAGACGCGTAATCTTCCTCAAGTCAGTTGCAGTTTTCGTGTCCTTCGTGCTTTCGTGTCCTTCCCGCCGCTGTTCCCTTTCGGACCGGAGCAAGCGTGCTTCAACGCGAGACGCTCCTGATGCTGGGGGAACGCGGACGGGAAGGACACGAAAGCACGAAGGACACAAAGAAAAGCAAAAGCTTTTGAGGAGTGTCAGGGACGCGGACGTGGTGGTGGGCTCGGTGCAGGCGCTGGGCGCGGCGCTTCACGCACTTGTCGTTTCATTTCGGCGCCAATGCGGCGAAGAATTGACTGACGCGTGCGGCCTTCACCGATCGCATCGCCGAGTGCTTCGACTGCGGCGTCGATCGCATCGCCGGGAAGTTCGTCGAGCGCACCCGCGAAGCGGAACCAGCCGCCGTCGCATGATTCTTTGGGCTCCGTGCCCACTTTGAACCACTCGAGTTGCGGCTCGCCACACCAGTCGCCGGCAAGCAGCCCGGTGTTCATGTCGATGGTGCGCGGCACCAGTGACGGCGGCGCGGGCCACGCGCGATCGCGCTCCGGCGAACGCCAGCCGTTGCGCATGAACTGAGCCCAAACGGGCGCAGCATAGCGCCCGCCTGATGCAGCGGCGCCGAGTGAGCGCGGTGTATCGGTGCCGAGCCACACACCGGTCACGAGTGACGGTGAGTAGCCAACAAACCACGCATCGGTGCCATCGTTTGTTGTGCCCGTCTTGCCAGCAACAGGACCCTGCACACCAAGCTCACGCACCGCACGCCCCGTGCCATGATCCACCGCGGAACGCAGCATGCTGGTCACAATGAATGCGTCTTCAATGCTCATCGCGCGATCACGCGTGCTCGGCGCACGCTCCCACAGCAGTTCTCCGTCGGCGGTTTCAATGCGCGTGACCACGTGCGGCAGAACGCGCCAACCACCGTTTGCAAACGGCGCGTACGCGGCTGTGAGCTCAACGGGCGTGAGCGATGCACTGCCCAGCGAAAGTGACGGAACATCGGGAAGCGGTGACGACACACCATTGGCGCGCGCCGTTTCAATGATGCGCTCATTGCCGATGTCTTGTGCCAAACGAACCGTCGCCAGGTTTGACGAACGCGTGAGCGCGGTGCGCATGGTCATGCGTCCGTACTGATCACCGCCGTAGTTGGTGGGTGTCCATACGGTGCGACCGGTGCGAATGCTCAGCGGTTCGTCAGACAACATGCGGTTGCCCGTGTACCCATCTGCAATTGCCGCGGCGTATACAAACGGTTTGAACGTCGAACCCACTTGTCGACTTGCCGCGAAGGCCCGGTTAAAGCCACGCGGCTCAACGGCGCGGCCACCGGCCACGGCGCGCACCGCACCCGTGCCCGGATCCATCGCAACCAGTGCCGCCTGCGTTTTGTGCGCGCGTGAATCGCGACGCGCACCATCCACCCGCGCCGCACCGGTTGCGACCGCCCGTTCGGCGGCACGCTGCGCGCGCACATCAATCGTGGTTTGCACCGCGAGATCACGGCGGCGATCATTCGCCGACAACACGCCAACGGACTCAAGCGAGTCAAGCGTAGCGCGTACCACATCGACCGCCCATGTGTGCGCCGGAATGTCTGGACGCCACGCCCGCGATGGCACACGCACTGGTCGGGAACGAACACGTGCGGCTTCGGCACGTGACATCAGTTCCGCGTCTACCAGTACGCCGAGCACGACATCACGACGGGCACGAGCACGCTCGGCGTCGCGACGCGGCGAATACGACGACGGTGCTTTGGGCAAACCCGCCAGCAACGCCGCGTCGGCAATTGTGGCCTTCGTGACGCTCTTGCCCAGCAAATCCCGGCTTGCGGCTTCTACACCCCACATGCCGTTGCCGAAATAGATCGTATTGAGATAACGCTCGAGGATTTCGTCCTTGCTCAGCGCGCCTTCGAGCAGCCCGGTATATCGCACTTCAAGCGCCTTGCGGCGCCAACCGCGCGTGTTGTCGGTCAGAAACGCATTGCGCGCCAGCTGCATGGTGATCGTGCTTGCACCTTCGCGCACACCACCCGACAGCACATTCTTCACGGCGGCGCGCGCTACGCCGCGATAGTCAATGCCGGAGTGTTCACGAAAACGCTTGTCTTCAACGGCAATGAACGCTTCGCGCACCGGCACCGGCACTTTATCAAGCGCCACGGGCACGCGACGCACCGGATCAATCATGCCAAGCAGCTGCCCATCGTGCGCGAGCAGTCGATCGCCGGCTCGCGGTCGCCACTCACGAATCTCGGCGGCAGTTGGGCAACCATCAAAGCCACAGCTCTGATACCAGGTGGCACCGGTGGCTCCGCTCACGCCAATGAGAACGGCGGCACCCACCCACACGCGGCGATCGCGGCGAGCGCGCACCAACACCACTGTGGCGCGGCGCACAAAACGCCGAGCGAAGCGACGCGCTTTGCGCTTCACTTCCCCTGCCCGCTCGTGCTGATTGCTGCTAGGCTTCTCTTCAGGTTCCGTCACTGTGCTTTTGACCCCGTTTATCATGCCGAGTTTCGTCGCACGTACTTCGCAGTCCGCAGGCGCGGCGCTGATGATCGCACTGCTCACCGGTTGCAGCGGCGCCGAACCCCCGCGCGCGCAGGCCGAGGTCCCGAGCCCGGACTCCCTGTCCTCCGTACGATTGGACGCCGCAAACGGTGACACGGTTCGTCCCAATTCCGACCAGCCAGTTGCCGCCTCCGTTTCGGTGGCGGGCGATTCGGCGAGCGCCAACCGTGCGCCCAATGAGTACGGCCGCATTCCGATCGTGGAGTACCACCTTGTGGAAGCCGAAGACGGGACCTACAAGGTGAGCCGAGAGCGCTTCCGGGCCGAGCTGGATACGCTCTACGCGCGCGGCTATCGGCCGATTGCGCTGGGCGAAATGCTCGACAAAAAAATCGAGCTCGCCCGCGGACACTCGCCTGTGCTTTTTATCTTTGACGACGCGTCACCCAGCCAGTTCCGCTACATCGAGCGTAATGGCAAGCTCGAGATTGATCCGTCGAGCGCGCTGGGCATCTGGCTGGACTTTGCCAAGGACAAACCGGATTGGCGCAATCGCGGCGCGTTTTGCCTGCTCTCTGGCGCGGAAGCCGGTCGCTCATTCTTTGGCAACAAAGGGATTGAAGGACAGAAGAGCGAGTGGCGCTTTGCCAAGTTGCGTCAGCTCGACTCCATGGGTTTCGAGCTGTGTAACCACACGCTCTGGCACGCGCGTCTCGACAAATACCCCGACGCGTTTGTTCAGGAGCAGATTGCACGTGGCGAGCTCGCGATCGACTCCGCGATCAGCGGCTACAAGGTGCGCGGGTTTGCGCTGCCGCTTGGCATGTGGCCCAAGAATCGACCGCTCGCGTGGGCTGGCTCGTGGACAGATCCCAAGACGCAGCGCGTGTCGAAGTACAACTATGACGCCGTATTCGAAGTAGCCGGTGGGCCAGCGCGCAGTCCGTATGACCCGAAGTTCAATCCGCGCTCGCTGCCGCGCATTCCGCTTGGAAAGAACATGCCCCTCTTTCCCACGCTGCGCGTGTTGGAGAAAGAAGGGCCGTCTGGTCGATACGTGAGCGATGGAGACATCAGCACGGTGAGCGGACAGCAGCCCACGCCGTGAGTGTCAGCGCGCAGCCGTGAGTTCGTCCCACCGGTCCACGGCGCGTCGCAAATGTGGAATCACAATGGAGCCGCCAACGATCAGGCCAATGCTCATCGTTTCAAAGGCTTCGTCGCGCGTGACCCCTTCTTCGGCGCACCGCACAATGTGATACGTGATACAATCGTCGCAGCGCAGCACGAGTGAGGCCACGAGTCCCAGCAATTCTTTGGTTTTGACATCCAGCGCGCCGTTTTCGTACGCACGTCCGTCCAGCGCAAAAAACCGATTGATGACGAGATTGTTTTCGCCGAGGATGCGCGTGTTCATGCGTTCGCGAAACGCGCGGAACTCGGCGAGCGACGATGATGCGTCCGCGTCGTTCGGCGCCGGCGTGTGTTGATCGTGATCGGGGCTCACATCGTCCACTTGCGAAGGGTGGTCAGCGCCGTCTCAAGCGCCAGTTTCTGTTGATCGCTGGTGGCGAGCGCCAGCAGCTCTTCATACATGCGAATCGCCAACGCCATCGCTTCCTTATCCTGCTCCGCGCTGGCGAGTGACGCGGCGTTGTCCGCCAGCGCGGCTTTTGCCAACTGGTCTTCGGGAAAGCGCTCGGTGACCTGAATCCAGCGAATCGTACGATCGCGCTGGTTGCCCTCAGTGAGCGCCCACATATGCCAGGCACCACGATTTTTGGGATCAGCGGCAATCGCGCGGTCCGCAAGCTCGCCCACCACTTCGGGGCCGCGTCCGCTCAGCCAATAGGCATTCGCCAGGATCACGAGCGCGCGCGCATTTTTCGGCTGTTCGGCAACCACCCTTTCATAGATGGGGCCGGCCACTTCCGGCATTTCGCGCCATGGCTCAACGGCGGCCACCAGGGCGTCCGCGGTGGCGGTGTCGCGCAGTTGATAGAGATGATCCATCAGCACGCCCATGTTGCCGGACGCTTCATAGGCGGCCACGGCGTTGGAGAGGGCGGTTCGCAAGTCTGTTTGAGGGGCAATCATGGTGGTCAAATGTAGCGAGCGCACAATGATCGGGTGACGCCGCTCGCCTCGAGTTCGTCCTGATCGTGACGTTCTGGCGCGTTCTGGTGCTTGCGCGATTTGCCGAACGCTGCAACATTCCGTGCGTTGTCGGCGTACAAGAGTGAACAACGCCACGGCCCTTGAAGGTCCCGGCCCGCAGGCAGTGCATCGAGTTCGGCACCTGCCCAACGGAAGATCTGTTTTTCTTCCGAGTAAGACGGCTCCAAATTCTTCCGTCGATTCAAGTTCCAGTTCCAGTCCCCACGCGAGCGCCGCTCTCGAGGTTTTCGACTGATTCCGTGCGACATGCACGATTCGGCGCACCCGCGCCGCACCCCGGGCCGATAACGCTGTTATCGGTCCTCCACGCCACACGCAGTACAGCATGACTGAACCCAAGCGCCCTTCTCGCCGTGGCCGTCGGCCCCGGACCCGTGATCCTCAGGCCCCGGAAGTCGGCAACGAGCCGAATCCGTATCGCGACGCCCCTGAATCCAGCGGTCCAATCGCTGACGCTCCCGCGCCGCGACGGCGTCAACCCCGGAGCGCCCCGCCGGCAGCCGAGTCTGCCGCACCAGCCGCTCCACCAGCCGCTCCACCTGCGGCACCTCCTGCTCCTCCGGCCGCGTTTGAACGCAGCGCGCCGACCTCCGCTCCAGACAGCGGTCCCCCAGCATCAAACGGCGCTTCAGCCGGATCGACCGAGTTTCGAGAGAACGGTCGCCCCGATTCGCGTCAGGACGGTCGTTCCGAGGGTCGTCCGGACAGTCGACCCGACGGTCGTCCTGCTGGTCGTCGCAACACCCGTCGCGGACGCGGTCGCTTTCGCAAGGAGCGCACCGGCGAGCGCCCGGAGCGCAGCAACGAACGCCCCGAACGCGGACCGCGGGAGCATCGTGGACATCGCGAGCCGCGTGAGCCGCGGGAGCCACGCGAGGCGAGGGACGTTGCACCGCCGTCAGTCGTGGAAGGCACTATCAGCGGTTGGTTTGACCTGCAGCGTGACGCCGGGTTTGTGCGACGCGCGCAGTTCAGCTACTTGCCCGAGCCAACAGATCCGTTCGTGCAGCCGCACCTCGTGCGTAACCATTCGCTGCGCCGCGGAGACAAAATCGAGGCCACCTGG
Organism: Gemmatimonadaceae bacterium; assembly: GCA_022843265.1. Classification (GTDB taxonomy): domain Bacteria; phylum Gemmatimonadota; class Gemmatimonadetes; order Gemmatimonadales; family Gemmatimonadaceae; genus JAABRT01. The sequence goes on from JALHNZ010000013.1 coordinate 70,699, forward strand.
GGTCGCGATCATCGCGGTCGCGCGGTGCTCATCGAGATCACATCGCTCAACGACGGCGCGCCAGTCATTGAAGGGAAGCGTCCCGACTTCAACACGCTCACGGCCAGCTATCCTGATCGCAAGCTCACGCTGGAAACGGGCCAGCCGGCCAAAACCGGACCAGAGCTCACACGTCGCGCCATCGACCTGATCGCGCCAATCGGATACGGCCAGCGTGCACTGATCGTGGCGCCGGCTCGTGCTGGTAAGACCACACTGCTTCAGGCCATCGTTGAAGGCGTGTCCATCAACCATCCCGAGGCGGCACTTTTCGTGCTGCTCGTGGACGAACGGCCGGAAGAAGTGAGTGAGATGATCACGTGGGGCTACGGTGAAGTCGTCGCCTCCAGCTTCGACATGCCAGCCAAGCGTCACGTTGAAGTTGCCGATATGGTGCTGGAACGTTCGCGTCGATTGGTCGAGCAGGGCAAAGACGTGGTCATCGTGCTCGACTCCATTACACGTCTCGCACGTGCACACAACACGGTGGAACGCGGCACGGGCCGTACGTTGTCGGGTGGTCTTGACTCGTCGGCCATGCAGAAGCCCAAGGCGTTTTTCGGATCGGCACGCATGATCGCGCCCGAACATGGTGGTGGATCGCTCACGATCATTGCGACGGCGCTCGTGGAAACGGGCTCGCGCATGGACGACGTGATCTTTGAAGAGTTCAAGGGCACGGGTAACTGCGAAATCAAATTGGATCGCAGCCTCGCGGATCGTCGTATTTATCCGGCGTTCGATATTGCCGTGAGCGGCACACGCCGCGAAGAAAAGCTCTATCGTCCGGATCAGTTGCAGAAGGTGCATTTGCTTCGCCGCGGTCTGGCGCAAATGCCACCGCAGGCTGGCATGGAGTGGTTGATCAAGCGCGTGGCGGGCACACAGAACAACGATTCGCTGCTCGACGGTTTGTAAGTTTTTTCGCTGACGCATGGGCCCGCGGTTGCACCATTCGGTGGGGCCGCGGGCCGTTCGTTTTCCCGGGCGCGCCG
>JALHNZ010000014.1 GCA_022843265.1 Gemmatimonadaceae bacterium
CAGTAGCCGGAGCCCAAGGCCATTTGGCCTTTCGGCCTCACCGTTTCGAAAGGGGGCACGGAACGTAGGAAAGGCCGTTCAGCTCCTGCGTATATGCGCGAAAAAGCGGGCTGCGTGCTCCGTGCCGTTGTCCGAATCGGTGAGGCCGAAAAGCCAAATGGCCTTGGGCTCCGGCTACTGGGCCGAATGACCGCATCAGGAACGGCAACTGCACGACGCGACGAGAACGCGCTACAACCTCCGCATCTCCTCAGCAACATCCAGCGCCCTGCCAATATCCTTCGAAATTGCGCGCGCTTCCTGCGTTGCACTGGTCACATCACCAATCGCGGCCCCAACCCCCAGCGCGCGCAGTTTCACCACATCAAGCCGCAGCGACCTGAGCGCCAGTGACGCACTCTCCAGCTGTCGCTGCAGCGCATCCTGCCGCTCGACCAGTTCCTGCAACGACGCATACTGCCGCTTGAGCAACGACAAACGGCGCTCGGCTTCCACCGTGGGCGACTCCATCGCTTCCGCTTCGGCAATCCGCGCTTCAAGCGATGGCAGCGAATGGGCATCCACGGCGCCGTCGAGGCGCGCGAGATTGCTCACCAGCGCAGACACACGCTCCAGCAGTGCATCGGCCGTGGGGCCCACATCCGGCACCAGCTCGCGATCGGCCGCATCCAGTTTTGCCCACGTCTCGCGAATCGTGGTGCAATCATCAACCGCTTCCCGCAACACGCGGCCATGCGGCGAACGCAGCACCTCGGGATCTGCCAGCAGTGCGGTTTCCTGTGCCATGCGCACGCTGCGCGGACGATCATCCATGGCGGCAATTTTGTCTTGCCACGATTCGCCAATCGCGTCACGCGTGGTGAGGCCGACATCACGCAAGCGCAGCGCATCGCGCGTGAGCAGCAGGCCGTTGTAGAGCGCCAGTGCACCGCCGCCGAGAAACGGAATCAGAAATCCTTCATCACCGCCCGATGCCGCCAATCCCACCAGACCGGCCGCGGAGCCGAGCAGCGAGATGCCAACCCATTTCGCGCGTCGTTTGAAGTCACGCAGCACTTCGCGCGCACGCTGCGCCTTGGTGGACTCTACCGTTGCTCGCGGTTCGTCGAGCATGTGCCCGCGAAGCACATCACGCAACCGGATGTCGTGCTCACCAAGACCAATCAGTGAGCCAACCAGACCGAGCGAAATACCAAAGCTCGGAAAAATGAACCACGGAAACCCACTCGATGTCACCATGTTGATGACAAAGAGCATGAGGATCAGCAATCCCGCTTGCACCACGCTCATGCGGAACTTGGCAATGCGTCGATTGCGTGAGATGCCTTTGCTATCAGCTGGCTCCTCGGTGGGCGCCACCGCACCGCGTGATCGGCGCAGCTGCTCGCCGGCGTACGCGAGCGATTCGTTCATGCGTTCCATCGACTCGCCGAGCGAGGTGTTGGCGCGCTTCATCGCACGGTCCGCCTGCAGGCGCGCTTGCGCGAGTTCACGTGCACCGGGTGCCGCTACGTCGTAGTGCGCCAGGTGCGGTTCTGCGCCACGCACCATGCCAACACTCTGCGCGTCGGCACCCGCTCGCAACTCCAGTGCGCGGGCCGCTCGTTGGCGATCCCGTTCCGAACGCTCACGCTCACCGGCTCGATCATCGTCATCACCGGCCCGAAGCGCCGCCGCAAATGCAGCCGCGTCTGACCAACGCGACGCGGGTTCGCGCGAAATTGCACGCGTGATCGCATCGGTAATGCTGAATGGCAGATCCGGACGAAAGTTGGCAATCGGAAACGGCGTGCCCTGCACATGCTGCACGAGCATACCGGCGCTTGTTTCTGCATCGAACGGCAAACGGCCCGTGAGCATGACATAGCCCACTACGCCAAGTCCGTACACATCGCTGCGTCCATCAACATCACGCTGACCCATGGCCTGCTCGGGGCTCATGAACGCCGGCGTACCAACCGCGATTCCGGTTTGTGTCAGTCGCGCGCCGCTCTGCACCGCGTGCGCGATGCCAAAGTCAGTGACGATCGCGCGGCCGGTGGCGTGTTCGAGCAGAATGTTGTCAGGCTTGATGTCCCGGTGCACCACACCCGAGCGATGCGCGTAGGCAAGCGCATCGGCCACTTGCGCCAGCACATTGCGCACAAAGGCGAGTGGCGGTCGCGCCTCGCGCGAAAGCCGCGTCGCCAGACTTTCACCCTGGACGAGCGCCATGGCGAAGTACACAAGGCCATCCGCTTCATCCACCGCGTAGATCGGCACGATGCTCGGATGATTCAGTCGTGCTGCTGTTTGTGCCTCGCGCACAAATCGTTCGCGAATATCGCTGCGAAACGCGAGGTCGGGCGGCAGGACTTTGAGCGCGATATCACGATTGAGTCTGCGATCACGCGCGGCGTACACGACGGCCATGCCACCGCGCCCGATTTCACGCAACCCGTCGTAGCGTTCGGCGACGGCCACGCGAACGCGAGCCAGCAGCAGCTCGCTATCGTCCGGTCGCGGCGCGCCGGAGAGCGCTGACGGATTCACGGGTGTCGCCATCATCGCCTAACGCGACGATCCAGCACCGCGTGCCGACGTGAGTTCGCGTACTTCCTGCGCCGCTTCCACGACACGATCCACTTCGCGCGCCACGGCCATGGCCTGTTCGGCAACCAGCGTCACGCTTTGCACCGTACTGCCGCCGGTACGCAACCGCACCAGATCCAGTCGAATGTTTTCGAGCGCGAGCGTGCACGAATCGATTCGGGCCCGTGCATCTTCGCGCTTGCGTTCATACTCAACCGCCGCACGACGTTCGCGGCGCAGCAATGCAAGTCGACGCACGCGCGTGTCCGAGCCCGCTTCGAGCGGATTGGCGGCCGCTTCGAGGCGTTCGATCTCGGCATCAATCGACGCCATTGGTTTCGCTGTCAGCGCTTCGTCATGCAGCGTAATGGACTGCGCTAACTGCTCGACCTTTTGTACCAGCGCGTTGGCGGTCTGCGCTACGTCGGGAATCTTGCCGCGATCGCCAGCGGGCAGTGTCGCCAGCAGTCGCACGATCTCGTCGCGAGCGCCGCGTGCGCCGTCAACGACCGGACCATGTGCGCCGAATGACGCGGGCGTCATGGGGACGGCGCCAGGCGCAATGCCGCGCACCGGCGAACGTGGCGAGAGCGCGCCGGCGAGCCCCGCACCGGTGCGACCCAGGGCCCGCAGCTCGTCGCGCTTCTTGGCGGAGAACGCAGAGTGCACAGAGTCTCCGACGTCCGACATTACGTCGCCAAACATGCGGTCCCGCGGCTGTCGCAGCACATCGCGCCAGTCAAAGCCGTCGGACCACAACTTGGCGTATTGATACGACAACACAATCGACCAGATCGCGGTGATCGGCAAAAAATTCGAACCGGCGAAGATCGACACCACAATCATCACACCATTCACAAACAGAAACGGCGCAAGCTTGCTGCGGAACTTCTGCACGATCGGTGCTTCCCACCGCACCAGTTCTTCCGCCGTGGGCACGTACTGATCACCATCAAGCGGCGTGTAGGCACCGCTCGACGTGCGCGGCAGTGTGGCGGCGGCCAACGGCTGTCGCGACGCGAGCGGCGCGGTGGCCGGCACACTGGCACCGACATTCACATTGGCTTGCAGCGGACGCGTGGTCCGCGACGGCATCGACGAAAATGTGGCCGATGGCACAATGCCTGAACGCAGTGCCTGCGCAAACTCGGCCGCGCTCTGAAAACGATGGCTCGGATCTTTTTCGAGCAGTCGCATCACCATGGCCGCAAGAATGGGCGGCGTATCAGGACGACGCTCTTCCACCGGCACGGGTGTTTCGGTGAGATGCTTGACCAGCAACACTGGTGTCGTATTGCCGGTAAACGGCGGCTCCCCGGCGAGCATCTGATACGCCACGATGCCGAGCGCATACAAGTCCGTCCGCCCGTCAATGTCGCGATCACCCGACGCCTGCTCCGGCGACATATAGGCCGGAGTGCCAATCGCCAGACCGGTGGCGGTGAGCCGTGAACCGTCGCCGCCTTCACCGCCCTCGGCCGCGCGCGCAATGCCAAAGTCTGTGACCAGCGCACGTCCGTCGAGCGCGTCAATCAGAATATTGTCGGGCTTGATATCGCGATGGATCACTCCGCGCGCGTGCGCGTACGTGAGCGCGTCCGCGACTTCCATGAGGTAGCGCTGAATCTCGGTGGGCGGTAGCGGACCACGTTTGCGCAGCTGTGTGGCGAGATTATCGCCGTCGACACACGCCATCACGAAAAACACCAGGTTACCGATCTCATCAACGGAATAGATCGGCACGATGTTCGGATGACTCAGCTGCGCGGCGGTTTCGGCCTCGCGCTGAAAGCGCTGACGCACATCGCGACGAAACGCGAGTTCAGGCGGCAGCAGCTTGATGGCCACCGGACGCTTGAGACGTTTGTCGATGGCGCGGTAGACCACGCCCATTCCACCACGACCGATTTCGCGCTCAACATCGTACGTAGCGGCGAGGGTGCGTTGGACGTGTTCTCTGAGTTCTGCGTCGCTCGAGGCGGCGGAATCGTGCACGCGCTTGGGATCCAGGGACAGAAGCGGGGAGGCGACCCGATGGGTCACGGTAGTGTAGCACAACGAGACGGCGATACAACAGCCGGTCCGCCTCGTCGGCAGCCGGGTAGACATCACTACGTCACGAGGTCATGGGAAAGTTGCAGAGTCTGCCACAGTGGCACACTCCGGTGGGTGCGAATCGTGCTCCTGACATGCACATTCTCTTTTCTCCCGAGCCAGGAAGTCACTTTATGGGCGAGCGTCAAACCCTACCCGTCCTGCCCCTTCGTGGGACGGTCATGTTCCCCGGCATCACCGCGCCGATTGCCGCGGGACGCCCGGGCACACTGCGTGCGATCGAGGCCGCCCTGAAAGGCGACCGGGTCGTGTTCGCCGTGGCCCAGCGGGACAACACCGAGGAGCCGTCGTCGGATATCCTCTACAGCATGGGCGTGATTGCCCGCATTGGACAGATCCAGCGAGGCCTGGGTGGCGTGCAGCTGCTGCTTCAGGGCGAGCAGCGAGCCACGGCCCTTCACTATTCGGAGTCTGACGGCCATTTGCAGGCGGTCGTGGTCGCGGCCGACGAAATGCTGCCACTGGAGCCCAAAGACCCGGCCTTCGAGGCGCTCCATAAGGAGACGCGCGAGCGCGCCGCCGAGTTGGGTGAGAAGCGGGGTTTGCCGGAAGAGGTGCTGCATCAGGTACTCGACTCAGTCACCGAGCCCGGCCGATTCTCGGATCTGGTGGCCGGCTACATCGAGCTGACCGTGCCTGAGAAGCAGGGACTGTTGGAGACGCTCTCCGTTGAGGAGCGCCTCCGCCGCGTGCTGGTGCATGTGCAGCGTCAGATCGGCCTGCTGGAAGCGCAGGAAGACATCAAGTCGCAGGTGCAGGAAGAGTTGGGCGAGCGGCAGCGCGAAATGTTTTTGCGTGAGCAGCTCAAGGCGATTCAAAAAGAGCTGGGCGACGACGATCAGTCCAAGGAAATCGAGGAGCTGCGCGAAAAACTGAACGCGCTGCAGCTTCCGAAAGAAGCGCGCGCGGAAGTGGAGCGTGAACTCGGACGATTGGAGCGTACGGGCCGCGAGTCGATGGAGGCGCAGGTCATTCGTACCTATCTCGAGTGGATCGCCGAATTGCCGTGGAACACGCGCTCTGACGACCACCTCGATCTCGCGGGCGCGCAGCACATTCTTGATGACGATCACTACGGTCTCAAGGACGTCAAGGATCGCGTGCTCGAGTTCCTGGCAGTGCGTCAGCTTCGTGCCCAGCAGTTGGCCGAAGAAGTGGCGACCACCGGCGAGTTTCCGGCGTCCAAGTTGCGCGATGAAGACAGTGCCAAGGCGCATGACGATCGCACCATCACGGACACACGTGAGGCGAAAGCGCGCGCCATGGCAAAAGGGCCGATTCTGCTCTTTACCGGTCCGCCAGGCGTAGGCAAAACGTCCATCGCGAAATCCGTTGCGCGGGCGCTCGGTCGCGAGTACGTGCGCGTGGCCCTCGGTGGCGCGCGTGATGAGGCCGACATTCGTGGCCATCGTCGGACCTACGTGGGTGCACTGCCCGGTCGTATTGTGGCCGGCATGAAGCAGGCGGGCACCAAGAACCCGGTGTTCCTGCTCGACGAAATCGACAAGCTGGGTTCGTCGTTTCAGGGCGACCCATCGAGCGCGTTGCTCGAAGTGCTGGATCCGGCGCAAAACGATTCGTTTACCGATCACTATCTCGGCATTCCGTTTGACCTGAGCGAAGTCCTGTTCATCGCCACGTCCAACTTTGTGCAGAATATTCCGGGCCCGCTGCTTGACCGTATGGAAGTGGTGGACTTCAGTGGTTACACCGAGCGTGAGAAGCTGGAGATCGCCAAGAAGTATCTCATTCCGCGTCAGCTCGAAGAATCCGGTTTGTCAGGACGCAATCTTGAGTTCGACGATGACGCCGTGAACAAGGTGATCACCGAGTACACGCGCGAAAGTGGTGTGCGTCAGTTGGAGCGTCAGCTCGGTGCGGTCGCGCGCAAAGTCGCGCGTCGGGTTGCCTCGGGTGACGAAGCGGTACTCGCCGATAATCGGGTGAGTGCCGAAGAAGTACGCGAGTTGCTGGGCCGTCCGAAGGTGCATCCGGAGCACGTGGCCGAGCACGACGAGGTCGGTATTGCGTCGGGCATGTACTACACGCCAATGGGCGGCGACATCATGTTCGTGGAAGCGTCGATCCGTCGCAGCGCCGCTTCCCGTCCGCGTGACGGTGAGGAATCGGAGAATGTGCGCGTAGGCCCGATTTCACTCATCCTCACCGGTCAGCTTGGTGATGTGATGAAGGAAAGCGCGCGCGCCGCGCTGACGTATGCCACGAACAACGCGGAGCTGCTCGGCATTCCAGCTGATCGACTCGCGCGTGCGAGCGAGGCACACATTCACGTACCAGCCGGAGCGATTCCGAAGGATGGGCCGAGTGCCGGCATTGCGATCGCCACGGCGCTGGTGTCCGAAATGTCGAATCGCAAAGTGCGTCGCGATGTGGCGATGACGGGCGAGATCACGCTACGCGGTCGCGTGCTGCCGATTGGCGGGCTGAAAGAAAAAGTGCTCGGCGCACATCGCGCGGGCGTGACGACCATCATTTTGCCGAAGAGCAACTTTGATGACCTCGAGGATGTCCCGCAGGATGTGAAGGATACGTTGACGTTCCACCCGGTAGAGACACTGCAGGAAGTGCTGAAGATCGCGCTGGTCGGTGGCGGCGTGCACGAGGCAGTCGAAGAGCCGGAGTTAGTTGGGGTGTAGTTGCAGTTGCAGTAACTGATTCGGTCATTCGGCCCCGTTGAGGGAGCCCACGGCCATTTGGCCTTTCGGCCTTACCGTTTCGAAACGTTGCACCCAGAGAAAACGCAGCCCGGAGATCAGCGCTACTGGCGAAGATCCTCCGGGCTGTTTGGTATCAGTGTGCGAGCATTCGAAACGGTGAGGCCGAAAGGCCAAATGGCCGTGGGCCCCCGCAGGTGGGCCGAATGACCGAATCAGGAACTGCAACAGCGATCAGCGCCCCGCAGCAACCATCTCCCGAATCCTCTCCGCCGCCTTCTCCCCCGTCTCGCATCCACCTTCCATGTACCCCTGCGCATCCAGCGAGCAGTGCTCACCGGCAAAGTGCAGCGTATCCACCGATTCTCCCTCAAGCCCACGCACGGTCGTCCACTGCCCCGCCAGATAACTCGCATAACTCCCGCGCACCCAGCGATTGGTCGGCCAATGGAATCGCGTCTCTGTCATTCCCTCACGCGCAGCCTGCACACCAGGGAAAATTTTCTCGAGGTCGCGCACCAGCGCATTCGCCTGTTCCGCCGCCGAGCCCTGCGCCACCGCGACGCCATGCGCTCCACCACTGAAGTTGGTGAGTATTCCCGCGCGCCCCGATTGCAGCCGACTCGTCTCCCACACGAGCTGAAACGGCAGATTCGTGACCACGCTGCCGTTTGATCCGTGTTGCTCACGCCACGGCCGCGATGAAAATCCGATCATCAACTTCGCGTTCGTACCGTAACCCAACTCGGAAATCGCGCGCCGTTTGGCCTGGGACATCGGTACATCAAGCTGCACATCACGCAACACGGTAAATGGCATGGCCAGCACCACATGGCGCGCAATCACGGTGCGCACGCCGCTGTCACGACGGAAGGTGAGTGTGTGCCGTCCGTCGGCACGTCGCGTCACCGCTTCGAGCACCGTGCTCGTTTCGATCTGATCTGCGACGCGTTCGGCAAGCGTACTCACGATGCGATCGTTGCCACCTTGCACATGGAATCGTTCGTCGCTGTCACCGAACACACGGAACGGTGGCGCATCCGGATCGATCATCAACAAAAAGTTGAGCGCCGACTGACGTTGCGGCTCAAGTCCGTACTCCGTGGTGTAGGCGACATCGAGCAACTTGCGCAGCCAGCCGCTCACCCCTTCACGATCAAACCACTCGGCGAGCGTCATGCGGTCCAGCGAAGCGGCGCCTTGCGGTGCCAACGCGGTGGGATCGAACTCGTCTCCAAACGGCTCGATGGTAGCGAGAATCCGTTTGGCTAACGGAAGAAACGCGGTGATGAGATCTTCCTCGCTGCGCTTCGCACCGTCAACAAACCACACCGTCTCATCAAGTGCGGGATCATCGGTCGCAAGGTCGTTCAACGGAATGTTCAACTCCTGCGCCAACGCTCGAATCTGCGTGTGTCCGGTGTCAATGAGTTCACCGCCCAGCTCACACACCTGTCCATCGGCAAAATGGTTGCGCAGCGAGAACATGCGACCGCCGGTGCGCGACTGCGCCTCAATGACGCGAACGGCGATGCCAGCCTGACGCAATCGGTACGCGCACGTGAGGCCCGCGATTCCGGCACCAACAATCACCACAGGCTCGCCATCATTGAGGCGCGATGGGGCGGGTAGGGCACCCGCCGCTCCGCCCGCGCGACCAGCGGGCGCGCATGCTCCAGCGGCGAGCAGCGCGACCGCGGCCGACGAACCGGCGACGAAGTGCCGTCGAGAAAGCGAGGACGTTTCCCGCCACTCGTCGTGCACCTCGCGGGTTGGTGTGTCGGTACGTGCCGCGTGTCGCGCGAGTTGCAGCGAACGGCGGATGAGCGAAAAAAGTGGGGTGCGAGACACGGCGTGCGCTCCGTTTGGCAATTGATCGGCCAAACTTCCTCATCGGTGTGGCATCAGACAAGGGTGACGGAACAGTTCCCGCCGCCGCGGGTTCAGTCAGAAGCGCCCGGATCCCGCATCGCCACGATCAGGTCACATTTCTGCTGCGGGTTGCTTCGGGCACGCGCCCGTGCGAGAATGCGCTATGGTGAGCCAGTCGACGCCCACCGCTGGAACGCGGGAACGCGTACCGATCCATGATTCCCTTCGCAGGAGGTTCTGATGACCGATCTGTCCATCATTTCGACAGTGGAGTCCACGTTGCGCGAAGCCGGACGGCAGCATCGTAAGGTGCGGGCCCGCATTCGCTTCGACTCTGAGAACGGCGAAACGGAATACGAACGCAGTTACGAACCGTACGCGATCGAGAATGGCGGCGTGGTCGTGTTCTCGTTGTTTCGCAATGAGTTTCGCACAATTCCGCTGGCCGACATCAAACGCGTTGAACTCTCCGACGATCAGTTCCGCCCGAGACGTCCGATCGAGATGTGAAGTCCGCGCGTGATCCGCGAGCCACGGTTGCTCGCGGATCCGCGCCGCGCATCTAGTGCCCGATCGGACCGAGTCGAAACAGGCTCCATGGCCAGCTGCGCGCCGCACCTGGTTCCGTGCCATCGAGGAACCACTCGGTGTAGCGTCGATCGCGCGGCGTCAGTTCGTCCGCGTCCAATCCCGTTTCGCGATCCAGCGTCACGCCCACCAGGCCGAGCGGCGCCTCCCACGCTGACGGCCCGCGCGTTGGTGCGATAGCACTGAGCATCCGACCGACAATGGGCGCAGCCAGACTTCCGCCTGCCGCTCCGGGAGTAATCGTGCGTGGTATGTCAAAGCCCAACCACGCACCGGCCACGAGATCCGGCGTTACCCCAACGAACCACACGTCTGCATTGTCGTTGCTTGTGCCCGTTTTTCCCGCGAGCGGCACCGACGATTGCAGCGCACGGCGCGCCGCCACACCCGTGCCGCGCTCGACCGCATCGCGCATCATGTCGCGCACGATGAACGCCACGCGCGGATCCATGGCCACCGTTGGCGTTGACGGTCGCGCACTGTACACAGCACGCCCCTCTCGATCCTCCACGCGATCGATGAACCGTGGCTCGACCGCCATTCCACCATTGGAGAACACGGCATACGAGGCCACGAAGTCCAACGGTTGCACAACACTTGCACCAAGCGCGCTCGACGGAAACGGTGCAATCGTGGACCGGATGCCAGAGCGCTGCGCGGTCGCCGCTACACTATCAATGCCAAGTTGCATGGTGAGGTCAACGGCCACCGGGTTGCGTGACCGTGCCAGCGCTTCTCGCAGCGTGAGATCACCCAGAAACATGCCGTCGGCATTCGTCGGCGAGTACGTGCGGCGTTCGGGGAGCAGAATATTCATGCTCGTATCGCCCACGTGCGCGTTGGCCGTCATGCCACGCGCGATCGCGGTGGCGTAGACAAACGGCTTGAACGCACTGCCCGGCTGACGATTACCGTCGACCGCACGATTGAAAGACGACGCCGAGTAGTCACGGCCGCCCACAAGCGCCCGCACATCGCCGCTGTACGCGTCGAGTGCAACTACGGCACCCTCCAGACATGTGCGGGGCGTGTTGGACGCGTTCCGACACGCACCATGCCGCCAGCCCGGGCGTGACTCCATGTCTTCAATCCCCGCCACCAGCGCATCCTGCGCCGCGCGCTGCGCGACAGGATCGATCGTGGTCACAATCCGATAGCCGCCACGCACCACCGGCACGCCCGCTCGTTCCGCTTGCACACGCACCACATCGGTCACCCACGGTGCGCGCACCATACCAAAATCGGTCGCTGTCCGCACCGGTTCGCGCTGTGCAGACGTGGCCTGCGCGGGCGTGATGTAGCCTTGATCACGCATCAGCGAGAGCACGAGGTTGCGGCGTTCACGATTGCGATCCGGATACCGAATGGGATCGTATTGCACCGGGCTCTTGGGCATCGCGGCAAGCGAAGCGGCCTCGGCCAACGAGAGCTCGGACGCCGGTTTGCCGAAGTAGTGCAGCGCCGCCATTTCGATGCCGTGCCAACCACGACCGAACGGAATCTGATTCAGAAACGCTTCAAGGATCTGTGCCTTGTTGTAGCGCTTCTCCATTTCACGCGCCGCCTGCTGTTCACGCAGCTTGCGTGAAATCGACCGATCACTCCGGTCGATAATGTTGGGGTGCATGTTGCCCACGAGCAGCTGCGTGATGGTGCTCGCGCCGCGCAGATCGCCACTGGTCGCCGCGTCCTTGATGGCCGCCGCCACACCAACCAGGTCCACGCCGTCGTGCTGATAGTAGCGTTTGTCTTCCACCGCGATGAACGCCTGGCCCACGTACCTTGGCAGGGTGGCCAGCGGCACCGAGAACCGGCGCTCCGTGCCGAACTCACCGATCAGGCGGCCGTCTCGCGCGACCACCAACGTGGCCTGCGCCGGCTCGACAATGCGCCATGGTTCCGTAGGCGCGGCCTGCGCATGGCTGCCAGCCGGCACGAACATCATCGCGACCGCCGCAAGCGAGGACAACCAAGCGCTTTTTCCCGCCGCAGTCGGGGGCAAGTGACGTACAAAAATCGACATGCGTAAAAATACCCCGGGGCCAATCAGTTGATCGGCGACGCGGGTCACATCACCTTCCGGTATGTCTTCTGAACCAATTCGTCCGCTGACCCTCGCGGTCTGCCAATTCGCCCCTCGCAAGAGGGATGTCGTCGGAAACATCTCCCGCATCGGTCGCCTGTGTGCGCAGGCCACGAGCAGCGAGCCATCGCCACAGGTGATTCAGTTCCCGGAAACGGCCCTGAGTGGTTACTTCGTGGAGGGTGGTGTGCGCGAGCTTGCCTGCACCGCGGGCGCGCTCGCCAATGATCTTGACGATGCATACCGCGCCGCGTGCGTCGAACTCGATCGCGTGCCGAGCACGGTCGACGTGGTGATCGGTTTCTACGAACGGTGGCGCGACACGCTCTTCAACAGCGCCGCGTACATCACGATTGGTTTGCCCGATGGGCCGCCGATCATTCGCCACGTGCATCGCAAGAATTATCTGCCCACGTACGGGCTATTCGATGAAGAGCGGTTCGTTGAACGCGGCACGTCGTTGCGTGCGTTTGAAACACCGTGGGGTCGCGCCGCGATGCTGATCTGCGAAGACGCGTGGCACTCGCTGTCGGGGACGATCGCAGCGCTTGATGACGCGAAGGTTGTCTTCGTACTCAGCGCGGCGCCGGCGCGTGGTCCGTACGCGCGCGAAGACGGAGTCCCTGGACCGGCCAGCGTCGCGCGCTGGGAGCGCCTCGTGCGTGACATCGCCGACGAACACGGTGTCTACACGGCGTTTTCAAATCTCGTCGGTACCGAGGGCGGGAAGCGCTTTTTCGGCAGTTCGTTGATCGTTGGCCCGAGCGGCGATATTCGGGTGCGTGCCCCGGTGTGGGACGAGCACCTCGTGGTCGCAACGGTGGATCTCGATGACCTCGTTCGCGCGCGCACCGATTCCCCGTTGCTGGCGGATTTGCGTGTGGCCTTGCCGCACGTGCTGGAACAGTTGCGCGTGGTGAGAGCGCGCGAGCCGGAGCGTCTGGAGTATGACGGACCGGAACCAGCAGCAGCCGATTTGCTGCTCGACGCGCGCGGCTTTCACACGGGTGAGTACGCCATTCCTCCAGAGCTCACGGTGAGCGACGCCACGAGCGATATGAGTTTCGCGGCCGATGATATTGCCGTTACCCGGGTGACGCTGCGTGAGCAGGGCGGACCGCCGTCGCTCACGCTCGACGCAGAGCTCACGGAACAGTGGCTGACCGGGTTTTTGCGCGAGGAGTTCGCACGTCGCGGATATCAGAAAGCACTCGTTGGCCTGTCCGGTGGCCTCGATTCGGCCGTCACGGCGTATCTCGCCGCGCGCGCGTTCGGGGCCGAGAATGTCATGGCCGTGCGCATGCCGTATCGCACGTCGGGCGCCGACTCGCTGGCCCATGCGCAGCTTGTGATTGACGCACTTGGCATTGACGAACGTACCGTCGACATCTCGCCGGCGGTGGACGGATACCTGACTGCCGAGCCCGACGCAGATCCTGCTCGCCGTGGCAATGTGATGTCCCGACTGCGCATGATCACACTGTTTGATCTGTCGGCCAAGTATCACGCGCTGCCGCTCGGCACAGGCAACAAGACCGAACGACTGTTCGGCTACTACACGTGGCACGGTGATGATTCTCCGCCGGTGAATCCAATCGGCGACCTGTACAAAACCCAGGTGCAGCAGCTGGCGCGACACCTTGGCGTGCCGGCAGTGATTATCGACAAACCGCCAACGGCGGATCTGATCGAGGGACAGACCGACGAATCAGATCTCGGGATCAGTTATGCCAAAGCGGACGAGTTGCTGCATTGGTTGCTCAGCGGCTGGTCGGCAGAGGCGTTGATCTTACGAGGCTTCCGCGCGGCTGATGTCAAACTCGTGCGCACGCGTCTCGACGGTACGCACTGGAAGCGTCGCGGCCCCTCGGTCGCGCTCCTGAGCAATACCGCGATTGGCGAGTCGTACCTGCGACCGGTGGACTACTAACGAGACGGCGGGGTGAGCGTGATGAACTCAATGTCGTCTGCCGCCACGGCTTGCATCCACGCAATCACTTCAACAATGCGTTGTGGTGGATGCACGCCTTCGCCCTCGCCGCGCAGCACGCGGCGCATCACCAGATCTCGTCCGTCCATTCGGTAGCTGCTTTCGTAGCGCGCGAAAAAGCTGCGCGTTGACACTGCATTGGGCAGCTGGGCGCGCCAGCCCTCTGGAAGCGTTACGCGATATTCCACCTGCATGATGCGCGCCCCGATGACGCGCGATGCGTCGATCGGCATCTTTCGCTCAGGCAGTGCCAACAGCTCGCGCGCGGTGTTGGACGCGCTGGCCGCGATCTGTCGGTAGGCAAGTGGCAAATGCAATAACCACACCGGGCCGGCAGGGCGTGCACCGCGACCGTTGTCCAGCACGGCTTGCACGCGCGCCGGTTCCGTAAAATCCAATCCGTTGAACACCTGCAGCGAGTCGGCGGTGGACTCCGGCAAATAGCTGGTGGCGATACTGCGCAATCCCGTCGCACGTCGTGCGGAGTCGAGCGGCTGTGAAAACGCCGCGCGCATGGCCCACGCATTGTCGCCGCGTGGCGTGTCATCAATGCGCATGGTCATGCGACCATCTTCGCGCAGCGTCGCCACAAGGCGCACGACGCTCCCGGTGGAATCAGCGGCGCGTTGCGGAAACTGTACTTCGTCTGCGGTGCCGTCCGGGCGGATCACCACGCCAAACGCGCCGCGATACGACACCGGAATCTGGCCGTACGGAATGTGCCCTGCCGTGAGATCGGTGAACGTATAGTTGTCATTCGGTCCGGCAATCGCGGCAATGGCGTGGTTAAATCGGTTGATCGCCACGGGTCGCGAATCGCGTCCGCCGTTCAGGTTCAGGAGCACTGCCCGGGCGTCAAATCCCCAGCGCCGAGCAGCGGCCACAAACAGTGTGGTTTTGTCTTTGCAATCGCCGTAGCCCGTGTTGAGCACCTCGAGTGGTGAACGCGGTTGAAAGCCGCCGAGTCCGAGCGATACCGACACGTACCGAATGTCCTGCGCGATCCATTTGTGAAGCCGCCGGAGCGTATCCGTACGCGATGTTGCGCCGCGGACCACACTGTCCGCGCGCGCCGCCGAAACCGCATCGAGCGTGTAGGACGGCTTCGCGAGGGCGTGGTACCATGTCGTGACCGAATCCCAGCCATGCGGCGCCGAGACCGTCACGGTCATGCGTACGTCATTCGAGTCCGACGCAAAGGGTTCCGGGCGAACGATGGGCGGTTGCTCGGCGCGCCACTCGTACACCGTGCGGTTGTTCTCGCGGCGCTCGCTCCGACGCATCGTAAGATTTGATTCCGCAATGCGGGGCGAAAAATCCTCCGGTACACTTACGCGTAACTGCGACACGCGCATTGGCCCGGGTGGCGAAAACTGCCACGAAATGAGAAAGTCTCCGTTGCGCCACGGTGATTTATCGATCACGGTGTACTGCACATCAACGATCGTATTCGCGGCGACGCCCGCCAGCGATAGCCGCCGCGTGCGGCTATCCACGTAGATCGGATTTTGCATCGACGCGGTCGCGTCGCCTGTTTGATCAGTGCTCGCGGCATTGCTTACCACGGTACCGTCGGGACGCAGCACGCGTACCCAGTCGAGCACCAGCTCCTGACGACTCGGTTGCCAGCTAAAAAATCGCTCGGCCGATGCATTCACCGCGGACTGCTGCAACACATGTACTACCGTACGATGCGTGCGTCGGCCGCTGCCGTTGCGCTCAACCTGCGCGTCCATGGATTCGAGCAATATCGCGGCGGAGTTTGTACCCGCTCGAGATAACTCCACGGCCCATTTGGCCACGCTATCGCCCGGCTGAGAGGCCAGTGGCTGCTGTGCACCAACGCTCACGGCGATCGTGAGAAGCGGCGCCACGATCGAAAGCGTGCGTCGGCACGCTAGGCGAAGCGCGGGCGGAAGAAACACAGCAGACATGGGCGAATACTGAAAAGGAATCGCGTCGCAGTGACACGCTAACGACGATCGGGGAGCCGCATCGTTGCGATACGCTCCCCGATCTGAACATACCCGCTGACGCGCGTGGTGTTACGGCGTCACCGCGCCCTGCTTCGATGCGGAGCGTACTACCGCACCTTCGGTAAAGACCGGGCTGGTTGGATTGAAGCTCGCGTCCCATCCGCTGGCGCTGAACTGCCACGTGGTATTCTGACCGGCACGCAGCCCCCAGTTCGTATTCCACCCTGCCAGTCCCGTGAGATCCGGCACATCAATCGTGATGGCGCCGCCCGCGGTGTAGCTGGCGTTCACCGAGATCGACACACTGGCGCCATTGTTCTGCGCGTATGTAACCGACCACTGGCTGCCGTAGTCGGCCTGCGGATTGTAGACCGCACGCAGTCGGCTATTGCCGCCACTTGCGCCGAGTGACGTGACCGTGGGCGCGCTGAGTACGGCGGGCAACGTGTAGGTCTGATTGGTGGCCTCACGGAACACACGCGCCATGCTGCGCATCTCCGACTGGTTCACACCCGTTGACGCGTTCACAAACAGCAGGTGAAAATCGCCCGCGGCGCGTTTGTCGTTCGGCACGCCGTACCAGTTACGCGTGGTCTGTGCGGACCCTTCAAAATCCGAGAAGTACAGTCCACCGCTCGAGCCGCCCTGCAGCACGTACAAGCCGAACGCGGTAAGTTCCTGACCCTGCGCGTTGTTCACCGTGACCGTGCGCTGCACCGGATCAAACGCTTCGGGGCCGTTAAAGTCGAGCACGGGCAGCGCGCTGTTGTTCGCCGGATTCAGATTGCGGCGAATGATGAACTTGCCAGCCCCGCCGGTGAAGGCAAAGCGCGTGGCCAACAGGTCAAACGATCCGGCGGCCACATTTTCCAGCGTATACGTAGGTGCCCCAAAGCCGGTGACGGTGGCGAATGCATTGCCCGCGACTACCGACACAAAGTCCATCGGTCCCATGCCGGCCACCGAACCCGTGAACGTGCGACCGGTAGCGGGCGCAGTACCGCACGAGCTGGTGCCCAGTGCATTCAGTTCAGCCGCGCTGCCGTACTGAACCGAAAGGTCAGCGCCACCGATGTTAGTTACATACGCCACACCACCACGACCGCTTGCAATGTTGAACGAGTACACGTTGTTCGCGGCCGCATTCGCACGCGTCCACGCCCCATTGCCGTCCTGATACGCCACGAACACCGGCAGGCCCGTATCCTCACAGAACGTGAATGAGACGTTTCCACCACCACCGCCGCCACTCGCCGCCACCGTCAGCGCCACGGTGATGGCGGCGGACGTCACGGTTCCACCGGTGCCAACGATGTTCACCGTGCTGGCACCAATCGCTGCGCCCGCGGCTGCCGTAAACGTGATGGTCGCGGTATTGCCAACAATCGGCGTGGGGTTCACCGTTGCGGTGACGCCGGTGGGAAGTCCCGTAATCGCGAGCGTGACCGGTGCAACGTGCGGCGCACCACGATTCACTGTGATGGTGGTCTGGGCGCTCTGGCCCTGCGTGACCGCAACGGCTGCAGGGTTCACGGCGAGCGTGAAGTTACCAACGTTGGTCACGGTCACGGTGAGTACGACGTTGCGCGCGGCAACCCCGGTGCCGGTGGCGTTGATTGTGATGGGATAGTTACCCGCGGCAACCTGCGACCCTACAGCGATGTTTACGGCCGCCGTATTGCCAGCCACCGGGCCCGCCGGCGGTGTGACCGTGATTCCAGCCGGCGCGTTGCCCTGCAGAGCGAACGTCACCGCACCAGCAAAGCCGCCGCTGCGTGTGATGTTCACGTTGCTCGTGCCTTGCGCTCCGGCGGCAATCGTAAGCGCCGCAGGATTGAGCGCGATATCCATGGCCGGCGTAGCAGCCGCATTCACGGTGAGCGTGAGTGTACTCGTTTTTGCTGCAATGCCCGTTGCGGTCGTGCGAATCGTGATGGGATACGCGCCTGGTGTGGCCGTGGCCGCAACCGTTGCCGTGATTTGGGCGCTGTTACTCCCCGCCGCGATCGCAATCGGTGAAAGCGTCACGCCAGCCGGTGCGCCTTCTGCGGTGCCCGCGATCGCGCCCGCAAAACCTCCCGTGCGCGTAGCCGTGACGGTGAACGGTGCACTCTGCCCTTGTGTGATGGTGAGTGCGGCGGGATTGACGGCCACCGTGAAATTGCCCTGCGGTTCATTCGGGCCGTCACCGTCGTCGCTGCCGCAGGCCACGACAGTGGCAAGCAACGCCGCCACGAAAAGGTGTGTGATGCGAAAACCTGTTGACGTGTGCACTGATGTACGAAACACGGAATGCCTCAGCGTGTGTGTTGACGAGTCGACGTGCTCGAGATGACGCCAACACTACGCGCGTTGCGTTTCCCGCACCTATGTCAACTGACCTACATCCTCGGCGCGTATATTCGCGCGCACTGCGGGTCTTGTGACCTATTGGTGATGTGGCACACGAAGACTTGTACGGTGTATTACATATGTTGTTGGCGGTTCCATCACAGCGTTCGCGGATCGCCTTTCGCTTTCAAGGGAGGCTCTGCATGGAGCGACTTCGCGTCGCAGCGCTGCAATATCTGATTCGCCCCGTCGCAACGTTCGACCAGTTTCGCGATCAGGTAGAAGCACTGTTGCAAACCGCTGCTGATTATCGGTGCCAGCTCGTTGTGTTTCCCGAATATTTCTGCGTGCAGTTGCTCACGCTGGGGGACATCCGGCGGCCCATTCGCGATCAAATCCGCACGCTGGCAGATCAGGCACCCGCGGTGATCGACCTCATGGCATCCTGCGCGGAGCGTTTCGGCCTGTACGTGGTGGCCGGCACAGTGCCAGAGCGCGACGTGCACAATCCGGACATCGTGCGCAATCACAGTTATGTGCTTGGCCCGAACGGCGCACGCGGCGTGCAGGGAAAGCTCCACATGACACGCTTTGAGCGCGACGAATGGCACGTCTCGCCAGATTCACAACTGCGCATTTTTCAGGCGCCGTTTGGCAAGTTTGCAGTGGCCATTTGCTACGATGTGGAATTCCCGGAGATCGCACGCGCCGCGGCGCGCGCCGGTGCCGACATTCTGTGCGTGCCCAGCTGCACCGACGACCGGCAGGGTTTCTGGCGTGTGCGCTACTGCGCGCACGCACGCGCGATCGAAAATCAGATGTACGTGATCAATGCCGGCACGGTGGGTTCGCTCCCTCAGGTGCCGGCTGTCTCGCTCAATTACGGCCTCGCCTCCATTCTCACGCCCAGCGATTTTCCGTTCGCCCGCGACGGTATTCTCGCCGAAGGCAATGTGAATCAGGAAATGATGGTCATTGGCGATCTCAATCTCGATACCATTCGGCGCAGTCGCGAGGAGGGCACTGTGCTCCCGCTGCTCGATAGCGAGCGCACGTCAGCGCTTGTGGCAGAAACTCATCTGGTGGTGTTGTGAGCGCACGCCGTCGCATTGAGGTGCGCAATACCACGCCCACCGATTTCGCCGGCATTATTGCATTGACGGAGGCGACATATCCGGGTTCGCCTCCGTGGCACCGCACGCAGCTCGACGCGCATCTGCAGACGTTTCCCGAAGGGCAGCTGGTGGCCATCGATCGGGAAACGGACAGCATTGTTGGCATGGCCGCCAGTTTGATTATCTCGTGGGATGACTACGCGTTTCACGCTTCGTGGCGCGACTTCACCGCGAGCGGCGCATTCAGCAATCACGATCCCGCCAAGGGTCGCACACTGTACGGCGCAGAAGTCATGGTCATGCCCGGTCGTCGCGGACTCGGCATTGGCAAAGCGCTCTACAAAGCCCGGCGCGAACTGGCCGAACAGCTGGGGCTTCTTCGCATTCGCGCCGGTGCCAGGCTGCGCGGCTATCACCGGGTGGCAAATCGCTTGTCCGCCGAGGAGTACGTGAATCGGATCGTGACGTCGCGTTTGAGTGATCCAACACTCAGCTTCCAGCTCAGACAAGGGTTTCGCGTGCTTGGTGTGGTGCCGAACTATCTGTCACACGATCCTGAGTCACTGGGCTGGGCCGCCGTGATCGAATGGCTCAACCCGAATGTGGCGTCAGAGCATCCGCGTGTTGTGCACGACTACGGAGACACACCCGTCACGAACGCGGATCAGCGCGGCACCATGCCAGCGCACGACATTGCGCTCGGCGCGTCGGGCACGCCAAACGACGACACGACCACGCGCGCCTCGGCACCAACGGCTCCCGGCACCACCGAAAACAGCGACGCGTAGCGCGCATCGCACAGGTCGGCCATTTTGGGACCGCCAAGGGCGTGCACGATGGCCGGCACCGTGTTGCTGTGCCCGACAATCAACACCACTTTGCCGGTCTGCTTTCTGGCCGCAGCCGCGACCTCCGCGACATGCGCGTCCATTGACGCGCCAAAACCGATTGCTTCGGGCGTGAGTCCGCGCGCGCTCATGGTCGGCCCGGCAGTCAGTCGCGTGCGCTGCCGCTGCGTAACGATCACGTGTTCGATCTTCGCATCAACCAGCGCCTCGGCGAGAGCGCGAGCGCGAGCGATTCCCGCTTCACTGAGCGCCGGATCCGCACTGTTGTCCACCTTCTCCGCGTGTCGGACGACCAGCACGAGCGCCGGCGGCGCAGCCGCTTGTGCCTGCACCATGGCGGGGCACAACGCGGTGACGGCCAGGAGGGCGAGTGTACGAAACAGCTCGCGACGGGTGGCCGTACGACGGGGAGCGAAGAAAAGAGTCATGTCCGAACATTCACTCACCGCACCCGAAATGCCAACGACGGCCCGACCCCACTGGCGCGATGGCGTGGACAGTGACACCATGTGCCAGTCTCGACGGGACACCAATTCGTCGCCCCAGACCACCACTGCCCCAAATGCATGCGCGTTCTCGCGTCACCCGCGTTGATCAATCGTTGGTGGAATCCGTACAACTGGTTGCTCAACACGCACCTGGAGCGCGAGGGAGTGGAAGTGTTCGGCGCCGCGCCATGGCGGGTGCTGCGCGCGCAGGGTGATATCTGGCATATGCACTGGCCAGAGCATGGCTTCAACGGCAAGAGCGCGGCGCGCGCCGCGTGGCGAGCGCGCACCCTGCTGCACATGGCGCGTGAAGGCAAACGGCTCGGGCTCAAGCTGGTCTGGACGGTGCACAACCTGCGCGCTCACGACGGCCGACATGCTGAGCTGGAAGAAGTGTTCTGGCGTGAGTTCCTGCATGAGGTCGACGGGTTCGTGCATCTCAGCCGATCCGGGCAAACCGCGGCCGAGTCGCGCTTTCCGCAACTCGTGGGGCGCGCCTCATGGGTGATTCCGCACGGCCATTATCGTAGCGAATACGTGACCACCAGAAGTCGGGCGGCTGCACGAGATGTGCTCGGTCTGAGTGAATCGGCGCCGGTCGTGTTGTTTAGCGGCCGGATTCGTCCGTACAAGAATGTGCCGGCGTTGCTGCGCGCGTTTCACGGCATTCAGGACCGTCAGGCGCGCTGCGTGATCACGGGTGCACCTGCCACGACCGCGCTTCGAGATGAAATCGAAACGCTCGCGGCACGCGATGCACGCGTGCAGCTGCAGCTTCGACACTTGCGTCAAAAGGATCTCGCGTCCGCATTGAGCGCGAGTGATTTGGTTGTCTTGCCGTATCGTGAAATTCTCAATAGCGGCAGCGCCCTGCTCGCGCTCTCTCTTGGCAGGCCAGTGCTCGTTCCGCGCCTGGGCGCGCTGGCTGAACTCGCCGAGGAGGTGGGCACGGATTGGGTGCGCTGCTTTGATGGCGAGCTCACCAGCGAAATACTCAACGACGCCATCGTGTGGGCGCGCGACACACCGCGCAGCACGCTGGCGCCGCTCGATGCATTCGGCTGGCCCGCGATTGCGCGCGCCCATCATGAGGCGTACCGCGCGCTGTGCGCGGACGCCCCACACGCCACCGCACCACGCGAGCTGAGTCGCACGTCGTGACGTCGGTGCTGTTGGTACATGGTGCCTGCGTCCTGCTCGTCGTTCTCAACCTGGCGGTCCGCACCTGGCGCACCCAGGTGATTTTTTTCGGTCTCAAACACCGCGCGAGTTTTGCCGATGTCGCAGCGGCGAATCTGGCGGGGGACGCAGCAGCGGCACTCACGCCGCTACGATTTGGTGGACTGCCAGCGCAAATCGCCTTTTTTCAGCGCATTGGCACACCGCCGATGGTCACGATTCCGGTGCTGCTCGTCGAGTCGATTTTGCTGTATCCCGTGTACGCGTTGCTCGGTGCGGCGCTCGCCCTGTCGGCGGGACTTGAATGGATTGAGTTACTGCAAAACGCCGGCAGCACCGCTACGAGAATGACCCAGTACGTGGGCGGCCTTTTTATCGTTGGCTGGCTGATTGTCCTGATTGCACGTCGGGCCGCGCCGGGACATTCGCGAATGGTTGGTCGATCGGTGCGGGATGGTATGCAACTTGTGCGTGGTATGGGCATCGCCACCGCACTGCGCACGGTGCCGCTTACGGTCGTCGACGTGTTCACCCGTCTTGCACTCTTGCCGCTACTCGCGTCAGCAGTTCCCAATGCGCCGCCACCGGATGTTCTCGCGATTGCGTCATTCGCGATGCTGTACGGACAGATCGCAATGCCAACACCAGGTGGTGCCGGCATTGTGGATCTCGGCCTGATGGGCGGCATGGCCGGTGATCTCGGAAGTGATGCGGGCGAGATCGTGGTGTGGTGGCGTGTGTATACCGCCGGCCTGCACATCGCCGCCGCGCTGCCGGTGGTGTGGTGGCGTCTGCGCAGTCGAAAACGCGAGGCGCGAGCTTAGGCGGATCCCGTCTTGAGCGACTCTCCGCGAGCCTTGGCTCGCCGCGATCGAATCGGCAACAAAAAGAGGTAGATGCCGGTTACCCACAGCGCGAACACGATCACGCCTGCGGGCAGAAAGATCCACAGCTTGGCCAGTGGATGAAACCACGACCCGTCGTGCAGACTCTCCATGAGATCGGAGCGACGATACGCCGTTTGCAGCACTGCGCCGGAGCTCGCGTCGAGCTGGATCTCCCATCGCGAGTTGCCAATGACCTTGATCAGCCCCTTACTGGGCCGCACGTCGATACGATCGACGTCGCTCCATTCGGCGATGCCGGCCTCGGGCACACTGCGCGCGGCCGCCAGCATGGCATCCATGGTGACAGCAGGCGCAGCGTTCGTGCCCTTTTGCTCAGAGGGCTGTATCCAGGCCAGCTGCTTCTTGAGTTGAAGCAGCAGCCCGGTACTGATCACGATCAAAAATGGGAGCGCAACGGCAATAGCGCCCCATCGATGCAGCTTTCGGTTCCAGATGCGAGGATTCGACATTCAGCAATAACGCACAACGCACCCAACTCGCTGAAGCCCCCGGCCGTCCGCTTACGCCGCGAGGCGATCCCTCGACCGTCGCATCAACTCGCGCCCCTCGTCCGCGCAGGCCAGACTGACGGCGCGACGAGCCACACGTTTGAGCGCGCGATGCACCGATCGCGCGTACTGAATGAAATGTTGTCCCGCCCACGGGTGCCGCGCGAAAAACTCCTGCGGCAGCAGGTCGCCCTTGAGGCGATTGCAGGGACCACATGCGACTACCACGTTGGCCGGATCGTGCGTGCCTCCACGTGCCAGCGGATGCACGTGATCCAGCGTGGCGTTGTGTGTGTCGAGCGGGGACGCGCAGTACACACAGCGTTGACCGCAGTCTCGGAGCGCCACGCGTCGCATGGCTCGCTTCATTGCCATGACCACCGGACGTACGGGGGCGTGTTTTGAGGGCGCCGCACCTCGTCGCGCGTGAACTGCTCCACGCCGCGAGGGACGCTCACCGCGTGCGGCTTTGTTGCGCGCGGTGCGATCGGACATCACAGGGCGCCGCATCTTAGCGGGCCACCAATAGAGACGCCCCGCGAGAGGCATCAAAGCCTCGCGCGGGGCGAGCGGCACAAACAACACGAAGGGTGGGCATCGTCCTCCTGACTTGGCGAGAGCAAGGGACAGCGTCAACGTGTACAGCCTACTGTACGACTACGACACCACAACGGTCAAGAGGGAACAGCTACGTCACGACTTTGCAGTGCTGCCTGATGCACGGTTGCGAAGTGCGGCACCGATTTGCGCCGCCATTGCGTCGAGCAAATGGCGATTCGGCATTTCTGATCCCGGAAACGGCAGCGGAATATCAAACCCGTCGCCTTCCTTGCGCGGAATCAAATGGATGTGATAGTGAAACACATTCTGTCCCGCGGCCGCGCCCGAGTTCACCACAATGTTCATGTCCTCAGCGCCGGCGACCTTTTGCACAACCGGAATGAGGCGCGTGGCCACATCGTACATGTGCGCGCCGACATCGCGCGGAATGTCCTGCAGTACTTCGTAGTGCTCCCGCGGCACGACCAGCACGTGCCCGGCGTTCACCGGCTGAATATCCATGAAGGCAATGACTTTGCTGTCTTCGTAGCACATGGACACTTCCGCCGCACCGCGAATGAGATCGCAGAAAATGCAGTGCTGGCTGGACGTGACACCGGTGGAATGAACGGGAGCATGCATACGGGCAACTTCTCAGGTCGGGAGGTGGGCGCGCGGTCGCATGTCTCGTATACGGCCGACACAGGCAGCATTCACGCGGCGACGGCTTGTGTCAAGCGAAGTTTACACCTTTGCGCGGCGACTGGTCCCAGGTGCCTCGCCCTGACTACGTTACGGGGCTACCCCTGAACCTGATACGGGACTGATCTCATGGCTACTTCCGCTCGACCGACCCGCGCCCGCAAGAGCACGGACGCCCCCGAATCCAACGGGGCCGCCCCAGAAACTGCCGCCTCGCTGAGTCGAGAGCAGCTGCTGCACGCGTTCCGGATGATGTATTTGTCGCGCCGGTTGGACGACAAGGAGATTCAGCTCAAACGTCAGAACAAGATCTTTTTTCAGATCTCTGGCGCCGGTCACGAGGCGATTCTTGCCGCCGCAGGTTTACTGCTGCGCCCCGCGCACGACTGGTTCTATCTCTACTACCGCGACCGCGCGCTCTGTTTGATGCTCGGCATGACGGGCGCCGAGATGCTCTACTCCGCTGTGGGCGCGGCCATCGACCCGAACTCGGGCGGTCGCCAGATGCCCAGTCACTGGGGACACAAGGATCTCAACATTGTGTCGGTGTCATCGCCAACCGGCACGCAGTTCCTGCAGGCCGTCGGGTGCGCCGAAGCGGTGACGCGGGCCAAGCAGCTCGAGATCACCGAGGGGTTTGCGAGCGACGAAGTGGTGCTTGTGACTACGGGTGACGGCACCACAAGCGAAGGTGAGTTCTGGGAGTCGCTGAATACCGCCTGCAATCTCAAGTTGCCGGTGGTGTACCTCGTGGAAGACAACGGCTACGCGATCTCCGTACCGGTTGAAGTGGGCACCGCCGGCGGTTCCATTTCCAAGCTGGTCACGGGATTCCCTGGTCTCTACATCCAGGAAGTCGACGGCTGCGATGTGCTCGCGTCGTACGATGTCATGGCGCGTGCGATCCAGTATGCACGAGAGCGTCGCGGTCCGGCGCTGGTGCACGCGAAAGTCATTCGCCCGTATTCGCACTCGCTCTCCGACGACGAGGTGATGTATCGCCCCGACGAGGAGCGCGAGGCCGACCTTGCTCGCGACCCGATTGCGCGCTTCCCCGAGTGGCTGATTGCCAACGGTCACGCTACGGAAGCCGAGCTCGAAGCGATTCGTGAATCGGTTGACGCCGACGTACTGGCGGCGACGGACGACGCGCTCGAGCAGCCGCAGCCAGACGCGAGCACCGTGCACTTTGCAGTGTACTCACCCGACGTGGATCCCACCGGTGAGCAGTTCGATACCGAAGATGATCCGCAGTTCAGCGGCGTGCCGACCACCATGGTCGAGTTGCTCAACGCCTGCATGCGCGACGAAATGCAGCGCGATGAGCGTATTCTGGTATTCGGTGAAGACGTGGCTGACGTGTCGCGCGAGCAGTACCTCGGCAAAGTGAAGGGCAAGGGTGGCGTATTCAAAGTCACGCACGGCTTGCAGTCAAAGTTTGGCAGCACGCGGGTGTTCAACACGCCGCTTGCCGAAGCCAACATCATCGGTCGCGCGATCGGTCTCGCGCATCGAGGCTTCAAGCCGGTCGTCGAGATTCAGTTCTTCGACTACATCTGGCCTGCGTACATGCAGCTGCGTGACGAACTGGCCACCATGCGCTGGCGCTCTAACAATGCCTTCAGTGCGCCGATGGTCGTGCGTACCACGTACGGCGGCTACATCCGGGGCGGCGTGTACCATTCGCAGACCGGCGCGTCGCTCTTCACACACTGCCCCGGGTTGCGCGTGGTGTGCCCAAGCTCAGCGCTCGATGCCAACGGATTGCTGCGCACCGCGATTCGCTGCGAAGATCCCGTGATCTTCCTCGAGCACAAGCATCTGTACCGCCAGACGTACAACAAGGGCGCGTATCCGGGACCGAACTTCATGATTCCGTTGGGCAAGGCGCGCGTGTTGCGCGAGGGTACCGACATCACGCTGGTGACGTACGGTGCCACCGTGCAGCGCGCGCTCGTCGCGGCCAATCAGATTGCCGACGAAGGTGGTCCGTCTGTTGAAGTGATCGACTTGCGCACGCTGCAACCGTGGGATCAGGAAACGGTGTACAACAGCGTGAAGAAGACCAGTCGTGTGATCGTCGCGTACGAAGACAGCATCTCGTGGGGCTACGGCGCCGAGATTGCGGCTCGTATTGCCGACGACTGCTTTGGCTGGCTCGATGCACCGGTCAAGCGTGTCGCGAGCACGGATACGTTCGTCGGCTACGCGCCGAGTCTCGAAGACGCGACGCTTCCGCAGATTGAAACGTTTCGTCAGGCGTATCTGGAGTTGGCGAAGTATTAAACGACGCGTGTGAACAAAAAAACGGCGGCGCTCCTCGGTGAGCGCCGCCGTTTTTGTTTGTCGAGTGCGTTGGTCAGATGGCCGGCGGCCTGCGCCGCAACAAACCACGTACACCGGCTTTCACCGCGTTCGCGCCAGCATCTTTCGCTTCCTGCTTGGCCTGATCCTTGGCGCCATCGAGCGCCGCCTGCTTCAGCGCGGCAGCGATGTCTTCATCCTTGAATCCGGCCTGCTTCATGGCCGCCTTCATGTCGATCGTGTCCATGCCTGCGGCCTTCATCGAATCGGAAAGCGCGGCCATGTTCGGCATTTCGATCGCCTTGAAATCCTTCGGCAACTCAAGATCCGCCGCAGCGACATCTCCCTTGCTCCACTTGGTGACTTCCATGTCGGATATCGAGAACTGCGGCTTGCCCTTGTCCGCCGTAGTCTTGGACGTGGATCGCATCTTCAGCACCGCCACCTGCGGCAGCTCTTTTGAGGGACCGGTCAGGGCCTTCTCCCACTCCGCATTGCCTTCAAACAGTGCCGCCATGTTCCGGCCCATGTCAATCATCGGGTTCATCAGCTCCGAACTCTTCAGCTGCGGGGCCATCCAGAGTGTTGTGTTGCTTTCGGTACGCGAGGTGCTGCCAAAGCCGAAGGTCTTGACCGTCATCGTATACGCCTGCGCGATCTGCCACTGCTCGGTGGCGTAGCCAACGATCGATTCCCCAGCGCCAGCTTTTTTCACCGACATCGACGCGTCTTTCACCTCGATTTTCATCAGGCCGCCAGACATGCTCGAAAGCGAAGAGAACATGGAGCCGAGGGCCTTGGCATCGATCTTCATGTACTGCTTCTCTTTGGTGTCGACCATGAACATGGTGTTGCCACCGTCGTGCACGAGCATGTAGCCGTCTTTGCTCATCATGGGCGTTGACGGGCCTTTCACTTCAGCAAAGTCAATGCGCGCCTTGTCTCCGGCAATGCGCACCGTGCCAACGGACTTCGAGAGCGTTTTTCCAGCGGCCGCAAAGCTTTCGTCGGATTCCGACGTGCTCATGTTGAACTGATAGGTGAGGCCCGGTACCAGCGCGGTACGAATGCCCGGTGTAAAGGCGACGGTACTCACGCCGATAGCCAGCGAGGCAGCGGTCCAGAGCGCGCGGCGGGCTCCGCGACGCGACGCGAAGGGAGACAAGGACATGTGCAGCTCCTGAAAAGGCGGGCAGTGCAGAATCGAAGGCATCGACACTTCGGACAGGAATTCCAGCATTACGTTGCGCGAGCTCGTAATTTGTGTGCTCGCCTTCGCAAGCTTCCAATCTACGCGCGATGAGCGATGCAGCAAGCGAGCTGGAGCATGTGAACGCTTCTGATCCACGGTCGTGACACCGCGCAGGCTGTGCGGTGCGAATGTGTCCCACCCTTCCCCACCAAACAATGCACCGATTCAAAACCGGTCGATCACCGATCGGCGCGATGGTCGCCGTCGCCGCGTTCGTCGGCGCGACGGCGCCCGGCACTGCGCTGGCGCAGCGACCCGCCAACGCGCCATCGACAGGATATCTGTCGCACGGCGCGCTCACCTCCGCGATTGACGAAGTGCGTCGCGCCAATCCGTCGCTGGTGACGGTTCGTGAAATCGCGAAATCACCTGGTGGACGCGCCGTACACGTGGTGCGCATTGGAAGCGGCGGCGATGCCGCCGACAAGCGCCCCGCCGTGCTCGTGGTCGCCAATGCGTTCGGACCGCACGTGGTATCGAGCGAAGTCGCGCTGCGCATCGTGCGTCAGATGGCGAGTAGCTACTCGCGCGATACCGCCATGAAGCGGTTACTCGACCAGCACACGTTTTACGTGGTGCCGCGCGCAAATCCCGACGCGGCGGAAGCTTTCTTTGGTCCGGTGCTCTCTGAGCGCACCGGCAATGACGAACCGTTCGACAGCGATCGTGATGGCAAAGTTGATGAAGATGGGCCGAGCGATGTGAATGGTGACGGTCGCATCACCAGCATGCGCATTGAAGATCCGGCCGGACAGTGGATCGCTGATTCGCTGAATCCGATGCTCATGCGCCGCGCTGATGCGACGCGTGGCGAGCGTGGGCGCTATCGCGTGATGGTCGAAGGTCGTGATCTCGACAAGGACGGCGCCTTCAGCGAAGACGGTCCGGGCGGTACCGACATCAACGCAAACTTCCCGAACTTCTACGAATACTTTGGCGCCACGTCAGGCAACTGGCCACTTTCGGCGCCCGAAGCGTGGGGCATCGCGGAGCTTTTTCAGACGCACCAGAATATCGCCGTAGCGTACGTGCTCGGCCCGCAGGACAATGTGAACTCGCCGTGGGTCGGCCGTCGTGTACCGGGTATTGGCGGACAGCCGCAGGGCACGTCCGCGTCGGGTCCGTTTACTGCAACTCTGCCGGAAGATGATCCGTGGTTTGCTGAGGGCAGCCGTGTATTCAAGCGCACCACAGGACTGTCACGCGGTCCGTCCGGAGTAGAAGGCAAGGGCGATGTGCTCTCGTGGATTTATTACCACATGGGACGACTCGCGTTTGGTTCTCGCACCTGGTGGACACCAGACATGCCAGCCGATACCACGCGTCGTGCCGGCGCGCCGGCGGCCGGTGGCAATGATGCGTTGTCGGCCGAGCGCGCAACGCTTCGCTGGATGGAAGCGAACCGCGCGGATGCCGTGGTCCCGTGGACCCGTGTGCAGCACCCCGATTTTCCTGGACAGACTGTGGAAGTGGGTGGCATTGCACCGTATGCAGCGCTGAATCCTCCGGCGTCGATGCTTGATTCACTCGGCGCGCAACACGCGCGATTTGTTGGCGCACTGGCGGGCATGCTGCCGCGACTGGAGCTGCGTGTGGCCAAAGTTGAAGCCGTTGGTACGCGCACGTGGCGCATCACGGCACATGTCGCGAACACGGGTTTCTTGCCCACGATGTCGGCAATGGGTGCGCGTGCACGCTGGCCACAGCGTGTACGTGTTGACCTCAAGACATCGCGCGGTCAGGAAATCGCTTCTGGACGCACCATGCAGCTGCTCAATCCGCTGCGCGGTAGTGGCACCAGCACAGAGCTCACCTGGGTGATTGTTGGTGACGCTGGCTCTTCCGTGACGCTCTCCGCCGCCTCGGCAATCGTTGGCGAAGCGAGCGAAACGATCACGCTCCGCGCACGGTGATTCCCATGACAACCATGACAAACTTGAAAACGCGTTCGTTGTTTGCCGCGCTTGCGTTCGCTTCGCTTGCTACCGTTGCGACGACCCTTGAGGCGCAACAGCGTCCCGGCGATCGCATTCCGCTGACAGGTGCCCTCGAAGCGCTTGGCTCACCACGCAATCCCAAGGTTCCCATTCTGTGGGATCGCTGGTACGACAGCGATCAGTTGCGCGAACTCGCCGAGCGTCTGGCGCGTGCGCATCCGGACTATGTGAAGGTGTCGTCCATTGGCAAGAGTTTTGGCGGTAAAGACATTACGCTGATCACCGTCACGAACTTCAAGGTCGGCGACGCGGACAAGAAGCCCGCGATGTGGATCGATGGCAACATTCACTCCAATGAAATTCAGGGCAGTGAGTTTTCCATCTATACCGCGTGGTATCTCGCTGAAATGGCAGGACAGGTTGCGGCCGTGGATACACTGCTGGCGCAGCGCACGCTGTACATCGCGCCCACAATCAATCCTGACGCGCGCGATCACTATCTCAAGCAGGCCAACACGGCGAGCTCGCCGCGTACCGGCCTTATGCCACGCGACAACGACGGCGATGGCTTGATCGACGAAGACGGTCCGAACGATCTCAATGGCGACGGACACATCACGCAGATGCGTCGTCGCAATCCGAATGGCCGCTTTATTGAGGCGCCGTATGACAAGCGCATCCTGATTCCCGCGCCCGCCGGTACCAAGGGTGAGTGGGACATTCTCGGGCAGGAAGGCTACGATGCAGACGGCGACGGCAGCGTAAGCGAAGATGGTATTGGTGGCTACGATCCAAACCGCAACTGGCCGTGGCGTTGGGTTCCGCAATACGTGCAGGGCGGTGCGGACTGGTGGCCCGGTTCACTGCCGGAAACGCGCGCGGTTCTGAACTTCGTGATGAAGCGCGACAACATTGCCGGTGCGCAGAGTTATCACAACTCGGGCGGCATGTTGCTGCGTGGGCCTGGTGTACCACAGGACGAATATCGTCCGCAGGACGTCGCAGTCTTCGATCAACTCGGCAAAACCGGCGAACAGATTCTTCCCGGCTATCGCTACATGATCGTATGGAAGGATCTGTACACGGTGTGGGGTGGCGAACTTGACTGGTTCTACGGCGCGCGCGGAGTACTCACGTTCTCCAACGAGCTGTTTACACCGTTCCTGTATTTCAATCGCACTGGCAACACCGGTCCGACTGGTCAGGAGGAGAGTTCACTGTTTGACCGCCTGCTGCTGCTCGGCGAGGCGTTTGTGCCGTGGACCAAGGTGCAGCATCCGCAGTATGGCGAGATCGAAGTAGGCGGCTTCAAGAAGAACTTTGGACGCGTGGAGCCTGGCTTCCTGCTGCAGAGCGATGCGCATCGCAACATGATGTTCACGCTGTATCAGACGTCTGAGATGCCGTTGGTGGAGGTTGATTCGATCGAAACGCGCTCCATGGGCGGTGGACTCACGGAAGTCACAGCCATCGTGATCAATCGCAAACTTGCGCCCACGCATACACAGCAGGACGTGGAGAACAAGATCTCGCGTCCTGATCACGTCACGCTTACCGGCGGCAAGGTGATCACCGCGTTCCGGGTGACGAACCCGCTGCAGAATGTCACCGAGGAGCAGACGCTTGATCCCACCACGATCAAGCTCGCGAACATTCCCGGTGGTGGTGTGCCGGTCACGGTGCGCTGGATTGTAGAGGGCAGCGGACCGTTCACGGTGACGGTGGATTCGCCCAAGGGCGGATCGCATAGCATGCGGTCGCGGTAGCGCGCGAGCGGTAGCAACCAAAAGGGCCACCCGACACCGGGTGGCCCTTTTTTCAGCGCGTCGACGAGTAGCGCGGCGCGAACAACTCCCCGCGTCGGAGCTGCAGCCACACGCCAAAGAGCAGCGCGCCGAGCAAGACGAAGTTGATCGCGCCGAAGACCACGCCAGCGGTTGCAAGCTTGAAGGCTCCGGTGCCGCGCAGCACGTAGCCCAGCGCTGCGCCCTGCAGTCCCATCATCGAGAGCCCCAGTGCGAGTCGCTGGCCTTCTGTGCGCTCACGCTTCGGTAGCGTCGCCGGTGGTTTCTTGCGCCACACCCACAGCAGTCGGTGGCGCGTGATGTACGCGCACATCTGCACACCTGCGATGCCGAGGCCGACCGTGAGCCAGAGCTGCAGCGAATCGTGGAGCGGTACGGCACCGCCGGGGTGCGGAACCAGGGTGCGCAGCCACGGGAGAAACTCCACGGCCCATCCGGAGTGTCCGCCGTGCGTGATCCCGTCGAGCGCCCAGTGCGACACACCACCAAGAAACGCCGAGATCCCGATGATGCGCCACTCGCGCCAGCTCGCGGGCGCATGCAGCGCGGCAAGATCGTGCAACCGCAATCGCGGATGATCACGCACGAAGGGCAGCACGGCGGGCGCCAGCACCGATGTGAGCAGCCACACGAGCAGCATGGTCACTGGCACACTGAAGTAGAGCTGCGCGGAGAGCGTGTGACTGAAGAGCCAGTCGTCACTCATTCGCCAGATGAACTCGAGGTCCGGCGCCATGCTGCCAATGCACAGGGCCAGACCACTGAAGCGCTCCGGCCAGCGGAGCTTGAGTGGCAGGACGAGTGCTTGATGTGCAAAGATCGTTGCAGGCACGTGCGACGGGGTCATGTGAGGATGTGCCTCAACCGAGGCGTTACGTCGCTCACTAATGTCGGTCGCTTATGTCGGCGGGCGCCCCACGATCCTGTCGCATTCCTGTACGCGACCTGCAACGGTTCGGCGACGTCGGAGCGGTGCGCTGGACCGCGACGCGTGCGCTGCGGGTCGCGCGCTGCGGTCAAGCGTTCAAACTTTGATCGTTCCTCGCAAGTACGCCTGACGCTCTGGCTCCGGAAATCGCTCGATCGCGTATCGCAGCATGGTGCGGGGCATCGTTGCGTAATGCCGTGCGAGGAACTTGCGCTCCTGCATCGGGTCGCGCTTGCCGATTTCACGAAGCATCCAGCCAACGGCCTTGTGGATCAGATCGTGCGGATCGTGAAGCAGCAACGTGGCGATGGTCAGCGCGTCGGAGAACTCGCCGCGCCTGATGCCATGAAACGTCGACATCATCGCGATGCGTCGTTCCCAGAGGCTGTCGGATCGGGCCAGGCGCGAGAGCGTATCAAGTCGCGCAGGATCAATGTGCGCTCCAACAATGTGTTCCGCTGACGAATCGACCAGATCCCAGTTGTTGATGCAGCGCGTGTGCGCGAGATACAAACGATAGATCTGCTCGCGGACCGGGGGTGACGACCGGCGGTACAGGTTCACCAACAACATCAGGGCAACGAACCGCTCTTCGTGCCATTGGGACGTCAACAACGCCACCGCGTCGTCCAGCGGCACTGCATGGGCGCGCTTTGCCAGCGTGCGCAGTTGCGGAACGCGAATGCCGAGAAACTTGTCGCCGTGCCCGTATTCGCCTGGTGCGGTTTTGAAGAACCGCTGAAGAAACTCCGCGACCTCCGGATCAGCCAGTGCACGAATCTCCTGCGTGAGCACTGGGAGCGAGTTCATAGCGCGACCGGTTGACGGGTTGGCTGTATTCAGAGCTCGCGATACAGGCGCGAGCGTGTCCGCCGCACGAAACGTATGTCAGGGCTCATGACGAAAACACCGGCACTTGTTCCGCTTGGCCGAGTTACGGATACGCCTTCTGAAGCTCCGCCGCCGTCCACTGTGTTTTGCGCGCCTTGGTTGCGGTGCGCACCGCCGCAACTTGCGCAGGCGTCACGGCGCTCGCCTTGTTGCCCCACTGCGAACGAATGTACGTCACCACGTTCGCCACTTCCTGATCGCTGAACAACGACGCCCACGGTGTCATCACGCTGTTGTACTTGGCGCCGTTCACCGTGACTTCGCCCTGCATGCCGTGCAGCACAATCGCGATCGGTACTTCAGGCTTCCCCGTGACCCACTCCGAGCCGGCCAAGGGCGGAAACACACCCGCCATGCCCGCACCGTTCGCCATGTGACACGCGGCGCACGTGCCGTACACCTCGGCGCCGGTTTTGGCCTTCTGCGCGTGCAGCGCGATCGGCGCAGCCAGAGAAAGCGCAACCAGCGCGGCTGACATCACTCGCATTCGGATAAACTCCAGAGGGGATCGCGCAACGCGCCACGGAAACGCAGCAGCTATAAATTGTACCAGCCGCTCGTGGGAAACGGCAGCCACCGGTAGCTTTCGGTGATGACGACTACCCCCACCCGCCCGCTTCGATCCGGGCGTGCCCGCTCGCATCGCACGCCGCATCATGTGGGCCGCGCCGTCGCGACTCTGTTCGCGTTGGTGATGGCCCTCGCCATCACAGGAAATGCCGCAAGGGCACAAGCGACCAACGCCACGCAGCCATCGCTCCCGTTCGAAGACCGCGTCCGCGCCCTGTTTGACGGCGCACGCGCCAAGACAACCGTGGCGTTTCTCGATCAGTACGTGCGGTGGCCCGGCAATCGCGGGTTCGATGCATCCATTGCGCATATCGCCGAACAGCTGGAGCGCGCCGGATACGTACCTCAGGCACGCGCCACGGCATCTGATGCGCTGACCTATCGTGTTGAGCAGTACCCCATGACCCAACCAGCATGGGAACCGATCAACGCGTCCGTCACCATTGACGGCGACAATGCGCCGCTGTTGCAGTTCGCCAGCAATCGCAACATGCTTGCCACGAATTCGTTCGCGACGCCGGTGGGCGGCGTGCGAGCCGCGGTCGTATCTGTAGGCGGAGGTACCCCCGCCGAGTTCGACGCGGCTGGTGATGTACGCGGAAAAGTCGTGTTCGCCAACGCGCCGGTGAGTCGCGTCTTTCAGGAAGCCGTCGTACGTCGCGGCGCGGCCGGCGCACTAGGATACGCGCTACCTGCGTACCTCAAACCGGAAATCAATCGCCACTCGATTCAGTTTGCGTCGGTCGCACGCGACACGAGCGTAAACTCGTGGGGCATCGCGCTTTCGTATGCGGCGCGCGAGCGCCTCACGGCCGCGCTCGCGAACGGGCCAGTCTCGGTACATGTCGTCACGGATGTTCGGTTCACCACGAACGCCGTCGAACAAACCGTCGTGGCCGAAGTGCGCGGCACATCGCACGCGAACGAACGCTTCGTGTTCAGCGCGCACGTGCAGGAGCCCGGCGCCAATGACAACGCCAGTGGCGTGGGCGCGCAGCTCGAAATGGCGCGCGTCATGGCGCAGCTGCTGCGTGAGGGCATGCCGCGCTCGGCGCGCACGCTCACCATGATCTGGGGTCAGGAAATTCGGTCCACCGATCGCTTTATCACTCAGGACTCCGTGCGCGCGCGGGATATTCGCTGGGGCATGTCACTGGACATGGTGGGTGAAGACACCGACAAAACAGGCGGCACGTTTCTGATTGAAAAAATGCCGGATCCGTCGGCCATCTGGACGCGCGGCAACGACAAACACAGCGAGTGGGGCGGACGCCCGCTTGAAAAGAAGGATCTGCGCCCGCACTACTTCAACGACTTCGTCGAAGCCCGCGCCCGTGCGCATGCGGCCACCACGAACTGGGTCGTGAACACCAATCCGTTTGAAGGAGGAAGCGATCATACGCCGTTTCTCCGCGCCAACAAACCAGGCCTGCTGCTCTGGCACTTCACCGATCAGTTTTATCACACCGACGGTGATCGCATTGACAATGTCTCGGCGGCCACGCTGCGCAATGTGGGCGTGACCGCGCTGACCAGCGCGCTGCCGCTGCTGCGCGGTGATGGGGCGACCATCGATCGCGTGCTGCGCGAAGTTACGAACGCCGCACAGGCACGATTAGCGACTGAAGCACAACTCGCCACGGCGAACATTCAACGCTCACCAACGAGCGAAACGCGCGCGCGTGAACGTGATATTCTCGAAACGTGGACGAAGTACTACGTGGACGTCCTGTCCACGGTGCGCGATATCCCGATTGGCACGGCGTCAACGCAACTCGAGGCCGCCATTGCTGCCGCACAGCGGGCGATCGAGGCGGCGGGCGCCCAACACGTGGCCGCTCTCGCGCGCTAACCGGGCCAGACGCCCGGCCTCCTGTCCCCCGCACGTTCCGATCGCAGCGCGCGGCACGTAGTTTTCGCGAGTTCCTTCCCACTCGGAGACTCGCATGCGCTTCCGTACCCGTTCGGCCGTGGCCGCCATGGCCGTCCTGCTCACCGGGCCGGTTATCACCGGCTCCATGCTCACCGCTCAAACCACTGAGCCCGCGGCTCCCGCGCGTCCCATGACACTGGCGACCGCGCCCAACAGCAACGGCCCGCGCGCCATGACGCCCCTCGACATTGCGGCGTGGAAATCGATCCGCACCACCCAGCTGTCACACGACGGTCAGTGGTTCGCCTATCTGCTGGCGCCGAATGAAGGCGACGGCGAAGTCATTCTCCGTCAGGTCGCCGCGGGCGGCAAAGAGTGGCGCTATCCGGTGGGAGACGCGGGATCAAATCCGGCGCTTCAGCTCTCACCAGACGGCAAGTGGGCCGCATTCCTCTCGTGGCCCAAAGCCGTGGACGCGGAGAAAATGCGCAAGGATCGCCGACCGATTCAGGGGAAACTGTCGCTCGTCAACCTCGCGACCGGCCAGAAAAAAGACATCGACAAAGTGCGGGGCTTCTCGTTCTCCGGGGAGACGCCGCGCTGGATCGCCATGCAGGGATACGGCGCAGATGCTCCGGGCGCCGGCCCCGCCGGTCCACCCGCCGCTGGCGCCGCCGCCAGCACGCGTCCGTCTGGCAGCGATCTGATTCTGCACGAACTGGGCACCAACGTGATGCTCAATGTTGGCAATGTGGGTGACTACGCGTTCGATCACTCCGGTCGCTGGCTCGCCTACTCCATTGATGCCGCGAACAAACTCGGCAACGGTATTCAGCTGCGCGACATGAACGCCGGCACCGTGCGCAGCATTGATGCCGCCGACCGTGCCACGTATCGCCGCCTCGCCTGGGCCGACACCATGGCCGCATTCACCGTGATGCGCACAACGATCGACTCCGCCGGCAAAGACACCACGCTTACCGTAATGGGATTGCGCCGCGTGGGCACACCGCAGGAGAAGCTGGTGTCGATTGCGCAGGCAGGACGCGCCGATTGGCCCGCCGATCAGCGCATCAGCACCGACCGTGCACCGCGTTGGTCACAGGATCTTGAAGGCCTCTTTTTTGGTGTGCGTCCGGTCGAAAAGGCGGTGCCGAAGGAAGAGCAGCTGGAAGACGACGATAAGCCCACGCTTCGCCTGTGGCACGAAAAAGACGAGCGCTTGCAGTCGCAGCAGGATGTCCAGGCGACCGCCGATCGCACGTTCTCGTATCTCGCCGCGTACTGGCCCGCCACGGATCGTGTCGTGCGTCTCACCGACATGAACGCGCGCACCGGCAATACGATCGACCTTGATCGCTGGGTCATTGCGTCTGATGTCTCGCCGTATCAGCGTCAGGCCAGTGTAGATGGCATCAACATGCGTGATGTGTACGTGGTTGATCCGCGCACCGGCGACAAGCGGCTTGCAGTAAAGGCGCTCAAGGGTTCGAGCAGCACGTCACCTGATGGCCGTCGTATGGCATTCTTTGACGACGGTGAGTGGCATGTGATGGAGCTCGCCACGCTCGCGCGCAAGCCGCTCACCAACGGTGGCCGTTTTATCAATGTGGAAGACGATCACAACGTGGATCGCCCCGGCTATCCGTTGTTCGGTTGGGCGTCCGATGGCAACGCGTTCCTCGCCAGCGATGGTTGGGATGTGTATCGCGTGAACGTGGCGGGTGGTGAACCCGTGAATCTCACGCGCGATGGCAAGGCCAAGGGCATTCGCTATGGCCGCCCCATGATCTTTGATCCGCGTCAGCGAGGTGTTGACATGAACGCACCGTTCATGATCACCGCGCGCGAAGAACGCACGAAAAAGGAAGGCGTGTTGCGCATTGACGCCAAAGCGGGCCGCATCACCGCACTCGACTGGCGCGACGCAAGCGTTCGCCCCATCAAGGCGCGCAAAGCAGACGTGTGGCTGGCGAGCATCTCCACTGCGGCGCGTTATCCTGACTACTGGAAGATCAACTGGGGCGGCGATTCACTGCGTCTCACCGACGGCGCACCCAACATGAACGGCCTCAAGTGGAGCCCGGGTTCGCGTCTGGTCACCTACGTCAGCGACAAGGGCGATACGCTGCAGGGCGCGCTGTTCTTGCCGGCGGGATACGAAGAAGGCAAGAAGTATCCCACGGTCACGTACATCTACGAAAAGATGTCCGACAATCTGCACACGTTCTACAGCCCTACGTTCAGCAGCTCGTACACGCCGAGCATTTATACGAGCCGCGGGTACGCGGTGTTCATGCCCGACATCAAGTACACGATCAATGATCCGGGCATGTCGGCCGTGTGGTCGGTCCTGCCTGGTATCAAGGCCGCGATTGCCACGGGCATTGTGGACTCCGCGAAGGTCGGTCTGCACGGCCACTCGTGGGGCGGATATCAGACCGCGTTTCTCGTTGGTCAGACGGATGTGTTCACCGCCGGTGTGGCGGGCGCTCCTTTGACAGACATGGTGAGCATGTACAGCTCGGTGTATTGGAACACCGGTTCCGCGAACCAGCCAATCTTCCAGAGCTCACAGGGTCGTTTCAAAGGCAACTTCATTGAAAATCGTGAAGCGTACGAGCGCAACTCTCCGAACCGCTACGCCGACAAGATCAACACACCGCTCATTATTCTGCACAACGATAAAGACGGCGCCGTGGACTACAATCAGGGCATCACGTTCTACAACACACTGCGTCAGCTCGACAAAGATGTGATTCTGCTCGAATATCAAGGCGAGAATCACGGCCTGTCGCAGCTCAAGAATCGCCGTGACTACACGATCCGACTGATGGAGTTCTGGGACCATCACCTCAAGGGGGAGAAGGCGCCGGAGTGGATCGAGAAGGGTATTCCGCGGCTCGAAATGGATCGCCACTATCGCGAGCGCAAGCCGCTCTACACGCCACCCAAGGTGGTTGCACCAATCAAGATGTAACGCACGCCCAATCACACGAAG
This sequence comes from Gemmatimonadaceae bacterium, assembly GCA_022843265.1. Taxonomy (GTDB): domain Bacteria; phylum Gemmatimonadota; class Gemmatimonadetes; order Gemmatimonadales; family Gemmatimonadaceae; genus JAABRT01. The sequence continues at coordinate 39,031 of JALHNZ010000014.1, forward strand.
TCTTTCTTTTCGCATTCCGGGAGAGGTCGTTCATGCGCGTCTGTACCGTCGTTCTTGCCGCCGTAGTGGCGCCGCTGTTCTCCATATCAGCGCAGACGGCACAGCCGCTGCGACCGATGACCTTCCTCGACATGCAACACCTCAAGTCGGCCGGTTCGTTCGCGCCGAGCATAGACGGGAAGTGGTTGCTGCACACCGTGACCACGCCCGACTGGGATGAAGCCCGATCGCAGACCGACATCTATCTGGTGTCGGTAGGCCAAGGGGTGTCGTCGTCCAGGCAAATGACCTTCAGTACGGAAAAGAACGAAACGTCGCCCGCCTGGTCGCGCGACGGTTCGTTCTTTGCGTTTCTTTCCAATCGCGATGCAACGGGCGAGGCTGCCGGCAATCAGCTGTACGCCATGCGCCCGGATGGCGGCGAAGCGCGCAAGATCACGAGTGCAACCGGCGGCGTGAGCAACTTTGCCTTCAGCGCAGACGGCAAGTGGCTGGTGTACCGCGCGGGTCGCGCGGCCATGCAACAGCTCTACCGGTTGCCCATCGCCGAGTTGCATACCGCAGAGCCGCAGAAGCTCACAACGCACGCGGGTGGTGTGGAATCGTGGCAGTGGGCGCCCGACAGCAAGCGCATCTTTTTCACCGGTCCCGATCAGGACGCGGCTGACGAGCGACTGCGTCGTGAGAAAAAGTTCACAGTGAACATTCAGAACGCGGAAACACCGATCGCGAGTCTGTGGATGTTGGACATTGATCCGGTGCGTGCGACTCGGCTTACGCGTGACTCGTCGTACACCGTGCAGAGCGTCACGGTCTCGCCCGACAGCCGGTGGGTTGGGTTTACGGGAATCTCCGCGTCGCGCTATGATCGCAACATCACCGAGCAGAACATCAACGGCGATTTGTATCTGCTCGATGTCGCATCGAACGCCATTGAGCGACTCACGAACAACAAAGAAGTGAGCGAAGGCGGACTTGGGTTTTCACCCGACAGCCGACAGGTGGTGTTCTCCGCGCCCGACGACATGACGCGCTACACCATGGGCAATCGTCGGCTGTACATCCGCGATGTCACCGCGCGCGGGGGTGCGTTCAGGAAACTCGGCGCGTCATTTGACGGAAATGTGGCGGCGGAGTTCTGGTCCGCCGACGGACGCACCGTCTACTTCAACGAAGGCATCAAGGCCACACGCCAGCTGCTCGCGCTTGATGTGGCGAACAACACCGTTCGGCAACTCACGAACATGCCCGCGGCGCTGTCGGTAAGCAAAGACGAAGACTCCGGTCTGCTGCTCATCAATTATTCAGACCCGAAAACACCGTCCACGTTGTACACCGTGAGCTCACTCGACCGGCTCAGTAACCGTGCCTCCTGGGTGCAACTCTCCGACGTGAACCCGAATGTGCGTACACTCGCCCTCGGTGAAGAACGTGAGATCACCTGGACATCGACGGACGGCAAACAGGTGGGCGGCGTGCTCAATCTGCCGGTTGGCTATCGCGCCGGTGACCGCGTTCCACTTGTCGTGGCGATTCACGGTGGTCCCGCCGCCGCTGACCTGCTCAGCTTCAACGGTGGCTACGGTTCTCAGGTGTACGCGGGCGCTGGATACGCCGTGCTCAAGCCAAACTACCGTGGCTCCACCAACTACGGCGAAGCGCATCGTACCGGTATTGTTGGCAACTACTTCAAGCAGGGCTACGAGGACATTATCAGCGGCGTGGATCATCTCATTGCACAAGGCATTGTGGACTCCACACGTATGGGCATGCTCGGCTGGAGTGCTGGTGGGCACTGGTCCAACTGGACGCTTGTGAACACCGACCGCTTTAAGGCCATCAGCTCAGGTGCTGGCACATCGAATTGGGTGTCCATGTACGCGCAGAGTGATGTCCAGCGTAATCGTCAGTTCTATCTGGGCGACGACCTGCCGTACAACAACTTTGACGCGTACTGGGATCAGTCACCGATCAAGTACATCACCAAAGCAAAAACACCCACCATGATTCACGTGGTGGAAGGTGATCCGCGTGTGCCGAGTCCACAGTCGGTCGAGCTGCACATGGCGCTGAAGAAGCTTGGTGTGCCAACGGAGCTGTTCATGTATCCCGGCAACAGCCACGGTATCCCCGATCCGCGCAATCGGTTGGTGAAGTCGGTGAGTGAACTTGCGTGGATGGACTATTACGTGCGAGGCAAAGGCAAACAGTTCGATTGGCGTGATGTGCTCAGCACGCTGAAAGACGTGAAGCCCGCGGCGCCAACGGTTCCCTAGCGCGTGATCACGATGCTGCTGCGAGCAGTTGCCGCCTCGCTGCTCGCGACGATGTTGCTCTCTTGCGCAGCATCGTCACCGCGCGCCGCTGAGAACGGCGCCACTCCCCTGCGTACGGCGAGCTACAATATTCGCCACGGCGCGGGCATGGACAATCGCGTGGATCTCCCACGTACGGCGTCGGTGTTGCGCGCACTGAGCGCCGACGTCATTGGGCTCCAGGAAGTGGATCATCGTGTCACGCGCAGTGGGAGCGTGGCACAGATGGATTCCCTTGGCCGTCTGCTCGGTATGCAGGCCGCGTTCGGCGCGTTCATGCCATATCAGGGTGGCGAATACGGGCTTGGGATTCTGTCACGTCACCCGATCTCGCGAATGCACACGATTCGCCTTCCCGATGGAAACGAACCACGCGTGGCGCTGCTCGTCGATATCGTGGTAGCTGGCCGCGATACCGTGTCGGTGGTGAACGTGCACTTCGATTGGGTTGGCAACGATACACTCCGCTACGCACAAGCCAGCGCACTTGCACGCGTGCTGGACACGCTGCGCACGCCATACGTGCTGCTCGGCGATTTTAATGACGAACCGGGATCGCGCACGCTGGCACTGTTCTCGGCGCGGGCCACGGAGGCGCAAAAGCCGGCCGATAATCACTTCACGTTTTCGTCGACTGCGCCGAGCAAGGAAATTGATTTCATCTTTGCCGCACCGAGCGTGCGGTGGACATCAGGTGGTGCACGCGTGATCGATGAGCGCGTGGCGTCTGATCATCGCCCTGTGGTCGCGGACTGGATACTTCGCGCGCGATAAACGCAAAACGGGAGCACCAGTATGGTGCCCCCGTTCTTGTGACGACACCTTCCGCGTTCAGTAGCCGGGACGACGCGCCGGTGCAGGTTGCGGCAACGCATCCACCAACTCGGCCATGCGCTTCCGCATCGCGGCGTCGGGAAGGCGTCCCATGCCGCCACCGATATTATCAATCATGTTCTTGGCCTGACTCGTGGCCGGCGTGACCACCGTAACAGCCGGATGACTCACGATGTACTTGAGGAAGAACTGCGCCCACGTCGTGGCGTCAATGTCCTTCGCCCATGCTGGTAGTTCAACACCGGCGGCACGACGGAACAAGCTGGTGCGACCAAACGGCACGTACACAAGCACACCAATCTTGCGTTCCTGCGCGAGCGGAAGGATCACGTCTTCCACACCGCGATTATCAACGGCGTAGTCCACGCCAATGAAATCAATCGGCTCGTTGCGCATGATCTCGGCCAAACGATCATACTGGTTGTCGCTTGTGGTGGTGACACCGGTGTAACGAATGCGCCCCTGTGCTTTCATCTCTTTCAGAATGCCAAGCTGCGTTGGCACGTCGGCCAGGTTGTGCACCTGAATGAGATCAATCTTCGGCACTTTGAACTTTGCAAACGACGCTTCGATCTGCGCGCGTGCGGCCGCAGGATCCGCCGTTGACGCACCGCGTCCCACCACATTCACCTTCGTAGCCCAGAACACCTTGTTCGCGATGCCCAATTCATTCGCGATGTTGCCGGCCGTCTGCTCCGACGCGCCGTAGCTCGGCGCCGTATCAAACACCGACGCACCACGGTCGACCATCGTTTGCAGCACTTCCTTCAGCGCGCTCACATCTTCACTGCGCGCGACCTGCGAGAACGTGGCCGAGCTGCCGAGTCCGATCACCGGGAGCATTTCGCCGGATGATGGCACCGCACGTTTGAGCAGCGCGCCAGGCTGCAGCAGACGCGTGGACTCTTCAAGCGCGCGCAGCAAGCGCGGTGACAGTGCAAGCGATGCGCCAACGCCCAGCGTAGCGCCAAACCAATCGCGGCGAGAAATCATGGGGATGCTCCGAGGAAGGGATTCGATCAACTACGCACCACGTGACGCCAGCGCTGGCCCATCAGGCCGCGCTGACGCGCGAGGGTATGACCGAGTTAGTGCTTCATCGGCTTGCAAGCCGCTTCGACCACGTGGTAGGTGTCGTGCACCGTCTTCAGCGCGGCCTTCACGGCCGCATCGTCCGCCTTGCGAGCAACGAGCGCCACCACCGCTTCTGACTCGGGCACGAGCTTGGCGATGCCGGTCTTCACGGCGGGGGCTTCACAGCCCATCGGAGCCTTGGCCGCATTCCACGCCTTGGCAGCAGCGACGATCTTTCCAGCCGACGCACGCGCGGGAGCGAGGGTGTCATTCTTGGCCGGATGCCACGCGGCTGACATCACGTCATGAAAGGCGTCGAGCTCGGCCCAGCCGCTCTTGGCATGATCCGCCTCTTTCGCTTCGGCTTTGCCGTGCGCGGAGTGATCCATGGCGCCATGACCGGCCGGCGGCTTGGGCGGCGCAGCCTGTGCAGACGCGTTGGTGACGAGCAGGACGGTGGCCAGCGCAGCGCCGGCAGGCAGGACGAACAGACGACGGAACGACGACGTCATAGGGAGTCTCCACAAGGGGTTGGGGTGTAACACGGAAAAGTCTCGCATCCGAGCTTCGAGCACAACTGCCACACTTTGGCGCAACGACAGCACGGGGTCGGGGCGTTATACACCGAACAGGCCCAGTTCGTGCTCGTCCTCCTTCCGGCCCGCCCATGCCACGCCCGCCTCAATGGTCCCGACTCCGATTTCGCCGTGCCGCGGCGCTGATCGCCCTGTTGGTGGTGGCGGCGCCACTGGCGTGGTCGCAGCGCGGTCGCGGACGCACGGAGATTCTCCCGAACGTGGAGTATGACGGCAAGTTCACGTTCGCCCGCATTCGGTATACGCAGGGCTACCGCATGTCGTGGAGCGCGGACTATCCGGCCATGGAGCGAAACTTCATGAGCATTCTGAGCGAACTCTCGTCCATTTCGCTGCACAAGGATGCGAGCAACGTGCACACGCTGGATGATCCGGAGTTATTCAAGTATCCGGTCGCGTATCTCACGGAGCCGGGGTACTGGTATCCAACCGAAGCGGAAGCCGACGGACTGCGCGCGTGGCTGGCAAAGGGCGGATTTCTGATCGTGGACGACTTCTACTTTCAGCAGCAGTGGGATGTGTTTGAACAATCCATGCGTGCGGTGTTACCGAATGCGCAGATTGTGACGCTGGATGTGTCGCACCCGGTATTCAATTCGTTCTTCACGATTGCCACGCTCGATGGTATGACGCATCCGTCGAGAAGCGACGCAAAAGCGCAGTATCTGGGGATTTTTGAGAACAACGACCCGTCGCAGCGGTTGCAGGTCATTATCAACTTCAACAATGACATTGGCGACTACATGGAATGGTCGGGCGAGGGGTGGTACCCGGTGAATCTTTCCAATGATGCGTACAAGTTCGCGACGAACTATGTGGTGTACGGGTTGTCGCGCTGAGGTTCGTTGTCGCGGGCGCGTTGGGCGAGATTGGTGCTCCGTGCCGTTGTACGAAACGTGTTCGCCGAAAGGCCAAATGGCCCAGGAGCCCACGGCCATTTGGCCATTCGGCAAATCATTTTCGAAAGGCCGCACCGAGCGCCATTCTACGGCCGTTCAAAAACCACACGCCCACCCACCACCGTCATCACCACCTGCGCATCCCGAATCTCCGGCGCAGCAATCCGCGACAAATCCCGATCCAGCACCACAAGATCCGCGAGTCGCCCGCGTGACAGCACGCCGGTCGTGCCATCCGCAAACCCGGCAAACGCCGCGCCGCTTGTGTACGCGCGGAGTGACTCCTCAAGCGTGATCTTCTGCTCCGGTACCCAGCCATCCGGATTGGCGTCATCAAGCGTGCGCCGTGTCACCGCGGCATACATCCCATCGAGCGGAGTGGGCGGCGCCACAAACCAGTCACTGCCGAACGCCAGCATCGCGTTGTTGTCGAGCAACGAACGAAATGCGTAGGTCCCGCGCGCCCGCTCGGTACCGATCACTTTGTCCGCCCAGCGCCCGTCATCGATCGCGTGGTATGGCTGCATGCTCGCAATTACACCGTGTTTTGCGAAGCGCACAAAATCAGCCGGGTGCACGTGTTGCGCGTGTTCAATGCGCCAGCGGCGATCACGCGGTCCAAACTCTTCTTCGACACGCGCAAACAGATCCAACTGTGAGCGAATGGCGCGGTCACCAATGGCGTGTATCGCCAGCTGCAATCCTGCGCGTTCTGCCTCACGCATCCACGCGAGCATGGTGTCAGGCTCAGTCACGAACAGTCCCGTTTCGCCCGGCGTATCAGTAAATGGCTCAAGCATGGCTGCGGTGTGCGAGCCGAGCGACCCGTCAACAAATGCCTTGAGCAATCCCACGCGAAACCACGCGTCACCGGCCCCCTTTTCTGCGATATGCGTGGCGAGTTGCGCGTGCGTGCGCAGTGGCACCGCCGCGTAAATGCGTGTGTTCAATCGCTGACGATCGCGCGCACGCTGGAACACCGGGAGATCGTCCCAGAAGCCCATGTGGTGCACCGCGGTGACGCCCTTTGACGCGACGTACGCCATGGCCGCATCCAGCGCACGGTCCAGCTGTACATCACTCGGCGAGGGAATCACGCGCTCGACGAGCGACATCGCGTTGTCTTTGAAGACGCCCGTGAGTTCCCCGTTGTCATCACGCACGATGCTGCCGCCGGAGATCTCCTCGGCAGACGCTGCCACACCAGCCGCACGCAATGCCGCAGAATTCGCGAGCGCCATGTGGCCATCCAGCCGATTGATCCACACCGGATGGTCAAGCGTGACACTGTCGATCCACGCGCGCGTGGGCAGTTCCCCGCCCCAGTTCTCGTGATCCCAGTCGCCGTTCTGAATCCACGTGCCCGCCGGCAGGGTGCGCGCGTATTCGGCGATGCGTCGCGTGAACTCTTCCGGCGTGCGCGCGTCTCGCAGTTGCACAGAAGACAACGCGAATCCACCGGTCAAGAAGTGGACATGCGCATCGATAAATCCCGGCGTGACCATACCGCCTCTGGCATCAACAACGCGCGTGCTGTCGGTGGTGCGTTTGCGAATCTCGGCGCTCGAACCGACCGAGAGAATCGTATCGCCGGAAATCGCGATCGCATCGGCCCAGGGTCGCGCGCTGTCGCCGGTCCACACGCGCGCGTTGACGATGGCGAGCGTGACGTCGTTCGACGCGGGTTGTTGTGAAGAATCAGACATGCAGGCAGCAGTGAGTACCGCAGTCGCGAGGGCAATAGTGGCCGCGGCGTGATTGGGATGTCGCATGAGGAGGAATGATGCCGCCGGGAACCGGCAAATGCGACATCGTCTCACCATGCCTGATCACCCGGACGCACTCATCCCGACGCAGCGCACCGCGACCTCGCCGAGTTGCGTCCCGCACCCCGATATTCCATGCTTATGGCAACCTCAATCGCTCTGCCAATGGCGATGCCCTCGCTCGTGCCCAAATACACGATTGACGATTTGGAGCGGTTCCCCGACGACGGGAATCGCTACGAGCTCGTGGACGGGTTTTTGCTCGTGACACCCGCGCCGCTTTTGCCCCACGAGCTGCTATGCAGCTCGCTGGCCACAGAACTCATACTGCAGCTTGGTAGAAACGCGCCTGCTCGCGTGTTCACGCGCGGAGCAGTCGCCATCGCTCCGTCGAACTATGCTGAACCGGACGTGATGGTCGTGCCCGCCACAGCGAAAGTCCCAGCGAAATGGACAGGTCTGCGCGAGTGGTGGCTCGTCGTTGAAGTCTCCGGCCGCGGCTCCCGCGTGTACGACCGCGATTTCAAGGGCCCCGCGTATATGCGCGCCGGCGTGCACACGTACTGGCGCGTCGACATGCTCGATCGGTGCGTTTACGTTAGCACTCCGGATGGCAAATCCGAAGAACGCCACGACACCGAACTGCGGTGGCAGCCGCCAATCAGAGACGCAGAACCAGTCGTGATCAACGTGCCTGCGTTTTTCAACGGCATCACCGGCGACGACTGAACACGCCGCCCACCGCTCACTTCGCCTAGCGCTTCTCCACGGCGTCCCGAACGTCCAGCAGGATCTCGAAATACAACTGCTCGCGGCGATACGCAAAATCGAGCGACGCCATTTGCGCGGCGTCACCACTTTCCTTGGCGCGAGCGAACGCCTCCGAGTACATCTCTTCAAGATTGGTCAGAATTCGATCGCGGGAGCGTGACATGCGGAGTGCCTCGAGAGCAGTGTGGGTGAGTCTGGGCGGAAGATCGCCGGCGCTGGGCGTTGCCGCTTCGTCAGGATCCAGAAAGCGCGTCAGCCGTGTCATCATGTGGCGACGCATCGGGTCAGGAATCTTCACGGTGTCCTCCGCGGCGCGCTGTCTCGCGTGAGCGAACCAACGCGGCGTCCGAATGCGGGCTCGATCCCACCGCACGCGTCAATCGCCCGCGACGCCGTGTTCGCGCGCGACCAGTGGCACTGTGTGTACTGCGGAGCCGAAGGAACACCGGAGACCCTGAGTGTAGATCATGTGCAGCCCCGCGTACGCGGCGGTGACCACTCGGCGGGGAACGTAGTCACGGCGTGTTTGGCGTGCAACGCACGCAAGGCACACCGCTCGCACGTGGAGTTTCTGCTCGCTGAACCCGACGCGTGGCGGAACTTTTCCGAGCGCGCCCGGTATCTCTGGCCGCGCCATTTTGCAGCCGTTCGCGACGAACTTGAGCGCCGGGCCCGGAAACGGAGCTCGTCAAAAGGCGCACAGTTCGGCAGGCGGTCGGAGTAAATTGCGGCGTCGGTCGTACCTCAACTGAATAATAGATCAATGAATAACGTGAAGGTTTTTGTACTGATGGCAGGGCTGACGGCCCTCGTGGTTGCGCTTGGATCAGTGATCGGCGGTTCTACCGGCGCCGTCATGGCGTTCGGCCTGGCCGCGGTCATGAACATCGGCATGTTCTGGGGCTCGTCCAAGATGGTCCTGCGCGCCTACGGCGCGAAGGTCGTGACTGAAGCGCAGGCGCCGGATCTGTACAAAATGGTGGATCGCCTGCGGCAGAATGCGGGGTTGCCGATGCCGACCGTTGCCGTTGCGCCGCAGGCGCAGCCCAACGCGTTCGCCACCGGTCGCAATCCTGAAAACTCGGTCGTGTGCGTCACCGAAGGTCTCATGCAGCTGGTCTCGCGTGAAGAACTCGAAGGTGTGATCGCCCACGAGCTCGCGCACATCAAGAATCGCGACATGCTGCTGCAGACGATGGCGGCGACCATGTCGGGTGCGATCAGCAATCTGGCGCAGTTCGCGTTCTTTTTCGGCGGACGTGGTAGCGATGAAGAGGGCGGAAGCAATCCGCTGGTCGGCATCGTTGCCATGGTCGTTGCGCCAGCCGCGGCCATGATCATGCAGTTTGCGATCAGCCGTCAGCGCGAGTTCAAGGCCGACAAGGTGGGTGCGGAAATCTGCGGACGTCCACTCGCGCTTGCCGGCGCGCTGCAGAAGCTCGAAATGACGTCCAAGCGTATTCCGATGAATGTGTCGCCTGCGATGGCACCGCTGGCCATTGTGAATCCGCTGGCGTCGTTCAAGGGGCTGGGCCTGGGCAAGCTGTTCAGCACACATCCGCCAACGGCGGAACGAGTGGCGCGCCTTGAGTCCATTGCGGCCGCGATGGCGTAAAATCTGAAAGCCCGCTGCGCGCGTACGTTGCGCGGCGGGCCTCACAACCAGCCTTAGCCAGTCGGCGCTGGCGGCTCGAGTCGATGAAACACTGCCTCCTCGAGCACTCGCCCGCCCTTGAGGTGCTCCACCACAATGCGCTCGAGCAGCTCTGGCGTGACATGCCCGTACCAGACGCCTTCGGGATACACCGCCACAATCGGGCCACCTGCGCACACCCCCAGGCACGGGGCTTCGCTGCGTTTGACTCGGCGTGCACCAAACAGCAGTCCCTCGCGTTGCAGCAGTAGCGCGAGCCTGCTGTAAAGCGCGCGACCACGACGGTCATCGGAGCAAAACCCGCCCGTGCACACCAGCACGTGGCGGGCGTATGGCTCCATCTGTGGCAGCGGCGGCGCAGCGGGCATGAGCGCGGGATGGTTCAGGGCGGGCAAAGCGGTGGGCAGAGGCTGAACCCAGGACTAACACGGGGATCGCCTTGCACGTTTCAGCGTTCGCGTAGATAGACTGCGACAGCTTCCAACAGCACTCCAAACATCTCACTCTGATGACGAACGCACATACTCCTGACCCAGTGATCGTGGCCAAAGGCTACGCGCATCCCGAGGCGCTCGTAAGCACCGAGTGGCTCGCGAACAACATCGGGGATTCGACCATTCGTTTGCTTGAGTGCAACGAAGACGTGCTGCTGTACGCGATTGAACATATTCCCGGTGCACAGCGCATAGACTGGCATGTGGACCTGAATGATCACGTGCAGCGCGACTACATCTCGCGTGAGGCGTTTGAAGCGCTGCTGCGCCGACTCGGCATCGACGAGAACACCACGGTGATTCTGTACGGTGACAAAAACAACTGGTGGGCCAGCTACGCCTTCTGGGTGTTCTCACTCTTTGGTTTCCGCAACATGAAGTTGCTCGACGGCGGGCGGGCCAAGTGGATCGCCGAAGAACGCGTCACGACCACTGACGTGCCGTCATTTCCGGCGTCGCGGTACGTGGCGCGCGAGCGCGATGATCAGGCCATTCGCGCGTTCTTCGCTGACACGCTGGCCCACATGCAGGCGGGCAACGCCATGATCGATGTCCGTTCGCCGCAGGAGTACACGGGTGAGCGCACGCACATGCCCGACTACCCGCAGGAAGGCACACTACGCGGTGGACACATTCCCGGTGCGCGCAGCGTGCCATGGGCGCGCGCCGCCGAAGCCGACGGCTCGTTCAAAACAGCCGCCACGCTGCGCGAGATCTATGAAGGCGAAGCGGGGCTGGCGAACACGCAGGATGTGATCACCTACTGCCGCATTGGTGAACGTTCGTCGCACACCTGGTTTGTGCTATCTTTCCTCCTCGGCTACACACACGTTCGCAACTACGACGGCTCGTGGACGGAATGGGGCAATGCCGTTCGCGCACCGATCACGATTGGAGTGAATCCATGAGCGGCAAACCGCCAGCGATTGTCAGCATGCAGTGGGTGGGTGGGCATGCTTTTGAAGGAGGTCGTGAGGGCAGCCCGACCATTACGCTCGACGGCAAAGGCGTGAAGGGACCCAGTCCCGTTGACACGTTGCTGCTCGCACTCGCCGGATGCACGGGCTACGACATCCTCGACATTCTCGAGAAGCGGCGCACGCCCGTGCAGTCCATGAAAATCGATATCGTTGGCGAGCGCGCGAACACCGTGCCCGCTCGTGTCACGAAGATCATCATGACGTACGACATCGGCGGTGAAGGCATTGAGCAGGTGCACGCTGAACGGGCCGTCGAGCTTGCGGTACAGAAGTACTGCAGCGTGCGTGACTCGCTCGACCCGAACATGCCGATCGAGACCGTGGTGCGCGTGCACAACAGCCCGCCCGCAGAAACGACGGTCTGAGCAAACGATTGCGGAGTGCCGTTAGTGATATTACAATCTCACTAATACTACCGGCATTGGCCGGTCCTCCGTGTCCCGCTTGCACTTCGCATCGTGATGATGTCCGTCTGGTTTCGCACGTTGGTGGCCGTCGCACTTGTGTGCGCCGTCCCACTCGTGGTGACCATGTTGCTGGCCAACAGCGAACGCCTCGTGCGCGCCGTGCTGCCGAACCTGCTGTCGTTCGGCGTGGGCGTGCTGATTGCCTCGGCCGGATTGCACCTGCTGCCAGAAGCCTTGGCGCACGGCACCACTGCAACGGTGCTGGCAACGACCGTCGCCGGCTTCGCGCTGTTCGCGGGCATGGAGTGGCTGCTCGAGCAGCACGATCACGGTCATGTGCACGGCCTGGCGATGGGTGTTCCGCACCATGAACATCCGTCGGGACACTGGCACCCCGCTGATCATCCGCACGCGCCCAAACGCTCGCTGCTGCCCATGGCGTTTGGCGCGGATGTCCTGCACAACTTTCTTGACGGCATTTTGATTGCCGCCACGTTCATGGTGCGTCCCGAACTGGGCATCCTGACGGCGCTGGCCATCGGCTTGCACGAGCTGCCTCGCGAGCTGGGCACCTTCAGTCTGTTCGTGCACGGCGGACTGTCGCCCAAACGGGCCGTGATGTTCAACGCGCTCACCGCCCTATTTGCGCTGGGAGGCGCGGTGGTCACGCTGCTCGTGGGCGCGGCAGCCGAGCAGTTGGCCATGGCCGTGCTGCCTTTCGCGGCCGGCTCGATGCTCTACATCGCCATGACCGTAGGCCGCTCTGTGCTGCCGCCCGTAAACGGAATGATGCCATTCCGTCGCCTGGGCTGGCTGGCGGCGGGCAGTGGCATGGTGGCCCTACTGGTGGTTGCCTGACGGCATTGTCGCCGCGGCGGTTAGAGCGACCCTCGCGCCTTGACGTTGAACCTCAATTCAGCCATTTATTCAGACTGTCCTGATCGCGCTCGTTGGCGGTCAGGCGCGCCGAACCAGCGGTGTCGCCATGTGGCGACTGGTTCGGATCACCCCAGGTGCCTGTTTCAGGCACGATGCGAGCCCGCCGGAAATGGGTTCGTCAGGAGCTGCGACACATGAAGGAAGCCATTCATCCGCCGTACCATCCGGTGGTGTTCAAAGATGCCTCAACGGGCGCCATGATCCTCACGCGGTCCACGATGACCAGCGAGCAGAAGATCCGCCTTGAAGACGGCAATGAGTATCCGCTCGTTCTTCTCGAAATCACGTCCGACTCGCACCCGTTCTACACGGGCACGCAGCGTCTCATCGACACGCAGGGACGCGTGGACAAGTTCAAGAAGCGTTACGGCCGCGCGTAAGCGTTCGCGCTGGAACGTTCAGAGTACAGCGAGCGGCGAGTCTCCATTGGCGGAGACTCGCCGTTTGCGTTTCGCCGCCCAGCGCCAGACCACTTCGGTCGTCAGCCACGCCAGCACCGCAGCGGCCACCGTATCACTGACATAGTGCGCGCCGGCCATCACCCGCGTGAGCGCGCAGCCGGCCGCGAGCGTGTACCACACCCAGCGCGTGGCCGGAAAACAGCGCGCCAGCACGAACGCCGCGCCAAACGCCACCGCGGTATGGCTGCTGGCGAGGCCCAACCCTTTGGTGCTCCACAGGTCAACGTTGTACGGACGAAACAGGTATTCGGCCGACTCCGCGCCTGGCCGCTGCCGGCGAACGACCAGTTTCACGAGTTCCGCAATACCGCCCGAGAGCGCTGGCGCAAGCAGCAGCGTCGCCGCACGCCAGCCGAGCCCGTTGGGCGGCTCACCGGGCGCTGGCTTGCCCACCCGCCACAGTGCCCAGGCACCAAAAATCCACGTCGGCACGTAACCCACCGACCGCAGCAACCGTCCCCACTCGCGATCGTTGACGCGGGGGTCGCGCACATGTTGCCAGGCGAGTCCATCGAGCAGATGCGCCGCCAGTAATGCAACGACCATCAGGACGAGTACGCGCGCCCACGGCACGGGCTCGGTCGGCATCAAATCAGAAGTAGGAATCACGGCGGGAATCAAGTCGATCGTCGCCGGTTGAGCCAGCGTCGTGGCCGAGCTGGTGCGCGATTGGTTATTATTGATAATGGAACGTCGAACGCGTCAGCGCGATGCAATCAAGCAGGTTTTTGAGGACGCGGGTCGTCCCCTTGGTCCGACCGAAGTGCTCGAAGCGGGCCGCGATCATGTGCGCGGGTTGGGCATCGCGACCGTGTACCGCACGATTGCCTCGCTGATCGAGACAGAGTGGCTCACTCCCGTGGAGTTGCCGGGCGAGCCCCCGCGCTATGAAGTGGCCGGACAGGCGCATCACCATCACTTCCGGTGTCGACTGTGCGCGCGCGTCTTCGAGATTCATGGGTGCCCGGGTCAGCTGAATGACCTGACCCCCCCAGGCTTTTCGCTCGAACGGCATGAGGTGGTGCTCTACGGGCTGTGTGAGGCATGCGCAAAATAGCGCGCGCTCTCCGCTCGAACCGGCTTGGCCTGAACCGCCTGAAGGTGTTGTCGCTAAGTCTCGTCGTGTTCGCGGCGGCGTGCGGCGAACCCACGTTCAAGGGCGTGGCCATCGAGCCGCCGCGCGAGATCCCCACGTTCACCTTTGTGCAGAGCAACGGCGACACGGTGCGTTTCGCGCCGGAAGCCGGTCGGCCGGCACTGGTGTTCTTTGGATACACACACTGCCCCGACGTGTGTCCGGTGACGCTCGCCGATTGGTCGCGGGCCAAAGCCGCGCTTGGTGAGAAAGCCTCGCGCGTACGGTGGATCTTCGTGACCGTTGATCCGGCGCGCGACACACCGGCCCTGGCCGAGGCCTATGCCCGACAGTTTGATGCGTCGTTCATCGGCGTGTCTGGAGATTCGGCCACCACCGCCGCCATTCAGGACGCGTTCACCATCGCGTCGTACGAAACGCCTGGCGCAACGGAGGCGGATTATCTCGTCACGCACGCGTCGCAAAGTTTTCTGGTCGACGACGCTGGCCGGTTGCGCGCGATGTATTCGTTCAACTCGGGCGTTGAGGCCATCGTTGCTGATCTCGCACAGCTGCTTCGCTGAACGCGCGACTATCAGATGAGTATCTCTCGCGCATTGCAGTTGGGACTCGTGCTCCTGTTGACCGTGGTGGGCGCACTGGCCACGTGGCCTCGACCCGCTGTTGACATTCGCATTCCACCGGGCGGCGTCGCCGAAGTGCATCATCGCTTTGGCCGGGTGACGGCGATGCCGGAAACGATTGTGGTGGCGGCCGGAGGTCGTCCGCGCATTCGCATTACCAACAGTGACACCATCGCGCACCGACTCGGCATGTTTTCGGCGCCGGCGAGCGATCGTGTCGAATACACGTTGCCGCAACCGGGCACGTACACCGGGGCATGCAGTGCCCATCCTTCGAGCGAAACACTCACGTTTGTGGTGCGCTGAAGGCGCGCGTTCCCGCGCGACAGGTCACCGGCTGCGTCGTGTGTGTCATGACTGCCGCTGCCTTTGCATCACATCGAGGCATTAGTTTGCAATAATGCCCGATGACACATCGCTGATTTCGCCGAGTCTGGAAGAGGTTCTTGGTGACGAGCTCACACAGCTCGCCGAGGCCGGCCTGCGTCGCACGCTCAAGTCCGTGCGGCAGCGCCGCGCCGGTACCGTACTGATTGACGGCGAACGCATAGCGGATTTTGCGTCGAACGATTATCTCGGGCTTGCCGCAGACCCTCGACTCGCGCGAGCGGCCGCCGCCGTGCTGGAATCCGAAGGCACTGGCGCTGGTGCCGCACGACTGATCTCCGGCAACCACCCAATCCACGAAGCGCTCGAAAAGGAGCTGGCGGCGTTCAAACACTGTGCGCGCGCGCTGATGTTCGGCAGCGGCTACATGGTGAATGTTGGTGTGATTCCAGCGCTCGTGGGTGAACAGGATGTGGTATACAGCGACGCCCTTAATCATGCTTCGCTGATTGATGGGTGCAGGTTGTCGAAGGCCACGTTGCGTGTGTTCGCGCACGCCGACCTTGGCGCGCTCGAAGCACAACTGCAAGCCGACGCCGGACAGTTTCGCCGATCGCTCATCGTGGTCGAAGGTGTGTTCTCCATGGACGGCGATATGTTTCCGCTCGCTGGTCTCGTTCCGCTCGCAAAACGATATGGGGCGTGGACGTACGTGGATGATGCGCACGGAACGGGTGTGATGGGCGAGCGTGGACGCGGCGCGATTGAACATCACGATGTGCTCGGTAAAGTCGACGTTGTGGTCGGCACGCTCGGCAAAGCGCTCGGTACGATGGGCGCGTACGTGGCCGGCTCTGCGCGTCTGATTGAGTTCTTGCTGAACCGCGCGCGCTCGTTTGTGTTTACCACGGGCACACCGCCCGCGATGGCCGCCGCCACACTTGAGGCGATGCGAATTGCGGATACGGAGTCGTGGCGTCGCACCACGGTGCGCGAACGGGCCGCGCGCTTACGACTGCGACTGCAGCAAGGTGGGCTGAACATTCCCGGCCAGCCGGATGGCCACATTATTCCCGTGCACATCGGGGATCCGGTGCGCACGATGCAAATTGCGGGAGATATGCGGCGGCGCGGATTCTTACTCGGTGGTGTGCGTCCGCCTACAGTTCCGGCAGGCACGTCGCGGCTTCGCATCTCGGTGAGCGCAATGCATCCGCGCGAGCTGGTCGACGCGCTCGCGGCGAATCTGCTTGATGCGCTGTCGCAGGGAGGAAAGCGCACGTGATCCACGACGATGACGAGTACAACATTTCTGATGAATCGTTTGACGGCCCGGCCGAAGAACCGTTTGGCGAGTCGTACGACGACGAGGAAGCCTGGCAGGACGACGATGTCATTTCAGAGAATCCGCTTGGCGTAGCCGTTGGTGCGCGCGAGTATTCAGCGGAGGAGCAGCAGTTGCTCGTGCTCGATCAGGCGCATCTGTGGCACCCCTACACGCAACATCAGGGCATGGCACTGCCGCTGCCGATCACGCGCAGCCAGGGCGCCTGGTTGTACGAATCAAACGGCCGCCCCGTGCTCGATGCAATTTCGTCGTGGTGGGTGACAACGCACGGACATTGCAACCCACACATTGCGAATGCGATTGCCAAACAGGCGCGCACGCTGGATCATGTCATGTTCGCCGGCTTTACGCATGAGCCAGCGGTGGAACTCGGCGCCGCGTTGATCGCACGCATGCCGCGTGGCCTGGCGCGCGTGTTCTTTTCCGACAACGGCTCAACAGCCGTTGAAGTCGCGATCAAGATGTCGTTGCAAGCGTTTGCGAACAACGGGACGCCGAGAAAGCTCGTGGCCGCGCTTGAACACGCGTATCACGGCGATACGTTTGGCGCGATGGCGGCCAGTGGGCGCGGAATATTTACCACGCCCTTCGATCCGCTGCTCTTTGAAGTCGCGCGACTGCCTGATCCCTCAGAAGGCGATACGCTGCGTGCGCTTGATCAGTTGATCGATGCACGCGGCAGTGAGTTGGCCGCGGTGATTGTGGAACCGTTGCTGCTCGGAGCCGGCGGTATGCGCGTGTGGGACGAACGCGTGCTGCAAGGCATTCGTGAGCGCACGCGTGCGGCAGGCGTGCATCTGATCGCGGACGAAGTGCTGACTGGTTTTGGCCGCACGGGACCAATGTGGGCCTGCGAACGGGCCGATGTGTCGCCCGACATCATGTGTTTGTCCAAGGGGCTCACCGGCGGTTTTCTTCCGCTCGGCGCCACGATTGCCACCGAACGCATCTTTGATGCGTTTCTCGGCGATCGCACCCGCACATTTTTCCACGGTCATTCGTACACGGCCAATCCCATTGCCTGTGCCGCCGCGCGGGCCGCGCTCGAGCTGCACACCGAAGACTCCGAAGACGCTCGGATTGCGATTGAAGTGGCACAGGCCACACATCTGGCGTCGCTCACGGGACATCCGTTGGTGCGTGCCACGCGTCAGATCGGGACAGTGGCCGCGGTGGAGCTGGGTGGCACGGCCGGATACCTCAGCGAGATTGGACGGGAACTGAGCGCGTTTGCGATCGAATCCGGCGTGCTGCTGCGGCCGTTGGGTAACGTGGCGTATGTATTGCCGCCGTACTGCATAAGCAGCGACGAGCTGTCGCGCGTATACGAAGTGCTGACACGGTTCCTCGATGGAGAACGGGCTGCTCACGCGGGGGGTGGAGATGTCGACTGAAGCACCGATCCGGCTTGGCGTTACCGGTACCGACACCGAAATCGGGAAGACCGTAGTATCGTGCGCGATGCTGGCCATGGCACGTTCGCGAGGCCTTCGTATTGCCGCCATGAAGCCGCTTGAGACCGGCGTGTTTGCGCGCACACGCGTCGACAGTCCGTCCATGCGGTCCGACGCAGAGCGACTGCGCGACGCAGCGGGTGTCACAGACCCGCTCGAACTCATTCGACCCATTGGTCTTGTTGAGCCGTTGGCTCCCATGGTCGCGGCGCGACGTGCCGGGATGACGCTGGATCTGGAGCATCTTGATCGGGCGTATCACACTCTGGCCGACAATCGCGACATGATTCTGGTGGAAGGCGCCGGCGGTTTGCTGGTACCGATCACGCGTACATTCTCATACGCCGATCTGTTCGCACGGTGGCGCTGTGAACTCGTGATTGTGGCGGGGAACAGACTCGGCGTCATCAATCACACGTTGCTCACGGTGCGCGCCGCAGCGTCTGCTGGTCTTCGTGTGCGCGCGGTTGTGCTCACCTCGCTCACCGGACGCGATGCATCGGTCGCTGAGGCAACCAATTTTGATGCGCTCACGGACTTGCTCCCGCACGTGCGATGCCTTCGTTTTCCATGGGTTGATCGCTGGGAAGATGCAGACGCGTTGTGCGCTGCGGCGGAAGGTACGGGGCTCGCGCAGTTGCTCGTACCGCCTGGCGCCACACCGGACCACGCACTTCCCGGCATTTCGTCACTGGCGGCACCACAGTCGCCGCTCTCCGCTTGAACACACGTTTTTCCGAGACCTGCATGTCGATTTCGCACGAGTCGTCGTACGCTGCTCCGAACTGGCAGGACATGGCGGACATTTCGCTGTCGGGTGGAGAGCTCACGCGCGAGCAGGCGCACGCCGTACTGAGTGCGCCCGATGATCAACTGCTCGATCAACTCGCGGCGGCGTATCGCGTACGCAAGCAGTATTGGGGCAATCGCGTGCGACTGCACTTCCTGCTCAATGCACAGAGCGGACTCTGTCCAGAAGACTGCGGCTATTGCTCGCAGTCTTCGATTTCGGCAGCCGAGATCGAGAAGTACCCCATGTTGGCGCAGGATCGCATCATGGAAGCCGCCGACCGTGCGGCGCAGCTCAAGGCGGGCACGCTGTGCATGGTGATTTCGGGCCGTGCACCGGGCGAGCGTGTGTTTGGTAAAGTGCTCGAAGCGGTGCGGGCGGTTCGCGACAAACACGATCTCAAGATCTGTGCGTGCCTGGGGCTGCTCAATGCCGAACAGGTGGGTCGCCTGAAAGACGCGGGCGTTGAAACGATCAATCACAACCTCAATGCATCGGCGCGCTTTACCAGTGAAATCGTGAGCACGCACACGTATGATGATCGTGTGGCCACGGTGGAAGCCGTGAAGGCCGCGGGCGTGAAAACGTGCTCCGGTGGCATTCTCGGAATGGGCGAAACCGACGACGACGTGATTGACCTTGCGCTTTCACTGCGTGCCATCGATGTAAAGTCGGTGCCGGTGAACTTTCTGATTCCGGTTGAAGGCACGCCGCTCGCTGGCGTACGTCAGCTTGATCCGCGGCGTTGTCTGCGAATTCTTGTGCTGTATCGCTTGTTGCTGCCGTCGCAGGAGATTCGCATCTCTGGTGGACGCGAAGTGCATTTGCGCAGCTTGCAACCGCTCGGTTTGTATCCGGCCAATTCGATCTTCATTGGTGACTATCTCACCACGCAGGGCCAAACGGCGCGCGATGATCTGCGCATGATTGAAGACGCAGGCTTTGTGCTTGAAACACCGGACGGCGCCGAATACACGGGTGATGCATTCGCTGGCGTGCCAGACGAATATCCGCGCGCGAAGTTGCCGCTCGTCGAGGTGTAACGCTTAACGCCGCGCCGAGCGGCCGACTCCCGCTCGGATCGCGGCGGCTGCCGCCGGGTCCGATTCACCGAGCTCGCGCAGGAACGTTGTGCGCGGCTCGTAGCGGCCCATCGCATCGAGGTTTGAACCGAGCGCGTCGCGCCGCACCTGTTCAGCGCCGTTACGATCCCCCAGTTTGTCGAGCACGCGCGCCAGCTCGGCGTTGGTGCGCGTCCAACCGTGCGCACCCCATCGCGCTTTGAGAAACAAGTCGCGGGCTTCGGAGAGGCGATTGCCCTGCACGGCAACAAGCCCGCGAATGTGATACGGTAAATGCGTATCGCGTGTGTAGTACGAACGGCGGCTGAAAAATTCCACGGAATCAGCCAGCTGCTTGAGTTTCACGGTGTCGCCTGACGGCGCGATTGCATCGGCCATATTTGCCGTGATCCATGAACTCATGCGCGACCATTCGCCGATGGGCTCGCGCGGCAACGTGGCCAACAACTCGCGATACGGTTTTTCGGCCTCGGCATACAAGCCAAGCCGGCTCAGACTGTTGCCGCGCATCATGTTGGCCACGTATCGGTCCGCACCTTCCTTCTCCCATCGATCGAGTGCGGCGTTGGCGCGCGACCAGTCACCAAGCTCGCGCCAGTAGAGAGCGCGGACATCGTGACCAACAACTCGCGCCAGACGATCCGGATCGCGTTCAAGCGTGAGCAGAACAGAGTCCGCGAGTTCGAACCGCCGTAACAACAGCTGAATTCGGGCGTAGCCGGCGCGAAGGTTTGCATCAGGCTGACCAATCAGCGAGAGCAACCGGCGCCACGCGCGATCCGCTTGGGCGGAATCACGCAGAATGGCTGCCGATTCCAGGAGTCCGATCCAGGCGCCCGGAAGTTCTGGCTGCAAATCGGAAAGCTTTCGTGACGCATCGAGTGCACCTTGGAGATCGCCGCTCAGCGTGCGCCACATGCGCAAGCCACCGTATGCCGCACACGCCGCGCAGGGGCCTCGCCCGACCGTTGTCGCGAGCGAGTCGAGGGACAGCTGCACCACGGTCACAGACTCGGCTTTCGCGAAATCGCCGAGATGTCCGTACAATCCTGCGAGATGACTGTAGGCACGCGGATCGCGCGGATGTCTGGCGACGAGTTCCTGCAGCAACGCGAGAGTGCGCCGAGTATCACCCTGCCCTCGCGCCTGATCCGACTCCCGGATCAATCGCACCCAGGCGCTCGCGCGATACGCATTCTTGTCGATCTGTTTGCTGAGCCGTGCGGCGATTTCAGTCTCTCCGCGCGATCCGGCGATGCTCAGTCGCTCAACCAGCGCGCTGACAAATCCCGAGTCAATCGCAATCGCGGCGTCCAGCTCGGTAGCCGCACCCTCAATGCTCAAGCCGTCCATCAGTCGCAGTGCACGCATGTATCGCTCGAACGCTTCGGCACTCGGCGTTTCGAGATCTGCGACACGCGGACCCGGCACACTGCCACCCGTGACGTCGGCAATGCGCGCAGCGGCCGCCGATGCGAGCGTCACCAGGTCGCGGCCTTGCGCGGCGAGGACTTCAACCGTGTTGCCCGTCTTGGCATTCGTCACGGTGAGATCGAGCAGGAGCAGCGTATCACCGTGCACGAGTCCACCACGCACCAGCAGATCCGCTTGCACAGAGCGCGCCACAACCAATGCGGCGTCGGCGTCGAGTCGGTTGGGGTCGAGCTCGGCGCGCAGTGTTGCGTCGCGCACACGTGCGGGAGTCACCACATCAAGTGACGAGCTGCGGGCGAGCGATGCGGTGATCAACTGTGCGAGGCCGTCGGTAATCCACAACTCGGCGGAATCGCCGCGCACGAGGCGGATGTCGGTGAACGCAATAAGCGGTTTGGTGCCGACGCTCTGTTTGTCCACGTCACTCGAGGAGACGGATACGCTGATGTACTCCTTCTGCACCGCGACGAAGAGCGCGATTGCGACTGTGCTGAGGCCGGCAATCAACGCAGTGCGCGAACGCCACCAAGGCGCTGCGCGCGGCGACTCCGCACGAGGTGACGCCGCACGAGGTGACGCCGTGCGAGGTGACGCCGTGCGAGGTGACGCCGCGCGAGGTGACTCGGCGCGAGGTGACGCCGCACTCGGCGTTTCCGCAGGAGCGACCGCGTGCAGCGACTCCTCAAGCGAGGCGGCCGCGCGCGCATGGTCGGCCTCCGAAGGAGGTTGCACTACACGCTGCGGCCCGGTCTTGAGCAAGGCCGCAAACTCTGTGGTCGTACCAACGCGTGCGTCCGACTCACGTACCCGATCCGCCAACTCGCTCGCAAAATCAGCCAGCGCCTGATCGGGGCGCATCCCGAAGTCATCGGCGAGTCGAGCGCGGTATCGGTCGAAGCTCCGCAGCGCCGCCAGCGCGGCTTCGCGATCGCCCGGGGCGGCCATGGCTCGGAGCTGGAAGTGCATGGCGCCCGACGAGGCCGGGTCCCGCACCTGCCAGCGCGTGGCGATCTCCGCGCACTCGTCCCATTCGCACGCTTCGGCGAGCTCAGCGCACCGTTGTTCACACGCTATAGCAAAACGCCGATCGAACTGTGAGCGGACACCATCTAGCCACTGCTCGAACGGGGCCGATGAACTGCGGGCCAGGCCGTCGAGAAATGGTCCTTCATAAAGGGCGATGGCGGCCTGGGCATCGTTTCGCTGCACCGCCGCCACGAACTCGAGCGCGTCCACATCGAGCAGTCCCTCATCCGTTGCCAGTGCTGCGGATGTTGGCGTGGTGATGATCGCCTCGCGCCCCAGCACTCGCCGGAGGTGAGACAGCGCATCACTCAGTGAGTGCCGCGCCTTGGCCTCGTCCTGGTCGCCCCAGAAGTACTCCAGCAGCGTATCGCGAGCGATTGGCCGGCGATGGACCGCGAGCACAGCCAGCAGCGCGAGTTTGCGTCGACGGGTGCTCAACGACGGGTCCGCCGCCTCGCCCGACTCACGGACGAGGTCCAGATGGCCCAGCGTGATGAGTCTCAACCCGTTGCGGGACATGGTGTTGAAAACCGGTCGATTGGTCGATGCGCGGTTGACACTCGCGGCCAGATTCCCCGCACATGCAAGAAAGTAGCACGCTCGCACCGAGCCGCCAGTCAAACGCTCCCGTCCATACCGCCACCCACGTTATGCGCCGCTGCACCGTGATCGCCAAGGCAAGACCACAAGGTTGCCGCTCATGCTGATGAGTCGGCGGCTGGCACGTTCGGGGCAGCTTGCTGCAGCCTGTGCCGCGGCCTGCGCGTTCATTTGCGCGTTGGTCATCGCGGTGGTGGTGTTCGCCGAACTGCTCGACCAACCTCGCGCAGACGCTTCGTCGTTCACGCCAGGCCAGCAGCCACCGCTCGTTTCGGCGCCGCCCTGCGGCGATGAGCGAGCGCGAACACTGTTGGCCGCGAACGTGGCGCGGGAGATTCGGTGGCGCGGGGGAGACAGCGTGTTGCGCTGGGGCGAGTGGCGAGTGGTGGTCGGGCCTGCACGGCTTCCGGTCCGAGTGCTCGTGGCGGCGGTGCAGGCCGAAACGGTCAGTCTCCGCCTCGCGTCCATACCGGCGACCGATCGCGTCGCCCCCGCGACGTCACCGACCGACGGCTGGACGATTGATGACGCGCCGCTATCGGTGCGCCTGGCGGCCGGCACGACATTTCCGGCCGAGCTGGAATCATCGTTTCCTTCGTTGACTCAGCTCATTGACCAGCTCCCGATCGCGTCACAGTTGTTGAGCGAGAACGGCAAGGTGGACGCACACATTTGCGGTCAGCGCGCGCAGCTGGATGCACTCTCCCGCGATCGCCGCCTGGCCATTGGCACGAGAGCCGATGGCAGTCTGTTGTTCGTGCTCGCTCACTTCGATGGCGTTGGTTCCGCATCAGGTACGGCGCCCCTGGGTGTTTCACTTCCCGAGCTTGCGTCCATCATGCGTGCGCTCGGCGCACAGCAGGCGGCGTTGTTGGCCACCGGTCCGTCAGCGCAGTTGATGGTGCGTGAATCGAGTGACGGAGTGGCGCGACGCTGGGCGGGTGATGTTGGCAGTGCACATGGACTGCTCATTGAAGACCGGCGCGCGTCGCCGCACGTGAATGCGGGAGATCTCGTCTCGCGCCCGTAGCCGACTAGTTTTCAAGGCATGTCCATTGCAAGCCTTCGCAAAGAATACCGACTCGCCTCACTGCGCGAGCACGAAGTAGACGCTGATCCAATCGCGCAGTTTCAGCGGTGGTTCGACGCCGCGCGCGACGCGGAATGTCTTGAGCCTAACGCCATGACGTTGGCGACTTGTACGCCTGATGCGTATCCATCGGCGCGCATGGTATTGCTCAAAGGTGTAGACGCGCGCGGCTTTGTGTTCTACACCGATTATCGCAGCCGAAAGGGACAGGAGCTGGCCGACAATCCGGCCGCTGCGCTCTGTTTTTTCTGGCCTGAGCTCGAGCGTCAAGTGCGCATTGCTGGTGCGGTGCAACGTGTGTCGCGCGACGAATCGCTGGAATACTTCTCGTCGCGTCCGCGGGGCGCGCGCGTTGGTGCGTGGGCTTCGCGACAGTCACACGAACTCGCATCGCGCGATGAACTGGAGCGCGAACTGGCGGAGTTGACAGAGCGATTCGCTGAGGGCGAGGTGCCATTGCCGGAGCATTGGGGCGGCTTTCGGGTAGTGCCAGAGGAGATTGAGTTCTGGCAGGGTCGTGAGAGTCGTTTGCACGATCGCATTGCCTACCGACGCGAAGGGGGACGCTGGGTGCGTCGTCGCCTGAGTCCGTGAACGTGCACAGTCGCGGGCAGTACC
>JALHNZ010000015.1 GCA_022843265.1 Gemmatimonadaceae bacterium
TCGTTGCCGAGTCGCGTGTACCGCCGCTCAGCAACAACCCGACCGCTACTACCGTGAGCGCGCCAATCACGTTGTGCCACAGGAAACTGATGGACGGTGCACCAAACGACACGGCCGCTACTGTGGCCATGCCCGTGATCAATCCAACAAACGCACCGAGTGCTCGCGCGCGTGGGATCATGGCCAACAAGAACACGCCAAGAATCGAGCCGTAGAAAAACGAGCCGAAACGGTTCACCACCTCGATCAACGAACCGAGGGTGGCTGCATACGTGGCCACAAAACACGCAAAAAGCCCCCAAACCGCGGTGGAGATCTTCGACACCTTCAGGAAGTGCGCGTCGCTGCCCACGGGTTTGAACCACCGCTGATAGAAGTCCACGACGGTGGCGGTAGACAGTGAATTCAATTCCGCCGCAATGCTCGACATCGCCGCCGCCAGTACGGCCGCGAGGAAGATGCCTGCAAGCCCCACCGGCAGGTGATCGAGCACGAAACGTGGAATGATGTAGTTCACATCGCGCGAGGACTGTCCGGTCACGCTGGCGGCCTTCGCCAGTGCCTCCGTTCGAACCGCCGAGACGCTCGCCTCAGCTGAACGCACGGCGTCCAGGGCCACCGTCTCTGCAGCACCATCCTTCGCGCCGCGTGCGGTCACGACCTGCCGTGCGGCCGCTTCGCGTTCCGTGCCGGCAGCAACATATCGCTGCTCAAGTGCCGCGTACTCTACCGGTGCGCTGGCCCGTACCTGCGATTCATGCGCCGGGTTGTACAGCAGCGGTGGCGACTGGAACATGTAAAACAGGTACACAAGCACACCAACGAGCAGCACGAGCGCCTGCAGCGGAATCTTCCAGTACGCGCTCATGAGCAGCGAACTGCGCGCTTCGTCTACCGAGCGCGCGGTGAGATAGCGCTGCACCTGACTCTGGTCGGTGCCAAAGTACGACAACATGAGGAACGTGCCGCCCAGCACGCCGCTCCAGAACGTGTACGTCTCGGTAAAGTTGAACGAGAAGTCGAACACCTGCAGACGCCCCGTCGCACCGGCTACACGCAGTGCGTCATCCAGCGGCACCGGCATGCGCAACAGGAGCACCACCACGATCGCCGTGAGCGCACCAACAATCACCACCATCTGTTTTACGTCAGCCCAGGTAACCGCCTGCACGCCGCCGAGCACGGTGTAGAGCACCGTGGGCACACCGATGAGGGCAACAGACCAGGTGAGATCCCAGCCAAACACCGCCGAGAACACCACGGCCGGCGCGGCGATGATGGTGCCGCACGACATGCCGCGCGACATGAGGAAGAGAAAGCTGGTCAGCGAGCGTGTTTTGGCATCGAAGCGACGTTCGAGATACTCGTACGCCGTATAGACCTTGGCGCCGTGCAGAAATGGCACGAGCGTCACGCCGAGGATCACCATCGCGAGCGGCAGTCCAAAGTAGAACTGCACAAAGCGCAGGCCGTCGGTCGCGCCCTGACCGGTGGTGCCGATGAGTGTGACGGCTGACAGCTGCGTGGCCATGACCGACAATCCCACCGCCCACCACGGCAGGCTGCGATTGGCGAGGAAATAGCCTTCGATGTTGGTGGTGTTCTTCGTGCGCCGCAGCCCGTCCCACACCACGTACGTGATGTAGGTGATCAGAATGACCCAGTTGATCCAATGCATGGACTAACCGGCGTAGCGAGACTGGAGCGCCCAGAGCAACAGCAGGGCGATCACTTGCACGGTCATGACCTGGGCAAGTGTGCGTCGAAAGCGGGAGGGTTCGGACATGGGGAGAATGTATCGTCGGGGCCAGACCGGGCGCGATCGATTTTTCCCTGGCTTTTCAGGCAGATCGAGTGATGTGGCGCGGTGTCAAGGTCTGCCTGGTCAGAGGGTTTAGTATGTTTCGGTCAGAAAGATTAGTTTGTTGCGGTCAGAAGGTATTGTATAAAGTGGTCAAAAGGTATAGTATATGCTGGTCAGGAGGCCTTGTCGTTACCGAGAAGACGGCGTGGCTTGAAAGGGCGTTCCGTAGGCCGCCATGTGGAGACTTAACATGAAGGAATACAAGACGAGAGTGATTGACGCGGAGCTCGACGAGCTGCTGCAAAGCCTGCCCGCTCTCGCACTGGAGGGACCAAAGGGCGTAGGAAAGTCAGAGACGTGCCAGCGACGCGCACACACCACGTTCCGGTTGGACGAGTTGGCGCAGCGCGCGATCGCCGAGGCTGATCCAGCAAACGTGCTTACCGCGCCTCGACCGGTATTGATCGACGAGTGGCAGTACGTACCCGCGATCTGGGATGCCGTGCGTCGAGCGGTAGATGCCGACCACTCTGCGAACCAGTTCTTGCTTGCCGGTTCAGCGGCACCTGCCAATGCGCCGACACACAGCGGAGCGGCGCGAATCATTACCGTGCGAATGCGCCCGCTGAGCCTTGCCGAGCGCGAGGTGCCAACACCAACCGTGAGTCTCCAGTCGCTGTTGTTGGGCGAGCGCCCCGCAATTGCGGGTCAAACAGACATTGGACTGCGAGAGTACGCACATGAAATATGCCGCTCAGGATTTCCCGGCATTCGTCATCTGACGGGAAGGGCACTGCGGGCACAGCTTGACGGCTATCTGCAGCGCATTGTCGATCGTGATTTCGCGGAGCAAGGGTATGTTGTTCGTCGTCCGGATGCACTTCGGCGATGGCTCACGGCGTTCGCGGCGGCCACCGCAACGTGCACGACATTCGAAAAAATCCGAGCCGCTGCTACAAGCGGTGAAGGCAACACGCCAACCAAGCCCACGAGCAACAACTATCGAGCGATTCTTGAGCAACTCTGGATACTGGACTCGGTCCCAGGGTGGCTTCCGTCGCGCAATCAGCTTGCGCGGCTTACGCAGTCGCCGAAGCATCATTTAGCAGATCCGGCGCTGGCTGCGCGCTTACTCGGTGTCGATGAGCGTGCATTGCTCGAGGGCACAACGGCCGCGCAGGCGACTGCGAATGCCTCACCAACGCCGCGAGACGGCGCGCTCATGGGCCAGCTTTTTGAATCGCTCGTCACGCTTTCGGTTCGAGTCTACGCGCAGCACGCCGAAGCGCGAGTGCGCCACCTGCGTACGCGCGACGGACGACAAGAAATTGACCTGATCGTGGAGCGCGACGACCAGAAAGTGCTGGCAATCGAAGTGAAGCTGAGCGCGACCGTGACGGATGCAGACGTCAAGCACCTGCTGTGGCTGCGTGACCAACTCGGTGCAGACGTGCTCGACCTTGTGATCATCACCACCGGAACACACTGCTATCGCCGCAAGGACGGCGTGGCGGTGATCCCGGCCGCGCTGCTGGGACCGTAGCCACCACGCGAACACGCTGGTTGTTAACTCGCCGCCAACGCGATCGTCGCCGCATCCGCTACGCGCCCGTCGAACAGATGCACTTCGCGGTCCGCGTGCTGCGTATAGCGTGCATCGTGCGTGACCATGCAGATCGTGGCGCCGTTCTGATGCAGTTCCTGCAGTAGTCCCATGACCGCTTCGCCATTCTTGGAATCGAGATTTCCCGTGGGCTCGTCGGCGAGCAGAATGGCCGGATCGCCGGCGACCGCGCGCGCCACCGCCACACGCTGCTGCTGACCGCCAGAGAGCTGAGCAGGGAAATGTTTGGCGCGATGCGTCATGCCCACACGTTCCAGCGCCGACTGCACGCGGTCACGACGCTCACTCGCGGCCATGTCGCGGTACGTGAGTGGCAACTCCACATTCTCAAATACGGTGAGATCACCAATCAGATTGAATGCCTGAAAGATGAATCCGATTTGCTGATTACGAACACGCGCGCGATCCATGGGCGCGAGCCGTGCGACTGGCTGCCCATCAATAAAGTACTCGCCAGACGTTGGCGCATCGAGCAAGCCAAGAATGGAAAGCAAGGTGGTTTTTCCGCAGCCCGACGGACCGGAAATGGCCACGTACTCGCCGCGCTGAATTTCAAAGTGCACATCGGCGAGCGCATGCGTTTCGACTTCATCCGTATGAAACACTTTCCGGATGTTCTGCATCTGAATGAGCGGTGAAGCTTTGGCGGACATGTCGTGAGTTCTCCGATGTGAAAAAACGGTGGGCTATCAGCGAATGCGAACGCGATCGGCGGTGGCGAACGCCGACATGTCCGAGAGAATGATGCGATCACCGGGCGCGAGGCCGCGGATGATTTCGATCGTGTTGACCGAGTTGCGCCCGAGTTCAACCGGGACACGCGTGGCCGCGTCGCCACCAGCGTCAAGCTTGAACAGGCTCACCATTCCGGTACCACCGGTCATGGCAGGACGTCCGCTGAAAATGACGTTCTCAAGTTTTTCGATCTGGATTGTTCCATCCACACTCAGATCGGGCACCGCGCCGGCTGGCAGCGGTCCTTCGAGGGCCACGTCGATCGTGACACTGCCACTAATCGCGGACGGATCCTTGCGCACGACACGACCCGCGACCGTGCCATTGCGCGTGTCGATCATGGCCGGCAATCCGATGGTGACGTCTTTGGCCTGCGATTCGGGTACACGCAACACCGCCTTCAGCTTGCCTGGCTGCACCACCTTGGCGAGTGTGGTGCCCTCGGGCACCCACTGACCGAGCTGCAGTGTGAGATCCTGCAGCACACCAGTCTCCGGTGCACGCACCTGCAATGAGCGCAGACGTGCGCGCTGATTCGCGGCGATCGCTTCGAGCTGAACAACCTGCGACGCCTGAACGGAAATCTGTGAATCGATCGCCTGCTTCATGAGATCGAGTCGTTCCTGCTCAATGCGATAACGCGTGGTAAACTCCTCAGCCGAGGCTCTTTTGTTGCTCGCTTCAAATCCGGAAATGAGGCGAAGTCTCACCAGCGAGTCTGCGGCCGCGCCTTCCTGCGTGGCGTTCACAAGCTGGGTGCGCATGCTCGCCACGGTGCCCTCCTGCGTGAGCAACTGGCTGCGCAGGTTGGTGCGCAAGTTGAGCAGATCAATCTGCGCCTGACGCACCTGCTGCTCGGCCTGCATCGTCTGAATCTGCAGGTCAGGATTGGACAGTTCGAGTAGAATCTGATCGGCCGATACCTCGCGACCTGATTCCGAGTTCAGTCGTTCCACGCGAGCGGAAGCCTGCGCCGTGATCCAGCGAATCTGCTCGGGTACGAGCGTACCCGGACCGCGCACTTCACGCACCACATCGCCGCGACGTACGGAGTCAATGAGAACGGCCGCACGTTCCACCGTTGGAGCGGCGGGCTCAAGTTTGCTTAACAGTGCCGTGCTAACCGCCACGAGCAGTACGGATCCGCCAATGATATACGCCTTGCGATTGGATTTCTGCGGCGTGCGAACAATATCCATCAGTCGTACCGGAGAGCGTGCATGGGATCAACGGCCGCGGCGCGGCGCGCGGGCAAATAGCCGGCGGTGAGGGCGATGGCGGCGAGCAACAGAATCGACAGTGCAAACACGATCGGATCGTGTCCTTCAAGGCCGTACAACAGCGACTGTGCAGCGCGGCCAAGTCCGAGTGCGGCGGCCACCCCAACTACTCCGCCGATCACCGTCATGACGCCCACCTGACGCAGAATCATGGTGCGCACGCGCGCGCCGTTTGCGCCCAGGGCCATGCGTACGCCAATCTCTCGCGTGCGTTGCGCCACGGTATACGCAAGCACGCCGTAAAGTCCCACGCCCGCCAGCAGGGTGGCGAGCAATGCAAACGACGCCGATAGAATGCTGATCATGCGATCGAGAAAAATGTTCTCTCGGATCTGCTGCGGCATGGTTTTGAGTTCACCCACGGGCAGCGTGGGATCGAGCTGCTTCATGACGGTGGGAATCGTGCTCAGCAGCTGTGCGGGCGGTAACGACGTGCGCACATAGAAGTACAAGTCACCCGTACGGCGATCCTGTCGCCACGGCGTGAAGAACAGCGGTGGGACGTCGTCTTTCACATCGCTGTACTTGGCGTCTTTCATGAAGCCAACAATGAGAATGTTGAGCGAATCGCCACTCTCGCCGCTGCGTCCCATGTACTTGCCGACAACATCGGTGCCGAGGTTGAACTTTTTCGCGAACGCTTCGTTGACAATGGCCACACGCGTATCGTTGGCGCCGTCGCTCGTGGTGAACTCCCTTCCCGCAAGCAGCGTCATGCCAAGCGCCGAGAGATAGCCCGCGCCAACGAGATTCATGCGCGCGTTCGAGTCAATGTCGGGTCCGCTTTCAAAGCCCTGCACGCGAACGTCCGTGCCCCAGTTGCTGCCCGCGAGCAGCGGCACCGATGAGCTGGCAACCGCGGTCACACCCGGAATCGCGGCCATCTCTTCTTCGACCCGCGTGAGAAAGAGTGCCGAGCGTGTACTATCGTAGCCATTGCGCGCGGGCGAGAGCGCGAACGTGACCAGGTTATCCACGTCGGCACCAATCTCCACACGACTGACATTCACCAGGCTTTTGAGGAACAGTCCGGCGCTCACCAGCAACGCCATGGAGAGTGCGACCTGCGCCGTGACCAGCGCCGTGCGAAAGCGTGACGCGGAGCGTCCGCCGGTCATTTGTGAGGCACCGGCGCGAATGGCGCTGATCAGATCGGCGCGCGTGCTGTGCAGTGCCGGAAAGAGACCGAATACCAAACCAGTGCCGATGGCCACGACCGCGGCAAACGCAATGACCGACGGCTGCAGCTGGAACTGCAATGACTCGACCGCCTCGGGGGGCAGCAAAGATGCAATCAGCTTGAGTGTCCAGAACGCGACCAGCAAACTCGCCACACCGCCCAGCAGCGCGAGCACCACGGCTTCTGTGAGCAACTGTGTGAGCAGGTGACGGCGGTTGGCACCCAGCGCCAGACGCACGCCCATTTCTGTCGCGCGACTGGCACCGCGTGCCAGCAACAGATTTGCGATGTTCGCACACGCGATGAGCAGCACCACTCCGGTAATGCCGAACAGCATGAACAGCGGCGTACGCGCTTCACGGTGAATACTGCTTTGCCCTTTCTGTCCCGGCTCCAACGTGAGTTGCTTCGCTTTGAAGAGCTGCATGGTCGCGTCGCTCATGCCTTCCTGCAGCGGCGCTTCGACATCGGTAATGATTGGCGCGTACACGGTATTCATGGCCGTACGCGCCTGTTCAAGCGAAACGCCTGGTTTAAGACGCGCAAACAGATACACCCAGTAGCTGCGGCGATTTTCGAAGCCGTTGAATCGCGGTGCGATGTCGCGGCGCATGCTGATCGGCACGTAAATGCCGGGGCGTGATCCGAGCGTGGTGCCTTCAAATCCATCCGGCGTCACACCAATGATCTCGAACTGCTTGCCGTTCACATTGATGTTTTCACCGACCGCCGAGGGCGAACCACCAAAACGTTCCTGCCAGACCGCGTGGCTGATCACCGCCACAAAGTTCGCGCCATGCGCGCCGTCATCCGCGGGCGCAATCAACCGCCCGAGCGCGGGCTGCACCTGCAGCACACTGAAGTACGAACCCGATACGAGCATGCCGTCGCTGATGAACGGTTCGTTGCGCACCGCGAGGTTGGCGCCGAATGCAAAGTGTCCGGCAATCCCTGTGAATACCGTTTGCACGCGTTCGAGATCGCGCAGCATGGAATAGCTGAATACCACATCACAATCGCCCGCCTGATTGCACGACGTGCTCCCCGGTTTGGGACCGGGCGCCCCCAGATTCACGAGCTCCTGCGGCGCGGGTACGGGAAGCGGGCGCAGCAGCATCTGATCGAACAGCGAAAAGATGGCCGCATTGGCGCCAATGCCGAGCGCGAGCGAAGCAATCGCGATCGTGGTAACGAATGGCGTTTTGCGAAGTGATCGCAACGCCAGTCTGAGATGTCGCATCACGGGGGAGGGTCGAACGGTGGGTTGTTCTCGGGGCGGACCCTCTTGGGACAACCGGAGGCTGGCCGAGGGTTTGAACACCACGCGAATGCGGACCGTACGAGGGGAAACCGACATCGTTTCGCAGATCGTGCTGGGTCACATGACCCGGACGCGAACCTGCACAGGGGCATCGGGGTTCAATTATTGTTCAACCAGTTCACGCCACCACCGGCGTGCACGGCCCGACCATCCTCTTGTCTTTCCTGCCCATGTCTGCTGTGAAATTTGCTGGTCGTGCGGCGATTGCTCTCGCTGCGCTGTCAATCGCCATGCTGTCCGCGTCTTCCGTTGAAGCCCAGGCTGCGCCCGCTTCGCCGCGCGATTCGGTGAAGACCACGATCGCCGGTGCTGCGCTCAAGGTGGACTACGGCCGTCCGTCCAAGCGTGGTCGCGAAGTGTTTGGTGGCCTCGAAAAGTGGGGCAATGTGTGGCGTACCGGTGCGAATCAGGCCACACACTTCACCACGTCGCAAACGCTCAACTTCGGCGCCGCGTCAGTTCCCGCTGGCACCTACACGCTGTACACGCTGCTCGATCAGGGTGGCAAGTGGCAGCTCATTGTGAACAAGCAGACGGGCCAGTGGGGCACGGTGTACGACGCCAAGCAGGATCTTGTACGTATCCCGCTCACGGTGGAGCAGACGCCGGCTGTGGTCGAAAAAATGGAAATCACGATCACGCCGGCGGGCGCCGGTGGGGAACTCGCGATCCTGTGGGACCGCACCAAGGCCAAGGCCGCGTTCACCGTGGCCAAGTAACGACGCATCCTCTTACTGTCGCTGGCGTGGCGCAAGTCGCGCCAGCGATGGCTAGACGCGGGGCGTAACAATGGGGTAGGTTGGCCACGGCGGCTTTTTGTACGGTTGCCGTGGCTCTTCATTTGGTTCCACTCCCCCCTCGTTCATGCCAGTCCATTCGGTTACCCGTGGGCTCGACGTTCCGATCGCTGGACCTCCGGCCCAGGTCATCCATGATTCCCGGGCCGTGACTGAGGTCGCGGTGCTTCCCAGTGATAGCCGAGGCGTGCGCCCTCGCTTGCTCGTGCAGGTGGGAGACGCGGTTGAGGCCGGCCAGACCATCTATCAAGACCGCCGGAACGAAGCGCTCCGCGTGGTTTCTCCCGTCGCGGGCCGCGTAACCGCCGTGCACCGAGGCGAGCGGCGTGTGGTGCAGTCGGTGGTGATAACGATCGCGCCACCGACCACCACCCCAGCCGCCTCGGCTTCGCGCTTTGGCTCATGGTCACCGCAGGTGGTCAGCAATCGCACGGCCCTTCGAGAGTTGCTGCTCGAGAGCGGGATGTGGATGGCGTTTCGAACGCGTCCGTTCTCGGAAGTCCCAGCGCCTGACGCCACGCCGCACGCGATTTTCGTTACGGCCATGGATACGAGTCCGCTCGCTCCGAATGTCGACGTAATCGTTGCCGCGCGGGCGGACGACTTCAATCGTGGTCTCGAAGCGCTGGTCGCACTGAGCGATTCCCCCGTCTACTTATGTCGCGCCAAAGGATCGCGCAGTGGCGAAGGAGCGAAGGGCGTGCGGGTGGCGGAGTTTGCGGGCAAACATCCGAGCGGCACGGTTGGCTTTCATATCCATACGTTGGCGCCCGCCTCGCGCGCACATGTGTCGTGGCATTTGAATGCACAGGATGTGATTCGACTCGGCGCGCTGCTGCGCACCGGGATCTACGACGCCTCGCACGTGATTGCGCTCGGTGGTCCGCTGGTTCGCGAGCCTCGCCTGCTGCGCACGGTACTCGGCGCGAACGTGTCGCAGCTGGTGCATGGCGAACTGCTGCGCGGAGAACGCAACGGGCATGAGGTGCCGCCGCGCGTGATCAGCGGGTCGGTGCTCACCGGCCGAGCGGTTGTCGACAGTATCACCGGCTTTCTGGGTCGCTTTGAGCAACAGGTGAGTGTGGTGCCGGATGTGCAGGAAGGTGACTTTGTGGCGTGGACGCTGCCCTTCTCTCGTTCGTACAATTTTCTGCCAGCATTCCTTCCGCTCTGGAAGGGGAAACTCGAACGCGCGTTTGACACGCGGTTGCACGGTGGACGCCGCGCGATGGTGCCGATTGGCGTGTACGAGCGTGTATTGCCGCTCGACCTGATGGCCACGCATCTGCTGCGCGCGCTGGCGGTTGGTGATGCGGAGTTGTCCGAACAGCTGGGCGCCCTGGAACTCGACGAAGAGGATCTGGCGCTCTGCACGTTCGTGTGCCCAAGTAAGTACGAGCACGGAGCGGCACTGCGCCGCGTGCTGGACCTGATTGCGGCGGAGCGATAGATGCGCATAGTGCGAAAACTGTTTGACAGTCTCGAGCCGCACGTCGCGCCGGGCGCGAAGTACCACAAACTCTTCCCGCTCTGGGAGGGCATGGAGAGTTTTTTCTATACGCCGTCGGCGGTGACAACCGGGGGGCCGCACGTTCGCGATAATCTCGATCTGAAGCGCATGATGCTGCTGGTCGTGATCGCGTTGGTGCCGTGCATCATCATGGCGCTGTACAACACCGGTTACCAGATCCACCATGTGGTGGAGCAGGGCGGTACGCTCATCGACAACTGGCAAACGGCCGTGTTTTCGGCCACGGGGTTGCCAGTGGAAACGTCGTCGGTGCTCAGCTGCATGGTGCACGGCGCGCTGTACTTCTTTCCGATTCTGATTGTCACGTTGATTGCCGGCGGCACGGCCGAAGTGATTTTTTCCGTGGTGCGCGGCCACGTGATCAGTGAAGGGTTTTTTGTCACGGGTACGCTGATCCCGCTGATTCTGCCACCGACCATTCCGCTCTGGCAGGTTGCGATGGGCACCCTGTTCGGCGTCGTGATCGGCAAGGAGATCTTTGGCGGCACGGGCATGAACTTCCTGAATCCTGCGTTGACTGCCCGCGCCTTTTTGTTCTTTGCGTATCCGGCGCAGATCTCTGGTGAGGTGTGGGTTGCCGCGATCCAGCCCGACGGTCGCTCTGGTGCCACGTGGCTGGCGTCGTTTGCCGAAGGTGCAGGGCATTTGCCGGGCTACACCTGGATGGATGCATTTATCGGACGCATTCCGGGCTCGATGGGTGAGACGTCGGTGATCGCGATCCTGCTGGGCGCCGCGCTGCTCCTGGTGACGCGAGTGGGGGCGTGGCAAACCATGTTCGGCGTACTCGTCGGCACGCTCCTGACCGCATTTGGTCTCAACATGATGGGGTCGGAGACCAATGCCATGATGAGCCTGCCGCCGCTGTATCATTTACTCATTGGCGGGTGGGCGTTTGGTGCGGTGTTCATGGCGACGGATCCCGTGTCGTCGGCCTTTACCAGCACGGGCAAGTTGTGGTACGGATTCGGGATCGGCCTCTTGTGCGTGCTGATTCGCGTGGTGAACCCGGCGTACCCTGAAGGCATGATGCTCGCGATTCTCTTTATGAACATGTTCGCGCCGCTGATTGATCACGCGGTTGTGCAGGCCAACATTCGCCGGAGGACACAGCGCTATGGCCAACGCGCGGCGTGATTCCACTGCGTACACGATCGGCTTTGCCGCTCTCGTGTGCCTGGTATGTGCAGTGCCCATTGCCGCTGCGGCCGTGGCACTCAAGCCGCGGCAGGAGTTGAATGCGCGGATTGATCGCTTGACCAAGGTGCTCATGGTCGCGGGTTTGATGACGGCCGATGAATCGCTTTCCGCAGACGCGGTGGAAGCGCGCTTCGACGAGTCTGTGGTCACGCGTCCGATTGATTTTCGCACGGGTGCGCCCGATTCGTCGGTCGATGTCAAAACGTACGATGCACGACGCGCGGCGCGCGATCCGGCCACGAGTACAACGGCGGTGGAGAATGCCGCACGCGTGATTCGTGTGCCGAAGGTTGGCATCG
Organism: Gemmatimonadaceae bacterium; assembly: GCA_022843265.1. GTDB lineage: Bacteria > Gemmatimonadota > Gemmatimonadetes > Gemmatimonadales > Gemmatimonadaceae > JAABRT01. The sequence goes on from JALHNZ010000015.1 coordinate 11,772, forward strand.
TGTACGAAGTGGTGAAGGACGGCCAACTGCGCGCCATCATTCTGCCCATTCAAGGCTACGGATTGTGGTCCACGATGTACGGGTTCCTGGCGCTTGAAGGCGATGCACGCACCGTCTCGGGCATCACGTTCTACGAACATGGTGAAACCGCGGGACTCGGCGGCGAGATCGAAAATCCGAACTGGCAAGCACGCTGGATTGGTCGCAAGGCCGTTGATGAAGCGGGCACCGTGCAACTTGAGGTCATCAAGGGACAGGCGGGGCCGCCGGCCGATGATCCGTACCGCGTAGACGGACTGTCTGGCGCGACGATTACCGCCCGCGGCGTCACGTCAACGCTCGAATTCTGGCTGGGCCCGAACGGGTTTGGCCCCTATCTGGATCGCGTGCGCAGCAGCAGCGCGCAGGGAGGCACCAGTGCTCGATAAACAAACGCGCAGCGTTCTGCTCGATCCGCTGTTCGACGAGAATCCGATTGGCAAGCAGGTGCTCGGTATTTGTTCAGCGCTGGCGGTCACTACGCTACTCAAGCCGTCGCTGGTGATGTGTCTGGCGGTGACCGCGGTGCTGATCGCGAGCAACGTGAGCATCAGTCTGATCCGATCGTACATTCCGTCGAGCATACGCATCATTGTGCAGCTCACGATCATTTCGTCGCTGGTGATTATCTGCGACCAGGTGCTGAAAGCGTTTGCGTATGGCGTGTCGAGACAGTTGTCGGTGTTCGTAGGACTCATCATCACCAACTGTATTCTCATGGGACGCGCGGAAGCGTTTGCCATGCAGAACGGGCCGCGCGCGAGCTTTTTTGACGCGGTCGGCAATGGTGTGGGCTACAGTCTGGTGCTGCTGCTGGTGGCCTTCTTCCGCGAGCTGTTTGGTTCGGGGAGCGTATTCGGTGTTGCGGTGTTGCCGCTTGTGCGCGACGGCGGATGGTATGTGCCCAACGGGCTCATGGTCTTGTCGCCTGCGGCATTCTTTCTGATTGGCGGACTTATCTGGGCGCTTCGCGAGTGGAAGCCCAAGCAGATTGAGATTGAGCCAGTGGTGGAGATCGAACTTGAACACGGCGCACCAGCGTCGCGTCACGCGGCCTGAGGCGAGTCATGGCAAGCCACTATCTCAGTCTGCTGGTGCGATCGATTTTTGTTGAGAATCTCGCGTTGGCGTTTTTTCTTGGCATGTGCTCGTTTCTGGCCGTCTCCAAAAAGGTCAGCACTGCGATCGGTCTTGGCTTTGCCGTGATCGTGGTCATGGTCATTACCGTGCCGCTTAACCAGCTGCTTTTGCACGGCGTGTTGCGGGAGGGTGCGCTCACCGCGCTGCATCCGTCGTTCGCCACGGTCGATCTGTCATTCCTGGTGTTTCTTACGTTCATCGGCACGATTGCGGCGCTGGTACAGGTCGTGGAAATGGTGGTCGACAAGTTTGCGCCGGCGTTGTATTCGGCGCTTGGCGTGTTCCTGCCGCTCATTGCTGTAAACTGCGCCATTCTCGGCGGCAGTCTGTTCATGGCGGAACGCGACTATGGCTTTGGCGAAAGTGTGGTGTTTGGACTTGGTTCCGGCATTGGTTGGTTGCTGGCAATCGTTGCACTCGCCGCCGTGCGCGAAAAGCTGCGCTACGCCAACCCGCCGGCCGCGTTGCGCGGTCTTGGTCTGACATTCATGGTGACGGGCTTGCTGGCCGTGTGTTTCATGGCGTTCGCCGGCATTCAGCTCTGAGGAACCAGACAACATGTTAACGGCTCTCTCCGGAATCGCGGCGTTCCTGTTGCTCGTGCTGGCGCTGGTTGGACTGCTGATGATGGCCCGCTCACGTCTGGTGAGCACCGGCAACGTCACCATCCGCATCAACGACGACGCCGAGCGATCACTCACCGTGCCCAGTGGCTCGACGCTGCTGGCCACGCTGGCCAATCAACAGATCTTTATTCCGTCTGCGTGCGGTGGCAAAGGCACGTGCGGCGTGTGCAAGGTGGAAGTGTTTGAGGGTGGTGGTGCGCTGCTGCCGACCGAGACCAGTCACGTTTCGCCTGGCGAGGCGCGTCATCACGTTCGATTGTCCTGTCAGGTGAAGGTCAAGCAGGACATGAAGATTCACGTGGAAGAAGACATTTTTGGTGTGCGTCGCTGGAAGTGTCGCGTGCGCTCCAATGACAATGTGGCCACGTTTATCAAGGAACTGGTGCTGGAGCTGCCGGCGGGCGAAACCGTACCGTTTCGCGCCGGCGGCTACGTGCAGATCGAGTGCCCGCCGCATCTTGTGGAGTACAAGAACATTGATGTGCCCGAGGAGTATCGCGACGACTGGGAGACGTTTGGCTTGTTCAAGCTCACGTCGACCAGCACGGAGTCGGTGCAGCGCGCCTACTCCATGGCGAACTATCCGAATGAAGCGGACATCATCATGCTGAACGTGCGCATTGCCACGCCGCCGCCGCGGACCACAGGATTGCCACCGGGTTTGATGTCGTCCTACATCTTCAATCTCAAGCCGGGCGACGAAGTCATCATTTCCGGACCGTTTGGCGAGTTCTTCGCCAAGCCCACGAAGAACGAGATGTGTTTTATCGGTGGCGGCGCCGGAATGGCGCCCATGCGGTCGCACATTTTTGATCAGTTCCGTCGCCTGCATACCGATCGCAAGGTGACCTTCTGGTACGGCGCACGTTCGCTGCGTGAAGCGTTTTACGTGGAAGACTTTGACGCGATCGCGAAAGAGAATGCCAACTTTACCTGGACACTGGCGCTTTCTGAGCCGCGCCCCGAAGACAACTGGACCGGTTCGCAGGGATTTATTCACGATGTGTTGTATCGCGAGTATCTCGCCACGCATCCGGCGCCCGAGGATATCGAGTACTATCTCTGCGGTCCGCCGATGATGCTGCAGGCGTGCATGAAGATGCTTGATTCGCTCGGTGTGGACCGTGAGAACATCGCGTTCGACGACTTCGGATAAGGCGTTATGATGTCCGTTGGTCGCGACGTTCCTCCGGCGCGGTCTCGCGGGGCGTTGCGCTGGGTGGCGATGCTGGTATTGCTCGGCCTCGCTGCCTACACGTATTTGCGACGTGCGCCGAGTGCCGCTGGCGCGCTCGAGTTCAGTGGTGCGACCATGGGCACGACCTACCGCGTGCTGTTTGGTGGCACCGCAGCCGAAACCGATCGCGAAGCGTTGCAACGCGGAGTGGATTCGGTGCTGCTGGCTGTTAACGCCAGCATGTCGACGTACGACGAGCGCTCCGAGCTTTCGCAGTTCAATGCCTTCGCCGATACCACACCCGTGTCCGTGTCCGCACCGCTCGCTCGGGTGCTCACGCAAGCGCTCAATGTGTACCGCGCGACGGGCGGCAGCTTTGATGTGACCGTGGGTCCGCTGGTGGATGTGTGGGGATTCGGACCGACGCCGCGCGACACGATCGTGCCAACGGCCGCCGAGCTGGATTCGCTTGGCCAGTTTGTGGGGTCCGACAAGTTGAAACTGGCGGGCGGTACCCTCGCCAAGTCGGACGCCCGTGTGCGCGTGGATCTATCGGCCATTGCGAAGGGCTTCGGCGTTGATGCGGTGTCGGACTATCTGCTTGGCCGCGGCTACTCGAATCATCTCGTCGAGATTGGTGGTGAACTGCGCGCGCGCGGCGTGAACATTCGCGGCGAACCATTTCGCGTGGGAGTTGAGGAGCCCGATCCCGATCGCATCCAGGTGCGTCTGGCTGTGGCGCTCGACAATCGGGCGCTCGCGTCGTCGGGGAACTATCGTAACTTCTACGAAGTGGGCGGGGTACGATATTCACATACACTCGATCCGATTACTCGTCGGCCCACACAGCACACGCTGCTTGCGGTGTCGGTGATGCACCGCGAGTGTGCGGTCGCGGATGCATGGGCTACGGCGCTCATGGCGGCGGGACCGGAGCGCGCCTGGCAGCTTGCCGACGCGAATGGGCTTGATGTGCTGCTGCTGATTGATGGCGGTGATGGTCGCGTGAACGAGCGCGCCACGCCAGGTTTCACGGCGGCGCTTCGTCGCAACGCTTTATAACCGGGACTCGCTCATGATGATGGTGCTCTTGGTCACGATTTCCATTGTCGCACTCGTAATGGGTGCGATGGCGATCGGCGTCATGATCTCCGGCAAACGGCTCAAGGGGTCGTGCGGCGGGGAGGGCGGACCCGACTGCGCGTGCGAGCTGTCAGGCCTCAAGCGCACTGCGGGAGTGTGTGCAGCGAAGCAGGCGGCAGCGCAGAAGCGCTGACGCCTGCCTGTTGGAGCTATTCAATCGCAAAGTTCATCATCATGCCGTGGTCTTCATGCTCGAGGTTGTGGCAATGCATCATGAATCGGCCGCGGTAACTGTCAAACTTTGCGATCACTGACACACGTTCGCCGGGATACACGAGCACGGTGTCTTTCCAGCCACGCTCCCACGGGAAGATCTCGTTGCGCCCGCCTTCGCGTGACGCAATGCGAAAGTGTACGGCGTGCATGTGGACAGGATGCGGAAATGGGGCGTCGTTCACAAAGACCCAACGCTCCGTGGCGCCAAACGGTACGCGCTCGTCAATTCGCTCCATATCGAAATCCTTGCCGTTGATGCTGTGCTGCATCATGGCGCTGCGAAAGTGAAAGACGCGCTCCTTGGAAACAGCGGCCGTCTCGATCGCTGGCAGTGTTGACAGTTTCGACGGGACACGCGGCGTTTCACGCACACTGCGCGTGACCACAAACTCCAGCAGGTCCATGGCCGCGCCCTGGGGCAACGCACCACCGCCGCCCATGCCGCGCCCCATGCCACCGCCCATGCCACCGCCCATTCCCCCCATGCCACGGTACGGGCTCACAAAGGCGAGGGATTGCAGCTTCACACGCGTGCCCACGGCAAGACCGGAAAAGTCCAGTAGCAGATCGGCGCGTTCGCCGGTGCTCAGATCCATGTGCGGCAGCTGAATCGGCGCGTCAAGCAATCCACCGTCGGTGCCAATCAGGGTGATTGGACGTTCGTTCGACAAACCCAGTCGGAAGATGCGCGCGTTTGCGGCACCCAGCACGCGTACGCGATACATCGCCGAATCCACGTTCACACTCGGTGTGCGAACACCATTCACGTACGCGGCGCTGCCGAGCAAACCTTCCATCATGTCGTGACCCATGGTCACGTTGTAGGAAATGCGTCCCTGTTCGTCGGGGCGTTTGTCCTGCAACACAATCCCGAGTTCGCGCGCGCCACTCGGCAGCCCGAGCGCTTCTTCTTCCGCGTCGGTGATGATGAAGAGCCCCGCCATGCCGAGGTGAATCTGGGCGGCGGTTCGCATATGCGGATGCGAGTGATACCAGTACGTGCCGGCACGCTCGTTGAGCGCAAAGTCGTAGCGGTATTCCGCGCCGGTGCCAATCGCGAGTCGCGGATGCCCGTCGGACGCTTCGGGTGGACGCAGGCCGTGCCAATGCAGAATTGTGGGTTCGGCGAGCTCGTTGCGCAGCACAATCGTGGCGCGTTCACCGGCGCGGGCGCGGATCGTTGGTGCCACGGGTCCATTGCCGATCGCAAAGATCGGTGAGCTCACACCAGGTGCGATCTCCGCGGCGGTGGCCCGCGCGGTCAGCGTAAGCGCTTTGGGTGAGACCGTGGGCGGGATGTACAGCGGCCCGCCCGCCGCGCTGCCGGGAGATTGTGCAATCCGCCACGATGAGGGCGAGGGTAGCAAGCCGGTCTTGTTTGCAGCAACGGCGCCACCGACGAGCGCGGCCGCGCGCAAGAAATTTCGACGATCCACGAATGCACCTGCGGGAAGGCCCGCGATCAGTAGGCAGCACGCCTGCGCTGCGGCGTCGCAGTCTGTATCCGTTTAAATCTAAGGTGTTCGCAAAGCGGCGGACCCGTTGGGCCGGCGCAACCCATACACCCGCACCGACTGCTCACCGTCTGCTGGCGAAAGTTCAAGGCCGAGTATGTAGTCACGTCCCACTTCGTACACTGTCATTGCGCTCGGCAGTGACAGTGCGGCAACCTGATCTCCGTCTGGTGAAAAGATCAGCCAACTCGCGTCCAGATCGCGCCCACGGGGAAAGCGTCGAATCCACACGTAATCCTCAGCGTCGACGAGCATCGCGTCGTACGCGGGCACCGTGGTGGGAAACTCGACAGTGGTCCACAAGCGCACCTGGTGCTCTCGTTCGCGACTGGTCAGGCCGAGCGTATCGAAGCGCTTGAAGCGTTCGATGTCGAGTGCGGTGGTGCGCAGGTCCGCGTCTGAGTTGCGTAACGTGTCGATCGCGACACCATCGAGCGAATACGCGAGGATCGCGAAACTGTCGGCGGTCCCGATGTATACGCGCTCGCGGCCAATCGCGAGCACCGGATTACGACCGAGTGGGTGCGGCTCAGAACCCCCCTCGTACACGAGACGTTCAGAGCCCGGGTGTTCGCCAAGGTCCGCGCGCGTGCGCGCGTCCGTGGTGGTGATCCAGTACGGAACCGTCCAGCGCACGCGTCCGATTTTCTTGTCGTCGTGTTGCGCCCACCCGTTGTGCACGAAGACATAATTCGCATTGCAGCGACTGTCGTACGGCGAGCGTTGACCGTGGATTTCAGCAACTTTTGGCGCGCGCGTGCGCACCCCATCGAGCGAATACACAAAGATCGATTGCTGTTCGATGTCTTCCACGTAGAGCGAGTCGCCGCATCGCAGCGTCTCAGCCATGTAGCCAAACTCATCAGGCCCGAGGCCTTTGCGACCCACCGCCCGCAGGAACTCGCCATTGGCGCCAAAGTAGCGCAGCGAATGCAGTCCGCGGTCGGCCACGATGATTGAGCCGTCGCTAAGTCTGGTGGCGCCCACCGGATTGGCGAGCATGGGTTCGCCGGTGGGGTCGTCATCGCGGATGATGGTGATCGGGATGCTGTCAACAGACCAGCCGGTTGGTGCGAGATCGGCTACGTCGGAGGTGGCGCTGCAAGCGGCAAGCAGCGCCACGCCTGTGAGCAGTATTGGCAGTCGGATCATGCGGCACGGGTGGGAGACAGAGTGTGCGCGAATGCGAATGTCTTGCGAGCAAAGTACCTGACGGCGCGCGCGTCTCGCGATAGTTTGGCCTGATGTTGCTACTCCTTCACGGCGCCATTGGCGATCAGACGCAGTTTGACGCATTGCGCGTGCAGCTCGGATTTACGGGCGTGCGCACGATGGATTTTGAAGGTCACGGCGCGCGACCGATGGCGGGGCGCGCGTTTCGGCTTGAGCATTTTGTGGAGAATCTGCTCGTGTGGCTGGCCGAGCACTCGCCCGCTGACTCGGTGGATATTTTCGGCTACAGCATGGGCGGCTATGTGGCGCTGCGCGCGGCCGCGGACGCGCCAGCGCGGATTCGCAGCGTGCTCACACTCGGCACAACGCTCGTCTGGACGCCTGGCGTGGCCGCAGAGGCCGTAAAACAGCTCGATCCGGCCCGTCTATCGGAAAAGGTGCCGGCTTTCGCCAGCGCGCTTGCAGCGCGTCACCATGCGACCGGGTGGGAACGTGTGCTCAGCGAAACGGCCGGCGCGCTGCAGGCGCTCGGGCAGGCGCCACTGCTGACGCCTGAAGTGCTGGCGCGGATCACATGCCCGGTCCGGCTGGCGGTGGGTGACCGTGATGCGACGGTCCCCGTTGAGGAGCTGCGCGACGCGGCCCGACTGATTCCGCGCGGCGAATACGAAGTGCTGCCCAATACGCCGCACCCGTTGGAGCGGGTGCCGCTGGAGCGTCTCGCGTGGACGCTCCAGCAGTTTGTCAGTTCGGCCGGGGTGTAGCGGCGGCGTTCGTGCGTCCGGCCGCGCTATCGGCCTTGCGCGCCGAATCCGTGCCCGTGCGTGATCGTGCCTCACGCTTGCGAATGAGCGTGCTCAACCGCGCCCGATTCAGCGTGAATTCCGGTTTCTTCCAACCGCTCCGTTCAAGCCTGGACTGTCCGCCGTTCGCCGGACGCAATGCGTCTTCGAACTCGGCGTACTTGCTGCCGGGATTCCAGAGCGCCCAGCTCTTGAGTCCGGCGTCGTAGGTACCCTGAATCTGTTCGCGCAGCGCCGGTGCACCGTACTGTGCTCCACGAATACTCATGGCTTCCAGCCACGGCATGATTTCACCGACCTTGGCGTTTGCGGAGTCTTTCATCCACTTGGTACGCTCCACGGCGTCGGCCATTGAATAGCGAATCACTTCATACGGGCTGGCAATCGGTTTCGCCAGGCCGTACAGGCCCGCGGCGTAGTGCGACGGATACACCATCGGCAAGACGGCGTCCGACACGGTGATCACCTTCTCCCAGTTCTGACCAATCTCAACATCGCCTTCAAGGTGCGTCACGAGACCGAACACATCGGCCGTAACGGGCACGTTGTATTCGGCGAGCTGCTCCTTGGTATAGACAATGAAATTGCGAATGTTGTCGGCACGTGACACGCTGTCGCTGCCGGGATACCGCATGACGGTGCGCGCCGAGTTGGTCACGTCAGGAAAGCGCACGTAATCCCACTGCAGCTCGGAGAAGCCCATGTCGAGTGCTTCACGGGCAATGGCAATGTTGTAATCCCACACACGCTTGTCGTATGGGTTGACCCACGGGCCGCCTTTATTGTCCTTCCACACACTGCCATTGGCGTGGCGAATCGCAAGCTCGGGTTTCTTTTCGGCAAGCATGCGATCCTTGAACACCACGATGCGCGCAATCGGATAAATGTTATGTGCAATCAGTGTGTCAATCAGTGCGGGCATCCACTTGGTGGCGGGGCGCTGATCGGCACCAATCTCGAGCGCGAGCGGAATCTTCGTTCCGGAGTACGCGAGATACGTATCGGATTCCTTGATATCAATGATGAACGCATTGATCTCGGTGGAATCCGCAATACGAATCAGATTCTCCATGCGCGAGCGTGAGCCGGCGGCCCATGCATTCACGTAGAGCGCGCGGACGGAATCCGGATGTTTGACACGACGCGCGAGTCGACCCGCGCGCGTGGTATCCGGCGTCGCAGGCATCGTATCTGCGGCTGCGGCGTTCACGCTATCGCCCATGTTACCTCCCGCTGCACTCGCGAGCGTTGCCGAATCCGGCTCGGCACTTTTTGCGGACTGCGATTGCCCTTCACCGCCGCACGCGGCGAGCAGGATGACACTCAGCGCACTCGCGACTGTGAGTGCGCGCTGCATCGCGTGCTGGACCTGAGTTCCTGCTGCTGCTCCCGTCACAACTGCTCCACGTACAAATGTCGTCCTGCGCCTCGCGCTCCTGTGCCCGCGCTGTGATAGGAAAGAAGTTAGCGGGGGCGCGGGACGAAGAGCGAGCGGTCGCCCTCAGGGGGTAGTCGGATCGTGGGCCGCGGGGCCAGGGCGGCGCTATTGTTTGAGCCAGACGGATACCCAGCGCACGCGTCCTCTCGCCGTTTCACCGCGCTCGCGGCCGCCCGGTGCTCCGCACTCTGCCCCCACGGGCCAGCGCCGCTCCAACGTATTCGTGAAGTCAGCGCCTGCGGGATACGCCTCAATAAACTCGATATCCTCCACTCGTACGGCATCAATGGGGAAGCCGGGGCGCGCACGGCCGTTCACGAACACACAGGCATCGCGTCCGATCAGGATGCTTTTGCGGTTGCCGCTTGGCGATTCCGTCATTGCCGCTGACACACTGCGTGCTCCGGTTTTCACCAGTTCTTCCCGTGCAACCACCACCGAGTACGCCCCGCGGTTGCTCAGACGAAGCTGCAGATCCTTCATGTCGATATTGTCCTTCGGCGCAGGATTGGCCGTGTCGAGCGGTATGTCGAGCTCGATGTAGCGACCATCCGGGATTACGACACTGCGCATGACCGGAAGAAATCCCTCGCGTTCCACGCGCACGATGGCCGTCTGCGCGTTTGGGACTTCAATCGCAAACGCGCCATCCCTGTCACTGCTGTCGACAGACACGCTGCCCAAAACCGTGACACGCGCATCGGTCAGTGGACTGAAGCTGCGCGCGTCGTACGCGACACCACGCACGCCAGTCCACCGGGCACTGACCAACACGGAATCAAGCGTGTTTGCGCGCGGGGAAAGCACGACGTCATGTCGCACCCCATCGAGCGTGATGGCGATTTCCACAACGTATGGCGCGTAGCCAATACGCTGCGCTGAGAGTGTCCATTCCCCGTCGGTCAGCCCGCTGAATCGAAACCGGCCGTTTCGATCGGTGCGCGTTATTCGCGTGACGGTGTCGCGTGTGATGCGCACCGTCACGTCGGTGAGTCCCGCGCCCTGCGGATCCTGCACCTGACCAATCACGGCACGATTCTGGGCCACCTGTGCGGCCGCGAGTCGTGGGCTCAGCACACTCAGCGACGCGAGCAGAATCATCAGTGCGGCGAGCCGCCACTTTGATCGCACGGCGGCGGCGCGCTTGTGCGTGATGGACAGTAGGAGGGCGCCAGCGGCGAGAGGAGGCATTCGTATTCGGAGTGAGGTGACGCGTCGTGAGACACGCACGCTTTGGTGATGTTCCGCACGAACTGCCGCCAACGCAACGGGGGCGACCGCATGTGCAGTTGCCCCCGTTGTTCACACGTGGTGCGCGACGAAACTACATGCGCGGTGCCGGACCAATCACTCGATCCAGTTCGGCCTTCGCCGCATCCAGCTCCTTGCGCAGCACCAGATGACGCTCGATCGCATCACGACCGACTTTCTGGTCAGCGCGCGTGGTCATGCCCGCCAGATACGAGATGTGTGCCTGCAATCCGGGCTTGCCGTAACGCACCGGCGCCGTGAGCAGCTTCTCCGTGACCGCGCCCAGCTTGGTGAGTGTATCGCCGGCCGCGGCACCCGCCGCCTTGAGACGCGTCTCCGCCGTGCGCGCGCGTGCCACCACAGCGTTCACTTCGGCGACCATTTCACGCAGGCGCGTGTTGTGTGCAAACTGTTCCTGCAGATCAGCCGCCGTGATGCCTTCGGCGCCCAGTCGCGGATCAATCAGCACAGTGAGCGGCACCGTCTGCTTTTCGCTGCCCACAGACACCGTGACCGTGTATTCACCCGGCGGTGCACCAAAGCCATTCTGATGCTGCACGCCCCACGTAAAGCGGTTGAAGCCCTTGCTAGCCGTGACCAGGTTGAGTGTTGGTGCGAATGCGCTGGTGGGCGTGTTGTCGCGACCTTCGTTCATCACGGCATCGGGATCTTCCGGATCCGCGCGACGCGCACGCGGCGGAGCGGCCGGGCGCACGCCACTCTTGTAGGTGTTGACCACGGTGCCCTGCGCATCACGAATTTCAATGCGCAGTGTGTCCGTCGGCGCCGCCGCCAGGTGGTAATCGATCTGCGGGCCGAGATAGAGGCCGCCAGTGTTGGTGCGATAACCAGCGCGCGGCTTGTACACGTGCAGCGATGCCGCCGACGTGTTGGCCGCCACCTGATGCAATGCCGACACGTTGTCGATGATCCAGTTTCCACGTCCCTGCGTGGCCACGATCAGATCTTTCTGGTGCAGCACGATCTGCTGAATCGGCACGTTCGGCAGATTCAGCTGGAACGGCTGCCAGTTTTTACCGTTGTCGAACGAAATGTGCATGCCGAACTCCGTACCGGCGTACAGCAGCCCTTCCCGATCCGGATCTTCACGCACAACGCGCGTGGGGTGATCGCCCGGAATACCGTTCTTGCCGTCGGTCAGCTTGGTCCACGTTTTGCCGTAGTCATCCGTGCGATAGATGTACGGCGCGTAGTCGCCGAGCAGGTAGCGATACACGGCGTAGTAGGCCGAGCCGTTGCGATGGTTGGACACATCAATCCACGCGGTGCGGCCACCTTCCGGCAGATCCTTGGGCGTGATGTTGGTCCACGTCTTGCCATCATCACGCGTCACGTAGAATGGGCCGTCGTTCGCACCGGTAAAAATCACGCCCTTTTCACGCGGTGACTCGGTAACGGCGTACAGCGTGCTGTAGAACTCTTCGCCCGTGACATCGCGCGTGATCGGCTCACCACTTGCACCCTGACAGCACTTCGGGAACGCGGTGAGATCGGGGGACATCTTTTCCCACGTCACACCCTTGTCGCGCGTGCGGTGCAGATACTGTGTGCCGTAATACAGCACGTTCGGATCGTGCGGCGAGTACGACATGGGAGCCACACGCTGAATGCGATAGATCAGATCCTGGCCGGCGTTGCCGTACAGCGACTGACCACCAATCCAGTAATTGCGTGACTGACGCGTTTCCGTGTTCATCACGGCAAACTGACCTTTGCACGACCCGTAGATCACGTTCTTCTCAGTCGGGTGCGGCATGATCGGTCCCGTTTCACAGCCAGGACCGGTGCGCAGCGACGCCACATCGAACGGATTGCCAACGCTCGACATGATATACGTGCTGTTGTCCTGCTGCGCCGAGTACAGGTTGTACGGAAAGTTGTTGTCGGGCACGACGCCGTAGAACTCGGCCGTGGGCTGATTGCTCTGCGAGCTCCAGGTGCGACCGCCGTCGTAGCTCACATTGGCGCCGCCGTCGTTGGCTTGCACCATGGTCTGCCCGGCGTTCGGATTCACCCAGATGTCGTGATTGTCGGTGTGTGGCGTGCGGAAGGGTACGACGGTCTTTCCACCGTCAGTCGATTTGTACAGCGTTTCCGCGCCGGCGTACACCACATCGGCGTTGGTTGGGTCGGTGCCAAGCGTGGTGTAGTAGAACGGACGCGTGATCAGGCCGGGCGTGCTGTTCATCAACTGCCACGTTGCGCCGGCATCATCAGAGCGATAGAGACCACCGCCGGGCGCTGCTTCCACCAGCAGGTACAACCGATTCGGGTTGGCGGCAGTGACGCCGAGATTGCCTTTGCCAGTGAGCACGTTCGGCAGCCCGGTGCCCGTTTTCTTGAACGTGTTGCCACCGTCCACGCTCTTGTAGAAGCCACCTTCTTTCGAGCCGCTGATAATCGTCCACGGCTTGCGTTCAATGCGCGCGATCCAGGCGTACACCACGTCCGGATTGCCGGGCATGATTTCAACGTCGCTCGCGCCGGTGCTGTCGTTGAGGAAGAATGTTTTCTTCCAGGTCTTGCCGCCGTCTAGCGTTTTGAAGATGCCACGATCGACGTTGCGCTTGAACATGTCGCCGTTCGCCGCCACCCACACGATGTCGGGATTGGTGGGGTGAATGCGCAGGGCGCCGATCTGCCCCACGTTGTACAGTCCCGCGAATGCCCAGGTATCACCGCCGTCGTTTGAGCGATACACGCCGCGTCCCGTGGACACATTGCTTCGCGCGCCGTCAGCGCCGGTGCCGGCGTAAATAATGTTCTTGTCGGAATCGGCAACTTTGATGTCGCCGATTGAACCGACGGGAATCTGTCCGTCGCTGATGGGCTGCCAGCTCTCGCCGCCATCACGCGTGCGGAAAATGCCGCCGGATGCGACGCCCATGAAAAACGTGCGTGGTTCAGAAGCAATGCCGGTGACCGTGTTCACGCGTCCGCCAACCGAATGGCCCACGTGCCGGTACCGGATGCCCTCAAAGAGAGCGGGTTGCATGGCGGCGGTGCCGCTGGCACCGGAACGCGCCGCCTGAGCGTGCACGGTGCCGCCGGCGATCGCCATGATGGCAACGGCGGCAGCGACGGAGGATGCGCGGGTTCTACCCATCATCATCAAATCTCACAGGGTCGGTGGGGAAATCAGTCGATGCCCGGACGCCAAAGCGCACGGGCCAACTCCTGCTAAAAGTACGCACGGCGCCCGGGAGCGTTGTCCCGGGCGCCCCGCGCTGCTGCAGAACTTCAGGTTGCGCGAACGAGTTGGCCACCTTCACCAGCCACGTACGGCACCCACGCGAGCGCCACCAGCTGTACGTGCACGTCAGTACTCTTGGGGCGCACGACAATCTCTTCAAGCTGTTCGGCCAGCGCGTCGTAACCCGCCGACTCCAGCGCGAGTTCTTCCGTGATGCGTGCCTCCAACGCCGCTAGCTCGAGCTGGGCCGCCTCGTGGTTCTCAGTGGCCCGCGCAACGTCACCAGTCTGCTTCTGCGAGCGACCTACGCTGCGCGCGGCCGTGCCGATTTTGCCCACGTTCGTCGCGCTGAGTTTTTTGCGGGAAAACAGTGCGCCCAACACGGCGCCGCCGATCACAAGGGCTGTATCCAGCTTTGACGAGGATGCAGCCGTTGTGCGCTGCTCAATCGCTTGCTCCGTGCGGCGCACCTTTTCCTGCGCCGATTGCATGCGCGTGGCGTATTTCTGTCGCACCTTCTCGAGGCGCGCGTCGCTGGCTTCGCGCGCCGCCAGCTGCAGTCGCGCACGAAACGCGCCCTCGGTCTCATCGACGGCAGACACAAGTTTCAGCGCCTTGCTTTGAAAAAGTGTGATGAGGTCGTTCGTGCTGATGAACTTTTGCAGCGTGCGCGACCACGTGGCGTAGCTCTTGGCATTCGCGGCCAGCTTTGGCACGGCTTCGTAGGCCGCACCGGACACCGCGTCCCGGGTGAGCAGATCCAGATCCATGGTAACTAACGCGGCATCACTCCAGTCGAGCGTGAGCATGGCGTCATCGAGCGGCAGGATGCGTGTCAGCGTGCGTTGTTCCGCGAGACCAAGTTTGGTCTGGTGGTATGACACATCGGCGCTGCCAAGCAGTGCGGGGCGCCATGTGATGAGCGAGGCGCTCATTCGCGTGGGCATCCACACCTGCAGAATGTCTGTTGGCAACACTGGCGCCTGACCGGTTGTACCAGACGTCGTGGTTTGCGCGGCTGTCACGCTGGCCGCGACGGCACTCGCCAGCTGTGGTGCACTTCCGGCAGTGATCGGTGAGTGAGCGGTGCCGTTCGCGCCACCAACGGCCGCGGCGCCAAGACGTCGAATCTGCTCGCGCGTCATTGGACCGGCGAGATACGACAGCGCCCATCGCGTTTCGAAGACGGTGGGCTGATTCTCGTGCACGCTGTGCATGAGAAACACGCGCTTGCCGAGCCCCGAAATGGTCCGCTCCATCGCCCCACGATCAAACGGCACGTTGCCCGATGCGCCAGCAAGGCCGTCCATGACGCGATTCTTGTCCTGCTCTGTTTGCAGCCGACCAATAAACCAGATCCCGGTGTTCGACAGCCCTTTGTAATCGAGGTCAACGGGGTTCTGCGTGGACAACACCACACCCAATCCAAACGCACGCGCTTGCTTGAGCAGCGTGAGCAGCAGTTGTTTGGACGGCGGGTTTGCGACGGGTGGCATGTAGCCAAACAGTTCGTCGATGTACAGCACGGCGCGCAGCGAACCGGTGCCCGGTTGCTGCCGCATCCACGCGATCAGATCGGCGAGCAGCATGGTCACAAAAAACATGCGTTCCGCGTCGGACAGGTGCGCTATTGACAGCACGCTAATGCGCGGCTTGCCATTCGCCGCGTACAAGAGCGCGCCGGCGTCGAGTGCGTCGCCTTGCATCCAGGCTTGAAAGCCGGGAGCGGCCAGCAAGTTGTTCAAGCGCATGGCCAGTGCGGTCCGATCCTTTGCCGGGAACACGGTATCCAGCGGCATCACACCAATCTGCGAGAATGGCGGATTCTGAATCGCGCCGATCAGTGCGGCGAGATCGAGGTCAACGCCGTTGCTCCAGAAATGTGAAAACACATTCGCGAGCAGAATGTGTTCGCGGCTGCTAATGGGATCCGCGTCGATGCCGAGCAGGGCGAGCAAACCGGTGGCCGCCGTGTTCACGCGTTCGGCAAACGCCTCCGCATCATCGCGCACCACTGCGGGTGGCGCCGCAAAGCCCTTGAGCAGCGAGATCGGTCGGCCCGCCGTGCTGCCGGGCGTGTACAGCGTGACGTCAGCGGCATCGCGCAAACGCTGAATGCGCGCCCCGTCCTGCCCCCATTCTGCGAGTCCAGCGCTCCACCGAGAAGCCATCGACTCGGCGAATGCTTCCGGCGTTTGTCCCGCGGTCGACGCTTGCTGCGCGTCTACCCACGGCGCAAAGTCGGATGGGCGCAACGATGGGAACGTCAGCGCGATATTGCCGAGATCACCTTTCGGGTCGATGGCAATGACCGGAATGTGATCGATCGCGGCTTCTTCGAGCAGGCCGATACCGAGACCTGTTTTTCCACTGCCGGTCATGCCGATGATGACGGCGTGCGTGGTGAAGTCCTTGGCGTCCAGCAGCACCAGATCATCTCGACGGGTGCGAGACGCGAGGTCAAACTCGCGACCGGCGTAGAACGCGCCAAGCTTTTCGTAGTCGTGATTCATGAGTGGAATTTACCGTGAAGCAACACGCGCGGTGCCCGGCACATCGGCGCCAGGATACACGGCCACATCGGAGCCCTCGGCGAGGAACGTTGACACGGGTGCTTCGGACAACGGAGCGACCCAGGGCTGACCGTACAGTCCGGCAATGTCCGCCTCGAGAAAGCACTCGGCAAGCGGGGCGATATTCCATCGGGGATGTTCAACGCGATATTCACGCGTGGCGCGGGCCCCCCGCCCGGTGTAGCCCCAATAGTGTTCGGCGATAAACTCTTCGACAGAGCCGGCGCGCATGGGTCGCGGATCACCGACGGCCAGGCCAACCGCACGTTCCCATTGACCGTCTCGCTGCCATTCGAACAGCACGGTTCGGCGCGAGTTGCCGTCATCATCACGTACGCCCGAGGTGTGCGCCTCACGCATGGGCAGTGCAACATACGGTTCCCCGTACACGCGTCGTGCGACCAATGCGATCGCGGCCCGGGGAACGATCTCCTTCACGAACACCACGCCGCGGCGAATCTCACCGTCCGGACCGGTGCGCTTCACGTAGAATCGCAGATTGACTTCGGGAAACCGCGCGTGGAATGGAATCGTGATGCCGCGGACGCGCACCGACTCAAATCGAAACGCGACCACGCTGGCGAGGGCTCGCCCCTTCCACAGATCCAGCTCCAGGCCGCGCGGCAGTAGCGATGCGAGCAGCCGTTGGTCCACTGCCCACGTCAGCATGAGCAGGTCTCGCCACTCGGCGGTGAGAAACGGAGATTCTTTCATTCATTGACCAGTGAGTTTGGCCAGCAGCGCATTGACGTCATTCATCGTAAAGGGTTTTTGCAGGAAGCCGGAAATGGTGAGGTCACCAAGCCCGCTCGAGACATCCTGCTCGCTGTAACCACTCATCAAAAAGACAGGCACGGGTGTGCGTGACTCCGTCTGCTCCGCCTCGCGGATCCGTTGCAGCACCTCGATACCAGACAAGCCCGGCATCGTCAGATCCAGCAGCACGAATCGATACGGCTCTACGGACGTCGCGAGCCGGTCGAGCGCGTCGCGTCCACCCTCGACACTTTCGACCGTAAATCCGCGCCGCGATAGCAACGCCGCGCAGACCCCGCGTACAACCCGGTCATCATCAACCACCAGAACGCGCCCACCGCGTGACTCAGCGCGGGCATCCGGTTCTATTGCTGGTACCGGCACGGCATCCTGGGCCACTGGAAAGGACAACCGAATGTGCGTGCCTTTGCCCGGAGCGGTCATGACGGAGATGCTCCCATGGTGGCCACGCACAATTCCCAGCGTGGCCGCGAGGCCCAGACCGCGGCCGGTGAACTTTGTGGTGAAGAATGGATCGAACATTCGCTCGGCGACATCACGTTCCATTCCACTCCCTGAGTCAATCACGTCCAGATGTAACGCCGCATCACCCGGTTGAAGTTCGCCAAAGATGAGTTCATCCGGCAGCGGCGCCTCTCGCGGCCCGTGCGACGTGCGCACGATCACCGAACCTTCGCGTCCCTGCAGCGCGTCCGACGCGTTGGTAATCAGATTCATGATGACTTGCCGCAGCTGTGTCGCATCTCCGTACATCAAAGGTGGCGATACATCGAGTGTTAACTGCAACGTAGCATCTTTACTCACCACTGTGCGCAGCAGTTGCGACATTTCTGACGCGAGTGCGGTCAGGTCGAGCGGTTCCACCACAAATCGCCCTTTCCCTGAGTACGCGAGCAGCTGACGCGTGAGGTCAGCGGCGCGTTGAGCGGTTCGTTCGATATCGAGCACGACGTGTCGTGCCGGAACGCCTTCGTCGAGATCGAGCAGCGCCAGCGACGCGTTGGACAATACACCAACGAGCAGGTTGTTGAAGTCGTGAGCGATGCCACCGGCAAGCAGGCCGAGTGATTCCAGCTTCTGCGCGTGGTGGATTTGTGCTTCGAGGCGCAGTCGCTCTTCGTCGTGCCGCACGCGTTCGGTCACATCCTGCAACGTGCCAATGAGCGATTGTGGTGACCCGTCTTCGTTATACAGCACTTCGGTGAGCGCGTGCACGTGGCGTTCCGACCCGTCGTGCCGATGAATACGGTAGCGCTCATCCACCGGTTCGCCCCGCTCGATCCCGAGCGCATGCGCGGCGCGCAGACGTGCGCGGTCCTCGGGAAGGATCAGATCATCGAGCGCCGCCTCGGAGGGGGCCACCACTTTCGGATCAAGCCCCACGATGCGGTAAAACTCGGCGGACCAGCTCAATGTTTGCGTTGCAAAGTGCCATGTCCATGAACCGATCTGCGCAATCTCTTGTGCCCGCGCGAGCTCACGTTCGCGTTCACGGTTTCGCTCGTCGGCCGCCTGCTGCTGCAATCGCGCTGTGGCCTCGGCGCTGATGTCCACCACGGTCCCGATAATGCGCGTGGCCTGACCGGCCGAATCGGTCAACACGTCGCCGCGAACATGCAGCCATTTGATCGCCCCGCGCGCGTCGCGAATGCGGCACTCCACTACATACGGGGTTTGGGAACGCACCGATTCCCGAATGAGCTGCAATACGCGAGCCCGGTGCTCGGGAACAACACATCGGACGAAGGCGGAGAGGGACCGCGGGCAGCCGCCCGGTGGATAGCCCATAATCTCGTCGAACCGATCCGACGCGTACGTCTCGCCGCTGCCGAGGTGCGTATCCCACATGCCAGCCTGTGTTGCGGCGAGGATCAGCCGTAACCGGTCCTCTTCGTCGGCGTGGGGCAGCAGTTGGCGAGTGGTCATGGAAAAGGCGAGAGAGTGCGGAGCAACACGATCACAACTGAACTACGGAAATTCGCCGCCGAGCGGAAGGGGTTCGTGGGCTCGTTTCCGGCCGTCCGACTGGCGAAATCCGGCGCAATGGCGCAGGATCAGTGACGGGAGTTACATCTCTCGCCACGAATCGCACACACGCCGCCTGCTGAGAAATCACACATGATGCCCGCTGACTCGCATCTGCCGCATGCGCAGGATATCGATGTGCATGGTGCGACACACCCGGGGCGGGTGCGTACTGTGAACGAAGATCAATATCTGATCGCCTCCATGCACAAGCTGCTGCGCGTGCACGGCTCGAGCGCGAGCCCCGATGCGCTCGGTGATCTGACGAGTGAATCGCGCGGCTACTTGTTTCTCGTGGCGGACGGGGTCGGTGGTCGGCCGGACGGTGAAATCGCCAGTTGGACGGCGGTTCGCGCGATCGCCGAGCACGTCACGCATGTCATGCGCTTCTACGCTATTCGCGAGGGGAAATCGCGAGAGGCACTGTTTCTGGAGGAGCTTCAGGCGTCCGTTGCGGCCGGCCACGCCCGCGTGCGCGAAGAAGCAGCGGGTACCGCCACCACACTCACCATGGTGGTGGTCCTGTGGCCCCGCGCGTATCTCATTCATGTCGGCGACAGCCGCTGCTATCGCCTGCGCGACGGTGAGCTGCAGCTGTTGTCGCAGGATCAGACGATGGCAGAAGCGCTCGTGGCTGCGGGCGCCCTGACTCCGGAAGCAGCGGCGGCCTCGGAGTGGAAACACGTGCTCGCATCAGCGCTCGGTGGCGACGAAGCAACGCCGCTGACTGTACCGACCGACTGTTACTGGGACGATGTCCTGCTGCTGTGCACGGACGGCGTGACCAAACACGTGACGGACAGCGAAATCCGAGACGTGTTGCGTTCCGGCGGAAGCGCAGAACAGATGACTTCCGAACTGCTCTCGCGCGCGCTCACCAACGGCGGCTCCGACAACATTACCGCGGTGGTGGGTCGCTTGCGCGCGCGAGAGATCGCTTAGTCAGCGAGCTTTTCGCGGATTTTCCGGTACCCGTCTTTCAGATCGTCGGCCATCTTCCGCGCCGTCTCTGACACGACCTCGCCAACGCCGCCAGCCGATTCTTTCGCGTCGTCTGTGGCAGACGTCATGCGAGCCCGCAGTGCGTCAAGTCGCGTTTCAAGCGCGGCGAACTCGTCTTTCGCATCAAGCGATGCCAGATGCACCTTCACGCGCAGTTCATCGCGCTCGCGCTCAAGCGAGGTGATCAACTCTTCAAGCTTGTTCTGCCAGGCCATGCATGTCTCCGATAGGGGTTGGCGCGCGCATCAGAATTCACGACGCTTCATTTCCTTGAATAACTCGCGGGCTTCACCCGTGCGATCATCTTCCTTACGCGTGGCCTCAATGGTGGGGTCGAACGACGGCCGCTGCTGCGGTTTTTTTTGTTCGGCTTTTCCCGTGGTCTTGCGAATGAGAGCCTTTAGCTGCGAGTCCTTCACGGCGACCTCGATTGCAGGTGACGGAGCGTTTCCAGCGGAACCTGTCCTTGCTTGAGCATGGGCGCTCTTTACGAAAATGTCCAGTGATCAGGACGGCGATCACATCGGTGCCGAACAATCTCCGAGGTGACGTGTGTCACGTCGGGTGCGCGTCAGCGGTCCACTCGCAGGAGTCGGCGCACCGCATCGATTGCTGCCTGTCCAGCCGCGGTACGTGGTGACATGACATCATGATGTCCGAGGGCGGGAATCGTGACAACCTCCACGGCGTCTCCAGCTTTTCGCGCCGAGTCCGCGAACGCCGCTACAACCTGAGGCGTTGCCACGCGGTCGAGTTCGCCGGCTACGTGCACGTGTGGCACGCCCAGCGGCAAGCGCTCAATCGGAGAAACGGATTGGTAGCGTTCCGGTACCACGTCGGGTAGCCCACCCATCACCGATTCAACCGCCGGATTGCCGCAGGACCGAAGCTGGCGCTCTTGAAACTCGCGCATATCCATCACGCCACCGAGCGACACAACACCCGTCAGCGCGAGCGGAGCGCTTATGTACACCGGGTTGCCCGTCTCAAGCTTGCCGCGGGTTGCCAGCCATGCCGCCAGCTGTGCGCCGGCCGAGTGTCCAATGGCTACGACTCGCGATATGTCCAGCGCGTGCGCGCGCGCCAATGTGCGGACATGATCCGCGCCCCGCGCCACATCGGTGAATGTGCCGGGCCAGCCTCCACCCGGGTGATCATAACGACGATACTCAATATTCCAGGTGGCAATGCCAAGCGCTGCCAGCGCGTCGGCGAGTGGCGATGCGTTGCGCACGTTGGCATACGGCGAATACCAGCAGCCGCCGTGAATCACAATCGCCACGGGAAACGGTCCGTTACCCTGCGGCAGGCGCAGCTCGCCAAACTGCAGTGAATCAACACCGTACGCGATGCGCAGACCGGCGTTGGACACGGGAAGCGAGTCAATATCGGCGGGGCGCGCGAGGCGCGGACGCGGAGCGTCTTGCGCCTCGAGGTTGGATGATGCCGGTTGTGCCGCGAGCACCACACCGAACATGAGTGCTGCAATCTTCATGGCGTGACGTTGGTTCGTGAGACTTCCGCGAGTGCTTGCTGCAACTGCTTTGACGAAAACGGCTTGGGCAAGACGCGAACGATGCCCGTATCCGGTGCGTCCGCCATAGCACTGTGTTCGAGATAACCCGTGGTGAGAATAATTGGGAGCGAGGGTCGCAGCGCGTGAACCGCGCGGGCGAGTTCAAGTCCCGACATGCCGGGCATGGATAGATCCGTGAGCATACAATTCACGACGACCGCTCCGCTCCGAATGCGGGCCAGCGCCTCCGCTGGATCGAGGCAGCCCTCAACATTCCAGTTCAATCGCATGAGCAGTCGTGTGGTAGCGGCGAGTACCGCCGGTTCATCGTCCACCACCATCACGCGGAAGCGACGATCCGGTGATGTCTCCACTTCTGCTTCGACGTTCGGTTCGTGAACGGCGGTGGCGAGTGGCAGGAACACGCGCATGCTTGTCCCCACACCAACCACGCTGCGTGGAACAACAATTCCCCCGAGCGCCGTGACGGTTCCGTGGACCATCGCCAGTCCGAGCCCGGTTCCACGTCCAGGGCCTTTGGTCGTGAAGAATGGATCAAACGCCCGAGCCAGCGTTTCCTGCGACATGCCTTCGCCATTGTCCGTGACCGTGAGCGACGCCACGAAGTCGCTCTCGGGAAATGCTGCGCGCAGCACCGCGTCGCTGGCGGTGGAAACCGAACCGACGTCGAGTTGCAGCACTCCACCTTGCGGCATTGCGTGCGCCGCGTTGGTCGCGAGGTTGAGCAACACTTGCTGCACTTCTCCAGCTTCACCGCGCACTGTCACGTCGGGCACACTCGACATCGTCACGGTGATGTTCGCCGGCAGTGTAGAACGGAGGAGTCGTTCGGTCTCGGTGAACAGTGACACCAGATCGACTGGTGAGCGCTCATGCTCCATGGAGCGCGTAAACGTGAGAATGCGACGAACCAGTGCGCGCGCGCGCTCCGCGGACTGTCGGATGTCGTGCAGCAGGGGTTGCGCACCGTGGGTAGCCGGCAGCTGCGCCTGTACCGATTCGGTGTTGAGCACGATCGGCTGCAAGAGATTGTTGAAGTCGTGCGCGATTCCGCCAGCGAGTGTTCCGATCGCTTCAAGCTTCTGACCTTGTTGCACACGCGCTTCGAGCGCACGTTCACGACGCACATCGCGCAAGGTCGCCAACACGTGCGTGACGCTCTTCCCATCATCACGCACGGGCGACGTGGTGCCCGAGAGCGTGATGACATCACCCCCCGGCAGCGACGCGTCGAAGGAGCCGGCCCACGATTGGCCCTGCAGAACGTCTGGCCACGGCACATGACTCATGAGCGAGAACGCATTGCCAAGCAACGCGCGTGCCGTGGTATTCGCGTACACGATGTTGCCGCTGATGTCGGCGAGCAGCACCAGACCGCCGCTCTGATTCACGGCAAGTGCGAGTCGCTCTGATTCTCGTTCAGACGCCATTCGTGCGGCCGCTTCGTCTCCCAGCCCAGCAAAAAGCGCACCGATGGACAACGTGCACAAACTGCATAGCATCATGATGCTGATCGTGCTCACCGTCCACATGACTTGTGCGTTGGGCATCGCATTCGCCCAGGGGAATGCACCCTGCGCGATGAACTGTGCCATGGTGAGCAGCACGCCGAGCAAGGCGATAAGACACACCACACCCGTTCGCAATCCGAGCAAGACGGCGCCCATGATCGGGAACGCCATGAGCCAGATAAAACCTGCCGCCTCAAAACCAAAACCGGCCAGAAAATAGGTGCCGAGCACCGCCGGCAACGTTACCACCACGCCGGCTCTCACCGCGTAAGGCAACGCGCGAACGAGCGTGACGACTAGCAATACGCCGTACGCGATGCTGTCGATGATGACGACATTGCGCTCGCCCTGATCCCAGGCGAGCCAAACGCTGGGGATAAATGCGAGCATCCCCAGCACGCTCATGCTCACCAACACCACCGCAAGAATGCGGCGACGCCAGCTTTCAATGGCGAAACCGGTTGCCGGTGCAACCCACGCCACAGTTCGACGCAGGCGTGCGAGCGTGGAGTCTGTGGCGTGCGGCATGCTGCGTTTACGGCGCGGGCGGACGGCGGTTGCGGATTGGTGGTGCCGGCTCCGGTTTGAGCTCAACCGGCTTTTCACGCAATAACCGCATGGCTTCTTCCACCGCACGAAGCAACTGCGGATCCCGACCCGCGATCACTTCCTTTGGCGTGTACTCCACATCGATATCGGGCGCCACGCCTTCGTTTTCAACGGCCCATTTGCCGTCTCTGTCGAAGAAACCACCGCGCGGCGCGATCATGCTGCCGCCATCAATGAGTGCCGGCGTGTCCCAGGTTCCAACCAGTCCGCCCCACGTGCGCTTGCCAACAATCGGTCCGATTTTGCGACGCTTGAACATGTACGGCAACAGGTCGCCGCCGGAGCCCGCCATTTCGTTGATGATCATGACTTTCGGGCCCCAGATGCCGGCCGTCGGGCTTGTAAACGGCGTGCGCTCATGCACCGGATTGTTGAAGTAACCGTCAAAGTCACGTTGCATGACTTCAATCATGTAATCCGCGGCAGATCCACCGCCATTCCATCGCTCATCAATGACCACGCCCGAACGATCCTGTTGCGCGAAGTAATAGCGATTAAATGAGGTGTAACCCGGCTGCCCCGTGTTGGGCACGTACACATACGCGAGCTTGCCACCACTGAGCGAATCAACCAGACGGCGGTTGTTTTCTACCCAGGCGCGACCACGCAATCCGCTCTCGTTGGCCACCGGGACCACGGTGACCCGACGCGCGTTGGTGAGCGACGGCGTCGCATTCACGGTGAGTACCACCTGACGATTCGCCGAACCTTCGAACACGCGGTAGAGATTGTCAGTGCTCGTGACGTCCACACCGTCAACGGCCAGCAGGTAATCGCCAACACGTACATCGATGCCAGGGCCCGCCAACGGCGCACGCAGCTCAGGATTCCATGACTCGCCGGTGAAGATCTTTGCGATGCGATGACGCCCCTCGGCCACAGACCAGTCCGCGCCGAGCAATCCAACATTGGACTGCGGCACTTCGGGAAAGTCGCCACCGGATACGTAAGAATGTCCGACTGCGATTTCTGCACCGAGCATGTCGAGCAAATACGTGAAATCGGCGCGATGTGCGACATGTTCGAGCATGGGTTCGTACATCGCCTTGGTCTTCACGTAGTCCGCGCCGTGCAGATTCGGCACGTACAAGAACTCACGCTGGTTGCGCCAGCCTTCGGTAAACATCTGCTTGAACTCGGCGCGCGGATCCACCTGCATCCGCAGCGTGGCCGTCACACGTCCCGTCGTACCGGTGGGTGCCGGCTTATCGGTGTCGCCAATCGTGAGATTCGCACCCGCACGCCACAGAATCTTCTTGCGATCGTCTGACACTACGAACTGCTGCACACCCTGCGTGTACGGCGCGGCGCGTCGGTCCTTCAGCACGTAACGGTGCAACGGTGCGCCACCGCCGCCAGGCGCTCCACCAGCGGGACCCGTGCTCGGCACGTTCTCCGTAAAGAACAACGTGCCCGTTGGACCAGCCTGCAATTCGGCGTAGTCGCGTGGCACGATGTCGAGTGAGATGATGCGATTGGCGAGTCCGTCAAAATCAATCGTGACCGTGGGCGTGCGTGGCGCGGCGGCGCCGGCGGCGCGTGGAGCGGCGGAGTCGGTGCTGCTGGCGCGCAGCATGCCCGCGTCCTCGTCGCTTTCCGGCGGCAATGGCGACGGCTCGGAACGCCCGAGCACGGCGAGATACACACCCTTGGTGACAGGCCGCTCGTACGATGTCATATCGAGCCAACCCGTGCGCAGGGCAAAGTTGGTGCTGGCGAGAAAGTACAAATACTTCCCGTTCGCATCCCACGCCGGCCACGTGGCGTCACTCAAACCATCAGTAATCTGACGCACGCGCGAGTTCGCCAGATCGTACACGTAGATCGCGTGCAACTGCGTGGGGAGACGCTTGGCATACGCGATCCATTTGGAGTCTGGACTCCACACCGGATTCAGCGAACGCTCCGGCACCATGTATCCATCGGTGTCGACTTTCGTGGGTACGCCGCTTTCGATATCAACCACCCACACGTTGAGATGGGTATCGGTGAACAGCAGCTTCCGACCATCTGGAGACCAGCGCGGTGTGTAGTAGAAACTTGGATTCGGCAACGAGATCACGCGCGGCTTTCCAATGCCATCGGCCGACGCGAGTATGAGTTGATACTCGCCACTTTCATCGCTGAAGTACGACACCGTTTTTCCGTCGGGTGACCACGCCGGAGTACGCTCGGCGACACCCGCGGTGCGCGTGAGATTACGCCAGTCGCCCTTGTCAGACGGAATGGTGAAAATTTCGCCGCGCGCTTCTACCACGGCACGCTTGCCCGTGGGTGACAGCGCAATGTTGGTCATGCGATTGGTCACGTCGCGCCACTGCGGCACGAGCCACGGAAAGTCACCGCGCGCCGTGATGTTGAGCTGGCGATGCTGATTGGTGGCCGGGTCGAGCAAGTGCAGATATCCCGCCTGCTCGAACACAACCGCGCCGCCACCCGCGTCAATGGATTTGACGTCGAGATCCTTGAACCTGGTGATTTGCGTGAGCGCCTTGGTCCGCGTGTTGTACGACCACACGTTCGCACACCAGTCCCGATCTGAAATGAAATACACCACATCACCAACCCAGACCGGATCAATGTCTTTGGAATCAGTCCACGGCGGCGTTTCCACTTCGTAGGAACTGAGTGTCATGATCCAGATGGGGCGGTTCTGACCGCCGCGGTAGTTGCGCCACTCATCGTCCCACGAGTTCGCCATGCGATACGCGAACCGCTGTCCGTCGGGCGAGTACTTGCCTTGCCACGAACGCGGCATGGGAAGCGCGGTGGCATTGTCGCCGGTTGCGCTCACACTCCAGAACTTGGGCACGTTGCCAGTTGGCGCGGCGTCACGTGACGATGCAAACACCACGCGCCGCCCATCCGGGCTCCAGCCTTGCACGAGATCGGCGCCCGGGTGCCATGTGAGTCGACGTGGTTCACCACCTTCCACCGGCACCACGTACACATCGGTGTTGCCGCCGTACTGCCCGCTGAAGGCCACGAGTTTGCCATCGGGCGAGAGTTTTGGCAGCGATGTGGCGCCCTGAAAACTTGTCAGTCGACGCGCTTCACCACCGGACCGACTTGTGACCCAGATGTTGTTGGCGTAGGCAAAGGCGATGTGCTCGGCGCTGATCGTTGGTTGGCGCAGCAGTCGCGTTTGCGCGTGCGCGGCGGCACTCAGCGTTGACGAAATGATGGCGACGGTTGCCGAGAGCCAGAAGCCGCGAGGCGCGAGACTTCGCAGAAATGCAGACATGGCAGGGCGGGGCAGGCGGAGAGAACGGAGGCGCGACTGAGGTCGCACCGACTGTCCCTAGCAATCAACAGATTGGCCCGCGCATGGCAAGTCACGAGCACAAGTCCGCGCGCGTCGCGCAGTGGCTAGCCGATGCGCAATCCCTGCGTGCCGACGTAGACCTCGCGCAGAAAGACCATCAGCGCGGCTATGAACGAGATCATCGCGCCAATGAAGAGCACGGCGATCAAGCCGCCGAGCGAGGCCTCAAGAAACACGCCGAGAAACAGCGAAATGATGACAAATCCGACCAACAGCGCGGACACGACGAGCATGGAAATGGCGTGGTACACAAGCCGTGCCCGCTGGGAGAGATGCGCGAGGTCAGCGGCGATCTCGTCTGCGTTCCCCGCGCCCGCGTCACGTCGCGCTTCCTGAGCACGTGCTCGATCAATGATGCGCGCGAGTCGGTTCGCCAGCACGCCGAGGGTGGCGCCAACGCCTGTGAGCAGGAAGACGGGTGCGACCGCGAGCTGAATGACCTGCGCAACGGCGGCAACTGATGGATCAGGAAACACGGTTCAGAAACGCAACACCAGCGAAAGTGATCCAGCGTTGACTGCACCGAGCACCGTCGGCACGCGGCGCCAACGGGCTTCGACCGCAAAACCATCGAGTCTGGCGCTCATCGGCGCAAGCAATCCGACGCCGAGCGACGGTGCGAATCCCAGACACTTGCCCGCCTCGCCCATGGAGTTGGTGCCCGCAGCGCCCAACATCGCGACGGTATACACGCCGACGCGTCCTCGCATGGGGTGATGCTCGACGCCAACGCCGAAGCCAACGCTGCGCCGCGATGTTTCGCGCGGCTCGCGGACGCAGTTGTCGTCCGGGCACGGGAGCGCATCGGCCAGCAGCCCTGTCTCAGACGCCACACTGCGGTCATGCAGGTACAGGAATCCTTCTGCGCGCCAGGCAAGCTTGGGGGTGATGTACCCGATCATTGCCGCATCAAACGAACCACCAAGTGTTGGTGTGTACGTGGTGCCGCGACCGGGCGATGTCGTCGCCACGCCGCCAACACCGATGCTGAGATGTTGTGGAATCCAGCGACGTGCCGGCATCGAGCGCATCTCCGCTGCGCGCGATGCCTGATGCACATCGGATGCATTCGCTTCGGCGCCCGCCTGCGCGGCGCCCTGCGATTCCTGCGCCGATGCCGATCGCGCCAGGCATACGCATGCGGTCAATACAGATACCGCGAAGCATCGTTTCACGCGCCGCATGCTACAGCGCGCGACCGGCACTGCGCGCAGCCATGCGAGTGGCCTCCGCGCGTGCGTCCGACTCCGTGGCCGGCACGGGATCTTCTCCAGGATTCACAAACCGATCACGTTCGAAACGGTGTTGCCGGTCATACAAATCGCGGTAGCGGCCGTCGAGGCGCAGCAACTCGTCGTGTGTGCCGCGCTCCACAATCTGACCCTGCTCCAGCACCAGAATCTGGTCGGCGCTGGTGATGGTCGACAGGCGGTGCGCAATGACAAAGGTGGTGCGACCGGAACGCAGACGCTGCAAACCTTCCTGGATGAGTGACTCACTCTCGCTGTCGAGCGACGACGTGGCTTCATCCAGAATCAGAATGCGTGGATCCGCGAGGATCGCGCGTGCGATGGCCACCCGCTGGCGCTGTCCACCAGAGAGCTTCACGCCGCGTTCGCCCACAATCGTATCGTACCCATCCGCGAAGCGCGACACGAACTCATCCACGTTGGCAATGCGGGAGACTTCGAGCACTTCTTCATGCGTAGCACCGGGACGCGTGAACGCGATGTTATCGCGCACCGTACCGTCGAACAAAAAGTTGTCCTGCAAGACCACGCCCAACTGCCGCCGATACTCGTGCAGCTTGAGCGTGGAGAGATCATGCCCGTCCACAAGGATCTCGCCCTTCTGCGGCCGCGCAAAGGCCATCACAAGCGAAATCAGCGTGCTCTTGCCCGAGCCGCTGGAGCCCACCAGCGCCGTGGTTGTGCCAGCGGGTGCCTTGAAGCTCACGTCACGCAGCACGGGCGTATCGGTTTCGTATTCGAACCACACATGCTCGAACGACACATCACCGCGTAACGGTGGCAGCGCGAGGCGATTTTCATCTTCCTGGTCTTCGGTGGCCATGTCGCGCAGTTCACGAATGCGATCCAGACCGGCAAACGCCTCGGTGAGCTGCGTGCCAATGTTCGCGATCTGCACGAGCGGTGCGGCGACGAGACCAATGAAAATCACGTACATGAACAGATCGCCGAGCGTCATGCTGCCGGCGATCACGGCGCGTCCACCGAACACCATGACAATCACGCTGATCAATCCCACCACGGCCGTAGAGAGCGCGGTGGTGGCCGAAGTTCCGGTAATCGTCTTGGCGATGTTCTGGAACAGGCTCATGACACCGCCGCGAAACACCTCCTGTTCGCGCTTTTCGGCAGTGTACACTTTCACCAGACGAATACCACCGATGGTTTCGGCGAGTCGACCGGTGACTTCGGCGGTGAGGCGCCCGCGTTCGCGAAAGATGGGGCGCAGTCGCTTGAAGGCCGTGGACATCCCGATCGCAAAAACGGCGAGCAGCGTGACCGTACCGAGCGTGAGTTTCCAGTTGAGCCACAGCAACACCGCCAGCGCAAACGTGGCGGTAACAAGGCCGCCCGTAAGCTGAATGAGCCCGGTGCCGACGAGATTCCGAATGCCATCCGGGTCATTCATGACACGCGAGATCAGAATGCCGGATTTTGTGCTGTCAAAGAACCGCACTGGCAGCCGAACCAGATGTGCTTGCACTTCTTCACGCATGTTGGCGATCGCGCGTTGTGCTGCCACGCTCACCACCTGCGATAGCGAAAATGACGTAAGCGCCTGAATCAGCGTGGCCGCTCCACCCGCGAGTGCGAGCGGTACCAGCAACCCGTAGTTCTGCTTGGTGAGTACTTCGTCAATCAGATACTTCGAGCTGAACGGCAGCACAAAACCTGCCGCGCGACTGATCAACATCAGCACGAGTCCAATGCCAACAGAGCGGCGATGCGACCAGATGAGTGCGCGTGCTTCTGCCCACGCGCGTTTCGAGTCGCGAGGGGTGGTCGGTTCGCCGCCATCGCGACGCCCACGGCCACCACCACCGCCCTTTTCAGCGTTTGGCAATGATGTGCGAGGAAAACCGCGTGCCATTCAGTTCCGCCTAACGACTGCGTCCGCCGCGGCCGCCACGATGGCGACCACCACTACCACCGCTCGATCCACCGCTACCACTTCCGCCTTCACGCGGCGCGCTGCTGCTATCCGCTGAGCGATAGGGTGAGCTCGAGGTGCCGCTTGACGTGGCAGGTCGGGGCGTGTTGCTCGCAGGACGTGCCGGGCCGGTCGAACGAGCCGGCGACGACGACGAAGAACGCGCACTGCCCGACGACCGCGACGTACTGGCGGGTCGTGCCGTGCTCGCCGCAGCGGGCGCACCGGCACGTCCCGCCTTGCGCGCTGCCTTTTCTGCTGCACGCGCACGCTCTTCCGCTTTGCGTTTGCGAATCTCGGCAATACGATCTTTCAGCGGCACTTCCAACTGCTCACCGGACCGCGACGTGTAATCGAAATCGGGCAACAACACGCGCGGCAAACGACGATTAATCGCCTTTTCAATGTCCCGCAGTTCCTGCTCTTCATCCGGCGCCACCAGCGTGTACGCCTCGCCCGTGAGTTCGGCGCGCGCGGTGCGACCAACGCGGTGGATATAATCTTCGGGTGCGGTGGGTACGTCGAAGTTCACCACGTGACCAAGCGCTTCGATATCAATGCCGCGCGCCGCAATGTCGGTCGCGACCAGCACACGAATGGTGCCGTTCTTGAATCCCGCCAACGCCGCGGTACGCGCCGTCTGCGAACGATTGCCGTGAATACGCTCGGCGCTGATGCCGCGTTTGATCAGCTGTTCCGCGAGGCGGTTGGCGCGATGTTTGGTACGCGTAAACACGAGTGCTTCTTTCATGTCACCGCGTTCAAGCAAGTTCATGAACAGCTGCGTCTTGAGATCCTGCGCCACCGGATACACGGCCTGCGTAATGCCGACGGCCGGTGCGGAACGTCGCTCGAGATCAATCGTCACCGGATTCTGCAGCAGCTCCGAGGCAAGCTTGCCAATCGGCGCGGGCATCGTGGCGCTGAAGAACAGCGTCTGCCGCTTGGTCGGGATGTACTTGAGCAGTCGACGAATGTCGGGCATGAACCCCATGTCGAGCATGCGATCAGCTTCGTCGAACACGAGGAACTCAACACCGGACAGCGATGCGTACGACGACTTGAGATGATCCAGCAAACGTCCAGGGGTCGCGATCATCACGTCAACACCGCTGCGAAATGCGCGCTCCTGAGGTCCCATGCCAACGCCGCCAAACACGGCTGCCGCCGTAATGGGTGTGTGCACGGCCATACTCTCAAGGCTTTCGAGAATCTGGGCCGCGAGTTCACGCGTGGGGGTGACCACCAGCGCACGCGTGGTTCCGCGCGGCTTGTCGATGAGCTGATGGAGAATGGGCAACAGGAACGCGGCAGTCTTGCCGCTGCCGGTCATGGCGCAGGCCAGAATGTCACGGCCTTCGAGTGCGGCCGGGATCGCACGCTCCTGAATGGGCGTGGGACGCGGGAAACCGAGCTCTTTCAGCCCCTTCTGGAGGCTGGGATGTAACTGCAGACTGGAAAACGACAGAATGACGGTCCGGGACAGAGATCGAGGGGGGCGCGCCCGTCCGGACCCGCCTGCTCACCCTCGAAATCTACACCCAATAGCCCCTGTCTGGTTCTCTACTTCTCGAACAGCGCCTTGAACGCCCCGTAGCCGGCTGATTCCAGCGAATCGGCCGGAATGAAGCGCAGGGCGGCCGAATTCATGCAATACCTGAGGCCCGTGGGATCCGGCCCGTCTGAAAAGACGTGCCCCAGATGCGAGTCGGCACCGACCGAGCGCACCTCGGTGCGTTCCACGGTCAGAAAACGATCCGTTTTGGTGTACACGTTGTCCGTGACGAGCGGCTTGGTGAAGCTCGGCCACCCCGTGCCACTGTCGTACTTGTCCTTTGAGCTGAAGAGTGGCTCGCCGGAGACCACGTCGACATAAATGCCGTCGGCCTTGAGGTCGTGGTATTCGTTGTTGAACGACGGCTCCGTGCCATCGGTTTGCGTGATGCGATACTGCACCGGCGTGAGTGTGGCGCGGAGCTGCTCGTCGTTCGGACGCAGCGCGCCAACTACTGAGGCGGCGGGTGCGGCCACCTCGGCGTTTGCCGCCCGCTGCCGTCCAGTGGTCACGAACAGCACGGCGAGCGCTGCGAGCGATACGCCGGCAATGATCAGATATCGAGCCATGATCAGTTCGCCTTCAGCAAGCCAGTGGTTCCGATGCCTGCGGCATCGCCCCACAGCTCTTTCAAGCGGGCATCACGGCCGCAGGCGCTACGGTAATACTTGTAGCGAATCGGATTCTTCTTGTAATAATCCTGGTGGTAGTCCTCAGCCGCGTAGAACGTGCTGGCGTCGGTAATTTCCGTGACGACACTGCGCTTGAGCTTGGCTGCCACCTTTGCCTTTGAGGCTTCGGCCGCAGCGCGCTCTTCAGCGTTCGCCGGAAAAATTTCCGACCGATACTGCGAACCTTGATCGCAGAACTGCGCGTTCGCGGTGAGCGGATCAATGTTGTGCCAGAAAATATCGAGCAGCTGCGCGTACGACACCTTGGCCGGATCATAGGTGATTTCCACGGCTTCGGTGTGTCCGGTGCGGCCGGCGGACACCTGTTCATACGTGGGATTGCGCACTCCACCGCCGATGTAACCGCTTACAACTGACGAAACACCGGCCAGCTTTTCAAACGGCGGTTCCATGCACCAGAAACATCCGCCGGCGAAGATTGCCTTGCGCGTCGCCGAACTGCCATCGTCATCACCGTTGGCCACCGAAGCGGCGGACACCGGCGTGGCATTGGACGTTGGCGCACGGAAGAGCAGGGCCACCGCCGCAATCGCAACAACCGCACCAACTACTGCAGACACTGAGCGTACCGACATGACATCCTCGCGTTAAGCGTATACCACACGTAGTCAGAAAGCCGGGCACGAGTTCCCAGTGCGCGCGCCGAGGGCGCGCGAAGTGCGCGCGCACGACGGGGAACTTTTCAGAGCAGATCGGGTCCGGCAATCGGCTGACCGCGTGCGAAGCGGTCGAGGGCGAGCGACGACATGTCGAGCGAATGCGCAGCGCCATCGACCACCAACTCGGCCATCAGCTGGCCAATCGCGAGCGCGTGCATGACACCGTGTCCCGACGAGCCGTTCGCCAAGAGTAGGTTGGATACGTCCGGCGTGGCGCCGAATATGAGATGTCGATCCGGGGACATTTCGTACAGCCCTGCCCACGATGACGGCGCGTCGATGGCGACGTCGCGCAGGGCGGGAATGACGTCGTTGGTGGTGCGTCGTACGTCGGCAATCCACGACGGATCAACACTCGTATCGAACGCATCCGCGACAGGCGTCTCGTCGGGTTGCAGCAACAACACACGATCGCCACGCACGCGCAGATGAAACCCGTTGTCTGCCACAATGGTCATGGGTGTGTCGGGTGCGAATAGCGCGGTGGGCACGGTAATCGCAACCTGTCTGCGTTTGGGTGTGACGGGAATGTGCACACCCGCCATCGCGGCAACTGATGCCGCCCACGCGCCCGCTGCGTTGATCACGCGGTCGGTAGCGATGCGTTCATTGGCCGTGTGTACGGCCACGATGCGATGGCCCTCACGCTCAATCGACGCACAGCTGGTGTTGAAAGAGCAGGTGACACCGGCGCGTTGCGCGCTGTTGAGCAGTCCTTGCAGCAGGGCCTTCGGATTGATGTAGCCATCGCGCGCGGCATACACACCGCCCGTGAACTGCGACGCATCAACATGTGGTGAGAGCTGTCGAATATCAGACGGGCTCACTTCATATCCGTCCGAGTAGCCCGCCGCGTGTTGCACCGCTTGCGCATCGCGCAGCACCTGCAGCGTTTCCAGCGATCGCGCCATGAACAGGTAGCCCACGGGCATGTATTCCGGATCGACACCGTGTACATCGTGAAACGACGTCAGCTGGTTCAGCGCCAGCAGCGAGAGCTGCACGTTGATGGCTGTTCCATACTGCGCGCGAAAGCCACCGGTAGCGCGTCCTGTGCTACCAGCCGCTGGTGCGCTTGCACGCTCCAGCACGCGCACGGAACCAGCGCCGCGTTGTGTGAGGTGCCACGCGATGGCCGCGCCCATAATTCCGCCGCCCACAATCACCGTGTTCGCGCTCGAACGCTGCATGAGATATCGCTGAGGTAAACGGCCACGGGTCATGTGACCTGCGGCGCACGAAAGACTGGGCGTTGACCGCACTGGAGGACACCTCCGAGCCAACGTTGTGCCTGCATCTGCGCCGTAATCTGTTGTGCGGACTCAACTTGCGCTTGTGCTCCCGGTTCTGGCCCCGCGTGGCCACTGCTTTGCATATCGGGGTGTCAGCTGCGGCGGCCACGAGGGCATCCGTTCTGAACCATCCGTTTGGAGTTGTTGGTTATGTCAGTCTTTCAGGTTGCGCTTTCGTCGCACATTGCACGGCGCCGTGTTTCTCGGCTGCGCGTGTTCTCCTTGATGATGGTATCGCTCGCCGTTGCGGCGTGTGGGGATGATACCGTAGCGCCTGCGCCCGTGGTTCCCTCGGCTGTGGCGAGCGTCGAGATCGTGGGTGAGGCGCAACCCCTCACGATTGGCGCAACGCGGGCGCTCAATGCCGTGCTTCGCGACGCGAATGGCGCCGTGATCACCGGGCGTGCCATCACGTGGACGTCGAGTAACCCGGCGGTCGCGACGGTGTCTACCACAGGAAACGTGGCCGCGCTCTCCGTTGGAACGGCGACGATTCTGGCGTCAGCCGGCGGTCGCGACGGGCTGCGCGTGGTTAGCGTACAGCCCGTGCCGGTGAGTGAAATCGCGGTGCCGTATGGACAGCTCACACTGCAGCGGCATGAATCCCGCACGATCGAAGCCTCCGCGCGTGATGCGCAGGGCGTTCCGATTACGAACATTCAGTACACGTGGTCGAGCGACGACGAGAGTGTGGCGGTTGTGATGCCGAGTGGTCGTGTTGTGGCGGTGGCGTCGGGCACGGCCTTGATCACGGTGAGCGCAGGAGGACGTGCGGCCACGGTACAGGTGACGGTGCCGTCGTCGATCGTCTCGGTCCGTGTGACACCCGCGGCGGCCATTCTTTCCGTTGGATCCTCCCGGCAGTACTCGGTCGTCGCGATCGACGACCGAGGACGTGAGGTGACTGGGAAGCCTGCGATCTGGAATAGCAGCACACCAACGGTGGCGCGCGTCTCACCCACTGGACAGGTCACAGCGCTGATGCCGGGATATGCTACGATTTCCGCGACCGTTGATGGTATCACCGGTGCCGTGGCGCTCTCGGTGGAGACGAGTGATTGGCGGTTTGAGGAGAATTTGTTTTCCGGTCGGGTGATTGTACGATCGGATACCTTGCATCGAACGGAGCACGGCTACGCGGTCAGCGAAACGCGTATGGTGGCCGCGACGTTGGTCCTGAACGAGCAGACGGGCGCGTGGACACTCTCGGGGGAGCTGGTGCGGGAGGAGCGTAACTACTTCCAAGGCAATGTGATCGTGCGCGAGACCGGTCGTTGGACTGGCCTGGACCGCGGGACGACCGTGGCCCGGGATGTGGTGAGCAATACGCAGACGCTGCGCTCTGCGATCTCGGGAAGCGAGCAGTATCGGGTAACCATCGGTACCCGTTTCGCCTGGCTGGAGGGGACCTTGCCGGGCTACACCGCCGAGATGGCGTTCCAACTGAATCGCTAAGCAGGGTTGCCCTAAAATCTTTCTTGACAGGCAGTACCGGACGCCTTAATATCGCGTCATGGGAGTTGTTCGGTCTTGGGACTACGGCTCTTGCTGTGGTCCCATTTTCGTTTCTGCCATGCGCGTCAGCGGGGCGCGATTGCCCGCAGGATACGGACGGTCGGTGCGTACGGAAATACCGATACCTCGGCAGTCAGTACAATTTCAGGAGTAGGTATGCGTACGACCGGTACAGTCAAGTGGTTCAACGACACGAAGGGTTTTGGTTTCATCACGCCTGAGAACGGCGGCAAGGACTGCTTCGTGCATCACTCGGCCATCCAGACGAGCGGCTTCCGCTCGCTGGCCGAAGGCGAGCGGGTTGAGTTCGACATCGTGCAGGGCCAGAAGGGCCCCGCCGCTGAGAACGTCACCAAAATCGGCTGAGTCACTTGGCTGCACGTGTCGCACCTCGGTGCGATGCGTTTGGGGGGCCGCTCGGAGCAATCCGGGCGGCCCTTCGTGCATTTCCGGGAGTTATCCGGTAATCTGACGCGGCAGCACCTGCACCCCTTTCTCCCCAGTTCGAATGCAACGCGAATCGATTTCCTTCTCCGGCGTCCTTCTGCGCGTGGTCGCCGCTCTGCTGCTGGTGTACGGGACGTGGAATCCGTTCGGCTACTCCTTCTACGATTGGGCCATCGCGCCGCTCTTCGGCGCCCCCCCAACGGAAGGACCGATCGCCGTGAAGTTCTTGCTGGGCGTGGTGCTGGTGGCGGCGTGGGCGGTATTTGTCACGGCCACCCGTCGCTCGCTTGGATTATGGGGCGCGCTGCTGGCGGTGGCACTCACGGCCGGTGTGATCTGGGTGCTGATCAGCTACGATCTGGTGAGCGCGAACAGCAGCAAGGGCGTGGCCAACGTGGTGCTGATCTGTCTGGCGCTCTGTCTCGCGGCCGGGCTTTCGTGGTCCTTCGTTTCGCGACGGATCTCTGGTCAGGTTGATACGGACGTGGTGGACTGAATCACGAAGGGCGCGCCAGTGAGCGCGCCCTTGTTGCGAGCGGGAAATCGGGTGAGCTACCGCTACCAACGCATTACTGGAATCCCCACGGCGCCGGCGGCGCGGCCACGGCGCGTGAGAGATCAAACTCCACGCGAAAGCGGCGCTCGGTGCCCTCACGTCGAAGCGCGTACACAAAACTGACGCCGGGCTGCACCGCCATCGTCCAGACGTTGGTGGCGGCCGCCGGAATCAGCGTAGCCGTGTGCGCATCGGCGTAAAACTCCTGCGCGCTCGACGACGCGGCCTCGCGCGTGTCGCCGCCATACTGCGTGACACTGTCTTCGCTGCCGTCTTCGTGTCGATGCTCATGCTTGAGACGCATGGCGCCATTCATCTTTGACACGACCCACGTGCGTGAACGATTCTCACCCACGTGAAACGGAATTCGAATCACGGAATCATTGCATTCGCGCACGTGCATCACGAGCGTTGATGTGGCGAACGCACTGTCGAGTGACGAGTCTTCGATCACACGACCTTCGAACGCCTGTCCGCACATTGCCGCCAACGCGGAGAAGAAAGTGTCCTGCGGCGTGACCACGGCATTGGCAACCGCACTGCTCTCCGATGCGGCGTCGGGAATGGCACGTTCGCCGGAGCACGCAGCAATCGTGGCGCACGTGGCGACGAAGAGGAGAAGCGAAATACGTGAGCGCATGCGCGGTGGGCTGGGGGAGGAGGACGCGACGCCTGGACTTCTCGTACAAGTGTAATCGCCAACGCGTCCATCCACGTCGACATGGATTGGCGAACGCTGGAGTAGGGTGCCGATCGAGAGGAGTGTTAACACCAGCGTGGGCGGCGCGTACGTGGTGGAGCAGGGCGCGTTCTTCCATGCAACAGCTCAGGTCTCTCCTCTTGCCTTGTGGACGGTTGTATGTCGCATCTTCGGCTCTCTCGAATCGGGTTCACGCTGCTGGCACTTGCTGCCTGCGGTGGCGCAGATGCGGACACCTCTCCGGTGAACGAAAGCCAAACGCCTACGGCCCCGTCGCCTCCGCCGGTCGCGGCACCTCCGGCCAACGCCTTTCCAGACGTGACAGCGTTTCTCACGCTTGACCTGAACGCGCTTCCGAACTTTTCGGCGCCGGTGTATCCCGTGCATTACGATGCGGCGGCGATCGCGCGCGACAATAGCGGTGCGAACCCGGTGACTGATGCGGGCGCTGCGCTCGGTAGCGTGTTGTTTCATGACCGCCAGCTGAGCATTAACGGCCGAGTGTCGTGCGCGTCGTGTCATCAACAGGCCGATGGCTTTACCGATCGTGCGCGCTTCAGCGTAGGTTTTGACGGCGAACGTCGA
This sequence comes from Gemmatimonadaceae bacterium, assembly GCA_022843265.1. Taxonomy (GTDB): domain Bacteria; phylum Gemmatimonadota; class Gemmatimonadetes; order Gemmatimonadales; family Gemmatimonadaceae; genus JAABRT01. Next base: position 50,046 of record JALHNZ010000015.1, read on the forward strand.
ACGGACGTACACTCGATGCGCCTCGCGAATTCGCGCTTCCAATCGGACCCGGGATTTTTCTGGGATCGGCGCGCCACAACGCTCGAGTTGCTGTCGACCGAACCCATTCGCAACTCCATCGAGATGGGATTCGACAGCAGCGTGGGTGGTATTGACTCACTCGTGCGTCGCATGCGCACATTGCCGTACTATCCCGAGCTGTTTCGCGTGGTTTTTGGCGACACGGAGATCACGGAAGCGCGCATGCAGCGTGCGTTGGCGCAGTATCTGCGCAGCATCGTGTCAACACGCAGTCGTTGGGACGACGGCTACGCGCGCGTGTACTCTCTCACGGCGCCCAATCGCGGCCTTAACGTGAATGTGCCGGGATTGAGCGCTCAGGAGAATCGGGGGCGTCAACTGTATTTCGACCCACCGCAGCAGGGTGGTGCAGGGTGCGCCGGCTGTCACGCCGCGCCAACCTTCGCGCTCGCGGCGGGTGTGCGTGGCAACGGTCTTGATGCCGGCGAACAACGCGCCTTTAAATCACCGTCGCTCAAGAATGTGAGCGTTCGCGGCCCGTACATGCATGATGGACGCCTCGCCACGCTTGATGCCGTGGTGGAGCACTACAACAGCGGTATTCGCGGTGGGCCGGCGCTCGACCAGCGGCTTCGCGGCGCCAATGGTCAGCCGCTCCGCCTCAATCTCAGTGTCGAAGACAAAGCGGCATTGGTGGCATTCCTGCATACGCTCACCGATACCGAGCTGCTGAGCGATCCCAAGTTCGGAAATCCATTCCGGCGGTAGACGCCTTACCGCCGCGCCGGTGGCCGCTCGTACGACGAGGAAATCGAATCCCACGGCGACGGACTGAGCGACTGCTCATACCCGATCTGCTCCAAGCGCAGCATCCACGATTTGTCGAACAATTTCTGCGCGCCGGGCTCGTCAACGAGTGTGGCGTGAGGCTGCGCAATACGCACTTGCATGCGCAGTCCCGGCACGTCGGCGGAGACCGCGCGTCCCAGCTCCTGTAGTCGCTCGAGCTGATGCGGTTGCGCCGCCCAGAACAGCAGCTCGTTGGTCCGACCGCTGATCTGGCCGCGACTCGACGGTTTGAGCATGCGCACTGGCGCGTGCGTAAACACATTCATGATCACCCACACGCGCACATTCACATCGCCCTGCACACCCGCCGCGCGCAGTCGCACGGCGAGATCGCGGTAATCTTCCAGCGACAGCAACGGCAACACATTCGAAATCACACCGCCGTCGCTGTGCACGTGGCCATCAATGATGCGCGGTGGGAAGATCCCCGGAATTGCCGTGGCGGTGTAGAGCAACAGTCGCGCGCGATCCAGCGGGGCCTCCGGCGCGTTCAGCGCGACACTCATATCCCACAGGCGACCAATGCCGAGATCCATGTCGGTGGTGGCAAAGAGCAACTGACGGCTCTTTGCAAACTCCGACTGAAGGCTGGCCTGCATGGATGCATTCACGACAGACGCGATCGAACGCTCGTAGCGCGTGGTATTCACCAGACCACCGGTGCGTCGAAGCCAGAACCACCAGTCGAGTGTGGGCGCAATGCGATCGGCGGCTGAACGATAGAGCGCCGTGATCGTGTCGAGCGCGGCGGGTGTACCAAGCAGCGCGAACGGCGCCTGCAGTGCACCGGTGCTGATCGCGCTCACCAGATCGAACTGCGGCATAGCGTCGGACGAACGTGACGCCCAACCGCGCATGAAACCCACGCCGAATGCGCCGTGCTGTCCTCCGCCGGAGAGCATCAGGATATCAAGCGTGCGATCCTGACGTGACTGCGCTCGCCGCACGAGACGATTGAGCACCGAGTCGCGCGTGACCGCGTGTTCGATGCGCGCCCGATCACCGTTGGACCGAATGGCGGCCAGATCGGTTTTGGGCCGGGAAACGGCAGCGCACGCCGTGACGCTTTGCCCCAATACGATCGCGCACACCGCGCGAACAATCCATCGTCGGATCACCAACGCCTCCAGAGGTTCACCACGGATTCAGCTGATATCCCTGCGACTGCAACACGGACATCGCCGTCATGGCCGAGAGCGCGAGCTGCACGCCGGGAATCAGCTTGTCGCGTGGGACATCGCGGCCCATGGATGTCTGTCCGCAGAGAATAATGCGCACGCCGGCCTGCAACAGCTCCCTGATGAGCGGGCCACTGGGATTGGCGGTTCCATATCGTGCCTTGTACGTGGCGTCATCAAGCAGGTCTTTGCCGGCCGTGCCGTGCACGACCGCCGCGAGCTGCACGTTTTCGCGTGGCACGCCCGCCCGCGCGTGGAGATTCAGAAAACGCGCCATCGTATTCAGCTGTTCGTTCCACGCCATGGCGGGCGCTGGAGCACCAGGCGCGGCGTCGACGGCACCGCGGTTAATCTCGAACACCACTTTGTACACGTGTTCGCGCGGAGTCTCAAACGAGGGGTACGGCACGTCGAAGACGGCGCCGCCCGTTCGGATGACCGGACCGGTGGTGGCCTGCGACAATACCGGAGTCGCCGACGCCAACAGGAAGAACGCTACCGCGGTGATTCGACGCATCAGGGAAATACCGGAAATAAGTTCGTGATCACAACGCACCACGTCGCGCGCCTTGCATGCCAACAATTTAGCGCAGCGCGGCCAGAACGCGTTGCACCAGGCCATCGACAGAGCCGTTATTGATCCAGCGCGCCACAATCACAAGATCATGCTCGGGCACGGCAATGATAATGTTCGTGCCATTCCCGACGTGTGCGAACGTTTTGGGGGTGGCGCTCGCGAGATACTTGCCGTCGGTATTCAAAAACCAGTTCATGTAGCCATACGTGAGCTGTGCAGGCGTGGGGGTCGTGGCCTGTGTCACCCACTGCTCACTCAGCAACTGTTTGCCCTTCCACTGTCCGCGGCGCAGCGTGAGCAGTCCAAAGCGCGCCTGGTCGCGCGCGCTGATGAACATGCCGCCGCCCCAATGACCGCCGCCGCTCACCACTTCGATAGCGCGTCCGTCAAGCTGAATCTTGGACGTTTCGTACCCCATCCATCGCCACGTGGGTGACGCACCAATCGGATCCATGATGTATTCGCGCAGCACTTCCGGCAGTGGACGACGCCACACACTCGTGGCCGCCAGCGCCAGCAGGTTCACGCGCGTGTCGTTGTATTCGTACACCGTCCCGGGTTCTTTGCGCTCACGACTGAGCCATTGCGCCGCATCACGATCAGGACGATCCGCCCACTCCGGCTTGCCCCACAGCACACCATCCCAGTCGCTGGTTTGCCGCAGCAAGTGATCCCATGTGATGCGCGCGTTGTGCGGGCCGGTAAACGGTTCGAGCAACGCGCCGTTGGCCGGTCGGTCCGCGCCAAGTCCGCCGCGCATTGGATGCAGCGAGACAATCGGTCCGACATAACCCGCGGCACGGTCATTCACGTTGCGAATGAGACCGCGGTCGACCGCAAGACCGACCGTGGTGGAGAGAAAACTCTTCGACACGCTGAACGTCATGTCCACCCGATCCGGATCACCCCATTCAGCGACGATGTATCCGCCGCGCACAATCATGCCCGTGGCGTCTCCACGCGGCGTGAAGATGCCGCCCGCATCACCAAAGGGCTCACGTCCAAACGACTGGTAGTGCGCCAGTTCCAGATCACGCGGCGTGCGCGCCTCATTCTCAATCGCAAACGCGATCGCCGCGGCCAGTCGCGCCGAATCAAATCCGGCCGCTTGTGCGGACCGACGCTGCCACGCCGGACCGGCGTCGGGATAGTATGCGTTCGCCGGAACGGTCCAGGTTTGCGGAGCGCGCGTCTCAAGCGTTGCGGACTGCGCGGGTAATGTGCCCGCAACAGCCACGAAACAGGCAACGGCAAGCGATGTCAGAACACGTGTCATTCCTGGATCTCTCCATCAGATGCGGCATCAGATTCGGCATCAGGTTCCGAATCCGTGAGGTATGATCGCGTGGTCAAAAACGCCGCGATCACCGCGCGGTCGGTGAACACGTCGAGTTTTCCCGACATCGACGCAATACGAATCAGACAACCGGTGCCTACCGGCGATGCAATCACAATCGCATCGTGCGTAATGCACACCGCCTCGGCCTCAGTGGGCACATCTTCGGCCGTTCCGGACTGCTGCACCACGGCTTCCATGCGCGACGCGTCGATCCGCTCGTCGGCGCTCTCGACCTTCGACACGGAAAGCCACGTGGCGCCCGTGAACAGCACGACATCGTTGCCGCCGAGCCCGAGATCTGTGGTTTCGTAGACCGTGGCATCGGCGATGTCCGCGTGCGCCGTTTCGTCGAGAAGGTCATCGGCCACAATGCACGTGGCCGCAAATCCGGGCTCAATGTCATGCAGCTCGACGCGGAACTGCACTGCTGTGCCATCGGCGAGTCGTACGGTGGCCGAGCGCTCCGTGGCCTGCACATCGCGCCAGGCACCGCGCAGTCGACGGAATGTTTCGATGCTATCGCTGTCGGCCTGGAATCGATACTCACGCATCAGCGCACCTCACAACACCACCAAGGTGCGCTGAGCCATCAAGCCGAGCGCATAAAAAATAGAGAGAATCCATCCTCTCAAACTACCCGAAGCACCGCGTGTTGTTGAGCGGTGCTCCGATTCAGGCGTGCAACGGTATCAGAGCGACCAGCCGGTGCGGTATTCGCGCGTGAGGAAGGGGTTGAGCTCTTCCGCATTCGTAAACCGCATGGCCGAAGCGTCGTAGAACGCCTTTTTGCCCTGACCCAGACGCATCGCGACCGTGCCGACCAGCATGGTTTCGTTGAGCGCCGCGGCGTATGCAAATGGTGACGATGCCTGCGCTTCACCTTTGGCGGCCGAGATCCAGTTACCCTCGTGCGAGCCACCGATGCGCGGCAACGACACCGGCACGCGCTCGGCTTCCGCCGCGACCGACTCGGGATACACCTTCGGACTGTTGCCGTAGGTCTCGTACACGATGATGCCTCGCGAGCCGATGATCACGCCGCCGCCGCCATCACCGAGCGGGAGTGACGCATCGTCAGGCAGGAACTGCGGGCGTGGTGGCATCAGTCCACCGTCGTACCAGTAGAGCTTGACGGCCGGACGGTCTCCCACCGCCGGAAACTCGTACTCCACCTGCGTGGCCAGGGGATAACTGGCCGGAGTCTTCGCGCCGCCGCCCCAGGGCGAAGTGGCCGCAGAGACACTGGTTGGCTGCGTGAGGCCAAGCGCCCAGTAGGCCTGATCAACGAGGTGTGCGCCCATGTCGCCAAGCGCACCGACACCAAAATCCACCCAGCCGCGCCAGGCGAACGGATGATACGCCGGGTGATACGGAATGAGCGGTGCGGGCCCGCAATACAAATCCCAGTCCAGCCCGGGAGGTGGAGACTGCGGATTGTCGGCCATCGCACGCAGCACTGCGACTTCCACTGTGCGCGCATTCCACTGCGGCGGACGCGCCGGATCGGCGGCACGGACGGCGGGCACTGGCGAGCCAGGACGCGGAATGCCCTGCGCCCAATAGCCCACGGGTCGATCCGTCCAGATGTGCGCGCTCGACACCGTGCCGAGCACACCCGAACGCACGATTTCAACGACACGTCGTGTGCCTTCGCGCGAGTGCCCCTGATTGCCCATCTGTGTGGCCACTTTGCTCGATGCGGCGAGTTGTGCGAGATGACGCGACTCGTGCACGGAGAAGGCAAGCGGCTTTTGCACGTACACATGTTTGCCGAGCTGCATTGCCGCGCTGGCTTGAATCGCGTGCAAGTGATCGGGTGTGGCAATCATCACCGCGTCAATGTCCTTGCGCTCTTCGAGCATCTTGCGAAAGTCGGTGTACTTGGCGGCTTTGGTGTACACCTCCTTCAACGCGATGGCTTCGGTGGAGACCTTGCCATCACGCGGACGCAGTCGTCCTTCGAGCTGACGTTCGACGTAGGCAAAATCCACGTCGCACACGGCGACAATGTTTTCGCCCATCATCGCCGCCATGTTGTTCATTCCCATGCCGCCGATGCCAATGCAGGCAATGTTCAGCGTGGCGCTGGGAGCGCGCGAGAGCACGCCAGCAGGTGCGCCGGCAATGAGATGGCGCGGGAGGACCATGGCGCCCAGGCCAAGGGCAGCCGCGTGCCCGAGAAATTCGCGGCGAGAGGGAGGGGTAGTCATGCCGACGACGCTACGGTGCGGCGTCGTCGGCGTCAATAAACCAGCGCGAGAATGTTACGGCGCGGCGATCAGGCGAACGAGGCGTGCGACATCACGCGGACCCTGACTGATCACGAGCGTGTCGCGATCGAGCCGAACCGAGCCGCCAGCGTTGATCGCGGCGATGAACCGCTTTTCCGCGGCGGTCACCGTGCTGTCCGAACAGGCCATCTCGGATACAACGGGGGGGCCGGACGTGAAGGTCGTGCCGCGAAACGTGGCCGGTGCACTGAATCCGTTGCAGCCGCCGTTTCCCGCGAAGCGGTTTTCGTAGCGCTCCCACTTAAGCGAGGCCGTGGTGTTTTCGGGCAACGTGATCGCGCCTTCCGGTCCGTCGAGACTGACGAGCCGCCACGTATTGGCGCCCATGACATCGAGCGTGCCGAGCGCGGCGCAGCCGTCCAGCGGATCAATGCTGTCCATGGAATCCACGACGAGCGACAACTCCTTACCCGTGCCTTCCATGGCGGGTTTCTCTGCGAGATGACCCTTGAGCCGCACGACAACCGCATCGCCTGGCTGAATATCCGTGAGGGCCGTGTATGCGCGCTCAAGCGTGATGTACTCACCGCTCATATCAACCGGGAAGTGCAGTCCGTTCCCGCACTCCACGATGGATGCCGCGTCTGCCATATACGCGAAGGACCCGATCAGCCGCGCGGGATGCGTGATGTCGACCGGTCGCGACACAGCGGTGAGTGTGTAGTTCAGCTCGCCGCCCATGCGCTGTCCCTGTCGATCGAGCTTCGTCAGGGCGCCATCGGGCTCGACCGCGTAGAGGTCCGCCAGACCCGTACTGCCCCGGAGCACGACACGAGTCGCGGTGTCCGCGTGCGTCCAGCGCCCGAGGTCGGTCAACGTGGTATCGCCCTTGCCGCCAGCGCCGAGGTACACACCTTCGGTGCGGAACGTGCCGTCTGGATAGAGCGTGATGGTGGTGCGAATTCCCGCGCAATCCGCGCACGGAATTTCTCCGACCCAACTCGCCGCGCCCGCCAGGGCTGCGATATCGCGAACCGACGCGTCGCTTGCCGCGGCGCCATCACGAGCCGTGTCCGATGCACCGCACGCAGCGGTGAGGCTAATGAGAAGGAGGGAAGCCAGTCGCAGCGCAATCCTCATGAGAGTCTCGGAAGGGGAATGAAAGAAGGTGAGCTCACCCTAAAGTAGTGTGCCTCACGATTCCGGTGTGGCGAACCGATACTGCAGAGGATGTCCGCCGTACTGCCTCCGATTGCCGACGTCTCGCGCGCAACACCGCCCTCGGTCGCCACAAACCGTCCCGTCGGATCGCCTTCGGGCCGTCACCTCAGCTCGGCGCTGCTCGCCTACCTGGTGGCGACCACCGTGCTGATTACCTGGGCGCCGTTCGCGTTCACGCTTACGCCCGCGCACGGCTTCAGCACCGTGTGGACATGGTCCGATCTGGTGCTGAATGTGGTGATGTTCCTGCCACTCGGGTTTTTTGCGCAGTCCGCGCGTTTTCGTGAACGCGACATTGCGTGGTGGATGGTGGGACTTGCCGGCGCGTTGTTGAGCGCGGTGATCGAAGTGGGTCAGCTGTTTCTGGCAGAGCGATTCTCGTCGGTGTTTGACGTGTGCACGAACGGGATTGGCGCCGCGATTGGCGCACGCGTGTTTCACGTCGTGCGTCCGCAGGTTCGCCTTGGTCGCGGTGCGGTGTCTGCGCTGGCGCTTGAGTTGCCGTTGATGGGGCTGGTGATGTTGCTGGTGCCGCTATTGTGGGTGACGGGGTTTGCGAGTGCGGGAACGGAGCGCGTCTGGTTGATGCTCCTGCTTGCCACGTTTGGTGGTGCGCTGATTGGCGCGGTGCATGGCGCGTATCTCGATCACAATGGACGCGTCTCACGCGCCACCATGCTGGGCGCCGTCGCGGTCTGGTTTGTTGTCGCGGCGCTGCCCGGTGCGGCTGCACACGCTGACGTGCTGATCGCCGGTGCTACACTGGCGATTGGCTGTGCCTGGCTGCGAAGCCGCGCCACATCGCGTGCGCGGGCACGTCACGGAGCACAACGTGTGGAGTTGCTGACGCTGCGAATCGCGTTGCCATTGTTTGCGATGTACTTCACGCTCGCGTCGTTGTGGCCGCTTGATGCCGTTGACGGCGTGTGGCGTGGCGCGTGGGCACTCGCCCCTTCGCGCGACGGACTGTCGCGCATGCTGCTCATGCAGTCGCTTGAATATCTCGCTGGGTTCACCCTTGTTGGCTACATCACCGCGGAGTTTCACGGGCGTTCAAACGAATCGTATCGCGTGATTTCGAGGCACGTGTTGCGCGGCTCGCTGGTTCTGATCGCACTCCTCGAGACGGCGCGCGGATGGAACACGGCGCAGGGCGCGAGTCTCTCAATCGCACTACTCGCCGTCGCGGCCGCACTCTTTGGTGGGTGGTTGTATCACCTGCAGCGCGATCACGTGCGAACATTGCTGCAACGCACGTAGTTCGCGTTCACGATCGTATCGGGATTCCGACGGGCGTACCGCTGGCACTCGGCCGGAGTTCGGCACATACTCCAGTGAGTTGTTGCGCCCTCCCTCGCCGGATACCTGCCATGAACCACATGATCTCTCGCCTGCGTCACGGACACCATCTGACGCGTGCGTTCGTGCTTGGACTGAGTGTTGCTCTGCTGCCCGAAAGCGTGTTCGCGCAGCGCACCGAACGCCCGCAGCTACATGGTAAACACTGGGTGGCGGTGACCGGGAAACCACTCGGCGCCACCGCCGGCGCAATGATTTTTCAGCAGGGCGGCAACGCGGTTGACGCAGCGGCCGCGATGCTTGCGGCGACGTGCACCATGTGGGACACGCTCGGCTGCGGTGGCGAGACGCAGGCGCTGATCTATCACCCCAAGCTCAAGAAGGTGATCGGCATCAACGCGCTCGGCATGGCGCCCACCGGCGCCACACCCGCGTTCTACCGATCCAAGGGCATGAGTTTCCCGCCTGAGTTTGGTCCGCTGGCGGCCGTAACACCGGGCACTCCCGGCGGTCTGATGGTCATGCTCGCCGAGTACGGCACGATGTCGCTGGCGCAGGTGCTGGCACCAGCCATTCAGATGGCCGACGTGGGCTACCCCGTTGAAGCGCAAGCGGCGAACGCCATGCACGCCAATGCCGCGCGCTTCAAAGAATGGAAGTATTCGCCGGCGGTATTTCTTCCGCACACTGGCGAGAAGCGCGAAGCTCCGGTCGCTGGCGAGTTGTTCAAGCAGGCCGATCTGGCGGCCACATTCCGCAAGCTTGTTGAAGCGGAGCGGACCGCGCTGCGCAGTGGAAAAACCCGCAAGCAGGCCATCATGGCGGCCTATGATCGTTTTTACAAAGGTGACATTGCCGCCGAGATCGTGCGCGGTGTGCAGGAAGACGGCGGGCTGTTCACCATGCAGGATCTGGCGAACTGGAGCGTGCGCATTGAAGAGCCGTACACGACGAATTATCGCGGCATTGACGTGTACAAGTTGCCCATCTGGCAGCAGGGGCCGGTGTTACTGCAGGCGCTCAACATTCTTGAGAACACCGATGTGAAGGCGATGGGCTACAACAGCTCCCAGTATATTCACACGCTGTATCAGGCCATGAATCTGGCCTACGCGGATCGCGATTTTTACTACGGGGATCCGTACAACGGCCCGGAAGAACCCGTGGCCGGGCTGATGAGCAAGGCGTATGCAAAAGCACGCTTCGCGCTCATGAGTCAGGATCTTAATGACGCCGCCGTGCGCCCCGGCGATCCATATCCATTCCAGCAGGGCGTGAATCCATTCGCTGATATATTGTCCCGCTGGTCAACCACGGGTCCGCGTCCGGATAGTGTACGTCGCGCTGCCGCGACATCGAGTGGGTTCAGTGCCAGCGCATCGTCAAGCGACAGCGCCTTCCACGATGCGTTCACGCGCGGCACAACAAGCATTCAAGCGGCGGACTCCGCCGGCTGGATGGTATCTATCACGCCGAGCGGTGGCTGGATTCCCGCCGTGATCGCCGGTCGTACCGGCATTGGCCTCTCGCAACGCATGCAGTCGTTTGTGCTCGACGCGGAGGACGGTCCGTACAATGTGCTCGAACCGGGCAAACGACCGCGTGTTACGCTCACGCCAACCCTCGCGCTCAAAGACGGCGAACCGTGGATGGCGTTTTCCGTGCAGGGCGGAGATACGCAGGATCAGGATTTGCTGCAGTTCTTTCTGGCCATGGTCGAGTTCGGACAGACGGTTCAGCAAGCGGCTGAGCATCCGGGTTTTCACAGCTACCAGATGCGTTCAAGCTTTGGCGCCCATGAGGCGCGTCCCGGTCGGTTGCAGCTCAATGAGCGCATTCCCGACTGGGTGCGCGACGATCTTCGCCGGCGCGGGTATACGCTTGAGTTCGCGCGCTACACATCAGGCCCGATCACGGCCATCTGGCGAGACCGCAAGCACGGCACGTTGTGGGGTGCCGCGAGCAATTTTGGCGAAGACTACGGCATCGCGTGGTGAGTGAGGTGCGGCACTGCCGCGGCGAGTCCGAGTTCAAGATCCTGCCAGATGTCGTCCACGCGCTCGACGCCCACGCTGAGTCGCAACAGTTGCTGACTGATGCCGTGGGCGGTGCGCACGTCAGGATCGACCACCCGATGTGTAAGACTGGCGGGATGTTGAATCAGCGAGTCCGTGCTGCCGAGTGAAACAGCGGGCGTGATGAGACGCAGCGCGGCCATGCAGCGTGACGGCGCGTGTTCGTCGTCACTCTTCAGTTCAAAGGCAAGCGTACTGCCCGGGCCGAGCAGCTCGCGGCCGAGCACACCGCGCGGATCGCTGTTGGCCAGACCTGGATAGTGCACGGCGGCAACCGCGTCGTGTCGCAACAACAACTCGACGATGCGCTGCGCATTGGACTGTGCACGCGCCACGCGCAGCGGAAGCGTGGCAATACCGCGGTGTAATAGAAACGCTGCCATTGGATGCAGCACGCCGCCCGTCAGAAGCCGCACCTGACGCAGCGCGGTGAGCCACGTGTCATCGTTCGTGCTGATTACACCGGCGAGCACATCGCCGTGACCAGCGAGCGCTTTCGTGGCGCTGTGGAGCACCAGCGTTGCGCCATGCTCCAGCGGACGCAGCAGGATTGGCGTGGCAAAGGTGGCGTCGACCATGACCGGTATGCCATTGGCCTGCGCGACGATATCGGCAATGTCGACGAGTTGCAGCGTCGGATTGGCCGGCGTTTCAATCAGCACGAGCGCAGTGTCCGCTTCGCACGCATCGCGTACACCATCGGGCTCGGTGAACGTCACGCGTAGTCCCAGCATGCCGCTGGCCAGCAGATGATCAGCGCTGCCGTAGAGCGGCCGCACTGCGACCACGTGTGATCCGCGTGCGCGGGCGGCGAGCAGTGCGGCGGTATATGCAGCCATTCCCGAAGCAAAGGCTACCGTGGCATTGGCCCCCTCAAGCGCCGCGATGGCGGATTCCGCGCGGGCCACGGTTGGGTTGTAGAGCCGACTGTAGACCGCCGAGCCGATGGGCAGGCCTCCGGCGACCATCGCATCGATGGATGCCATGCCGGCGTCGAGATCCGGCACCGGATAGGTGCTGGAGAAGTCGAGCGGTGGCGCGTGGACGCCGAGGGCGACGAAATCTTCGCGTCCGGCGTGCACGGCGATGGTATCGGCGTGTGCTCCGTCAGCGGCGTGGTGACGCAGCGGTGACGCCGAGGGCGGCTTGTTGTAGGGGCTCATGCAGGTAAATTGGCACGATATTCGTTCACGGAGAACAAATGCCGCAGAACATTCGGTCAGGCGTGAATCGAGAGCCCCTCGACCGCATCGACCACGCCCTGGTGACACTCCTGCAGCAGAATGCTCGGTTGAGCAACAAGCAGCTCGCGGCGCGAGTGGGGCTGGCCGAGTCGAGCACGCTGACGCGTGTCCGTCGCCTTGAAGAGCGTGGTGTGCTGCTCGGCTATCACGCGGAGGTCGCGCCGTGGGCCAAGGGGATCACGCTGCAGGCGCTGGTAGCGGTGCGGTTGGCCCGACACGCGCGCGATGTGGTGGAGCGGTTTCAGGAGCATTGCCGCGGACTGCCGCAGGTGCTCGCGGCCTACAACATCGGCGGGTCTGATGACTTTCTGGTGCATGTGGGCGTGGCCGACTCCGACGCGCTGCGCGAACTGATCCTCACCTCGATCAGCACGCGCCCCGAAGTCACGCATATCGAAACGCATCTCATTTTTGATATGGTGCGCGGCGCGGCCGCGGTGGGCTCGGACGTGGCGTCGCGTTCGCGCTAAAAGCGTTTTTGCCAGCGCGTTTGCGTCAGGCGCGTGTGTGCTAGAAGCGCGCTCGCAGTCCCACCGATATTGAACGTCCTGGAAGGATCGTAATGTTGTCCGGCTCGCCGGTCTGTCGGTCGAGCAGGTTCTCACCGCTGACGATGAGTGTCAGCGCGCGGGGAAAGGCGCGCATCAGCGACGCGTTGACGCGCGTGACGCCATCATATGGAATCCACAGTTGGCGAAGCGCCGGTCCCGCCAGCGCGGTTGCGGGGCGCCCAGGCGTGACAAACGTCTGCGCGGCGGCGATGCGATCGTAACCAATCCAGTCCGCAACGCGCGTGGCGCCGAACGACGCATTCCATGGCCCATCGTCCCAACGCAGCGAGAGGCCGAGTGTTTGCGCGGGCACATCCAGCATGCGGTCGCCAACACGCAGCTCTCCTGTGTAGCCGCGCCGAATTGCCAACACACGACTCGCGACGTGCGTGAACGAACTCTGCACCACAAACGCGCCCGCGCGCAGGCGCCCTTCAACTTCCCAGCCGCTGTTGCTGATCGCACCAACGTTCTGCAGCTGATACGCGAGGTTTCGGTTCAGTGGGTCGTTTGTGCGCGGTGGCATTGACGGCGCGAGCGGTGCGATGACGCTGACCGGTTGCACCAGACCACTGGCGCGCTGATCGAAGCGAGTCACGTGCAATGCCGTGTGGGTGCCGAAAAAAACATCCGCACCAAACTCGGTACCCGCCTGCGATTCGGGTTCGAGTGCGTCATTGGGCAGCAATCGGTCGTGTGCGAGTGTTGCGCCGCCAACGGTCACGCGTGGTGGCCTGATCCCTTTACCATACGCCGCGCGAAGTTTGAATGTGTTGCCCGCGTGATCGTGGACGTACGACGTGCCCACCATGGGCAAGAGCGAAACGAGTGGCTCGGCGACAAAACCAGCGCTGCGTTCTACGCGGGTGCCGGCCGTGACAAACACACGGTTCTGCCACGCCAGATCGAGTTGTGTGACGAGACCCGTTGTCTGTCGCCAGACTGTGGTAGCGGCAGCGC
>JALHNZ010000016.1 GCA_022843265.1 Gemmatimonadaceae bacterium
CTGGAGCGATACAGTTTACGTTCAACATCGCGCCGGGCTACACCGGCTTTACCACGCCGGCCACGTTCATTCGTTTCAACCGCGCGCTGGCGGCGAAGATGTATGTGCATCGCGCCACATTTGCGAATTGCGCCGCCTGCTGGGCATCAGCAAACACGGCCATGAACGCGTCGTTCGTGTCCGCCACGGGCCTGCCAGGCTCGCTGTCCACGGGCGTGAACTACGCGTACTCCACCACTGCCGGAGAACCGACCAATCCGGTGTCGGAGCCGCTCACGAACAACCGCCTCTGGGTGCATCCGTCACTTTTAAGCGGTGCACAGCGCAAGGCAAATGGTGACGCCGATGACCGACTCACTCGCAAAGTGACGGCGGCTGGACGCACGATCAATCTCAATGACTTGATCGGTACGCATAAGCCCACGTTGTACAACGCCGCAGGTAATCCGGCGGCCGCGAACCTCGGTGCTCCGGTACCGTGGATCAACAACGAAGAGCTTCTGCTGCTTCGTGCGGAAATCCGTTGGAATACGGCCAACAAGCAGGGCGCGGTTGATGACATCAATCTCGTGCGTGTGAACTCCGGTGGCCTGCCTGCCGCGGCAATCACGGCGGGCAGTACTGATGCCGCATTTGTCACGGAGTTGCTCTACAATCGCCTGTACTCGCTCATGTGGGCGCAGGGCACGCGGTGGATTGACGCGCGTCGCTACGGCCGCACACAGTCGCTGCCGCAGGATCGCCCGGGTGACATCCGCTACGAAGGAATGCTGGTTCCGGCTGGCGAGTGCACAGCGCGCCAGTTGCCGGCACCCTGCACGCCGCTCTGATTACACCGCGTGGTGCATCGCACTGCGCACCTGACGGGACGTAGACAAACGGCCACCTCTCAGCGAGGTGGCCGTTTGTTTTTCAATGCGAATCGCTCGTACATTTCACACATGAACTTCACCGACTATCAGGAACTCGCGGCCCGTACGCTCGGGCGTGACCGCACCCACGAACAGCAACTGGCGAACGCTGCGCTGGGACTCACCGGCGAAGCCGGCGAAACCGCCGAGTTGATCAAGAAACACCTGTTTCATGCCACACCGCTCGATCGTGATGCCATGATCAAAGAACTCGGCGACTGTTTGTGGTACATCGCCGCGTTCGCCACCGTGCTCGAGGTGCCGATGCAACAGATTGCGGAGCGCAACATTGAAAAGTTGCGCAAGCGGTATCCGGATGGCTTCGATCCGGAACGCAGCATCAATCGCACCGAGTAGCAGTTCGCACGCGGCAGTCCGCCGGTCGTGGCGTGAGTGTTGCTCAGCGGGTCCAGGTTACACCGTCAAGGCCATCCGGAACCTTGAGTCCCATGGTGACAAGAGCGCTCGGCATCACATCGGCCGTGCGTCGTGGCATACCGTGCGGAACGGCATCAATCAACAGCGGCACCATCATCTGATCGCGATGCAGCGCGCCGTGTGTGGAACAATGTCGCGTGGGTTCGTACTTGTCGCGCAGATCCCAGCCCACCGATGCCGAGAGCAGAATATCACCGCCGCGACGTGATGGCGTGACATCGGCCAACTGCACGATCGCGTCTGGATAATCGGTGGCTGCGCACACGTCGTGTGCTTCGCTGCTGCTCAGGTTGGCAGCGTCCGTGCCGATGCCCAGCGGGTCGCCCGTCGTGCGGTGATAGCTCCAGCGTGCGGCGCGCGGATCTCGCGTAATGGTGGCGCGTCCGCGTTCCGCGTGACTGACACGGACCGTGAGTGCGTCCGTTGCCACGGCGGCCAGATCAATGCTTGGTCGCGCCAGAATCTGATCGTGCAGCGACTCCCACTTATCGGCGAGCTGCGGCCACCACAGGCGCTGGCGGTGATGCGGCTCCACATAGATGTGCGCCATCGCGTTGCCACCAACCATGACGGCCACATCCGGATTGCGCAGCCACACTTTGGGATGTGCCAGCACGCGATGCCCGAGCGCGCGAATGGCATCCGCAATCTCGTCATGATTGCTGACATCGGCATGACCGTGATCGGCCACCAGCCAGACGTGCAGCTTGTCACTCCAGCCATTGCGTTTCGCGATGTCTTCCGCATTTCCCAGAAACGCATCAATGTCGCGCAGCGATTCTCGCACTTCGCGTGATTGCGCGCCAAAGGCGTGCGCAAATTTGTCAGGTGTGAGAAATGTCATCACCGCAAACTGCGGGCGATCGCGTTGCAGATATCCAAGCACGCGGTCCACGACCTGTTGCTCGATGCGGCGCCAACCGGTGAGATCCCCGCGAAAATGCGGAAGGAAGGCGCGCGCGGCCCACAACCAACCGCGCCCGGGGTGTCGATCGCCCCGCGCGCCGCGTCCGAGCAAGGTGGAGCCGGCGACGCTAGACGTGGCAAGTTCGAGCAACGTTTGTGGGTGTACGTCGAGATCATGATCGAGCAATCGGATTTCGGGACCGACGTAACTGCGCGCGAACGAGGGCCACGATGCGGTCTTCCGGCTGCGGTCGTACCAACGCAACCCAGGCAATCCAATGCTGGCCGGAAATCGCCCCATCAGAAACGGCGCGTACGCCGGTCCAGTCACAGACGGGAAGCAACTTGACACCTGCGTAAATGCGCCACGCGCTGCACGCGCCGCGAGATGCGGGAGTTCTCCTGCATGCAGGGCCGACTGCAGAACGTCCGGGCGGACACCGTCTGCGACGATCAGCAGCAGGGTGTCGTGTCCTGCGTTCATTTCAGCGCTCCGGTGGCGTTGGCCGCAACCCGCGTCGTAGCTTGAGTATTCGCGCTGCCGTTCGTGGCGTGCGTGTCCTCCCACCCCTGTGTTATGGCGAGTTCTCGCGGGTCCAAGAAGCCATCAGTGAAATCTGGTGTGAAGTCTGGTGTGAAAGCCGTACCCACGTCCATCGAGAAGTCCAGGCCGAAGACAAAGGCAGCGGGTCCGAAAACGGCGACTGGCAAACCGGCCACACCGGAAGTTCGCGCCAAGGCGGAACACGACTCGGTGGCCCAGTACCAGCGGCGAACTGAAGAAGGGCATCGCGCAGCCGGACGCGAGCCGACCCCGGCGCCGCTCGTTTCAAAAGGCAAGCGGGCGGAACGCGTGCCGACCCGGGCGCTGCCGAACGTGGATGTTTCGATCCGTAATGTGCCCATGCTCACTGAGGACGAGAAACTCCTGCACAGTCCTGAGGCGGCGGATGGTTTTACACAAACCGATCCGTGGCGTGCCATGCGCGTGTTCAGCGAAGTCGTGGAAGGATTCGACGCGCTGGCGCACGTGACGAAGGGCGTGTCAATCTTTGGCAGTGCACGCACCAGTCCCGACGATCCGCAGTACGCGCATGCACGCGAAGTCGCGCGGCTGCTCGCGGAGCAAGGATTTGCGATCATTACTGGCGCTGGCCCAGGCATCATGGAGGCGGCGAATCGCGGGGCGAAGGACGTCGGTGGACAGAGCATCGGCTGCAATATTGAACTGCCATTCGAACAGGGCGCGAATCCCTACGTGGATACGCTGGTAAACTTTCGCTACTTCTTTGTTCGCAAAACGATGTTCGTGAAGTATTCCAACGCGTTCATCATTTTTCCCGGTGGCTTCGGTACGCTCGACGAGGTCTTTGAGGCGCTGACGCTGATCCAGTGCGGCAAGATTTATCAGTTTCCGGTGATTTTGTTCGGTCGACACTACTGGGCCGGACTTGTGCGGTGGCTCCACTCCCGAGTCGCGGGCGAGGGTAAAATCTCACCGACCGACCTTGATCTGATCATGATGACGGACGATCCGCGCGAGGCCGCGCAGGTTGTCATCGATGCGCACGCGGCGCAGCACCCGCACCCCGATGTTTGAGGCGCTGCGCTCAGCCTGTTCACACCCGTTGAGGTTTCCGATGTCTCCAATGATTGTGCGGCGCTCTCACGCGCCACGTGTGCGTTTCCTTGCCGGTGCGCTGGCGTTCGCGCTGGCGGTACCTCTGTCGGTGCACGCGCTCGAACTCAGCGCGCGCAACAACTCCCCCTCCACAAGTCTCTCGCAGGACGATCCGTTCCTTCGCGTTCGCGTGGACGAGGCACGTAACAAGCTGTTCCTCGAGATTCCCACGGCGCAGCTCGGTCGCGATTTCCTGTATCAGAATACGTTGGCGACGGGATTGGGCACCGGGTCGCTTGATCGCGGACAGACGGGTGCGAACTTTGTGGTGCGATTGGAGCGACGCGGGGCGCGCATTCTGATGGTGCGCGACAACCTTGGGGTTCGCGCACCGAATGCCAACGAGGCTGGTCAGCGCGCGGCGCGAGAAGCGTTTCCGAGTTCCGTGATTGCGTCGTTTACGATCGATGGGGAAACCGGCGGTGTGATCACGATTGACGCGACCACGTTCTTTCTGTCCGATGTGTACGGCGTGGCGGATGGACTGCGTGGAGGGCAGGGTGGTGGCGCGTATCGCGTAGACCCCGCGCGCAGCTGGTTCGACGCGGAGCGCACGAAGAGCTTTCCGAAGAACGCGGAAGTGCACGCGGTGCTCACGTTCACATCAGACGCGCCAGCTGCGGCCGCGCGTCGTGTGGCACCCGACGCGCGCGCGATGACGTTCGAGCAGCATCACTCGCTGGTGGTCTTGCCCGACACCGCAGGGTTCAAGCCGCGCGCGTTTGATCCGCGTGTAGGTTTCTTCGGCACGCAGTTCGCCGATCTGTCGCAGGGTTTTGATCAGCAGTACCGCGATGGCTTCATCAACCGTTGGCGTCTGGTGCCAAAGGATGCCGCGGCCTACGCGCGCGGCGAACTGGTGGAGCCGATCACGCCCATTATCTACTACCTCGACCCCGGTATTCCGTCACCGTATCGCGAGGCATTCCGCGAAGGTGGCAACTGGTGGGCGAAGGTATTTGAAGCGGCGGGTTTCAAGAACGCGTTCTCTGTGCGCGATCTTCCCGCCGATGCAGACCCCATGGACGCGCGCTACAACATGTTGTACTGGATTCACCGTACGGGACCGGGACCATCTGTTGGTCCGAGCTACAGCGATCCTCGCACCGGCGAAATTGTCCGCACCGTTGTTCGCATGGACGCGTGGCGTTCCTTGGTGGACTACAACATCTGGGCCGGTACCGTGCCGGCATCCGGTGCCAATGGGCCGAATGTGAGCGCCGAGGCGTTCACAATGGCGCGTCGCCGACAGCACACCGCGCACGAAATCGGTCACACGCTCGGACTTGGGCACAATTTTATCGCGTCAGCACAAGGCCGCACGTCGGTGATGGACTATCCCGTGCCGCTGATCACACTGGCGGCTGATGGGACACCAGACTTGCGCAACGCCTACCGCGATGGCCCCGGTGCGTGGGATTCCATCGCCGTTCGCTATGGTTACCGCTGGTACCCCAATACGGCGGCTGAAACGGCAGGCAATGCGGCCGTGATTCGTGAAATGCTCTCGCGCAATCTTCGTTACGTGGGAGACGCGCATGCGGGACCAGAAGGCTCGATTCCGGAAGTCACGCGCTGGGTGGAAGGTACCACGATGTTCGATGCGGCCACGCGCACGTCGCAGGTGCGACGCGTGCTCATGGACAAGTTCGACGAGCGCGCGATCAAGCCGGGTGAGCCGATGCACTTGCTTAACATGCGCTTCGCGCACGTGTATCTGCATCACCGATATTCGCTCGAAGGATTGATCAAGAATGTTGGGGGCATGGACTTTCGCTACGCGTTGCGCGGTGATGGTCAGACGCCAACCACCATCGTGCCGGCGGACGCCCAGCGTCGCGCGCTGACGATGGCGCTCGACGCGATCAAGCCCGCCGAGCTGGCGGTGCCGGCGCGCATCTCCGCCATGATTCCGCCGTCGCCGCCAGGCATGGGCGGTGACATGACATGGATTAGCAGCAATGCGGGAACGGCGTTCGATGCCGTGACACTCGCCGGCGGACTGGCCACGGAAGTGCTGAATGGTTTGCTTGACCCTTTGCGGGCAGCGAGACTGGTCACGTTCAGTGCGCGCGACGCGAACGCACTCAGCCTCGATGAGACGATCACCACAATTCTGACACGCACGTGGGGCGCGAATGAGGCGTCGCCCACGCTCGCCGTGTATGCTCGTGCTACGCAGCGCGCGGCGCTTGATGCGTTGCTCGATCTGGCAGGCGACGCACGTGCCATGCCCGAAGTGCGTTCTCTCGCGGCGCATCATCTCGCGCAGCTCGACGCACGATTGGCTGGTGCGCCTGGCAGCGCGGGCGCCGATGCCGCGCATCGCAGCAGCGCGCGGCGCGATATCGCACGCTTTATGTCGGGCGACGATGATCCGGCCACGCGTACGCGATTCCCTGTGATCACGCTGCCCTGGCCGTAAGCAGGGGCAGCGGCAAGTCGTGCAACGAACCCGGGGGGCACATGCTGCTTTCCGGGTGCGTACCGTTTATGTGGTGTGCGGCTCGCGAACGTTCTGAAGCACGGTGTGCAGCACTGTGAGCAACGTCTCTGCGGTGTACGGTTTGGGCAGAAAGTGTTGCACCCCCGCGTTCGCGGCGCGGCTCACGCTTCCGTCTGCGGCAAGACCGCTCGCTGCGACAATCCGCACATTGGGATTCAGGCGACGGATCACGTGAATCATGGTGACACCGTCCATGACCGGCATCATCATGTCGGTGAGCACCAGCGCAACATCCGCTACATGTGCGGCGTACAACGCCACGCCCTCGGCGCCATCCGCGGCAGCCAGCACACGGTAACCGAACGCTTCCAGTGTCAATCGCGTGATTTCGCGAACCGCTGCTTCGTCATCAACCACCAGCACCAGTTCGCCGTGCCCGCGTGGCAACTCGGCCTTGGGGACACGATCGGCGGCGACTAGCGCCTCGGTGGACGCCGGCAGGAACGCACGAAACGTGGTCCCACGCCCGGGCTCACTATACACGTGCAGCGCGCCGCCGTGACTGCGCACAATCGTCAGCGACGTACTCAAACCAAGCCCGGTGCCCTGTCCGATTTCTTTGGTCGTGAAGAATGGATCGAAAATACGCGTCAGCTGGTCTGCTGGAATCCCTGTGCCCGTGTCTTCCACGCTCAAGACCACGTAGACACCCACCGGGAGTTCCGGCGACGTCGCGCCTGAGAGTGAATCAACAACCAATCGCTGCGCGGCGAAGCGCAGTAGTCCGCCGTTGGGCATTGCATCACGTGCATTGACCGCGAGGTTCAGCAAGACCTGATGCAGTTGCGTTGGATCTCCGATCATGGCGGGAGTATCGGGAGCAACTTCGGTCTCCACTACGATACTGCGGGGAAACGTATCCGCGACCAGCCGTGTAAGCTCAGCGAGCAACAGATTTGCACCGAGCGACACGCGGCGTCCCTCCACGCCTCGCGCGAAAGAAAGCACCTGGCTCACCATGTCGGCGCCGCGCAGGGCAGTGTTCTGAAGTGAGTCGAGTGTTGCGTCGCGTTCAGCATCGGTGAGCGGTTCACGCAGCAGTTCGATCGACATCAAGATGGGCGTAAGCACGTTATTGAGATCGTGCGCAATGCCGCCCGCGAGTGTGCCGATGCTTTCCAGTCGCTGCGCGCGCAGAAACTGCTGTTCGAGTTTCCGGCGATCCGAAATGTCCTGCACACCACCACCGATTTGAATGATTGCTCCCTGCGCATCGCGCTCCGCTTCGGCGATAATACGCGCCCAGAAGCGACGGCCCGTGAGCGAGAACAATTCACATTCGGTATCGAACGGCGTTCCTTCCCGTATGAGTTGCGCAACCAGAGCAGACAGCAGGTCGCGCGACTCAGGGACCACGAGCTCGAGGCACGCCTGAAGTGCGATTTCGAAGTGCTCCGGTGCGTCGAGCAGCCGGCATGCTTCTTCGCTCAGTCGCACGTTGCGGGCGTGGAGATCCATGGCCCAGCCGCCGAGCCCTGCAGCTCGCGAGGCCACGCGCCGCAGTGAGTCTGCGCGTTGCAGCGACCGTTCCGCGAGTCGTTTGGCCGTGACATCACTCGCCACGACAACTCGCGCTGGACGTCCTTCATATTCGAGTCGTGTGGAGGAGATCTCCACCCAGATTTCGCCTGTGTCCTTCGTGAGGTGCCTCCAGTAGCCGCTGCGGCGAGGTCCGAGCGTGGTATCGGCCACCCGCTGCATGAGTGCGGCCCGGTCTTCCACATCACGAATATCGAGAATCGTCATGCGCGCAAACTCTTCGCGGCTCCAGCCGTAACGCTGCACGGCGGCCTCATTCACCGCAAGAAACTGCAGCGTCTCTTCGTCGTACACCCACATGGGCTGCGGATGCGAGTCAAACAAAAGCTGATACTTGGCTTGCTGACTTCTGAGCCGCTGCTGCGCTTCGTGTTGCTCGGTTACGTCTTGCACTGTACCAGCGAGCGACGTTTCATGCAGTGCGGCGTCCGCCAACAGGCGTCCGCGTTCGTGCACCACGCGAATCGTGCCGTCCGGACGCACAATGCGGTGCTGAAAATCCAGTAGTGCGTTGCCAAGCGTCGCCGCAACCTGCGCGCCTCGCATGGCGTCCCGATCATCCGGATGCACATACGACAAAAAGTCTTCGAAGGTGCCCTTAAACTCGTTCTGTCCAACGCCGAACATCCGATAGATCTCATCTGACCACTGCAGCCGGTTGGTTGCAAGGTCAAGCTTCCAACTGCCAACACCTGCGATTCGTTGCGCCTCCACGTAGTGCGACGTCAGTTCCTGCAGCGCATGCTGCTGCAGGCGCAGCTGCAGCTGCGTGACCACTGATCGTGCGAGCGCCGAAAGCAGCTCGACCTGGGCCGCCGAGAAGTCTCGCGGTTCGTGATCCATGACCGTGAGCGTGCCCACATTCTCGCCGGTGTCGAGACGAAGCGGTACGCCCGCGTACCAGCGAACATTCAACGCACCCGTCACACTCGGATTCGTTTCGCAACGCGGATCGAGGCGCGTGTCAGGAATGATCAGCGGCTCGTTCTGCAGCACCGCGTGCGCGCAGATTGACGATCCAAGATCAGTTTCGTCGATGTCGATGCCTACGGACGACTTGAACCACTGGCGGTGCGCGTCAACGAAGGTGACCGTCGACATGGGCGCATGGAACAACCGTGCGCAGAGCGCGGTGATGTCGTCGAACGCCGCTTCGCGCGGCGTATCGAGCACACGGAGCTTCCGGAGGGCGCGAAGGCGCGCAGCGCGGCCAGGGTCATTGGGTGACGTAAAGCCATCCTCGGCTAAAGTGCGAGTCACTGACCCGATAATGTAACCAGCCGAGCGGGCGAGAACAGGGCCGTAGAACGGGGCCCGTAGAACAGGGGCCTGTCCTACGGGGGACATCTGGCAACATGACCGACCGCTAGCGGCGGATGGGCTCCGGCGCACCGGCGTAGCGCTCATAGCGCCCCACCAGATGACCGATCACGATCATCACGGGGAAGATGAACCGCTGAACAAAGTCAGGAATCTCCAGCATTTTGAACTCGCTCCGATATCGGTGCGCGAGATATGCCGCTTCCAGCAAATTCGGCCGCTGAGATCCGGCGCGACGTGATGAGTCAAAAATCTCACTGAGAAAATACTCAATGTTGTCGGCGGGCTCGATGTACGCATCGCATCGTAGTTCATCGGTTCCGGCATTCCAGAAACGGTGCGCCTCGCCGGCCTTGAACGTGACGGTCTCACCAACACCAGCGAATTGCTCGGCTTCACCCAGTCGTTGGTAGCCAATAGTGCCGTGACGCACAGTCAGTGCCTCTTCCTGATAGTGGTGCACGTGCATAACCGGTCCCTGGCCTGGAGCCACCACATTACGGCCTTCAAGTCGTGGTCCTGTTTTTCCCGGTACGCGACGTTCAAACGTGAGCGTTTCGCCCGCGCCATTGGCAATGGTATGTGGATATTGAAAAGTGCGCATGGTTCGACTGAGGAAGCAGGTGAGAAATCCGACCTGCTTACCGTACGCGCGATCGTGCGAACGTCGGTGGGACGTTTGACCCAGCCCTGTGCGCCTGAATATGCACGATGGGTCTTTTGTCCCTGTTGTCGACATCACGTGATGGTGATCATGTGGCGCACCGAAGTATCACACCACATTGAGGATCTCATCATGTTGA
The DNA here is from genome assembly GCA_022843265.1 of Gemmatimonadaceae bacterium. Lineage (GTDB taxonomy): Bacteria > Gemmatimonadota > Gemmatimonadetes > Gemmatimonadales > Gemmatimonadaceae > JAABRT01. The sequence goes on from JALHNZ010000016.1 coordinate 10,105, forward strand.
ATCGATCGTTGTTCAAGACCACCGCGCTGGTTGCCGTGACCATGCTCACGCTTGTGGCATGCGACGAGACGTCCGCACCAACGGCAGTCGACCACCTCACGGCACACGCCAATCACGCCACGCCGCACGTTGCCGCAGCAGCCGGCGACATGTACAAGCTGGCGCGGCAGAGTACGTCGCGCTTTCACTCCAATCAGCAGGCGTTCATGGCTGGATACGTGAGCGATCCGCATTGTGTCGCACATCCGCAGCTTGGCGGCATGGGGGCACATTGGGTAAACGCAACGCTTATTGATCCGAAGTTCGACGCGGCAAAGCCCGAAGCACTGCTGTACGCACCGGGAAAGGGCAACGGAAAGAAAATTGTTGGCGTTGAGTACATCGTGATCAACGTGGGACAGGAGCGCCCCGCGTTTGATGGTCGGCCATTTGATATTGGCGGCGTGCCCGTGCTCACGCAGCAGGGGATCGCACACTGGAGTCTGCACGTCTGGCTGTACGAAGCGAATCCAAACGGACTGTACACGCCATTCAATCCCAACGTGCGTTGCAATTAAGTCTCGGTACGCCGCTTCCGGCTCAGGAGGCCTGCTGTGACCAGCGTAAACAGCAGGCCGACCGGGAGCGGCTCGAGGAATGTGATACCCATGTTGATCAGCGGATTCTTGTACATCTCGTTGAAGCGCGCCATCTCCGCCGCCTGCGCTGCCACGTCCGCGTCCGAAGCTCCACCCGCTCTGGCTTTCTCGAGGGTGTAGGCGGAATATTTCTCAAAAAAATCGGGCGAGATCTTGTGGTAGACCAGTTGCCAGGTGGCCACGTAGCAGAGACTGGCCACCGCCGTAATCATGATGCCTACGTTGAACGCGCGGCCGAACGAAACCGTCCCGCCAGCCACATTGTCGCGGTATGAACGCACGCCGAAGTACACCATCATGAAAGACAGCACCATCGTGGTGTAACCGATGAGCATGCCCTTGTCGAAGCCAATCTGCTCCATGAACGGAATGGTGAGCAGCATCATGGCTGAGAGCATGGCGCCGGCAATGAGTCCAAACGTCAAGACGATTTTGCGCATGTGAAGTCCCGAGGGGTTGAAGGAACGCCGATTCTAGTCTCCCGGGGCTTTCCAATGCGTCACCCAAACGGGTGATTTTTCGTTCGGCCGCGCTAAATCACCCAAAAGTTGCAGCCAACGTCGCGTCAGGGGATCAGTCGCAGCTCTTTTCCCCGCTGCACAGCCTGCGTGCGACGCTGTGCACCCAGTTTGCCGAACACGCGGCTCGAGTGCGTCTTCACGGTGTTCTCACTCACGAACACACGTTCGGCGATTTCCCGATTGCTCAGCCCATCGGCAATGAGCGCGAGAATTTCCAACTCGCGCGGCGTGAGCCCCAGGGCGGCGACCTGCTGCTCATCGCGCACAAACGCCAGTGGCGCTGGGACCATGATCTCCCGTATCACAATTTCGGGAGCGGGCGCTTTGGTTCGCGTGAGGCGGTTGCCGAGCCAAAGGCCGAGCGTTGCGAACAGGGCGGCGACGAGGGCACCGTAAATCTGGACAGAGTGCTCGACGACGATCCAGCGATACTCGATGAACTGCAATGCGGCGATGAGTACGCCGCAGAGCAGCCCGTAGAGAAGCACGTGCTTTCGCATATCACATTCTGCGTTTGGCCCGAAACGACCGGCACCAGCCGACCGCAGGCCACAGTGGTTCATCAGGGCTTGAGTGCATTCTCAAGTTGCGCCAGTGCACGCTTCGCATCCGCGAGCGCTGCCTTATGCGTGCCAGTTGGCGCTTTCACGCTGGCCTGCCGTACACCACTACCGGTGTAGCCACTGATGATCTGACCGAGTCCGCTACCCGGTCCTCGGCCCCCGCGACCGCCACGCGCTGCACCGGCTGTCAGGCCAAGTTCTTCGGCCACCGTTTGCAAACGCTGTGCGTCGGCACCTGTGGAATTCTGCAGTTTCGCGCGAAACTCCGTGGTGCGCGCCGCGATTCGTGACTGCACATCCACGACGTCGAGCAGGAAGGCTTCGCGCTCATTGTGTTCAGCCACGGTGACTTCACTGGTTGCATCGGCGCGTACCTCGAACTGCTGACGCGAGGTGTCGCGACCAGCGATCATGGTCACCGTGAAGCGACCGGGAGCCACATGAAATCCTCGCGGACCAATGTTGCGCGCGGGAAGTGGGAGGGCCGGACGACGCGCGGGGCCCTGCGCCGCGCGCGTCATTCCGCCCGCGCCGGCCGGAGGACCACCGGCAAATCCTCCAGCGAATCCGCCGCCCGAAACCACCGGCCAGCGCAAATCCCAGTTCACGCGCTGCACGACACCCGTTGTATTGGACGCGGTGAAGCTGCGCACTTCGCGACCCGCTGCATTCGTCACAATGAAGCGTACCGTGTCGACGGGCTGCGTGAGATAGTACGTGAACGCCGCACCCTCCTCCGGGTTTTCCGACGCGTAGATCGCGTGTGCCGCCGTTGACACGTCGGCGCGATAGATCGTCAGCGTGGTGGGTCGCACTGAGAAGAGCGTCGCAGGCTTTTGCGATGTCGCGGTGGTCCACTCGGCGAGCGCCGCGGCATCATCAAGCACCCAGATGCTGCGTCCATGCGTGCCGAGCACGATGTCGCGCGTGCGCGGATGAATGATTATGTCGTCATATCGCGTGGGCGGCAGATTTGCCTTGAGACGCGTCCAGGTGCTGCCGCTGTCTACGCTGTAGTGCAGGAACCGCTCGGTGCCCGCGAGCAATACATGGGCCTTGCCCGGATACTCAGCGATAGACCGCACCGGATTGCCGTCCGGCAGTCCAGCGGTGGTGCGCTTCCACGTGCGCCCAAAATCAGTGGTACGGAAAATGTACGGCGCGAAGTCTCCGCCACGATGATTGTCAAACGACACGATCGCAGTGCCGGCACCAGCGCTGCTCGCCACGATGCGATCCACGAAAGATCCATCTGCGATACCGCGAATGTTCTTGCCAACTTCTGTCCAGCTTTGACCACCATCGCGCGACACCTGCACGTTGCCGTCATCCGTACCAACCCACAACACACGCGCGTCCCGCGGCGACTCGGCCATCGTGGTAATTTCACTGAAGTTCGACTCACCATCATTGCGCGAGTGCCGAATCTCGGTGGTGAGCACTCCGCCAATACGGAGTGTGTCACGATTCACCTTGCGCGTGAGATCTTCAGTTGCCGTCCAGGTGCTGCCAAAATCACGTGAGATCAGCAGCTTGTTTGCGCCGAGATACACCGTGCCTGCGTTGTGCACAGACGCCACGACTGGGGCTGTCCAATCGAAGCGATAGCTCTCGCCCGACGGCGCCATGGGCTGGATATCGTAGCGGTCGCCGGTGATCGCGTCCACGCGCGAAATGTTGCCGCCACTCGATGTGGAGTACACAAAACGTTCACCCTTGATGTCCACGGCGTGGCCCGTGCCATCACTGAAACCGATCTGCACCCAGTCCTGATTCAGAATGCCGAGCCAGTGATTGGTCGCGCTCGGTCCCATCCAGGAGTGCGCGTCCTGCATGCCGCCGTAAATCCAGTACGGTTCACGATTGTCTACGGCAATACGGTAGAACTGTCCGATCGAAAAGTTGTTGATGCGCGCGTACGTGTAACCAAGATCCCAGCTTTCGTGCAATCCGCCGTCGCCGCCGAGCAATAAATGGCGCGGGTCAGTGGGATCAATCCACAGTGCGTGGTGATCGTCTTTCAGCCCGAGATCGTAGGTGGGCGAGTTGGGCATGCCTTCGAACGTGGCACCGCCGTTTTCACTCTTGGCGGGCTGCACACCCATCATCCAGATACGCTGATCGTTGGTGGGATCGATGTACGGCTTGGAGTAATACATCGGGCGCGGATTCGTGGCGCTCATGCGCTTCCACGTGGCGCCCGCATCTTCGCTGCGATACGTGCCACCGGCGCCCGGGTGTTCAATGGTCGCCACGAGCACATCGGGTTTGGACAGTGCAATCGCCAGGCCAATCCGGCCCTTGTCGCCTTCGGGTACACCGTTGGTGAGCGGCAACCATGTGTCACCAGCGTCGGTGGACTTCCACAGCCCGCTGCCGGGTCCGCCGCCATTGAAGCCGAAGCCCGTGCGTAAACGCTGATACGTGGCCGCGTACAACACCTTCGGATCGCGCGGATCCATCACCAGATCTGTCGCGCCCGTAAGCGTATCTACGGTAAGCACGCGCTTCCACGTTGTGCCACCATCTGTTGTGCGAAACACACCGCGTTCAGCGTTCGCTCGCCAGAGATTGCCAACGGCCGCCACGTAGGCTGTGTTTGCATCGGTGGGATGCAACACTACGCGCGCGCTGCTCGACGTTTCGCGCAGGCCGGTAAACTTCCACGTGGCGCCTGCGTCGGTGGACTTGTAGATGCCGCCGCCCCAGGTGCTCGACTGACGATTATTCTGTTCGCCCGTGCCGGCCCAGATGATCTTGCTATCGCCGGCGAAGATCGCGATGTCGCCGAATGCATTTTCTCCGGTTTCGTCGAAGATCGGCGTCCAGAGAATGCCGTGGTTGGTGGTCTTCCAGAGTCCTCCGCCCGCGGCGGCCGCGTAGATCGTGGAATGATCGCGTGGATCAACCTCCACGTCCTGAATGCGACCGCCCATCACGGCGGGGCCGATTTCGCGGAATCGCAGCCCGTCGAACGGTGACTGTGCAGGAAGGAGGGCCGCAGAACACACGGCGAGCGAGAGGACGGACAGCAGCTGGCGACACATATCGGGGCGGGTGAGGGGTGCAGCCGCGAAATGTGTCGCCAGCGAATCAAATCAGATAGGTCCGATCGGGCGAATCTGCCCCGAGGCCTACCAGGTGGTCACGTCGCCCCAGGTGCTCCAGCGCAGCGAGCTGTCTTTGAAATACGCGGTCACTCGCTTGATGTCGGCAGCGCGGGCCTGCAGCGCGGCATGTTCGTCTGCCGTGAACACCCCTTCGCTGCCCGCCTTTAAGGACGGATTCTCCTGCAGCATTCCCCAGAGTGCCATGCGTTCACGCATGCGACCGAACTGGGTGTGCGTGAGTTTTGCTTTCACCAACGCCGATGGGTTGATCGTGCCTTCCGCAGCATCCGCTTTGGCAGAAACCTGCATGTCGATCATTTCGACCGGCGCGTACGGAATCTTGCAGGTCCCGCCCATGGTGACGACAGCAGATTGCTGCAACAACACGGTTCCTGTGTCCATCGCCAACAGGTACGCGCGCTGATCATTCTTTTCGGACGCCGCCAATGCGCGTGCCTGCGCTTCGCCGGAGCGCTCATTGAGACGAGTGATCTCAGCCATGGTCTTTTCCGACATGGACATGGCCTTCATGGGATCGTACGACTTCGTGATTTTCTCGATGCAGGCGTTTGCCTCATCCTGCTGCTTCTTGTGCTCCGCCGACAGCCGCGTTGCCCGTTGCAATCTCTGCGCGTACGCGATTGCGGGTTCGAGGCTCGAGAGCACCAGTTCGATGTGATCATCAGTCAGTGCATACGACACAGACGCAGTGCTTCCTGACGACGAGCCCTTGGCAACGCTCGCCGGCGCGTTCGCCGTGACGGTCGAGTCTTTTTTGCCCGCGACTTTTTCCTTGACCGCATCTTGAGCCGCCTTTTTTAAACGGCTAAGCTGAGCCTCTGCAGGCGAGCTGAAAACGGTGCACAACAACAGTGCGACTACTGAGTTCACCACTCGAACGCTCACTCCGCTTTGCATAACGCCTCCGCAAGGGATCAGGGGGAGGCATACACGTTACGGTTTCTTGTCTGCCGCCGCCATAGGTCGTTTGCTCCGACCAACAAGCGCGAGCGGTACTCGCCGCAGACCGTTCCAGCGAAGCTCATCCGTGCTGTCACGAACGAGTAGTTGTGCAGAGAGTCCACCATCCAGCATGAGCGCGTGCTCCGCGCCAAGACGCCAGGCGACCTCAGCCATTTCCGGTGTGGTCGGACCGATTGGCAGTCGCGACGCCAGTCCGGCAACACCATCGTAACGCGAGAGGAGCAACAACACGCGGCCATCCGCGCGAGTGGCGAAGACCAAACGTACGTCCCGATGCGTTTGATCAATCGCATCACGCGCGCAGAGTGCGTTCGGGGCGCGACTGCCGCGAAGAATCAGCGGGTACGACTGCAACGCTTCACGCACGGAACCTGCGGCGCGCGATGTTTCAATTTCGCTCGCGTCGATAATAGTGACGCGTCCTGCGCTGTCGATCGTGATGGCGCCCGCGAGAGCGCCGCGTCCCGGTCGTTGCCACTCACGTCCGTTGTGCACGACCCAGCCCCACGGACCTTCGTCAGTGAACTGCCCGGCGTTCACCGCCAACACGGCGTCGCTCGGCGTATTGTCGAGCGACCAACCGGCGAGGGCACTGCCGTCACGTGCGATCGTGAGTTCGAGTTGCACCCGCTGTGGATCTACTTCAACCACCACAATCCGGACGGGTAGCCTTCGCTCGCCAACTTCAATCGGCCATTCCGCCCAGCGCACATCAGTGCCGCGGTAGCTCAGTGCAGGCAGAGCCGCGCGCGCCCGTGATTGCGTCAGCGCGCTGCAACGCTCAAGTCGTATTGAAGTGCGCGAAGTACTGTCACGTGCTGATCCGCTTTGCGCCGATAGCAAGGAACTGGCGCACCACACGCTGGCCCAGCCGAGCAGAAGCAGCGCGCGATTCATGATCAGAACACCGCGTGCTCGCCGCGTGCATCAACGGTGTTGCCAGCGAGCAGTTGTGCGTAATAGTCGCGCAACGTGTCTGTGCCGGTAGACGGCGTTGCGCTCGCGTCGTAGCGTTTCCCTGAAGCGTCCCACACCAGCATGGACTCGGTGGCGTAATACCGCCCAATGCGCGCTAACTCCGCTTTGGCCGCCAGCGCCGGCACAACACGACCCGCCGCGCCAAGCACAGCAACGATCGTATCCAGGAGCGCCACGGGAACACGTTTGTAACGCGCGGGACGTCCGGTGAGCTCGAACAACAGCGCTCCTTGTTCGTGCGGTGTGAGCGCCTCGCCGGGACCGCCAATGGGCAATATACGATGGTGTTTGTCTCGGTCCGAAAGGCACGAGGCGATGAAACGCGCCAGATCGTCGTCGCTAATTGGTTTGCACGCCGTGAGCGACCCGTTACCGAATACGAGAAACGGCTTGCCATTTTTTACGCGCTGCACTTGTCCGGACAGCGACTTGAAGAACGCCGTTGGACGGACAATCGACCACGTCAGCCCTGACGACATGAGCTCGCGTTCGAAGGCCAATTTCGCGTGTTGAAACGCCAGTAACGGCTTCTGCACGCAGATCGCTGAGAGGAGCACGAACTGCGTCACACCAGCGGACTTGGCGGCGTTCAGCACGTGCACGTGCGCCTGATGATCAATCGCCCACGCGTCGCGCGGCGCGCCGGTGCGTGAAGCCATGCACGACACCACCGCGTCAAATCGCTCGCCGCGAAATCCGTCGCGCGCAATCGATGCGGGATCGGTCACGTCGCCGGTGCGTACCTCCGCACCGAACAGTGTCGCGGGCCGTTCGGCACCACGCGGGCGGACAAAACACACCACGTCGTGCCCGCTGTGTACCAGCGCGCGCGCCGTAGCGCCGCCGATGGTACCGGTGGCGCCGAGCAGGAGAATGCGCTGAGGCGCAGTGCGATCAGGGAATGGCAACGTGTGTGTCCAGAGTCAGGTCGCCCTCAATCTACGCGCGGGGATGCGGCGCCATACATGGCGCCGAGCGCGGGAACGCTGCATAATCTCTCACGATTGTCTCCTGGCGGCGTTCGATTCCCACCACTGCGCTCCGATGCTCAGCTCTCTGCTCCTTGCGACCGTTGGCGCGTTCTCGGCACTCGCCGCCGATAGTACAAGATACGACGTGATCAACCACGGACGCACGGCCGGCGAGATGCTGGTCGTGCGTGATGCGGACTCGTTATTCGCGCACTACCGGCACGTCGACAGGAATCGCGGTACGCGATTCGAGGTGCGATACCGTTTCGCGGCCGACGGCGCACCCGTGTCGGGAAACGTGCGGAGCGTCGGATTGAACGATGGTGTGCCTGCCGCTGAGAGCAACTCGTTCGTCCTCGGTCAGGACTCAATACGTTGGCGCGTGGGCGGCTCCGTGAACCGCGCCATGCCCACCGGCGCAGGCGTCTATCGACTGGCCGGTGCCGGTCCGATTGAACAGGCGCTGCTTGCCCGCGAGTTTCTGCGGCGCGGTGTGACCACGATGCCGCTGCTGCCAACGGGTACGGTACGTCTGGAAATTGCGGCCGACACCACCGTCACCACTCGTACCGGACGGCAACGTGTGCGGCTCGCGTTGTTGCACCGCGCCACTGGGTACACACCGGATGCGGTCTGGATTGACGCGCAGGGTGACCTGTTCGCGAGTCAGGTGGGCTGGTTTATCACGGTTCGCGATGGTGCGCAGGGCGCACTGCCAACGTTGCGTGCAATCGAGCTGGCCTACCGGGCCAAACAGGCGCGCGCGCTCACGGTGATGCTGCGTCCGCCGAACGTGCCTGCAGTCGCGATCACCGGCGGTTCCGTGTTTGACGCCGAGCGCGGCGTGCTGCTCGCAGACCACACGGTGGTGATCGAGGGTACTCGCATCGTGGCCGTCGGGCCGAGCGCAAGTGTGCGCATTCCCGCCGGTGCGCAACGTGTAGACGCCACGGGCAAAACCGTGATGCCCGGCATGTGGGAAATGCACGCGCATTTGCAGGCCACATCGTCAACGATGGGCGGCATCATGCAGCTCGCACGAGGCATCACCACGAGTCGTGATCTGGCCGCTGATACCGACGTGGCAGTTGAGTATCGCGACGCTGTGGCTCGTGACGAGTTTCTTGGGCCGCGCACACTACTCGGTGGTTTTATTGAAGGGCCCGGTGCGTGGGCTGGACCGAGCGATGCGTTGGTTCGCACCGAAAGCGAAGCGCGCGAGATGGTCGCGATGTATCACAAGCTCGGCTACAAACAAATCAAGCTATACAATCTGGTGCATCCCGACCTGGTACCGGTGATTGCCGCTGAGGCGAAAGCGCGCAACATGCGATTGAGTGGACACGTGCCGCGTGGACTCACCACCGACGCCGCGGTCAGACTCGGCTTTGACGAGATCAATCACAGTGCCTTCCTCTACTCCACGTTCTACCCGGAGTCTCTCTACCTGCCGGCCATGCGTCCGTATTCGGGCGTCGCACAAGCTGTTGCGCCGCGCATTGATGTGAACAGCGCGCAAATGACTGCGATGCTCAACACATTCAAGACACATCGCACCGTAATTGATGGTACGTTTTCCCTCTAGTATCAGGGATTTGCGGCAGGTACTCCCGCGACCGGTGCCACGCCGGTAAACGCCGCCGACTCCGCCAACGCAAACTGGCTCGCGCTCGTCAAACGATTGTACGACGCGGGCATTACCATGGTGCCGGGCACCGATGCGCAGGGCAGTGGCACGTACGTCAATGAGCTCGAAGTGTATGTGCGCGCCGGGGTGCCAACGTCCGTGGTGCTGCAAATGGCAACGCTCACGTCGGCGCGTGTGATGGGTGAAGACGCGGCGTACGGCAGCATCACCGTTGGGAAGCACGCGGATATCACGATTGTAGACGGCAACCCGCTGGAGCGCATCGGCGCGCTGCGCAGTGTGCATCGCGTGATTCTCGCCGGGCGGGTGTACGAACCCGATCGGCTCTTGCAAGCGATTGGCGCGCGCTAGTCAATCACCATTGGAGGCGGACACGTGATCCCTCGCCGCGCGGTTGCCAGCTGGGTGTTGTACGATCTGGCGAACACGATCTTTTCGATGGGCGTGGTATCGCTGTATTTCCCCACGTGGGTGCGCGCCACGGTCGGTGAGGGACGCGCGGACAGTGTGCTGAGTCTGACCACGGCGGTGTCGATGGGCCTGATCTTCATCGCGTCGCCGCTGCTCGGGGCAATGACGGATCTCGCGCGCAGACGCATGCCGTTTCTGATTGTCAGCACGGTGCTGTGTGTTGCGTTGACGCTCACGCTGGGGCGCATGGCGTACTGGCCAACGTTGATCGCCTTTGTGTTGGCCAACGCCGCGTATCAGGCGGGGCTGCAGTTTTACGACGCGCTGCTTCCCGAGGTGAGTACGCCCGAGAATCGCGGACGCATTTCTGGAATCGGTGTCGGACTGGGTTACCTCGGATCGTACTTCGCCGTGGGCATCGGCATGGTGTACGGGTCCGCAGACACGGCATTTCTCTTCACCGCTATTGGAATCGCGTTTCTGCTGCTGGCGATCCCCTGTTTCGTGTTCGTCAGCGAACGCGGCAATGCAAACCCGCGGCCGATTTTCGGGCTGACCATGATTCGCGAATCCACGCAGCAAACGTGGCGCACGCTTCGCAGTGGTTCCGAATATCCAGGGCTGATTCGCTTCCTCATTGGGCGCATGTTCTACACGGACGCGCTCAATACGCTGATCATGATTATGGCGCTGTTCACCATCAACGTGTCGGTTGCTGCGGGGCAAACCACCGCTGAGGGTGAGAAGACCTCACGCTTGATCATGATGTCCGCGATCAGTTTTGCCGTCGTGGGCGGACTGCTATGGGGACGGTTGGTCGATCGTATCGGACCCAAGCGTACGCTCGACGCGGTGCTCTGGCTTTGGATTGTCACGTTCATTGCGGCCTCGAGCGTCGCGTTGTTCACGCTGCCGGCCGCAACGCTTTATGTCGTTGCATCAATGGCGGGTATCGCGCTCGGCGGTACGTGGAGTGCCGATCGTCCGCTCATGCTGCAACTCACGCCGCCGGAACGCATTGGCGAGTTCTACGGACTGTATGGCATGGTGGGCCGGTTCTCGGCGATTCTTGGACCAGTGCTCTGGTGGGCGGTGACCACCTTCTGCACGTCCGTGTTAATGCTGACGGTCGTGAAGGCGCAGGGTGTTGCGGTGCTCATGCTGCTCGGCTTCGTGCTGATTGCGCAGCGAATCCTTGCGCCGGTGGCGCCGGCCATCAGGTGAGCCGCAAACGGCAACAGCTTTTACCGCGGAGACACGGAGGCACGGAGAACTGCATGACGATTCGTTATACGGTTCACAAAAAATTTGAATGTTGGCGTTGAGCCGACACGCCGACGCAACACGCAGTTCTCCGTGTCTCCGTGCCTCCGTGGTAAATGCAGTTAACAATTCTGCTCCAAGCACTAAACTCCGCGAACAACATCCCGCACACAATCCACGAACGCGCGCGCCTGCGCCGATTTCTCCGAGCCTCGTCTCCACACCGCAACGATCTCCCGTTGCAACGTGTGCTCCGCGAGCGGCACGTACACACACTCCGGCGTATTGTGCCGAGCCGCCGCCATCGCCGGCACGATCGATACACCGATCCCGGCACCAACCAGCTCAAGCACGGTCGCAAGCTGCGCACTGTGGCACACCACCGATGGTGAGATGTCGCGACTCGAACAAAACCCCGCGACTTGCGCACCCAGGCAGTGCGACGGGTCGAGCGTGACCGCGGGTGATTCTCGCAGCTGCGCCAGCGTGATGCGACCAGCACGAACCGCAGCGTGCGAGCCTGGTACAGCAACCATCAATGCGTCGGTGCCCAGCAACTCCGTGTCGAGATGTTCAAACGCGTACGGCAGTGCCGCGATGACCACATCCAGCGCACCGTCGCGCAGCATACGCGCGAGCACACTGCTGTAGTCCTCGCGCAACTCCACGCGCATGGCCGCGTCACGCGCGCGCATACGTTTGACCGCTGCTGGCAGCACGTACGGCGCAACTGTCGGGATCGCGCCAACAGTAAGCGTTCCCACGGACATCGAGCTTTCGTGGCGAACCACATTTTCTGTCTCGCGCACCTCATCGAGAATCCGGCGCGCTCTCGGATACAGTGACCGGCCCGCTTCGGTGAGCGACACGCCACGTCCATGTCGTTCAAAGAGTGGCGTGCCGAGGTGATGCTCGAGGCGCTGGATCTGCGCGGTCAGCGACGGCTGCGACAGCGACAGCAGACGCGCCGCGCGACTCAGCGACCCGGCGTCAGCAGCTTCAAGAAACGCGCGGAGCAACGTGGTATCCATGGGCTAAGTATAGGCCGTGGTTATGGCTTGTATAGTGCAAATGTGGTTGCGAGCTATAGCTGGAAGGCCTAACTTTCAGTGATATCTCGCACGCAACCCGGTCGCCGTCAGGCCGGGAGACTTACGTCCCGCAGCAACGATCGGAGTGTTGGTATGGAAGGCATGACTGCAGAGAGCGGCGGCAAATGTCCCGTGATGCACGGGGCTCCGGCCCGCAAAACCACCCTGACTGGCGGACGGTCCAATCGCGACTGGTGGCCGAATCAGCTCAACCTCGGCATCCTGCATCAGAACTCGCCGCAGGCCGATCCGATGGGCGCGGGCTTCAACTATGCCGAAGAGTTCAAAACACTCGACATTGAAGCCGTACGCCGCGATCTCACCACGCTGATGACTGATTCGCAGTCATGGTGGCCGGCAGACTACGGGCACTACGGCCCATTTTTTGTGCGCATGGCCTGGCACAGTGCGGGCACGTATCGCACCGCCGATGGTCGCGGTGGCGCGTCGTCGGGTACCCTGCGTTTTGCCCCGCTCAACAGCTGGCCGGATAACGGCAATCTGGACAAGGCGCGTCGCTTGCTGTGGCCGATCAAGCAGAAGTACGGCCGCAAGCTTTCGTGGGCCGACCTCATGGTGCTTACGGGCAACGTGGCCATGGAATCCATGGGCTTCAAGACGTTCGGTTTTGCCTGCGGCCGTGAAGACGTGTGGGAGCCCGAGATGGACATTTACTGGGGACCCGAGGCCGAGTGGTTGGGCGACAAGCGTTACTCCGGTGATCGCGAACTTGAGAATCCGCTTGCCGCTGTGCAGATGGGTCTCATCTATGTGAATCCGGAAGGCCCGAACGGCAACCCGGATCCGCTCGCGTCGGCGCGTGATATTCGCGAGACGTTCAAGCGCATGGCCATGAACGACGAAGAAACCGTCGCATTGATTGCGGGTGGTCACACCTTCGGAAAGGCACACGGTGCCGGGGACGTGGCACACGTTGGTGTTGAGCCGGAAGGCGCGTCGATCGAAGAACAGGGACTCGGCTGGACCAACTCCATGGGCACAGGTCGTGGCGTGGATACGATCACCAGCGGTGTGGAAGGCGCGTGGACGCCAAACCCGATTCAGTGGGACAACGGCTACTTCGACACGCTGTTTGGTTTTGACTGGGTGCTGACAAAGAGCCCCGCCGGTGCCCATCAGTGGACGCCGAGTGATCCGGCCGCCGCAACGCTGGTACCTGATGCACACGATCCATCGCGTCGTCACGCGCCGATGATGAGCACGGCGGATATGGCGCTCAAGATGGACCCGATCTACCTCGAGATTTCCAAGCGCTTTCATCAGAATCCCGATCAGTTGGCCGACGCGTACGCGCGTGCGTGGTACAAGCTGACGCATCGCGATATGGGGCCACGCTCACGCTATCTCGGTTCACTTGTCCCGCAGGAAGAGCTGTTGTGGCAGGACCCCATTCCCGAGCGCAACCACGCGCTCATTGACGCGCACGACATCGCCGCGCTCAAGCAGAAGCTGTTGGGCGCGGGTCTCCCCATTTCGCAGCTGGTGTCTACCGCCTGGGCGTCGGCGTCGACGTTCCGCGGTTCAGATAAGCGTGGTGGTGCGAACGGTGCGCGCATTCGTTTGGCGCCGCAGAAGAGCTGGGAAGTGAATCAGCCCGCCAAGCTCACGCGCGCACTGGATATTTTCGAAACGATCCAGAAGGAGTTCAACGATGCACAAACCGGCGACAAGCGCGTGTCGCTCGCTGATCTGATCGTGCTCGGCGGTTGTGCGGCCATTGAACGTGCGGCAACGCAGGGTGGCTTCAATATTGAAGTGCCGTTCGCTGCCGGACGCATGGATGCATCGCAGGAGCAGACGGATGTGGAATCATTTGATGTGCTCGAACCGATTGCCGACGGCTTCCGCAACTACCAGAAGGCGCAGTACACCGTGTCTGCCGAAGAGCTGTTGGTGGACAAGGCGCAGCTGCTCACTCTGACGGCGCCCGAAATGACCGCGCTGGTTGGCGGAATGCGAGTGCTGAACGCGAATCATGGCCAGTCGCGTCATGGCGTGTTCACGAACCGTCCGGAAACGTTGAGCAACGACTTCTTTGTGAACCTGCTCGATATGAGCACCACGTGGAAGTCGATGTCGGAATCGAACGACGTGTTCGAAGGACGCGATCGCGAAACAGGGGACGTGAAGTGGACGGCTACACGCGTTGACCTCGTCTTCGGTTCCAACTCACAGCTGCGCGCACTGGCTGAGGTGTACGCACAGGACGATGCGAAGGAGCAGTTCGTTCACACGTTCGTAACGGCGTGGTCCAAGGTCATGAACGCGGATCGATTTGATTTGAAGTGATCCGGCAGCAGGTAGTCGATGACATCACCAGCTGAATAGCTGATTCGATCGCCGAGGAAGGAACCGATGTTGGCCAGGTCATCACCGCTTGTGACCAGCGCCGGTTCCGCACCTCGGCTTTCGCGTATCTGTGGCATGCCAACAGTGGCCACAAGTCCGTTGCATACACACCGTCGGCCAACGGTGTCTTCCACGTTGCCGCCTTTCTGCACATAGTCGGCGACGGGCTCGGCGGCGCAGCGGTATCCAACGCGTCCGTCTTCGCGCTGGTAGGCGCTGCGCAAATACCCAAGGTCACACACGCGCTCGCGCTCAACTGATTGGTCAACGTGTTCGCCCCATGTGACCACTTTGAAGGGGTAACCCGTGGGCGATGCAAGCGGATCCGTCATGATGCGAAGCTCGCCACGTTTGGCGCTTGTGAGTACCTCACGCTTGAGATCGTCATCGAAACCCGACTCGTCACAATACGCGAAGAGTGTGCCGACTTGCACGCCCGCAGCACCAGCCGCCAGTGCTTCGGCCACATGTGTCGGTGATCCAGTTCCGCCAGCGAGCCAGAATGGACGACCGAGTGAACGCACTTTTTCAATGTCGACAACATCACGCTCGCCGTACAACGGTTCACCACGTTCGGTCAGCGTGAGAGCGCCGCGTGGCGGTGCATTATGTCCGCCTGCGGTTGGCCCTTCCACCACGAACCCGTCAACGTAGCCGCTCGATTTGCGTGCGAGATTGATCGCCAGCGTATCGGACGCCACAATGGCGAGAAACTTCGGTCGCTTGAGTGGCACGTTGACGTCTCCACCGTGAGCAACGGGATCAAACTCCAATGTTTGTGTCTCGCCGCGCGCGCCATCAACCTCGAAGGTGAGTCGCGCCGGGTGGTGTGCGGCCAGTGCGTCAAGCGCCGAGGGAATCTCGCGTGGAATTCCTGCGCCCATCAGCACGTAGTCCACTCCCGCGAGCATCGCGCCATAGAGTGACGCCAGATTCGGCAGCTGGAGTTTGGTGAGTAGATTCGTGCCCACCAATCCGTGATGTCCTTCTTTCGCGAGAAATACTTCGACGAAGTTGGCGAGCATGGTAAGCTGCTGACGCGCAACGCTCACGCTTCGTCGGTACATCGGCACGAGCGCATACGGCGCATCCGGCGCACGACCACCTTCAATGAAGTACTGAGCACGTACCGTATCTGCGACGCCATCAATGGGAAACGCCTGCATCGCACGCCGCACGTGTCCGTCTCGATCGCCATCCTGCAGACGGCGCACAAGAATGGTATCGAGCGCGGTACCTGAGACGACGCCGAGCTGCCCGCGCATGGACACGGCGCGCGCCAGGCGCCAGTTCGAAACACCAACGCCCATGCCGCCCTGAATTACAATCGGTAAATCGCCAGTGTCAGTCACGTTCTGCTTCCCATAGGCACGTGGTCAAGCGCATACGCACCGACGTGCGCGCACGAGACTCGACCAACCTGCGAAACTCCGAAGCTTCGCGGGACTCCGTGGGACAATCAGTCAGGTTTCAGGCGCGGTGTTTGTGCGGATTTCCCCGACCGCGCGCGCTCGGGGATCCACGCTACACGCGGTCCTTGGGCGCGAGCCTACGCGCGGGCCTTCCGCGTGTGGCGGCGGAGCCAGCGCTGCGCGAACAGCGCGCCCGCAATCAGCAGCAGCACCGGCACCACAAACGCTACGGCACCGAACCCCTCGAGCGCTGGCGAGCCGCGAATGCCGGGGCCGTAGTCCACAACCAGCGCACTCGTAATCTCCGACGGTGATTCGCCCCGATCAAAGCGCGCCGCAATCGCATCACGCAGTGAATCAGCCTGCGGGCTGGGGCAACTCGCGAGCGAGAGCCCCGGGCAGTACGGACTCATCAGGTCACGATATAGCGTACTCAGCTCGGGCGGCGTGGCCACGCCAACGACTGCGGCGCCCTGCAGCGTGGGATCGTCCACACTCTGCTGTAACGACATGCTTTGACTCCGGTGGTTCAGGCAAATCGCACTGCGTCGGCTACTTCGCCGCGAGCGCCACCGCGATTCGACCGATCAGCTCTACGGGCAGCGGTTCGTCGTGGGGAAAGAGCAGATTTCCCTTCGGGCCACGATACTTTGTAGCCTCCGCTACCAACGCGGCGTCGCTGTTCATAGGTGGATATACACCAATATGTCGCTTGAAGCCGGCAAAGTAGAAGAACACGCCGTTCCGCCGGTATGCCGGCATCTGGTAACTGATACACCGAGTTGCGTCAGGAAGGCAGCGCTCGACTTCCTGCTGGATAAGCTTGAGGCGTTCGCGCACCTCAGTGGGCATCGTATCAAAGAACTCTTCGTGCGATTGGAATCGCATGCGCTTACTCCGCGCGGCGCGCAGCGAGTATGTAAGGCACGCTCCACGAACGCCAATCTGCGCGTTCGATCGCCCGTGCTGTCCACACCTTCGAAATTTCCGCGCGCAACGTGGCGGCCCGCGCCAGACCGAGTCGATCCGCACCATCCAGCAACGCGGGCAGTGCGTCGCCGGAAAGCTTCGCATGATAGGCCGTGTCGAAGTCGAGACCACGCTCGGCCCGACTCAGGTTTGTTTCTACGATCCAGCGCTCAGGGTTCGCAACGTTCAGCGCGCCGAGCCAGACCGCAGAAACCACGAGGACCCCTGGTGCAAATCGCGCACGAGCGTTTCGCAGAACAGTCAGGCCAAACCATCCGAGCACAGCAGCCACCCATACCAGCACGGCCAACGCAAGCACGCGATCCTCGGTGAGACCGAAATAGCGAAGGTACAGTACGAGTCTGAAGAGTGCAGATATCAGCAGTGCGCTTACAAGACCCAGCAGCGCCAAACCGAATCTGCGAAAGGTGCGACGTTCGCGTTCGGCGTCTCGGGCGAGCACCTCGTCTGCGAGCAACAGCGAGGCCAACACGATGCCGGCAATCACAATCAACTCAAAAAATCCCTGCCGAGCGTATTCGGCAACGGTCACGCCGCTGGCGGTAGCCACATACTCCGCGCCGCCAAAAATGGTGCGCACCTGCAGCGCAATCCACACACTGAGCAGCACCGTCAAACCAGCCAGAAGTGGAGCAATAATCGGAAACGACACTCGTGGTTGCACACGCGAAACCGCTACACCGGCGGCGGTCATGACAGCGGTGCCACGCAGTGCGCCGGCAACGACCCAACCAGCGACGCACGTACCAACCAGGTGACCAACGAGGCCGACATCGAGCATCGCGCCGGCGTCTTCGAGCAGCTGTGCAAACAATGGATCCGCGGAACCGAGCAGCAGCGCGACGGCCATCAACACGGGTGCGGCCGCAATCACGCCTACCCCGTAGCTGCCCAGCGTGCGTCGCTGCGCCGATTCGAGCCGGGACGGCGCCGCGTCGCGCAGCAAGAGCATGGGTGCACCGGCAACGACGGTCGATGCCGCCGCCACACCGCCTACCGCCGCGTCACGCGGTTCAAGTGTGCTGAGCGAGCGTCCTGCGGCACGCCACGCTACCAGCGCCGCGACCACGAGCAGGGCAAAAAGATCAAGGACGAACAAGATCTCGGCATCGCGAAGCACGAGCAGCAATGCAAGCGCAGCGGCGCTCACGAACAGCATGGTTCGCTCGCGATGTGCCGTCGGGTCTGGCGCACCGTTTTTGCTCGCTACCATGAAACGCGAAGCTGCAAATGCGGTACCGAGAATGCCAAGTACCCAGATCAGAAATCCGGCGCGCCACCATTCCGCACGCAACAGCCAGTTGCCCGCCAGTCCCAACAGCGCTGCTGCGACCAGCAGCCGACGTGCAAGTTGCGGTGTCACGCGCTCTCCTTGATCAGTTGGTCGACAACCTGCACGCCACCAAAGCGACGATCGCGTGCGGCGTAATCCGCGAACACCGTGTCGAGATCAGCGGCGGTCAGGTCCGGAAAATTCACGTCAAGAAACGCCAGTTCCGCATACGCACTCTCCCACAGCAAAAAGTCGGAGAGGCGCCGTTCTCCACCCGTGCGCAGTACCATGTCAACCGACGGCAGGATGCCCGCGCCGGTTGCGTCGGAGCGATCCGGCATGGCGCGTTCAAGCGCGCCGCTCGTGGCGGCGGTTTGAATCGCCGTGCGGCTTGAATAGTCGATGGCCACGCGCAGGTGCATTCGGCGACAGGAGTGCGTGCGCGCCTCCGCCGCATTGATGCGTTCTGCCAATGCGCTCGGCAGACGATCACGCCGGCCAATGACCGTGAGGCGAATATCATTGCTGATGAGCTCAGGAAGCTGCCGGTCAAGATGTGTCGCAAACAACTCAAACAGCAGTTTCACTTCTTCCTGCGGGCGCTTCCAGTTGTCGCTGGAAAATGCGTACAACGTGAGTTGTCCCACTCCACGACGCGCGCAATGGGTGACCACTTTGCGAACGGTTTGTGCACCGCGCACGTGTCCCATCCAGCGCGGACGTCCACGTTGTGTGGCCCAGCGACCATTCCCGTCCATGATGATAGCGAGATGATCAGGCACGGCGGTCAGATGCCGTTTCATTGGCCACCCACCCGTTTAATCAACGCTTCCATGTGCGAGAGGTACTGTTCAAGTGCCCGTCTGCCTTCCGCTGTCAATGTGTATTCGGTGCGTGGTACTCGACCCTCATAGCCCTTGGTACAGCTGATGTAGCCGGCGTCTTCCAGCTTGCGCGCGTGGACCGACACATTGCCGTCGGACGTGTCGAGCATCGCCTTGAGTTCGTTGAACGTGAGCGATGTGTGCACAGCGAGCGAACTCACAATGGCGAGACGCAAGCGCTCATGAATGAGTCGATCAAGATCCATGGGCATCGACACGTCTCCGTCGACGGCTTGTAGTGTGGTTGTCTTTTTCCGCGCGTTTGCACGCGGCGCGCTCTGCGCCGAAGCGCTCTGCGCCGCGGCATCCTGATCGTCGCGACGCGCGCGTGCTGCACTTCCGTCTCGCTTAGCCACCGTGCCTCCGGGCGATATAGACGCCAAATGCTGTTTGAAGTCCGCCAAATCCAAGCGCCATCATGACGTTGCCGTTTGCGAACGGAAGAAAGAGTGCCAGCACGCCGAGTGCGATGAAGCCGAAGCCCATGAGCGGTACGGCGCGAATGGAAAAGGCGCCCGCCGTGGTCACGCCCATTCCATACAGCAGCAGCCACACACCGGGGATCATGCGGGCAACGAGCTGGGCGTCGATGCCGGGTGTGAAGGGATCGATGAGTGCGAGCGTCAGCACCGCGCCAGATATGATCGACGGCCAGAGGCTGAAGAGAAATTTTCGGGCCGGCACGCTGAACGAGAGTGCATGCTCGCGACCCAGCCGCTGCCGCATCTTGTGGAGCATCGCGGCGCTGCCCACAGTCGCGCCGAGCGCCGCCGTGATCGTCCAGACGGCAAGCCAGCGTTCGGGGGTGGTTTGCCGGGCGGCGATGGGGGCCGCGATCACGGCGATGGCGCCGAGGGCGACGAGACCCCAGCCGGGCACATCGGTGAAAGACGCAGCGCCCTCCATTGTACGGCGAATGAAGGACAGGTCCTGCAGGGCGCGGTCGTGCAGCGCTGGGGGTTCGGGTCTGGGAGCGGTCATGACAGGAGTATCGGCGGCCCGGAGGCAGGTATCAAGTACTTTGCACTATAAAGTTAACCTACGTGACAAAGCAACCCGGGTTTCAGCCCAGGCGTCACCACTTGTGAACTGGTGCTGGCGTCTGGCAAACCCGCCGGGCGGCTACGCGCAGGAAGCCACCGGCAGGACGCTAAGGCGCGACCGCGGCGCGTCCGGGTGTTCGACGCGAGGCCATGCACTCCACTTCGACACGAGCGCCGAGGGCGAGTCCGTTTGCGCCCAGCGCACTTCGAGCTGGGTACGGCGCGGTGAAATATTCGCGATAAATCGCGTTGAACGCCGGCCATTCCGACATGTCCGCGAGCATTACGGTGCACTTGATCACGTGCTGCATGCCGAGCCCGTTGCGTTCGAGCACCCCACGAATGTTGTCCATGGTCTGGCGTGCCTCGGGCTCAAGTCCGCCGGGCACCACTGCCATTTCGCCGTTGCGCGTGCCGATCTGTCCGGACAGCAACACCAGATCGCCAACGCGCACCGCCTCGGAAAATGGCAGCCCCGGCGGTGCGGCGTCGGAGTTCAGATACTCCACGGAGTCCGCGGGGGCCGACGGAGTCTGCGATGCTGCGCTCTGCGTTGCTGGCGGCTGCGATGTCGGTTTGCATGCCCCGATCGTCAGGCCTGCCCAGCACAGCATCCAGCCCGCACGACGCCTGCGTCGAGCTACTTGCTCCACGGCGGGACCACATTGTTGCTGCGCGCGTAGGCGATCAACTGACCGAGATGCTCATGCAAATGCGACAGGGTGATGATCATGACTTTCTGTCGTGTCATATCCCGACCAAAAAACTTGACGCCTTCGGCCAGATTACCGTCGGTGGTCAGTCGCATGGCGCCATGCAGATGACGGAACGACGCCTCCAGTTCAGCAATAACTTCAGCGCGAGTGACAGCGCGTGTTTCGTATTTCTGCACGCTCGACATATCGGTCGCGGAGATTCCGCTTGACGCCGGTGCCGGCGCACCCCAGCTGACAGGAATCAGATAGTTGTCGGCGGCGACGTGCTTGAGCACTTCGCCCGTTGATCGCACGCCGACGGTCGGTCGCCAGGCGTAGCTGCTTTCGGGCATGGCATTGGCCAGATCGATAATCTTTTTCTGCACGGCGCTGACTTCCGCGTGCATGTCATTCATCAGGGATTGCGCGCGCGCTGCTTGTGGCGAACCGACAAGCGTGGTGAGTACGGCACCAGCAGACAGCCACAGACGGGCGTTCTTCATCGGACGCATGTTGGACTCCGCGCGGGGGCGGTGGGCGGGGGATAAACTTGATGCAACCGGACACAAAGCATACGGCCGGTTGTTCCGCCCAGTAAGAGGGGGCTAGCGCTTCCCGTTCTTATACAGCTTGTATTCGTCGGGCATGCACACCGCACACGGGTGGTAGCCCGCCGCGATGGCGGTCGCCTCGTCGGCAAAAAACACGCGCTGCTGGGCGTACAGCCCGCCATTCTCAAGCGCACGACGCGCCAGCTTGCAATCCAGGCGACCGTAGCGCCGCTCTTTGCGGTACCCGCCAAAGGTGCCCTTGGTTGGACTTGAGTAGCGGCCGCCGTCGGCACCGATCAGAGTGTATAACTTGCTTCCAGTCATCCTTCAAAGATAACGCCACCGGGCTCTCTGTGCCGAACGGAACGCCCCGTGGCACTCCTTTTCTCTGTTTATCCATATGTCCGCTGCCTCAACGCCGTCCTTGTCTGGATCTGTCGTTCGCCTTGATACCACGCGGCTTCGCACGCGTGGCGACTGTCTGACCAACGCCGAAATGGGCCCTCAGGGCGATCGTGCGGTCACGGGCGAGCAGGATTTTCTTGTGCTGCACGTGGACGCGGCAGCGGGGCTGTGCACGGCGGTGCCGCTGTTCGCTAAATCGGCGGTTGGCAATCAACCGCTGCTTGATGAGTTCAAATCAGGGAGTGCGAACGGTTGGAAAGGGAGCGAGGTGTATTTCTCCCGCTGGCAGCACTGGCGCATTCCTGTGGACGTGATTCAGCAGGCGATCGCTGATGACGACGCGCCAACGGAAACGCGGCGTCGGTATTCCGGCCCCGACTCTTCGGTGCTCGATGACATTCGCGTGTGGGAGAGCCGCAATCGCGCGGAGTATCGCACCGCGTGAAGCGCACAGCGCTGCACTCACTACCGCAGCGCCGGTTTCATACGTGAAAATGGATAGCCATTGCAGCCGGTGCGAGGATTCGTGCGGTCCGGCGCCGGCGTATCACGCGCTGCCTGCCGACTGGGTGCGCGGAACGCCGTAAAGCAGAACGCCCACGTGTACGGCGGCATGTTCGGCAACGGCACCCAATCAATGCGCGTCCAGAGACCAGGATCGCTGGCGTTGCTGTCGGCGTTGCGGGCGACGACGAATTGCTCCTGCACATGCCACTCCACGATCTCAAAACGTCCGTGCGGTTGCTGCGCAAACAGCGTATCAGAAATGTCGAACACGTTGCCGTAGTCATCGATGAACGCGCCACGCATGATGCCGGGTGGTCGCGTCACGGCGAGATCGCTCGACGGCGTTGTTGTGGCGCAGCCAGACAAAAGCGCCGCGCCTGAAACGAGTCGTACTGCCGTGCGAGAAAGCGCGCTCACACTCGCGTCACTTTTCCGACCACACGGCCAGCTCATTTCCGCTCGGGTCGGCAAAGTGAAATCGACGTCCACCGGGAAAGTCGAACGGTGGAACGAGCACTGTGCCGCCGGCCGACTCAACCGCAGTCAGACTCTGTTCAAGATTTTCAGAATAGAGAATCACGAGCGGACCGGTAGTCCGCAGCTCGTCGGTGCGATACATGCCACCCACCTCGCGCTCGGCACCCTGAATGCCCACGTAGTCAGGGCCGTAGTCGGTGAAGCGCCAACCAAATGCTGTGGCGTAGAACTGTTTCGATGCGTCGAGATCGGATACGGCGAACTCGATGTAATCAATGCGGTGGTGTCGATCCATCTGTCGTCGGTGCTAAAGGGGGAGTGTGGGGCCGTGCAGCAATCTGCAGACACAAACACCTGCGGTGACAATTCCGTTGACCGGAGGGTTCTTGAGCGGGCACGCACGGCAAAACGCGCAATCGCGCCCCGCTTAACATGCCGAACAGATGTGCTCGTCGTTATGGAAGAGCTCGCTTTGCGTCGATTAGGATTTGGTTAAACGTCACGAAAATACTATTGCCGAAACAACCGTTCGGCGCGTTTGTGGTGTCAGATGTGTCTGAGCGTCCGCACGTGCGAACGTTTCATCCCACCTTGCAGCGGTTTGACTCATGCAACTGCTCCGCTCGCGCCGCTTTCTCGGTGCCCTCGCCGTACTCGTGCTTGCCTCTGCCGCATGGCTGATGGCGGATTCGCCGAAAGACGATGCATCGCTCACGGCCGTCGTGACGCAGGGCGATTTTATCGTGCCGGTCTCGTCGGCGGGTGAACTGCGCTCTTCGTCGTTTGTGCAAATCCAGGGACCACCAAACGCGCAGCAGGCCGGCGCGTTTCAAATGAAAATTGCCACGATCGTGCCCGAAGGTACGCTCGTAAAAGAAGGCGATGTGGTGGCGGAGCTCGATCGTTCAACGCTCGCCAGCAAAATGCAGGAAACAGCGCTGAACGTACAGAAATCAGAAGCGTTGTACGAACAGGCGATGCTTGATTCTACGCTCAATCTCTCAAAGGCGCGCGAGGACTTGCGCGGTATGGAGCTCGCGCTCGAAGAGAAGCGCATTGCGCGCGATCAGGCAAAGTTTGAAGCGCCCAGTGTGCAGCGACAGGCAGCGATTGATTTTGAGCGTGCCGAACGCGCGCTGGCGCAAGGCAAAATCGATCTCGTGACGCGTACCGAGCAGGCGCAGGCAAAAATGCGAGAAGTGGGCGCCGATCTTGAGCGACAGAAAAGTCTGCAGCGCGTCGTGATTGAGGTCATGGAAGGCTTTACGGTGCGCGCCCCATCGGACGGCATGGTGATCTACGTGCGCGAATGGAACGGCCGCAAAAAGGGTGCGGGTGCGCAGGTGAATCCCTGGGAGCCCGCCGTGGCAACGCTTCCCGATCTCACCAAGATGGAGTCCATGACGTACATCAACGAAATCGATGTGCGCAAAGTGTCCGTCGGTCAGCCCGTCAAAATTACGCTCGACTCCGATCCAAACAAACTGCTGGTCGGCACGGTGACGGCGGTTGCCAACGTCGGTGAACAGCGTCCGAACTCCGACGCGAAAGTCTTTGAAGTGAAGATCAATGTCACCGCGCCCGATACCACGTTGCGCCCCGGCATGACCACGGGCAATCTGATCGAGACCGCGCGACTGACCGACGTGTTGTCGGTGCCACTGGAAGCGGTCACGAGCGAGGAGAATATTCCGTATGTGTTCGTGCGTCGCGGCGGACGGCTGATCAAACAGGAAATCACGACAGGTGCGATGAACGACACGCACGTCGTTGTGTCTGCAGGATTGGCTCAGGGCGAAGAGGTCCTGCTTGTACCCCCGACCGATGCCAGCAAGGTGAACACAAGCCGGCTGGCCGGTGACACGCCGTGAGCGCTGGCGCGCGGCCTATGCGCGCATCACCACGCAGGGACTGTTTGCGCTGCGCACCGCGCTTGAGGCGGTCACGCACAATCGACTGCGCGCGGGCCTCACGTCGCTGGGAATTCTCTTTGGCGTAGCGTCAGTGATCGCCATGCTCGCCATTGGCAAAGGCGCCGAGCAGGAGATCCTTGAGCAAATGCGCTTGCTCGGCACGAACAATGTGATTGTCACGCCCTATGAAGAGCAGGAGGAGGGCAAGGCTGAGAACCAGAATGACAGCAAACAGCCGAAAAAGTACTCGCCCGGCCTCAGCATCGGCGATGTGGAAGCCATTCGCAGCGTGATCCCGCAGCTTGATGCCGTGTCGGGTGAAGTGGTGGTGAACACCACCATCACGCGTGAAGGTGTGCGCCGTTCCGGACGCGTGGTTGGAGTGGACACGAGCTACTTCCGGCTGCTCAATCTTGAGATTGCCCAGGGCACACTGTTTTCTGCGGCGCAAGCAACCGGGGAGCTCCCCGTCGCGATTATCGGACACGGGGTGCGCAATCGGTTTTTCACGACCGAAGAACCAATCGGTCGACGCCTGAAAGTTGGTGAGCACTGGTTCACCGTGATCGGCGTGCTGGCGGATCGCCAGACGATTGGCGAAAACGCGGACAAGCTTGGTATCCGCGACGCCTCCATGGACGTGTACGTGCCGGTGCGGACCATGCTGCTGCGCATTCGTGACCGGGCGCGACTCACCGTGCAAGGGGTAGAAGCGGCGGCGCAAGCCGAAGGCATGGTGGTAGTGGGTGGCGATGAGGAATCCGAAGAAAGGCGCAGTGAACGCACCAATCCGCACCAACTGGATCGCATCATTGTGCGCGTACACGAAGCGTCAGCGGTGCCGCAGGTTGCTGACATCATGCGCCGACTGCTGGCGCGCCGACACAACGCGGTCGTGGACTATCAGATCACGGTGCCGGAGCTGCTGCTCAAACAGGAACAGCGAACCAAAACAATCTTCAACGTCGTGCTCGGTGCGATTGCGTCGATCTCTCTGATCGTGGGAGGCATTGGCATCATGAACATCATGCTCGCGTCAATCCTTGAGCGCATTCGCGAGATTGGCGTGCGCCGAGCCATGGGGGCCACCCAGGAGAACATTCTGGCGCAGTTTCTGGTAGAGGCCGTGCTCATCTCCGTTGTGGGCGGCACGGCCGGAATTCTTGTGGGCGCCGGCATCAGCGCCGCGATTGAGCAGTTCGCGGGTATTCGCACGCTGGTGGCGCCGCTCTCGATCATTGTGGCGTTTGGTGTGTCGCTCACCGTTGGACTTGTGTTCGGCATCGTGCCGGCGTGGCGCGCTGCGCGTCAGGATCCCGTCGTCTGCCTCCGTTACGAATGACGCACACTTCGATTTCGGCGCTCGCTCTGGGCGCGCTCATGATGCTCGCGCCTGTTTCGCATGTGCCATTGCACGCGCAGCAGGCCATGGAGTTCACACTGCGCGATGCGGTCGAGCGGGCGCAGCGACAGGGACTTCAGGCCAAAGCCGCCGTGGCGCAGCGAAACGCGGCGCGTCAGCGCGATCGCGCCTTCGCCGGTTCGCTCCTGCCGCAGCTTTCGCTCAACGGCAATTTGCCGGTGTACAATCGGTCAATCATTCCCGTACTGCAGCCCGATGGCTCTACGGTATTTCGCCCTCAACAGCAGAACGAAGCCGCACTTACCGCACAGGTGTCGCAGCGATTGCCGGTCACCGGTGGAGATCTGTTCGTGAATTCCTCGTTGTCGCGGCTGGATGTTTCGGGCGACCGGGACATTCGCACGTGGCAGTCGACACCACTACTTGTAGGCATCCGGCAGGATCTGTTTCGGCCGAATCGTCAGCGATGGGACAATCGCGAGCAGGATCTTCGATATGACATTTCCGAGCGTACGTTCGCCGAGTCGCTCGAAGAAATAGCGATTGCGACAACCAACGCGTTCTTTGACCACTACAACGCGCGCGTGGGCCTTGAAAACGCCGAGACAAATGTCGCGGTCAATGACAGTCTGTACACGCTGAACGAAGGTCGTTTCGAAGTTGGTCGCATCGGAGAGAATGATCTGTTGCAGAGCGAACTGGCGTTGCTGCGCGCGCAGAACGCAGTGGATGCGGCCCGGCTGGAGCATGACCGCACTCTCGCCGCACTGCGACTGGCGCTCGATTTGCCGGTCGGCGCGCCAGTGCGCCTCACGGTCCCTACGGATATTCCGCGCCTCGCGGCCGATACCGCGCTGGCTGTGCGCGAGGCGTTGAAGAATCGGGCCGCGCTGCAGGAGCTGGAACTCAGCGAGGTGCAAGCCGAACGTCGGATATCAGAATCGCGCTATGGCACGGGCCCGGGCGCGAGCGTGCAGGCGTCGATGGGTTTCAATCAGACGGGTGCCGAGGCTGGCGCTGTCTATCAGGACCTGCGTCAGGCACAGCGCTTCTCGGTAGGCGTACAAATTCCCGTATTGCAGTGGGGCTCACGCAGCGGACAAATCGAAGCCGCCAGAGCGGATCTCTCGCGGCAGGAGTTCAGCAATCGTCAAATGCGCGAGCAAACCGTGCAAGACGCACACTTTGCGGCCTTGCAGCTCGCCTTGGCCGAACGCGTGTTGCAGGTGGCGGCAAAAGCGGACACGGTGGGTACCAAACGATTTGACGTCGCGAAAAATCGTTATGTGATTGGACGCATTGGTATCGACAATCTGTATCAGGCGCAGACGGAAAAAGACGGTGCGTTGCAGTCGTACCTGCAGGCGCTGCGCGGATACTGGGTGGCGTACTACCAACTACGTCGACTCACGATGTACGACTTTGAGCGGAACGCACCAATCCGCGGGGCGCCGTAGCAACCGTCGCGAAAAACGTGCGGGGAGCGTTCAACCCTTGAGTCCCCGGCGTCTGACGCTACATTACAAAGACAGAGACGCGCCCGGCCCCCAGCGGCCCGGGCGCTCATTTTCTATTTGCCCCGACCTCGACGCGCGCCAGTTGCGCCAGTTGAAGCGGGGCTCATGACTATCTCCGGTGCCCGCCATGCTCGAAGAACTCAAGGCCAAGCTTCGTGGTGAAGTGGAAAAACTCACTCACGAACTCCACATCGTCCTCCCGGCGGAAATCCGTCGTGCCGTGGAGATGGGTGACTTGAAGGAGAACTCCGAGTACAAGGCCGCACTCGAACGTCAACAGTTCGTGCAGGCGCGCCTCGGCCAGCTCAACATGCGCCTGAGCAAGCTCGGACAGATCGAGATGGATCAGATCCCGAGCGATCGCGTGGGACTCGGCTCCAAGGTGGTAGTGGAAGACCAGGCCACGAAGGACCGCGAAACGTATCACCTCGTGTTCGGTGACTCCGCCGATTTCGAAGAAGGACACGTGACCATGGGTTCACCTATCGGTCTTGCCCTATCTGGCAAAGCGGTGGGCGAAACGGCGTTTCTCAAGTTGCCCTCGATGGTGCGAAAGCTGACGGTGCTTGAGCTCGTGACCATTCACGACGACGCGGCCGAGATCTGATCCACGCTGAAGAGGCGTTTCGCATCCGTGCGATACACCTCGAGCGCGGCATCACGTTCGGCATCCGTCCATTCCAGCAGCGCGGCCATGAGCGGCGCGATGCGTTCCGCCGCACCCACGCCGTGATCACGCGTTTCGAACGCCACGTGGGTGCGGCGCACGAGCACGTCGGCAAAAGTGCACGCCGCTTCGCGCTCAACGGCGTGCGCCACTTCGGCCAGCATGTACGGCAGCTGTTCGACCAACCGCAAGCGCAGGTTCGGATCACGCTGCGCGTAACTCCACACGTTGCGCCAGCGACTGCCGTACGCGCGGGCCAGTCGCTCGCCCACGGCCGTATCACCGACGGTGACGGATGCTTCGTGTTCCGCCTGCTCCAGCGACTCGATGTCGCCGCCCGGCAACACTTCGCGCTCACTGCGTTCGTGTGCGTCACCGGTAGCCTTGTGGCCCGTTGCCTTGTCGGCAATATCAATGGCCATGGCGCGATACGTGGTGAGTTTTCCGCCGGTCACACTCACTAATCCGTTTGCGGCGCGCACGATGGCATGCTCGCGCGATGCACTGCCGGTATCGCGTGCCGCGCCCGTTTGTGAGGCGGCGAGCGGACGAATGCCGGCCCACGCACTGATCACGTCCTCAGATTTGAGATTGGCGTACGGGAAGCGCATGTTCACAGAGCGTAGCAGGTACGCAATTTCCTGGCCCGACGCGCGTACATCATCGGGTCCACCCGTAGCGGGTCGTTCCGTTGTACCGATGATCGCATGCACGCCGGCCGGCAGCACGAACATCACGCGGCCGTCGAGCGGTGAGGTAATGGTGATCGCGTCCTTGTTGCCAAGTCGCTGGCGAGAAACGGCGATATGCGCGCCAACCGCACCATGCACGGCATGCGAGCTCGGCAGTCCGGTAAGTGATGCGGTGACATCACTCCACGGGCCGGTGCAGTTGATCACCAATGGTGCGCGCACCGCGAACTGACGGTCACGCAACCGATCGCGCACCATCACGCCCGCCAGCGTTCCGTTTTGATCAATGCCGCTGGTGACTTCCACGTGGTTCGCAACTACGGCGCCGGCTTCGCGCGCGGCAATGACCGTGGCCAGTACCAGTCGTGTGTCGTCGGTGGCCGCGTCCCAGTAGCGTGCGCCGCCAGTGAGTGCGTTGCGATCCAGCGCGGGCTCCGCATCGATCACTTCCTCGGGGTTGAGCGACTGATGGCGTCCCACATTACGAAACAGGGAGAGCGCATCGTACAGCGCGAGGCCGGCGCGCAGTTTCCACTTGGGTACGCGTGCGTCGCGGTACACCGGCCACGTGAATGCCAGCGGGCGCACCAGATGTGGCGCCAGTTGCAACAACAGTCGGCGCTCTCGACTCGCCTCAAACACGAGGCCGAGGTGACCATGCTCCAGATAGCGTACACCCCCGTGCACGAGGCGCGACGATCGACTTGACGTGCCCGATGCAAAATCGTCTCGCTCAACCAGCGCCACGCGCATCCCGCGAATCGCGGCTTCGCGAGCGGTTCCGGCGCCCGTGATGCCGCCGCCAATAATGATCAGGTCGAAAGAATGGTTGGCCAGCGAGGCGATGGTTTCGTTGCGTGCCGCAACGGCCGCGCCTGCGTGAAGCGCCAGCTTGTCCGCAGACCCCTGAACGGATGTCGAAGAAAACATGGAGGCCGGAGAGTGGGGCATGCTGCTATTCTGGGCGGTCAGCGTCCGCACCGCCAGTGCTCGCGGTACGAACGGCTTGCATCCGAGGATTTGATCGCGTCATGTTGTTGTATGCATACGAACCGCTTTGGTCGCAGCGCGCGAGGCGCAGCGGCGACACTTGTTTGCGTGATTCTGGTGGCCTGCGACCGATCGGGGTCGAACGAGTCTTCAATTCGTGTGGTGGGTG
The DNA here is from genome assembly GCA_022843265.1 of Gemmatimonadaceae bacterium. GTDB lineage: Bacteria > Gemmatimonadota > Gemmatimonadetes > Gemmatimonadales > Gemmatimonadaceae > JAABRT01. The sequence continues at coordinate 40,201 of JALHNZ010000016.1, forward strand.
AGCGCGCGGGAGTGCTGGTGTGGCATTCTGTTGACGGTGCCACGCGCTACCGCACCGAGATTCTCGATCGGCAAGGTCGCGTGATTCATGATCATCATGCCACTGACACGGTGGCGCCGCTGCCCCCACTCTTTATTCCGGAGAGCGGCAGTAAGTGGCGTGTACGAGCGTTCCGCGGTGACAAGGAGATTGTTGTATCTGAGCGGCAGCCGTTTATCTGACGCCTGTGATCACAACACAACGGCCCACCAACGCGCATCGCGTTGGTGGGCCGTGTGTCATAACGCAGTGGTGACTCAGGGCACGCCGAGCGTCAGGCCAGCGGCAGTGAAGGACCGACCGACCGTCTGAGCGGATGCGAGCACACGATTGGCTTCGGCGATCGCGACATCGAGCTCTCGGCTTGTTAATGTCGCCTGCTGTTGCACCGAGCTGCTTGGTGTTTCCCAGATGCCCGCAATCGCGCCCTTCACGGTGGCGAGTCGGCCGAGCACATTGGTCGTGTTCGCGGCCCCACCGAATCCACCACCACCGGGGCCAGCGGCCGGGGGCACCGCCATCGCGCCCGGCAAACGACCCGGTTGCACGCCGAACTTCACGCGCACGCTATCGAAGGCCTGTTCAAGTGTGGCGAATGACGTTTTGTTCGCGGCCGTGAGCGAGGGGGTGGAATCGAGTTTCGATTTCACCACGGCCATTTGCGACGCGAGGGCCGTGAGCCTGGTCGCGACATCGGCGCCGCGCTGCTGCCGTGTGTGCAGGTCGTTCAGCAGCGCATCGTATGCGACGCGCGCTGGGCCACTGAGTTGCACCAGCGGATCCATGACCACTTTCATTGTTTTGGATGACAACACCTTGCCATTCGCGACCAGCGCGACCGTGTAGTCGCCGGGCGAGACATACGGCGCGGCCGCACCACCGCCGCCCCCAAAACCGCCGCCACCTCCGCCGCCGCGGCACGGAGACGAGGGCTTGTAGCCCGCCGAGGGGAGTGGTGTGGGCAGCCCCGGAATGCGAGCGCCTCCGGCCGCGCCACCGCCAGCAGGACCGCCACCGCCACCAGGACCACCGCCGCCAGGACCGCGTCCACCGGGTGCGGCCGCTGGAGTGGCGCTCACGATCGGTGCACCACGCAGATCCCAGCACACCGTTTGTATTCCCGTGAAGTTGCTGTCGGCCCGCACCGCGAGTTCACGCACCACACGCGTTCCACTGCTAATGCGAACCGCGAGTGAATCCGGCGCTTTGTTCACAAACATGCGAATGGTGGCGTCAGCCGGTGGGTTTTCGCCGATGAATGTCTGGTGTCCCCAGAACTCGTCGTTGCGATCGTCCTTGTACTTCCACTGCAAAGCGTTCGGTACGGAAAAGAGCGCCACGTCGGCGACGGTTCGCGCCGTGTTGTATTCCTGAATCGGCGACAGATCATCAAGAATCCAGATAGACCGTCCGTGCGACGCCACAATCAATGCGTTGTCACGCGGATGAATCGTGAGCTCATCTACACGTACATTCGGGAAGTTGTCGCCGCTCAGTTTGCGCCAGTTCGCGCCTTTGTCGAGCGAGAGCCAGATGCCGCTTTCGCCGCCAATGTAGAGCACGTTCGCATTGCGCGTATCTTCGGTGAGCGTACGCGCAATTTCGCCGGTGAGTCCGCTGGTGATGCGACGGAACGTGGCGCCAAAGTCGGTGCTCGTCCACACGTGCGGCGTGTAGTCATTTTCACGGTGGTTGTCGACCGTGATGTACACAGTGCCCGCGTCGAAGCGTGACGGCACAACTTCAGAGACAAACGCTCCAGCCGGGAATCCTGGAAGGTTGGCCGTGATGTTCGTCCACGTCTTGCCGTTGTCTCGCGTGACGCTCACGGTGCCATCGTCAGTGCCCGTGTAAATCACGCCCGCCAGCTTTGGCGATTCAGCCAGCGACACGATTGCCGGCCACTGCGAGATGCCGTCGTTCCGCGCCAGACGAATGTCGCGACCGTTCTGCCCCATGGTGACAATCGAATCGCGATTCTTGTTCTGTGTGAGATCGGGGCTGATCACCGTCCACGAATCTCCGCGGTCTGATGAACGAAACACGCGGTTCGCCGCAACGATCAGCGTGCCTGGCTCGTGCGCCGAAAGCGTCATCGGCGAATCCCAGTGAAAACGGAATCGCTCCGTTGCAGGTACGGCGGGCGATACATTCTGTGGCGTGGGGCGAATGCTCTTGGACTCGCCGGTGATCTTGTTGCGACGAATCATGTTGCCGTCCTGCGACTCGGTGTACACAATGCGCGAGTCACGCGGATCGGGCATGGCCACAAAGCCGTCGCCGCCGAGGATCTGGAACCAATCGTAGTTCATGATGCCGGCGCCGAAACGCGAGCGGCTGGGGCCACACCAGTTGTAGTTGTCCTGCATGCCGCCACACACGTTGAACGGCGTTTCCATGTCGTACCACGCATGATAGAACAAACCCACGGGCACATTCGGAATGAACTGCCACGTTTTTGCGGCGTCATACGACACACCCAGTCCACCGTCATTGCCAATCACCACATGATCGGTGTTCCGCGGATTAATCCAGATTGCATGCACGTCGTCGTGCAGCACGCGCGCGGCGTCGGGTTCAACCGTTTTGCCTCCATCGTGCGAGACGTGCAGTCCAACACCGCCGTAGTACACGCGCTCCGGATCGATCGGATCAATCTTGAGTTTGCTGAAATACATGGGGCGCGGATTCACGCTGTTCACTTTCGCCCACGTCGCGCCGGCATCGTTTGAACGCCAGAGTCCCGACGGGCTCTGTCCTGCCGCCGACGGTGCTTCGACCAGCGCGTACACAACGCTCGCATTCGATGGCGCAATATCAACGGCCAGTCGACCGAGCGGCCCGGTGGGGAATCCACCTTCCACTTTACTCCACGTCTCGCCCCCATCTCGGCTCACGTGCAGCGCGCTGCCTTCGCCACCACCATTAAAGCAGCAGGTGGTGCGGCGGCGCTGATACGTGGTCGCGAACAACACCTTCGAATCCGTTGGCGACATGACGATGTCGTTGGCGCCGGTTTCGTCATTGATATGCAGCGTCCGCTTCCACGACGCGCCACCGTCCGTGCTCTTGTACACACCGCGCTCACCGCCAGAACCGAAGAGTGGGCCGGTGGCGGCCACGAACACGATGTCGGTGTTCGTGGGGTCGAGCACGATACGATTGATGTGCCGCGACTCGCGCAACCCCATGTGGGTGAACGTGGTGCCGCCGTCGGTGCTCTTGTAAATGCCGTCACCCCACGACGTGCTCTGTCGGTTGTTTGACTCGCCGCCGCCCACCCACACCAGGTTGGGGTCCTTCTGAGAAATGGTCACCGCACCGGTGGACATCAGCCCCTGATGCTGAAGCAACGGGGTGAACATCGTGCCGTTGCTCGTGGTCTTCCACACACCGCCGTGTGCAGTCGCCACGTAATAGATGGCCGGGTTGGCCTCATACACGGCCACCGCCGCAATACGGCCGGACATCGTGGCCGGCCCGATGGAGCGGAAATGCAGCGACGAGAACTCCGTCGCCACCGCCGGCGCGGCTTGGGACGTGAGCACTGCGGGCGCGAGGGCTGAGCCAGCTACGAACAGCAGGCCACAGGCACGTGTGCCCAAGGCACGTGCGACACGCGAAAAGCGCGGGTCGATCACAGGAGGTACTCCGGGGAAAGGTGGGACGAGCGGCCCGAGCGACTGCAGGGGGCACCCGATGTGCGGTAACTTCAATTCATGATTCAATACGGGACTCCGGGGCAGCGCGTTGCCGTCGTTGCCGGCGTGCGCACGCCATTCGCTCGATCGGGCACGCTGCTCGCCGACTACTCGGCGCTTGACCTCGGCCGCCACGCCGTGGCCGCGATCATGCAACGCACCGAGCTCGAAGGCAAGGCCGTTGACCTGCTCGTGTTTGGCACCGTGTTGCCTTCTGTACTGGCGCCCAACATTGCGCGAGAAATCTCGCTCATGCCGCACTTTCCGCGCGACGTGCAAGCGTACACGGTGGGGAGGGCGTGCGCCTCGGCCAATCAGGCCATCACCGATGCCGCGGATCAGATTGCGCTCGGTCATGCCACCGTTGCGATTGCAGGCGGGGCGGAATCGCTCACGCAGGTGCCGATTCTGCACTCACGTCGCATGGCCGACACGCTCATTGCCGCGAGCAAAGCCAAGTCGTTGGCGCAGCGACTCGGTATTCTGGGGCGCATCAGGCCGCGTGATCTGGTGCCCATTACGCCCGCGATCTCGGAGCCGAGCACCGGCGAGACCATGGGGCAGTCGGCCGACACTATGGCAAAACTCAACGGCATTTCGCGCGGGGCTCAGGATGCATTTGCCTTGCGGTCGCACCAACGTGCGGCTGCCGGAACACGTGACGGCCGACTCACCGCCGAGATCGCGCCGATTACCATTCCGCCCTCGCATAAGGAAATGCTGGCCACGGACAACTTGATTCGTTCGGACACCACCCTCGAGCAGCTAGGCGCGCTTAAGCCGGTATTCGATCGGCAATACGGATCGGTCACGGCTGGCAATGCATCTCCACTGACCGATGGTGCGGCCGCCGTGCTGCTCATGCGCGAAGACGTGGCCGCGGCGCTTGGCTACGCGCCGCTCGGATTCATTCGCTCGTACGCATACAGCGCAATCGACCCCGCTGAACAGTTGTTGCAAGCGCCGGTGTTTGCCGCGCCGCGCGCGCTTGAGCGTGCGGGTCTGACGCTGGCCGACATGGATCGAGTGGAGATGCACGAGGCATTCGCCGCTCAGGTGTTGAGCAACCTGCACGGACTTGCCTCACCAACATGGGCCGCACGCGCGGGACTGAGCAGCCCCGTTGGGGAGGTGGATCCGGACAAACTCAATGTGCTCGGCGGTTCGCTTTCCATAGGACATCCGTTCGGTGCGACCGGCGCACGAATCGTCACCACCTTGCTGAACGAACTTGGGCGAATTGGTGGGCAGTTCGGCTTGCTGACCGTGTGCGCGGCCGGCGGCATGGGACACGCAATGGTGGTGGAGCGCGCATGACGCAGACACTATCACTGCTGGTTGAAGACGGCGTCGCGGTGATCACGTTCAACGATCCCAACGCGCCGGTGAACGCGCTCAACTCGCGACTGGCCTCCGAGTTTGACGCAATGTTCACGCGCCTGGAGACAGATGCGTCAATTACGTGCGCCGTGCTGATCAGCGGCAAGCCGGACGTGTGGATTGCCGGTGCGGACATTGAAGAGCTGGTGTCGCTGACTTCGGCCAGCGCGGGCGAAACGCTTTCGCGCAACGGTCAGCGCATGCTTGACCGGCTTGCGGCGCTGAAGAAGCCGGTGGTCGCAGCGATTCACGGCGCGTGTCTTGGCGGTGGCCTCGAAGTCGCGCTGGCCTGTCATTGGCGCGTGCTCACGGATCATCCCAAGTCGGTGACAGCACTTCCGGAAACACAGCTTGGCCTCTTGCCAGGTGCGGGAGGAACGCAGCGTTTACCGCGTTTGATTGGTTTGCAAGGTGCGCTTGATATGATCCTCACCGGCAAAACGATTCGTCCGCGCAAAGCACGATCATTGGGGTTGATTGATGATCTGGTGCATCCGGCCGTGCTGCGGCGGGTCGCGATACAGCGTGCGAAGGAACTGGCGAGTGGAAAGCGCACGCGCGAAGAGCGCCAGAGCAGTGCGTCAGAAATGCTGCTCGAAGACAATCCCGTAGGACGCGCCGTGGTATTTCGTCAGGCGCGCGAACAAGTAATGAAAAAGACGCGCGGCGCGTATCCTGCTCCGCTCGCGGCGATTGATGTAATCGCTGAGGGGTACTCGCATGGTGTGTCGCGAGGACTCGATGCCGAAGCGAAGCAGTTTGGCGCATTGGCCATGACGCCCGTGTGTCGCGAACTCACGTTTCTGTTTTTTGCGACGACGGCGCTCAAGAAGGATACAGGTGTGGGCGAGGCAGATGTTGTTGCGTCGCCCGTACAGCGACTGGCCGTGCTTGGTGCGGGATTCATGGGTGCGGGCATTGCATCGGTCGCTGTGCAGAAACTCACACCGGTTCGTCTTCGCGACGCCTCCCTTGAGCGAATCGCCGGCGGATTGCGTGCGGTGCGCGACGTGCTCACGGAGCAGCGGAAGAAACGCAGGCTCACACCGCTCGCATTCGACGATATGATGAGTCTGGTCAGCGGCAGCACGGACTACACTGGCTTCAAGCGTGCCGACCTGGTGATCGAAGCCGTGTTTGAAGATCTGTCCGTGAAGCACACCGTGCTGCGCGAAGTAGAAGACGCGGCGCCGGACGCAATTTTTGCATCGAATACCAGCACCATTCCGATTGCCCGCATCGCGGAAGTGGCGGCGCATCCCGATCGAGTAGTTGGCATGCACTTCTTCAGTCCGGTGCACAAAATGCCATTGCTCGAGGTTATCGCGGCCCCGCAAACGAGCGCGCAGACCATTGCGACCACCGTCGCCTACGGAAAGCAGATCGGTAAAACGGTGATCGTCGTGTCCGACGGCCCGGGCTTTTATGTGAACCGCATTCTCGCTCCGTATATCAACGAGGCCGGTCGTCTACTCGACGAAGGGGTGGCCATGGACGCGATTGACGCGGCGCTGGTTGGCTACGGATTTCCGGTTGGCCCGATCACACTGCTCGATGAAGTCGGGCTCGACATCGCCGGAAAGTCGGGACCGATCATGGCGGACGCGTTCGGCGCGCGACTCGCGCCGTCGATCACGCTGCAGCGAGTGCTGGAAGATGGTCGACTCGGTCGCAAAGGCGGACGCGGATTCTACCTGTACGACGACAAGGGCAAGCGTGACGGACCCGATAAGTCAGTGTACGCGCTCACGCCGGCAACTGGCGCACGGCTCGACATGAGCGCTGAACAGATCGTGGATCGCACCGTCATGGCGATGCTGAACGAAGCCGTGCGTTGCCTCGAAGACGGCGTGTTGCGCAATACACGCGATGGCGACATCGGCGCGGTATTCGGCATTGGCTTCCCGCCATTCCGAGGTGGCCCGTTTCGTACGATCGATGCGTTGGGCGTTGCGAATTGTGTGCAACGACTCGACGCGCTTGATGCACGGTTCCCCGGGCGCTTCACGCCCGCAACGAGACTGCGCGGTATGGCGGTGCGCGGTGAACGCTTCTATCCCTCAACCGGTAAGCCCTTGTGAGTGACGCCACCAACACCGAGCGCGCCACCGAGCAACACCAGGCGATGCATCCGAAACTGCAGATGATTGCCGCGCTGCTCGCCGAAGCGCGCGCCGAACTCCTCGAGGCGGCACGCGATGTTCCAGCGGCGTTGCGCACGGTGCGCCCGGCGCCTGATCGCTGGTCGGCCGCAGAAGTGATGGCGCATCTCGCCATGGTGGAAGACGGTTCAGGCCGACTGTTCAGCAAAGGGGTCAAAGAGGTGCGTCAGAGTGGCGCGCCGCTAGAAGACGCGAGTTTGAGCGAAGCGGACGCGCAAGCCATGCTCGACGCGTTCGATCGATTTGGTGTGCGTGTCCGACTGCGAAAAATTGATGCGCCGTCTGTGGTGATGCCCGCCGAATCGCCGGATTTTGATGAAGCGTGTCAGGCCCTTGAGGCCACGCGCGCTCGCCTGCTGAACGCCATGCAACAGGCGAGTGGACTTGCGCTTGCCACGTACTCTGCATTACACCCACGCCTCGGCGACATGAACTTGTACGAGTGGTTGCTACTGATTGCCCGTCATGAGCAGCGTCATGTGCTTCAGCTCAAAGAAATCCGCCAGCACTTCGCTGATGAGTACGATGTGTAACTGCCCGAGCTCAGTTGTTTCCACTATCTCCCCACGCGTTGGAGTTGCTGTGAATCGTACAATCGCACGCAGACAGAGCATGCTTCTGAGGCGCCGTTCGCTGCCCACAGCGCTGTGCGCGCTGTTGCTCGGTACCGCGGCAACACCGCTGGTCGCGCAGCAAGCCGCACTTCCAAAGCCGGCCACGCGCGCGGAGCGCACGAACTATCAGGAAACGTCACATCACGCCGATGTCGTGATGTTTCTCGATTCGCTCGTCAAGATGCGCGCGCCGATTGTGGTGACCGAACTGGCGCGTTCAACCAAGGGCAAAGTGGTGCCGCTGGTGATTGCGTCCAAGCCAACGGTGCGAACGCCCGCGCAAGCGCGAGCGCTCGGTCGACCGATCGTGTACGTGCAAGCCAACATCCACGCGGGCGAGGTCGAGGGTAAAGAGGCGGTGCAGGCACTGCTGCGCGATCTGTCGTTCGCGCGCGGCGCGACGGTGCTGGATTCGATCGTGCTGCTCGTGGTGCCGATCTACAACGCCGACGGTAACGATGATTTTGGCGATCAGGCGCGCAATCGTGGTGCGCAGAACGGTCCCGCGCAGATTGGACTGCGCCCCAATGGCATGGGGCTCGACCTGAATCGCGATTACATCAAGGTGGAAGCGCCGGAGACGCGCGGTACACTCGCGGCGATCAATGCGTGGGCGCCGGATGTATTCATGGACTTACACACCACCAATGGCAGCTATCACGGCTACCACCTCACGTATTCACCTTCGTTGCATCCCGCCGCACCATTGGCGCCGTTCGTTGGTGACACGATGCTTGTGGAAATTCGGTCGCGCATGCAGCAGCGCCACAACTTCCGCATTTTTCCGTACGGCAACTTCACGGGCGAGTCGGGTCGCGGGTCGCTCACCGACACCATCAAGTCGGCGTTCGTGACGTACGAGCACAAGCCACGTTTCGGCACGAACTACTACGGGTTGCGTGGCGGCATGTCCATTCTCAGCGAAGCGTTCTCGCACGATCCGTTCAATGTGCGGGTGGCGTCCACGCGCGCGTTTGTGCAGGAAGTGTTGTCGTACGTGGCCGAGCGTCCGCAGGCGATCAAGGCGCGCGTGGCCACGGGGCGCGCGGCCTCAACGTTTGGCCCGGGGAGAGTGCTTCCTCCAGTCGCGGTTCGGTCGCGATTCTGGAGTACGCCGGATACGCAGGTTGTACTGGTCGAGGTGCTTGAACGCACCGCTGACAGCACTGCGCGCGACGAACCCGGAATGCCCCTCGGTGTTCGTCGCACCGGGCGCATGGCGTCGGTTCGCATGCCGGTCGTGGACCGATTTGAAGCCGCGCTCACGCGCACGCCTCCAATGGGTGGCTGGATTCTCACCGCAGCGGCCGCAGATTCCACGCTTCCCCGACTGCGCGCGCATGGGATACGCGTGGAGCGTGTTGCCACCGCGTACTCCACCAGTGTCGAGGTGTTTACGGTAGACAGCATTGCGCGCTCGGCGCGACCGTTCCAGGGCCATCAGGAAGTCACGTTGTCCGGAACGTGGAAGCGCGAAACCCGACAGGTACCAGCGGGCAGCTGGCGTATTCGGACGGGCACCCCGAACGACCGCCTGGCCATGCTGCTGCTTGAACCGGAAAGCGACGACGGCTTGGTGACCTGGAATTTCATGGATGCGGCCCTGACGAAGGGGCAGCCGGCGCCGGTCTGGCGCCTCATGACGGCACCGCGGTAGGGCGCGCACCAAGCGCAGAGGCGGACGGGACACGACGAACGCCACCGGGCCTCGCCACAACGGGGCCCGTTATATTTCCGGCTTGCCCTCGTTCAGGGGGCGGCTCCCAGCGGAGGGCGACGATCGCCTTCTGATCCCGTTTCTTTGCTCCATGTTGCGTAACTCTCTGCTGTATCTCTCGCGCCAGCAGCGCGTTTTTAATTTCATCCGTGGGAACGGATTTGCGCGGCGCATGGCGTCGCGCTTTGTCGCCGGCGAAACCATCGCCGCGGCCTGTGACGCCGCCGCGGATCTGAACGCACATGGAATCTCGGCTACGCTCGACCTGTTGGGTGAGAGCGTCACCAACGAGGCGGAAGCGCGTGATACCGGACGGCAGTATCTGGAGCTGCTCGATGAAATCCATCGGCGCACGCTGAACTGCAACGTGTCCGTGAAACTCACGGCACTCGGCCAGGACATTCGCGACGATGTGTGCATTGATGTGGTGAGCGAGATTCTCAAGCGCGCCGAGCAGTACGACTCGTTCGTGCGGCTGGATATGGAGTCGAGTGAGTACACGCAGCGCACGATCGACATGTTTGAGCGCGAGTTGTACAGCCGCTATCCCAAGCGCGTGGGCATTGTGCTGCAAAGCGCGCTGCGTCGTACTCTGGATGATGTGGAGCGCGCGATTGGGCTCGGTGCACGCGTGCGTTTGTGCAAAGGCGCGTACAAGGAACCAGATGCCGTGGCATTTCCCGACAAGGCCGACGTGGATCGTACATACGTGCAGGCCATGCATCGTTTAATGTCGCGCGGCTACTACCCTGGCCTCGCTACGCACGACGAAGTGATCATCAAGGAAGCCAAACGTTTTGCACGTGCCGAAGGAATTGCGCCGGAGCGGTTTGAGTTCCAGATGCTCTACGGCGTTCGCCGCGACTTGCAGGAAGCGCTGGTGAGCGAGGGGTGGCGGGTTCGTGTGTACATTCCGTTTGGCACCCAGTGGTACCCGTATCTCATGCGTCGACTGGCCGAACGCCCTGCAAACATCGCGTTCATGACGGGAAACATTGTGAAAGAAGCGTTGCGCTGAGGATGCTCTGATCGCGCACAGCGGCCAGCATCTGCCTCCGGACCATGAGGCGGGCGACGAGCGCACACTGGGCGGCTACATGGCCGTGCACGCGCGTCCCGCGGCGTTTGAAGGAATTGATGGTGCGTCGTATTCTGCCGACGTACTCACCGACATCACCGACGACGCCAACGCGCCGTGGGGTGCCTACCTGTTCTTCCTGCGATGGAGCCGTGGCGAGCCGGAAGCCACCGGTCATCTGGAGTCGCCCTTTCTCGTGCGTGGACACAGTGAGGAAGCCGTGCGGCGCGCCGTGGGTGAGATGTCGCTGCTCGTGGTAAAAGCCACGCTTGACGGACTCATTCGCGCACAGCGCGACGATGCTGTTCCCAACACTGGCTCGACGGACGCACGCTGATGACGACACAAGGTACGGTTCTCTCTGGCACCGGCGGCGTGTGGCGTGTGTTGCTCGCGACCGGCGAAAGCGTTGACGCGTCCCTCCGCGGTCGGCTCAAAAAGCAGGAAGAGCAGGGCAGTACGCCGCGTGTATCACTCGGTCATGCCTCGCGTGCGCCCGAGACGTCGCTCAAGTTGGCGGTGGGTGATGAAGTGGATGTTGAACCGGATGCAAGCGGCGCCGCGTGGTCGATTTCGGCCATTCACCCGCGTCGATCCAAGCTGGCCCGACGCGCGCCGGGTCGCGCGATTGGCGAACGAGTCGTAGTCGCCAATATCGATCAGGTTGTGGTGGTGTTTGCGGCAGCGAATCCGGATCCGCATCCACGCATGCTTGATCGATTCCTGGTGATTGCCGAGTCAAACAGTTTGAGCGCGCGCATTGTTGTGAACAAATGCGATCTTGTCGCTGAGGCAGGTGCGCGTCGAATCTTCGGCGACTACGAGAAGGCCGGATATCCGGTGCACTACACAAGTGTTGTCACGGGCAACGGACTCGAGGAGCTGAGAGAGACCGTCCAGGGGCGCGTGTCGGCGTTGTCCGGCCCGTCCGGTGTGGGCAAGTCGTCCCTCATGAACGCGCTATTTCCGGGTCTCAATCTGCGTGTGGGCGCGATCAGCGAAAGCGTGAACAAGGGACGGCACACTACGGTTGGTGCGCTGCTGTATCCACTGCCCGGTGGCGGCTTTGTGGCGGATACGCCCGGGCTGCGCGAAGTGGGGCTGTGGGGCATTTCCATGCGAGAGGTGGCGGCCTGTTTTCCAGAGCTGTTGCCGTATCTGGACAACTGTCGCTTTGCTGACTGTACGCACCTGGTCGAGCCCGGGTGCGCGGTGCGCGAGGCGGTGAATGCAGGCGATGTGAGCAAGGCGCGATGGGAGAGCTACGCCAAACTGCGCGATGAGCTGTCGAGCGCTCCCGCCGCGGGGCGGTAGCACCTCCGCCCTCCCACAAACCTGTTTTTCGCTGCACCTTACGCATGCACTGGAGCTCGCTCAACCTCGTTGACACTCGAGTTTAAGGATCCGGCATGGACGTGCAGAGCGTGGAATGGTTGCAGGCGATGGACGTGGCCGTTGTCGTGCACGATCCGTCGGGACGCATCATCTTTTCCAATCAGCACGCGCAGGATTTGCTCGGTGTGCCTTCGAGTCAACTGATTGGCATGACGTCGCTCGACGAGCACTGGAGTGCGATTGACGTGGACGGCCGCACCGTTCCGGGTGATCAACATCCCGTCATGCAGGTGCTCGCCACTGGGCAGGCCGTGCGCGACACGGTACTTGGTGTGGTGCGCGGCGAGCGACCGGAGCGCATCTGGCTGCTCATTTCTGCCAAACCAATACGCGACGCGCAGGGAACGATACAGCAGGTTGTCGTGACCTTCACCGATGTCACGGCAGCGCAGCGTGCACTGCAACAATCGGAAGCCACGTACCGCTCGGTGATTCGTTCCATGTCCGAAGGTGTCGTGCTGCACAATGCAGATGGTTCAATTCGCGAATGCAACGCGTCTGCGGAAAAGGCGCTCGGTCTGACACTCGAACAGATGGCGGGCCGGTCACCGCTCGACCCGCGCTGGCGACTGGAGAAACCCGACGGAACACCAATCGCGAATCACGAGATTCCCTCCGAGATTACGCGCGCCACCGGACAACCATGCCAGAATGTGTTGCTCGGTGTGCAGCGGCCCAGTGGTGAGCGAGCGTGGCTGAGTGTGAGCACAGATCCACTGCGCGATCCTGCCGACGAAACATTGGCCGGTGTCGTGGCCACCTTCGCCGATGTCACTGCCGAACGTGAAGTCCGCCTGCAACTGGAGTCGAGTCGCGCCAACCTCACGCGCGTACTGGATGCGCTGCCGGGCGTGTTGTTTCAGGTGGAAGTGACCGACGCGCAGACCGTCAACATTCCGTTCGTGGGTGGGCGCATCCATGATTTGCTCGGCGTAACGAAGGAGCGACTCCAGACGGAACCGGAGCTTATGCGTGCGGTCGTGGATCCTGAGGAACGCGCACGAATGCTGCAGGCACTCGTGGCAACGCGCGCCCGCGAAGGTGGTGACGCCAGGCCATTTGATCGTGAGTTCATGATTACGCGTCCGTCGGGTGAGACACGGTGGGTGCGCGCGCACGTGGTGCCATCAGACGCGGGCGCAGGGCAGCTGTACACCGGCGTGCTGCTAGACGTGACAGAAGCCCATGCACTCGCCGATGGACTTCGCACCACACAGCGGCGCGAGGTCCTTGGAGATCTCGCTGCAGGCGTAGCGCACAACTTCAACAACCTCCTGGCCGTGATTCTGCCGAACGTGGAGTTGGCGGCCGCGCAGACCACCGATGAAACGCGTGAGCTGCTGGATGAGGCTGGGGTGGCGGCGCGCAACGCGGCGGACCTTGTGCGCCAGATGCTGGCCTTTGGTCGACGGGGAACGTTCACCGATGTCGTGGCGGACTCTGTGGATCTGGTGCCGCTGGTGCGCGAAGCGGTGGGCATGTGTCGTCGCACGTTTGACCGAGCCATCGTGGTGGACGCGTCTGTGGAGGTACCGCACGCATTCGTTCGCGGTACGACCGGTCCCGTGCAGCAGGTGTTGCTCAATCTGTTGCTGAACGCGCGCGATGCCGTGCAGGGGCGCGCTGATCCACGAATTACGGCACGGCTTTACACAAGCGACGGGTACGTCACCTTTGAAGTGCATGACAACGGCGTCGGCATGAATGACGACGTGCGTCGACGCGTGGGCGAACCGTTTTTCACAACCAAAGCGGCGGGCCGCGGAACGGGCCTTGGCCTCGCTTCTGCGTTCGCAACCATCCGCGAATCCCACGGTCGGTGGATTGTTGAATCCACGATCGATGTGGGTTCCACCATTCGAGTTGACCTACCTGCCGTGGACGGCCCCGTGCCCGCACGCACCACACCGACTCAGGCCAGCAATGCACTGCCTGTCCTTCGCATCCTGGTGGTGGACGACGAACCGCTCGTTCGCAAAGCCATCACGCGCCAACTCCGCATGGTTGGTGCCGTCGTGGATGAGGCCGCAGACGGAGCGGCCGCATTGGCGCATCTCGCAGAGATCAGCGAAGGGCGCGCGCCACGGATCGACTTGTTGATTCTTGACCTCTCCATGCCGGGGCTCGGAGGTCGCGCTGTGCTTGAGCGCGTGGTGCACAACTGGCCTGAGCTGCCGGTCATGATTGTTACCGGGGACCCCGGCGAAGGTGCGCTCCAGGGGGCGTGGGCGGTACTGCAGAAACCAGTGCGATTGGAACAGCTCACGGCACAACTGCAGCAGCTGGTGCGTTGACAGCGCTGCCGCGCGTGACTTGAGTACACACTCGCCGTGATGCTCGTACCCGAAGAGAGACCGTTCATATGACTGTTGCGCACACGCTCGTTGCCGGCCAGGGACTGACGACTACCAAAGCCCCGTACATCGAAAACGCTGTCGCGAACGGCGAGATGTATATCGAGCAGCCGTATGAGCTCTATTCGGCGGATAATCACGACGCGTGGCAGCGCCTGTACGCGCGCATGCAGGATCGGTGGACACGCTACGCCAACCCGCGATTCCTCGATGGACTGGCCACGCTCTGTTTTGAGCCCACGCACGTTCCGCGACTCGAAGACGTCAACAAGTTCATGGCGCCGCGCACCGGATTTCGTGCGAAGGCCGTGAGCGGTTTTGTACCGGCCTTTAATTTTTTCGACTGTCTGAGCCGCCGCGAGTTTCCGACCACCATCACCATTCGCGATGGTTCGTCACTCGACTATCTGCCCGAACCTGACATTTTTCACGACATTGCCGGCCATGTGCCCATGCACACCGACCCGGCGTTCGCGGAGACACTGGTACGGTTCGGTGCCTGCGCACATCTGGCCGCGGAAATGGTCAGCCGCGTAAGTGACCCCACCGAGCAGCATCGTCGGCTCAGCAGCATTCAAAACGCGCTGCAGCGGTTCTTCTGGTTTACGGTGGAGTTCGGGTTAATGCGCGGCAGTGCCGTCGACGAACTCAAGGTGTATGGCTCGGGTCTGCTGTCGTCGTACGGTGAAATTGTACACAGTGTGGAAAGTCCCTCAGTACAGCGGTATCCGCTGCAACTGGAGTGGGTGATCAACCAGCACTTTGAGATTGATCACTATCAACCGCTGCTGTTCGTGGTGAACGACTTCGAACATTTGTACGAGTTAGTCGGTCAGCTTGAGGCGTGGATGAAATCCGGGAAGCTCGACAACGTCACACCCGGCTGGCGCCAGATGAGTGAAGCAGACGTGCAGAGCTTTCTCACCGCCAGCTTGAACCGCTAAGCCTGTTGTGTGATCGTGCAGCGTAGCAACGGAATCCGTGGAGCGGGTGTCTGATGTAACGACACCCCCTGCGGACACACCGTTTCATCCCGATCCGGAACTCCGCCGTCCCTGCCGCGTAGGGACCCCGATGCCCCGCGCCTTCACACTCCCCATCGACCTCGGCCCCGCCTACCGCATCGAGCGTGAACTTGGTGGCGGTGGCATGAGTCGTGTCTTCCTCGCCACGGAGTTGGCGCTTGGACGGCACGTGGCGGTGAAAGTGTTGCCGCCCGAATTGTCGCAGGGCGTGAGCCAGGAGCGCTTCCGCCGAGAGATTCAAATGGCGGCCTCGTTGCAGCACCCGCACATCGTTCCGTTGCTTGCGGCTGGTGATGCAGGCGGCGCGCTGTACTACACCATGCCCATGGTAGACGGCGAGTCGCTGCGCGAGGTGTTCAAGCGCGAGGAGCGGCCGGCGGTTGCCGATGTCGTGCGAATACTGCATGACGTGGCGGAAGCGCTGGACTACGCGCACAGTCGCGGCGTGGTGCATCGCGACATCAAGCCGGACAACGTGCTGCTGGTCAATGGTGCGCACGCGCTGGTCGTGGATTTTGGTGTGGCCAAGGCCATCACGAGCGCCCGTGATGCGGATCTCCCCGCGCCGCACGTGGGCAACCAGACGCTCACCTCGCAGGGGATCGCGCTGGGCACGCCATCCTACATGGCGCCGGAGCAGGCCGCGGCAGATCCGAACGCCGATCATCGCATGGACATCTATGCGGTTGGCGCGCTCGGTTATGAAATGTTGCGCGGTGCGCCACTTTTTTCCGGGATGTCGCCGGCGAGTGTGCTGGCGGCGCAGGTGTCAAAGCAGCCGGAGCCGTTGGAGCGTGAAGCACACGTGCCGGAATCGCTGTATGCAGTAATTGAACGGTGCCTCGCCAAGTTGCCAGATGATCGCTATGCGTCCGCTGCGGAGCTGGCGCTGGCGTTGGCCGATGTGAATACGGATCTGGTGCTGCGTACACCGACCGGCGGAGGGTCGCGCGTATCGCGCCACACGGCGACCCGCGCATCGGTCACCACGCCGCGCCCGCGCCCGCGCTGGCGGGTCTTCGCCGAGGTGGCGGTTGCGTTTGTGGCGATCGCGGCACTGGGATCGTTTGTGCGCGACGGATTTTCGCGCGGGATTGTAGACGGCACCACATTGCGGGAACGCGACGAAGTGCTCGTCGCCAACTTCGCCGATGCGGGCAGTGGGCTGGGCGCGGTGGTCAGTGACGCACTGCGTACCGATCTCACACAGTCCACGCTCGTTCGTGTTGTGCAACCGGTGGCGGTGAGCGACGCGCTGGAACGCATGCAGCGCGAGCCAACGGCTGCCGTGGATTCGTCGCTGGCGCGGGAAGTCGCACTGCGCGAGGGCATTCCCGCGTACGTAGTCGGTGATGTCGTCCCGGTGGGTCGTGGCTTTCAGCTCACGGCGCGCTTGATCAGCGCGGATAGTGGGCTGGTGCTGGCGGCTGTGCGCGAGTCCGCGTCTGACTCGAGCGAGGTGATTGGCGCCATCGACAAGTTGTCCAAAGGGCTTCGCCGAATTCTGGGCGAGTCGATGCGCTCGTTGAGCGGCGCGCCGCCACTCGACCGCGTCACCACGCCATCGCTCGAAGCACTCCGCCGTTACACACAGGCCGTGGCGGCGGTTGATGTGCAGGGTGACTACCCGCGCGGATATCGGTTGCTTGAAGAAGCGATCGCGCTTGATCCGAACTTCGCCATGGCGATGCGCAAGTTGTCCGCCGCGCTTTCGAACCGAGGGCAACAACCCGAGCGCGCGCGCGAACTGTTGTCGCGGGCCATGGAACACCGTGATCGACTGACGCCGGTGGAAGCGCACCTGCTTGAGGGCAGCTGGTACTCCGCGGCTGGTCCGCAGCGCGATGAGCGTCGTGCGATGGCGGCGTACGATGCGGTCATTGCGCTTGACTCCACTGACAAGCGTGCACTCAACAATCTTGCGATCCTGCACATGGATCGTGGAGACTACGCACGGGCAGAAGTGTTGCTTCGCCGAGCCGTTGATGGTTCCGCGAGCGCGCTGCAAATGAGCAACCTGGTGGAAGCACAGGCTGCTCAGGGCAAACTCGTTGATGCGCGGGCGACGGCTGATCAGTTTCTCGCGCGTTTCCCATCCCATCCGATGGCGCACACGGCGTCGGCGAGTGTGTCGTATGCGCTCGGTGATCTTGACGGCACAGAGCGCTCACTGCTCGAGTTGCGCCGCATTGGCGACAACGATCTGGGTGTGCGGCGCATGGCAGACGGATCGCTGTCCGCGCTGTTTCTGATGCGTGGTCGACTGGCGGCCGCAGACTCCACGATTCAGGCGTACATGCGCGCCGACCCGGATGTTGAACCTCGCACCGCCATGGCGGTGGAAACGCGGCGTGCAATAACACGCGCCTGGTTTCTCGGTGACGCGTCGGGCGCCGCGCGACAGCTCGATGCGGTCCGGGCGCAGCTTGCATCGAACAACGATACGGCGGCTACGGGCTACGCACCGCTCCTGATGTTGTCGCGCGCGTACGCACTGTCGGGGCGCACCGAGCGAGCGCGTGAGTTGCTACGCGACTATCGTCGGCGTGCTGATGGAAATGGCGGTGCAGACAGTGTTGCCGTGGCGATCACCGAGGCGGAGATCGCGCTCCAGTCACGCGATTACGCGCGCGCCGTCGCGCTCGTTCGTGACTTCCCAGGATTCCAGCGCTGCCCACATTGTCTTGATGGCGAACAGGCGCGCGTGTATGACATGGCTGGAGACACTGACTCCGCGCTCGTACGCTACGGTGCGTTTGTGCAGCAGTTTCGCTGGTCGCAGCTCGAAGAGGACGTGTTCCTGTTTGGACCGGCGCTCAAGCGGTTGGGTGAAATGCATGAAGAGCGCGGCCAAAAGGAGCAGGCCGCAGGTTACTACGTGCGATTCCTTGATCTGTACGCACGCGCTGATCGTGAGCTGCAGCCGCAGGTGGAACAGGTGCGCTCACGACTGTCGCGATTAAAACCCGTTTAGCGTGAACGGACGGTGGCGAGACCGCCGTCTACGCCAATCTCCTGACCGGTGACCCACGCTGCATCAGGGCCGAGCAGCCAGACAATGGCCGGCGCGACGTCGTCGGGTTCGCCAATGCGACCGAGCGCGTGCATCGATGCCGACGCTTGTTCTGCGGCGGCATTGGATGTGATTCGTGACGCCATTGGTGTCCGAACCAGGCCCGGGGCCACGACGTTCACGCGCAAACCTTTTGCGCTGTAGGTCGCGGCCGCGCTCCGGGTGAGAGCAATGACTCCACCCTTCGCAGCAGCGATGGCTTCGTGGTTGGCCAGACCGTGTCGCGCCGCAGCGGTGGCGACCAACACCACACTGCCGCCGTTTGGCATGTGTCGCGCCGCCGATCGCACGCACGCAAACGCGCTCGTGAGATTCTGCGCGATGGTGGTGTGGTACTCGTCTTCGCGTGTGAGATGCGCCGGCTTGAGAATGATGGATCCAACAAGATTCGCCACGCCGCTCAGCGGTCCAACCGCGGAAATCGCACTGGTGAACGCCGCGTCAACCGCGTCAAAGGTCGTAAGGTCCGTGACCAGATACGGCGCGCCCAACTCTTCGCCGAGCGCCGCAAGCGCGTCTTCGCGACGACCCGCCAGAAACACGCGCGCACCCGACTGCACGAGCCGGCGTGCAGTGGCCGCGCCGATGCCGCCGGCCCCGCCGAGCAGCAGGTAGGCAGGAGAAAGCTCGGAACTCGATTCAGTAGACATGTGGCATGAATCGACCTCCCGGGCCGGCTGTTCCCTCCTCCGCGCCCCCGCGGAATTGCTGTCCACCGATGCCAGACGTACTCTTCAGCGGTCGGTCGACGAATGGCCGCGCTCTGGATCCACGGTTTCAACAGGGTTGTCCCCATGTCAGTTCGCCCGTTTCTGTCTCCTGTGTACGCCGCGTTGACCTGCGCACTCGTCTGCGCAGTGAGCACACCGCGGGCGCTGCACGCGCAAACGCATCAGCACACGCCCGGCATGACGCATGAGGCGCCGGTAGCTGCACCAACGGGAGCGGCACCTACGCAGTCCGGGCAGGCGGCATTTGCCGCGATTTCAGAAATCGTGCGCCTGCTGCAGGCGGATTCCACTACGGACTGGTCCAAGGTCAACATCGAAGCGTTGCGACTGCATCTGCGCGATATGGATCTGGTGCTCCTGCACAGTCGGGTGGTTGCGAGCAATGTAGAGGGCGGCGTGCGTCTGGAGGTCACGGGCGAAGGCGAAGTGACTGAAGCGATTCGTCGCATGCTGCACAGTCACGGGCAAGCGCTTGAAGCAGAGTTCCCGGTGCGTACCAGTATCGAGCATCACGAGCGCGGGCTTGTGTTCACCGCCCGCGCGAAGGATCCCGCGGACACCGCGTACGCGGCGCGTTTGCGTGCACTCGGGCTGGCCGGTTTGTTGGTCATGGGTGATCATCACGCGCCGCATCACCTGATGATCGCGCGCGGCCTCGGCGCGGGTCATTCATCGCACTAGTTGATTTCGAAAGTCTTTCGCGCCGTTGGGCAAACACTTGAGTGGAGCCTGTTCCCATGATGTCATTCCGATTTGGCCTCGCCGCAGTTCTCATCTCCGCGACTGCTGCGGCTCCGGCGAACACCGCGCCTGTGCAATCGATGGGATTTTTCATCACCAGCGTTGGCAAGGGCGATGGCGCAAACCTTGGCGGACTGGCCGGAGCCGATGCGCATTGTCAGTCACTGGCCGAAGCCGCTGGCGTCACCGGCAAAGTGTGGCGCGCGTACTTGAGTCAGCAGGCGAAAGACGGCGAGCCGGCGGTGAACGCGCGCGATCGCATTGGTCGTGGCCCATGGACGAATGCCAAAGGCGTCGTAGTGGCGACGAGTGTTGATGACCTGCACAGCGACAACAACAAGCTGACGAAAGAAAACAGCATCACCGAGAAGGGCGCGGTGGTGAACGGTCGCGGCGATACGCCCAACACACACG
This sequence comes from Gemmatimonadaceae bacterium, assembly GCA_022843265.1. Lineage (GTDB taxonomy): Bacteria > Gemmatimonadota > Gemmatimonadetes > Gemmatimonadales > Gemmatimonadaceae > JAABRT01. The sequence continues at coordinate 60,625 of JALHNZ010000016.1, forward strand.
ATGTGCTGACGGGATCAGGGCTCGATGGCCGAGTGTCGTCCGACACTACGGACACGACGTGCAGCAACTGGCGCAGCAACTCGACGGGTGCCGCGCTTGTTGGGCATCATGATCGTATTGGCGGTGGTGCGAATCCTACGTCGTGGAATAACGCGCACCCGTCGCGCGGCTGCAGCCAGGAGAATCTGCGCGGCAGCGGTGGGGCGGGGTTGTACTACTGCTTTTCGTCGAACTGAGGTGCGATCTTCAGTTGCAGTTCCTGATTCGGTCATTCGGCCGCGTAGCCACAGCCCACGGCCATTTGGCCTTTCGGCCTCGTAGTTTCGGACATTGGCATTGAGCACAAACGCTGGTTGCAAGTCCCGATCGGGATCACGCGGGCACCGCAAACGTTCCGTGCGGGTTTTCGAAACTACGAGGCCGAAAGGCCAAATGGCCGTGGGCTGTGGCTACGCGGCCGAATGACCGAATCAGACTGCATTTTGTCGCGGTAGCGCATCGCGATAGCGCATCGCGATAGCGACGGAGCCGCTCGCTGAGCTCAGCGTGAGCCGGTTGTCTCAAACAGGCTCTTGGGATCAAACGTGACACTGCCATACCGCGCAATGAAGTGCAGATGCGGGCCGGTCACCCGACCCGTCGCTCCCACGTGACCAATCACGGCCCCGCGCGCGACCGTATCGCCCTCCGCGACTAACTGTTTGCTGAGATGCAAATACGCCGTCACGAAACCCGCACCGTGATCGATATAGATCACGTTCCCGCCGAGGTAGAACGAGTCGACCAGACGCACGACCCCACGATTCGTCGCGCGTACGGGAGCACCGACTGCGCCGGCGTAGTCCGTGCCCATGTGCCGACTGGTGACCGCGCCATTGAAGGTGCGCCCACCACCAAAGTCACTCGTAATACGCGTGGTGCGGGGCAAGGCAAATGGTTCGGTCCAGAGCGCAGGCGTCTCATGCGATGCACGCGAGACGGCCGACGCACGTTCCGCTTCTCGGCGCTGTCGTGCAACAAGGGCGGAATCAGGTTTCGCGCTGAAGCGTGGCGCCACCTTGAGTCGCTCGAGCGGATACTCGGCGGCGCGTGTGGGAATCTTCACGATGGTGTTTGTACCGTCAGCGCACGTGAGCGTGAGCGTGAGGCCATTGCCGGAATCAACGGGTGCGGCGGCGAAGGCACTGGTGGAATCACCGACCGTGCGAAAGTGCAGGCGCTCGTTCGCGACACGTGCGTGTGATACGCGAGTCATGGCGTTGAGCGACGGGCTGTTCACATGCACACGAAAGAGCGTGCCGGCCACGGGCTTTGCTGGACTCCACGAAATGTCCGCGGGGGCGGGGCAAAGTGGAGCCTGTGCCGCCGCGACGCCGCGCGTGACCGCGAGGACAACAACGGCCGCGATCGCGCTGCCCGTCACGATGCGTACAACACGCGCAACGTCTCGCGAGACAGGCAGTTCAACACTCATCACGCGTCATCTCCTCTGTCACGGGAATGCCCGCGACAGTGCACGTTCACGGACTCAGGCGACGACGCACCCAGCGTCCCCCTTCGCGTCGGTAGGCAATGCGATCGTGCAAACGACTCTCACGACCCTGCCAGAACTCAATCTCCTCTGGCACTA